>DASUZK010000092.1:0-16332 GCA_036376915.1 Solirubrobacterales bacterium
CGCCGAGTTCGCGCTGATCTTCGCCCAAACCGACCCGGCGTTGAAATACCGCGGCCTCGCCGCTTTCATCGTCCCCACCGACAGCGACGGCTTCACGACGCAGGAGATCCACGGCAAGCTCGGCCTGCGCTCCTCCGACACCGGCGAGATCTCGCTCGACAACGTCGAGGTCGGTGAGGACGCGATGCTCGGGCAGATCGGCGACGGCTTCAAGGTCGCGATGAGCGCCCTGGACAACGGCCGCTACAGCGTCGCCGCCGGCTGCGTCGGCATCTGCGAAGGCTGCGTCGAAGCCTCCGTCGCCTACTCCAAGGAACGCAAGCAGTTCGGCGTCCCCCTCGCCCGCTTCCAGCTGGTGCAGGAGATGATCGCCGACATGATCCTCAAGCGCGACGCCTCGCGGATGCTGGTCTACCGGGCCGGGGTGCTCAAGGACGAAGGCAAGCCGAACACGCTGGAGACCTCGGTGGCGAAGCTCTACGCGACCGAGTCGGCGGTCGAATGCGCCAACCTGGCGATCCAGGTCCACGGCGGCTCGGGCTACGTCGACGACTACCCGGTCGAGCGCTACCTGCGCGACGCCCGCGTCACCACCCTCTACGAGGGCACCTCGCAGATCCAGAAGCTGATCATCGGCCGCGCCGCCACGGGCGTCAACGCGATGACGCCGATGGTCGAGGGGGCCTAGCCGCTTGCCCGACCCGGTCGAGATCTCGCGCGACGGCCACGTCGCCCTGCTCCAGCTCAACCGGCCCGAAGCGCGCAACGCCCTCTCGCCGGAGATGATGGAACAGATCGCCGCGGCCCTGGAGGCCTTCGACCCGGACCCCGACGTCCGCTGCGTCGTCATCGCCGGCTCCGAGAAGGTCTTCGCCGCCGGCGCCGACATCAAGGCGATGAGCGAGCGCAGCTTCGCCGAGGCGCTGCGCCATCCGGCCTCCTCCTTCTGGCGCCGCCTCGGCGCGGTCAAGACGCCGACGATCGCCGCCGTCTCCGGCTACGCGCTGGGCGGCGGCTGCGAGCTGGCGCTGGCCTGCGACATGATCGTCGCCTCCGACACGGCCCTGTTCGGGCAGCCGGAGATAACCCTCGGGATCATCCCCGGCGGCGGCGGCACCCAGCGCCTCGCCCGCGTGCTCGGCAAGCAGCTGGCGATGGAGTACGTGCTGACCGGCCGCCGCTTCGACGCCGACATGGCCCTCGAGATGGGCCTCGTCAACAAGGTCGTGAAGAAAGGCAGATGGCTGCAGGAGGCGATGGATCTCGCCCAGACCGTCGCCGAACGTCCGCCGATCGCCACCAGGCTCGCCAAACAGGCGGTGCTCGCCGCCGAGGAGACCTCGCTCGGCGCCGGCCTGGAGAACGAGCGCCGCCTCTACGAGCTGGCGATGGCGACCGAGGACCGAGTCGAGGGGATGCAGGCCTTCCTCGAGAAGCGTGAGCCGAAGTTCGAGGGGCGATGACCGCGGAGGTCGCTTGCGTGGGGGTCGTCGGCGCCGGCACGATGGGCGCGGGCATCGCCCAGGTCGCGGCGCTCGGCGGCTACGAGACCCGCCTGCACGACCCGGTGTCCGAGGCGCTCCAAGCGGCCAACGACCGCCTCCACCGCGCCCTGGCGAAGGGCGCCGCGAAGGGTCTCTGGAGCGAAGAGGAAGCCGACCTCGCCGGCGCCCGCGTCGGCGCCGCCCAGAGCATCGGCGACCTGGCCGAATGCGACCTGGTGATCGAGGCCGCGCCCGAGGATCTCGAGCTGAAGCGGAAGCTCTTCGCCGCCCTGGCCGGCGCCTGCAAACCGGGGGCGATCCTCGCCAGCAACACCTCCTCGCTCCCGGTGACGGCGATCGCCGCCGAGGTCCCCGGCCGCGAGCGCGTCGTCGGCATGCACTTCTTCAACCCGCCGGCGCTGATGAAGCTGGTCGAGGTCGTCGCCACCGCCGACTCCTCCCCCGAGGCGCTGAATACGACGGCGGAAGTCGGTACGCGAATGGGCCGCACCCCGATCCGGGCCAAGGACAGCCCCGGCTTCATCGCCAACCGCCTCGCCCGCCCCTTCACCCTGGAGTCGCTGCGGATGCTGGAGCAGGGGATCGCCGACGCGGGAACGATCGACCGCGTCTGCCGCGCGGGCGGCGGCTTCCGCATGGGCCCCTTCGAGCTGATCGACCTGATCGGCCTCGACGTCAACCTCAGCGTTGCCCGCTCCTTCTACGCCCAGGGCGGCGAGCCCGAGCGCTGGCGCCCGAGCGCGATCCAGGAGGAGCTGGTCATCGCGGGCCACCTGGGGCGCAAGGGCGGCCGGGGCTTCTACGACTACAGCGATCCCCCGAGCCCGGGCTCCGCCGCTCCCTCGCACCAACTCGCGCGACAGGGAGGGGGTGAGCCGGGAGGAATGACCCTCGACCCCGAGGCACTGGCCGCGATCGATCCAGCGGCTCCCGCCGTCCTCCCTCGCCTCGTCGCCCAGATCGCCAACGAGGCCGCCTTCGCGCTCGAAGAGGAGGTCGGCTCCCCGGCCGACATGGACACGGCGATGCGGCTCGGCTTCAACTGGCCGCTCGGTCCACTGGAGCAGACCGAGCTGATCGGCGCCCAGCGCGCGGTGGCGATCCTCGAAGAGCTGCGAGCACGACACGGCGAGGCCTACGCGCCGGCACCCCGCCTGGCGGCCGCGGCGAACGGGTAGACATGGGCGACTTCGAGGAAGCGCGTCGCGGGCTCGTCGCCCCCTTCGAGCCGGCGCGGATCGAGAACGAGAAGGGCCGGGTCGTCTGGGAGCTGGAGAGCTACGAGTTCCTCGACTCCGATCCGCCGGCGACCGCCAACCCGAGCCTCTGGCGGCAGGCGCGCCTCGGCCGCGGCGCCGGCCTCTTCGAGCTGGCGCCGGGCCTCTACCAGCTGCGCGGCTTCGACCTCTCCAACATGCACGTGGTCGAGGGCGAGGAGGGGATCGTCGTCATCGACCCGCTCGTCTCCGCTGAGACGGCCGCGGCGGCGCTGGCCCTCTACCGCGAGCACCGCGGCGAGCGGCCGGTCACCGGCCTGATCTACACCCACAGCCACGTCGACCACTTCGGCGGCGCCAAGGGCGTCGTCTCCCAGGAGGAGGTCGACTCCCGCGGCATCCCGGTCCTCGCCCCCGCCGGCTTCCTCCACCACGCGGTCAGCGAGAACGTCTTCGCCGGCACGGCGATGGCGCGTCGCGCCGGTTACATGTTCGGGGCGATGCTCGAGCGAGGCCCCGAGGGGCAGCTCGGCGCCGGCCTCGGCCAGACCACCTCGCTGGGCACGATCACCCTGCTCCCGCCCAACCTCGACGTGACCGAGACCGGCCAGGAGGAGACGGTGGACGGCGTGCGCATGCGCTTCCAGATGACCCCGGGGACCGAGGCGCCGGCGGAGATGAACATCCACTTCCCCCAGGTGCGGGCGCTCTGCATCGCCGACAACGCCGCCCGCTCGATGCACAACATCCTCACCCCGCGCGGCGCCCTAGTTCGCGACCCGCGCGTCTGGGCGCACTACCTCGACCAGGCGATCGACCTCTTCGGTGCCGAGACCGACGTGCTCTTCGCCGGGCACCACTGGCCTTGCTGGGGCCGTGAGCAGATCGTCGCGTACCTCGGGAAGCAGCGCGACCTCTACACCTACCTGCACGACCAGACCCTGCGCCTGCTCAACCAGGGACACACCGGGCCGGAGATCGCCGAGACGATCGAGCTGCCGCCCAGCCTCGCCGAAGAGTGGCACTGCCGCGAGTACTACGGCTCGATCAGCCACAACACCAAGGCGATCTACCAGCGCTACATGGGCTGGTTCGACGGCAACCCTGCCCACCTCTGGGAGCACCCGCCGGTCGAGCAGGCACGCCGTTACGTCGAGCTCGCCGGCGGCGCCGAGGCCCTGCTGGAGAAAGCCCGCGCCAGCTTCGAGCGAGGCGATCACCGCTGGGTGGCCGAGGTCGTCAACCATCTCGTCTTCGCCGAGCCCGACAACCGCGAGGCCCGCGAGCTGCAGGCCGACGCGCTCGAGCAGCTCGGCTTCGGCGCCGAGAACGCGACCTGGCGCAACTTCTTCCTGATGGGCGCCAGGGAGCTGCGCGAGGGCGTCTCCGGCACGCCGACCGTCACCGCGCCGGCCGACGTGGTCGCCCACCTCACGGTCAGCCAGCTGCTCGACGCGATGGCGATCCGCCTCGACGGCCCGCGGGCCTGGGATGCGCACCTGCGCATCGACTGGCGGATCACAAACCCCGACGAGCAGCACCGGATCACGGTCCACAACGGTGTCCTCCGCCACAAGCCCGGCAGCCACGAGCCCGCCGCCGACACGGCCCTTACGGTCGACCGCAAGGCCCTCGACCAGCTCCTACTGAAAACAGCCGACGTCGCCGAGCTGGCCGAGAGCGGCCGACTCCGCGTCGAGGGCGACGGGACCAAGCTGGGCGAGCTGCTGGGGTTGCTGGACGAACCGAACCCCGGCTTCGCGATCGTCACGCCGGACTAGAAAGCCGTCGGAGGGACGCCGGCACCCTCCCAAAACACTCCAGCGAGGCTCCCGCCGAGCGTTTTGGGGAGGGTGCCGGCGTCCCCACCCTCAAGCCCCCATGCACCGCGGCCGATGTCTCGAACATGGACTCCCAGCGAGCCCGCCGCCTGCCGCCGAGGATCGTCATCGCCGGGCTGGGCGCCCTTGCCCTCCTCCTCGCCGCCTACGCGGCGGTGACCCTCGGCTCGATCGGCGGCGCCCCGACCGAAGACGCCTTCGGCCGCTGGGTCTACGACGCGGTCGTGCTGGGAGCCGCGGCGATCGTCCTGCTCAGGGCGCTGAAGGTGCCAGACGAGCGAGTCGCCTGGATCGCCCTCGGCGCCGGCATGCTGCTCTGGGCGCTGGGGCAGGCCTACTACTCGGTCGTCCTCTACTACGCCAGCCCGGCGCCCTTCCCCTCCCCCTCCGACGCGCTCTTCCTCGCCTTCTACCCGGCTACCTTCCTCGCCATCGTGCTGCTCCTGCGCAGCCGCGCCTCCCGCGTCGACTCCTTCGCCTGGGTCGACGGCCTGATCGGGGCCCTCGCGGTCGCCGCGGTCGCCGCGGCACTGATCTTCCCGCCGGTGCTCGAAGCGCTCGAAGGCAGCAGCCTGGGCGTCGCCGTCAGCCTCGCCTACCCCTGCGCCGACCTGGTCCTCCTCGGCCTCGTTGCCGGGGCGCTGACGACCTCGCGCTGGCGCGCCCACGGCGCCTGGCCGCTGATCGCCGCGGCGCTGATCCTCTTCGGCGCCGCCGACGTGGTCTACCTCTCGGTCGCCGGCCAGTCGACCGAGGCCCTCAACCTCGCCAGCGTCGCCTGGCCACTCGCCTTCCTCCTGCTCGCCGCCGCCGCCTGGCTCCCGCAGGCCTCGGTCGAGCCAGCGCGGGCGCGCACCGCCCGCTCGATCGCCCTGCCGGTCCTGCTCGCCCTGGCGGTCGTCGGGCTGCTTGCGCTCGGCAACTTCGCCGCGATCGGCACTGTCTCGATCGTCCTCGGGGTCGCCTCGCTGCTCGCCGTGCTGGCCCGCCTGGTCACCACCTTCGCCCTCAACACGCGGATGCTCGCCATGAGCAAGCGCGAAGCAACGACCGACCCGCTCACCGGCCTGCGCAACCGGCGCTCGCTGCTCAACGACCTGGAGCGGGAGCTCTCCAACCCCGAGTCGAGCGAAGGGGTCCTGGCCCTCTTCGACCTCGACGGCTTCAAGGCATACAACGACAGCTTCGGCCATCCGGCCGGGGACGAGCTGCTGAAGCGGCTGGGGACGAGCCTGGCGGGCGCGGCCGAGCCCTGGGGAGCCGCCTACCGGCTGGGCGGGGACGAGTTCTGCGTCCTGGCCTTCGCCGATCGGCGCAAGGGGGAGGCGGTGGTCAAGGCGGCGGAGGCCGCCCTCACCGAGAAGGGCCCGAGCTTCGCGATCAAGGCCTCCTGGGGAGCGGTCCGCCTGCCGAGCGAGGCGCAGACCTCCAAGGACGCCCTGCTCATCGCCGACCGGCGCATGTACACGCAGAAGGGGCAGCGGGCCGACTCGGCGCTGAGCCAGACCAGGGGCGTCCTGCTCGGGCTGCTGAGGGAGCGCGAGCCCGAGCTCGACCGTCACCTCGGCGGGGTCGCGCACCTGGCCGCGGCGATGGGGCGCGCCCTTGGCCTCGAGGCCGAGGAGATGGACGTCCTCGTGCGGGGGGCGGAGATGCACGACATCGGCAAGGTCGCGATCCCCGACGAGATCCTCCACAGGGCCGGGCCGCTCTCCGAGGCCGAGGAAGACCTGGTGCACAAGCACACGCTGATCGGCGAGCGGGTGCTCGCCGCCGCGCCCGCCCTGCGCGAGGTGGCGAAGGTGGTCCGCTCCAGCCACGAGAACTGGGATGGGAGCGGATATCCGGACGGGCTCGCGGGCGAGGAGATCCCCCGGCCGTCGCGGGTGATCCTGATCTGCGACGCCTACAGGGCGATGACCGGCGAGCGTCCCTACGGCGAGCCGATGCCCCCCGACGCGGCGCTCGCGGAGCTGCGCCGCGCGGCCGGGACCCAGTTCGACCCCGCCCTGGTCGAGCTCTTCGCCGAGAAGGTCGCCGTCGAGGCCCCTCAGCGGGCGAGCCGGAACATCGTCTCGTCGACGTAGCACCAGCTCCAGTCCTCGCCGGGCTCGACCGAGCGGATCACCGGGTGTCCGGTCTGCTCGTAATGAGCGGTGGCGTGCTTGCCCTCGGAGTTGTCGCAGCAGCCGACGTGCCCGCAGCTCTGACACATGCGCAGGTGGACCCACTGCATTCCCTGCGCCAGGCACTCCTCGCAGCCGGCGATCTCGGCCGGCGAGTCGAAGACCTCTATCGAGGGAATGTGGGTGCAGGAGGAAGCCGTGGGACCCACCATAGCGGGGGTCGCTTCGCTTCCCGCACGGCTCGCCGCCGCGATCTGAAAGAGTGGACCGATGGGAGACGCGAAATCCAGCGGAGAGGCGATCACCGAGGAGGGGATCGCCGCGCTGCGCGAGGAGATCGAGCAGCTCGAAGGCCCCGCCCGCACGAAGATGGCGGCCAGGATCAAGGTGGCGCGCGAGGAAGGCGACCTCAAGGAGAACGCCGAGTACCACATCGCCAAGGAAGACCAGGCCCACCTGGAGACCAAGATCAAGCGATTGCGCGAGCGACTGCGAACCGCGATCGTGGTCGAGGTCGACGGCGATGGCGACACCTTCGCCTTCGGCCGCACCGCCGAGGTGCTCGACGAAGGCAAGGGCGAAGTCCATGCCTGGACCCTGGTCGGCTCGACCGAGGCCGACCTCGCCGCGGGCCGGCTCTCCGCGGAGTCCCCGATCGGCAGGGCGCTTCGCGACGCGAAGGTCGGCGAGCCGGTCGAGATCGAGACCCCAAAAGGGGCTCGCACGTTCGTCGTCCAGAAGCTGGTCGGCTGAGCTAGCCGACGAAGAGCAGCGCCCAGACGACCGCCGCCAGCACCGCGACCGCCAGCAGCCGGATCCCCAATTCGCGGTCCTGCCGCAGCTCGACCAGCCCGAGCAACAACCCGGCCGGCGGCAACAGCACCGCGATCACAAAGGGAAAGAGAGTGGAGGCGCGATTTGCCACGGGCCCACCCTAACCCAGGGCCGTCAGCGCGCAATCGCCAATTCAAGTGATGCTACACTGTCGCACATGGAGATCGGGGTGCGAGACCTACGCAATCGAACGGCGAGCGTCATCGATGCCGTCAAGGCTGGCGAGCGAGTGGTCCTCACGGTCAACGGCGACCCGATGGCCGACATAGTCCCTCACGGCCAGCGCACTCGATGGCTCGGTGGCGCCCAGCTGCGCGAACAGCTCCACCACCGGGCCGCCGATCCTTCCCTCCGGCGCGAGCTCGACGAACTGGCGGGCCAGACCCTCGATGAGCTTTGACCGAGAAGACCGCCGGCCTGCTCGATACCTCGGTCTTCATCGCCCACGAGACCGGACGCCCACTCGGAGATCTGCCGGATCGAGTCGCCGTCTCCGTGGTGACGATCGGAGAGCTTCAGCTCGGCGTCCTGAACGCAACCGACGACGCAACCCGAGCCCGTAGAGCGGACACCCTCGCCCTCGCCCGCTCCGCCGATCCAATCCCCATCAGCGAGGCCGTCATGACAGCCTGGGCCCGCTTGGTCGCTGACTGCAAGGCGGCCGGTATCCATCGCACTGTCAAGCTCACCGACGCCCTGATCGCTGCAACCGCGGTAGAGCACGGTCTTCCGGTTGTCACCCAGGATGGCGACTTTGCTCGGCTGGCCTCCGCACATGCCGCCCTCCGCATCTTGAGTGCTTAGCCAACCCAAGCACCATAGGAACGACACTCGGCCTACCTTCACACTATGGTCTCCGTCATGGCGGTGCCAGATTTCCAATCGCTCATGCGGCCTCTGCTGGAGATCTTGGCCGATGACGGCGATCATTCGATTCGGTCAATTCGCGAGGATCTCACGAGCCACTTCGCACTAGGTCAGGAGGATGTTGAGGAACTGATTCCCAGCGGTCGAGTAACGACGCTTCAAAACCGTGTTGGTTGGGCCGCAACCTATCTGTACCGCGCTGGCCTCATCCAGCGTCCAAAGCGAGCCGTTTACCGGATTACCGCTCGTGGGCATGAAGTTCTCGAGTCCAACCCGGTTCGGGTAGACCTGGCTGTGCTGTCCCAGTTCGAGGAGTTTTCCGAATTCAGACAGGCAAAAGGCAACCAAGGAGCCGCGACCGAGCCACCAGCCGCCGCAGAGGACCAAACGCCGGAGGAACGCATCGAGGGTTCGTATCGAGAGCTTCGCTCTGCGCTTGCCGGAGAGCTACTGGACCGAATACACGACCAGACCCCAGAGTTTTTTGAGCAACTAGTGCTCGACGTTCTCCACGCGATCGGCTATGGCGGAAGGCAGGAAGGGGCGTCTGAACGTCTCGGCAAGAGCGGTGACGAAGGAGTTGACGGTGTCATCAGGGAAGACCGCTTGGGCCTAGACACCGTCTATGTCCAGGCGAAGAAGTGGACTGGCACTGTTGGGCGTCCCGAGATCCAAAAATTCGTCGGTGCACTACAGGGCCAAAATGCAACAAAGGGTGTCTTTATCGCTACATCGGCATTCAGCCCAGATGCCGTCGAGTATGCGGGAAAGGTAACCCCACGAATCATTCTCGTCGACGGCAACGAACTTGCGCAATTGATGATCGAAAACAACGTGGGCGTCGCGGTCGCCCGCAGCTATCTGCTCAAGCGCCTCGATCTGGACTACTTCGTCCTCGATGAGGATGAAGCACCCACCGTGCCGCCCGGGGCTACAGAGTCGTTGACACCAACTGTCGCAAGCGCTGGACCCAGCTAACCCGCGTCCTACGAGCCAGGCGTCGGAGCCACCTCGACCGGCTCGCCGCCGGGCATCCAGTGGGCCTCGGGCGAGGGCGGGGTGTCGCGCAGGTACCACTCGGCGTCGAGGGCGCCCATGCAGCCGGTGCCGGCGGCGGTGACCGCCTGGCGATAGGTGTGGTCGACGACGTCGCCGACCGCGAAGACACCGCCCAGGTTGGTCCTGGTCGAGCCGGGCTGGGTGACGATGTAGCCGTCCTCGTCGGTGTCGACCTGACCGACCACGATCTCCGATTTCGGGATGTGGCCGATCGCGATGAAGGCGCCGTCGGTCTCGAGATCCTCGGTCTCGCCGGTCTCGGCGTTGCGCAGCCGCACGTGGCCGAGCTTGCCGTCCTCGCCGGCGACGAACTCCTCGGCGACGAAGGGGGTCTTGAAGTCGATGTTGCCGCGCTCCTTCGCCCGCTCGAGCATGATCTTCGAGGCGCGGAGCTCGTCGCGGCGGTTGACCACGGTCAGCTGGCTCGCGTACTTGGAGATGAAGATCGAGTCCTCCATCGCCGAGTCGCCGCCGCCGATCACGATCACCCGCTGATCTTTGAAGAAGGCCCCGTCGCAGACGCCGCAGGTGGAGACGCCGCGACCGCCCAGCTCCATCTCACCGGGAACGCCGAGCCGGCGCGGCTCGGCCCCCATCGCCAGGATCACGGTCCTCGCCAGGTGCTCCTCGTCGCCGAGGTAGACCTTCTGCACGCCGCCGTCGGATAGCTCGACCCGGTCGACGTCGTCGGTGACGAAGCGCGTCCCGAAGCGCTCGGCCTGGGCGCGGAACTGGCTCATCATCTCCGGCCCCATGATCCCCTCGGGATAGCCCGGGTAGTTCTCGACGTCGGTCGTGTTCTGCAGCTGGCCGCCCCACTGGAACCCCTCGATGACCAGGGGCTCGAGGTTGGCCCGCGCCGTGTAGAGCGCGGCGGTGTAGCCGGCGGGCCCGCCGCCGACGACGATCACGTTCTCGACCTTCTTGCCCTCCGTCATGTTCGCCTCGAGTCTAGTGGTGCTGCCAATACTTTACTTTTTATAGTACCGCGGTCGACCGGCAGCTCCCCCCTCTCCCACTCGTGGGCCGTGTGGCGGAGCTGGAGGAAGGCGACGATGCCCAGCGGCAGCGGCATCCAGAAGGCGACCAAGCGGTAGACCAGGATCGCCGGGAAGACCGTCTCCTCGGGAATGCCGAAGAGGACGAAGGCGCCGATCATCCCGGCGTCCACCGCGCCCACGCCCGCGGGGGCCAGGGGGAAGAGATTGGCGACCATGCCGAGGAAGAAGCCCTGGATGACGACGGCGAGCGGCACGTGGACGCCGAAGGCCTTGAAAGAGGCCCAGAGGATGCCGATGTTGGCGGCCCAGAAGCCGGCGGCGCCAACCACCGCCAGCCCGCCGCGCGAGGGCTTGGCGAAGAGCCCGGCCGTGAACCTGAGCCCCTCGCCGGCGATCGCCGGCACCTTGGCGACGTTGGCGACGATCGCCTTGCTCCGCTCGCTGCGGGCAAACCCGGCGACCCGTCGGCTCAAATCGGGCGGGATCAGCGCGATGAGCACCCCGAGGATCAGCAGCAGGCCGGCGACACCGGCCGGGACGATGGTCAGCTCGACCGAGCCCTTGCCGGGCACCACTCCGGTCCGCAGCAGGATCCCGCAGACGATCAGCGCGACCGGATAGAAGACGTACTGGAGCGCGAGGAAGGCCACCATCCGCTGCCCCACGTCGTGGCGGGGCATCCCGGCTTTGCGCAGCGCCCAGTAGGTGAGGGCGATCCCCCCCGCCCCGCCGGCCGAGAAGAGCCGCGTGGCGGCGACGCCGGCCATGTTGATCTCGTAGGTCTCCTTCCAGGTGAAGGCGAGCACATCGCCGCCGACCACTGCCTTGAACAGCGCGATGTAGGTGGCGATCGCGGCGACGTTGAAGGCGATCGCCACCGCGACCCAGAGCGGGTCGGCTTCGCCGAGCTTGCCGAGCGCGTCGCCGAGGCCGACCAGTCGCGGGAAGAGAAAGTAGATCGCGACCAGCACGACGAGGACGAGCAGGGTGGTCTGAGCGACCCGCCGCCGCGTGAAGATCGGAAGCTCAGCGGGGCCGCCGCCGTTCACCGAACCCTCGGGAGACACCTAAGGGAAGCTACCCGTTGGCGAGGCGCTCCAACCTGCGCAGGCCGCGGTTGACCGCGTGGACGGCCGGTTCGGCGAGCGGCTCGCCACGCCGCACGGTGGCGACGAGGCCGGCGCCGGCCAGCAGGTCGGTGACGTAGTGCTCGCCCAGGTAGACGAGCCCGAAGCCGAGCGCCGTGGCGTAGCCCCACCCGATCGCGCCCTCGGCCCGGCCCGCTTCGGAGAGCGAGATCGCCGCCATCGTCGAGGTGGCGAAGTGCAGCGAGGGCATCGCCGCCCAGGGGTTGCCCCCGAGCGCGCCGTACATCGCCGGCCAGGCCGAGCGCCAGGTCTCCTCGCCGACGCCGACCATGATCCGGCGCACCTCTTCCCCGGTCAGCCCCTGCTCGGAGGCCCACCACGGCGGCGCCGTCGGCACAGCGAAGTAGCCGACGCAGCCGAGGTCGAAGACCGCGGCCATCTGACGGGCGGCCCGGGGGAAGCGCTCGGGGTGGCGCAGGAGGATCCAGATCAGTGCGACGTAGGGCTCGAGGAACCAGAGCCAGTGCACCCAGGTGAGAACGCGGTCGAGCGAATCGACGCGACGGAAGCGAGCCAGGGCGCCCTGGAGACGGGCGTTGGGCAGCCGGCCGAGCCCGATCGCGCGGTCGATCGCGATCGGATAGCGGGCGCGCAGGCGCCGGCGCAGGCGCTCCGGGTCGTCGTAGGGCAGCTCGTGCACCATCGTGAACGCCCACATCTGCATCGCGAAGAGAGCCACGTCGCGCTTGCGCGAGCGTGGGTAGAGCACCGCGAGCGCGAGAGGCCCGGCGGCGCAGCTCGCGATCGTCACCCCGGCGGGCGCTCGCAGACGCCGTCGCAACAGCGGCACGGCGACCGCGGCGGCGAGCGCGCCGGCGGCCCCGGCGCGCAGGGCCACGCGAAGCGCGGGTGATGGCCGGGATCGCCTGCGCATAGGGTCGGCGAGTATAGGAGGCCCCTTGCCGCCCCGGGGCGCGGCGTCGTGCCCTCGCGCGTGATTAGAATGGCCGCGCTTTGAGTCCGGCCTCCCCTGGCACTGACCAGATCGAAACCCTGCTTTGGATCGGCTTCGTCGCCGCGACGATCGTCGTCGTCGCGATCAACGGCGCGCTGGTCTACGCGCTGCGCCGTCGCGGCGCCCGCGACGGCGGCGTTGGCGAGTCGGGGCCCGGGCGGCACGCCCAGCTCAGGGTCGGCGCCCTGCTCACCGCCTTCGCCGCCGCGATCTTCGTCGTCAGCCTCGTCTACACCGGCAAGGCACGCGAGACTCCGGCCACCGGGACGACGGGCCTCGCCTCGGCCCGCTCGGCGCCGCTGCGGATCCAGGCGACCGGCCAGCAGTGGCTCTGGCGCTACGACTACCCGAACTCCGCCTACTCCTATTACAAGCTCGTCGTGCCGGTGGACACCACGGTCGAGCTCGACCTCGTCTCCACCGACGTGATCCACACCTGGGACGTGCCGCAGCTGGCGGGCAAGCGCGACGCTGTCCCGGGCAAGACCAACCCCGTCGTCTTCCGCGCTGACGAGGAGGGCCTCTACGAGGGTCAGTCGGCGACTTTCTCCGGCCAGGCCTACGCAGCGATGCGAACCGCCGTCGAAGTCGTCTCGGCCCAAGAGTACGAAGACTTCCTCGATAGCCAGAAAGCCGACATCCAGGCAGCCCAGGACCGCGTCGTGGGGCTGATCGAAGGGGGAGAAGTACCTTGAGCGCTCGCCCCGAGCTCGTCGCCGACGGCTTCCCCCGGCGCCGGCCGCGCTGGATGGAGATCGCCACCAGCGCCGACCACAAGGACGTCGGCCGGACGATGATCGTCGCCTCGCTCGGCTTCCTCTTCATCGCCCTGGTCGAGCTCCTGCTGATGCGCCTGCAGCTGTCGATCCCGGAGAACACCTTCCTGACGCCGGTCACCTTCAACCGGATGCTCTCGCTCTACGGAGCCACGGCGATCTTCCTCTTCGCGATCCCGCTGGCGCTCGGCCTCTTCTACTACCTGGCGCCGCTCCAGGCCGGAGCACGGGGCACGGCCCTGCCCCGCCTCGGCCAGATCGGGCTCTGGCTCTACATAGCCGGTGCGACGGTCCTCTACTCCGGCTTTCTCTTCACCCCGTCGGAGGCCGGCGTCAACCCGCTGGCGCCGCTCTCCGAGCTGGCCTTCCTGCCCAACAACGGGGTCGACGCCTGGGCTGCCGCAAACGGGCTCATCACCCTCGGCTTCGTCCTGATCGCGATCAACCTGGTCGCGACCCTGCACAGGCTGCGCGCGCCGGGCATGGCCTGGCGCCGGCTGCCCGTCTTCACCTGGGCGGCGGCGATCTGCTCCTGGCTGCTCCTCGTGATCGGCCCCGTGATGCTGGGCGCGATCGCGATGCTGCTGATCGACCGCAACTTCGACGGCATCTTCTTCGCCGATGGCTCGGGAGGCGCACCGCTGCTCTGGGAGCACCTGAGCTGGATCTTCTTCACCGGCGCCTACATGCTGGTCCTGATCACGGCGCTGGGCGCGATCGCCGAGATCGTCCCGGTCTTCGCCCGCAGGCCCCTCCAGGGACGCCGCGTCGTGGTCGGATCGCTGGTCGCGATCGCCGTGATCGGCACCCTGGCCTGGATGCAGAACATGCTCACCGCGCCGATCGGGATCGGCTGGATGTACTACGCGATGCTGATGTCGCTGGCGCTGATCGTCCCCTTCGGCCTCGTCATCTACAACCTGATCGCGACGATGATCGGCGGCGCTATGCAGATGCGCGCTCCGCTGCTCTTCGCCCTCGGCGCGATCTCGGCGATCTCGATCGGCCTCGCCTCGGAGATCTCGCACTCGATGGTCGCGGTCGCCTGGCGCCTGCAGCACACCACCGATGCCACGGCGGCGACCCACTTCGCCCTCGTCGGCGGCGCCGTCTTCGGCGGCTTCGCCGCCCTGTACTACTGGTTCCCGAAGCTGACCGGGCGGACGATGGGCGAGACGATGGCGCGGATCTCGTTCTGGACCATGGCGCTCGGGACCCTGCTCGCCTTCGTTCCCCTCTTCTTCGCCGGCGGCGAGCACGGCGAGGTCGTCGACGCCTACAAGTTCTTCAGCGGCACGGGGGTCAGCGCCCTCAACCTGATCGCCTCGATCGGGGCCTTCGTGCTGGCGATCGGCATCGTCCTGACGCTCGTCAACGCGATCCTCAGCCGCACCGGCGGTGCCCGTGCCGGCCATGACCAGTGGGGGGGCGACTCGCTCGAGTGGTTCGCGCTCTCGCCCCCGGAGCCGCACAACTTCGACGTGCTGCCCGACGTGCGCAGCGACCGGCCGATGCGCGACATCCGCGACGCGATCGCCCATCGCACGCGTCGCGCCGAGCCGGCGGCGCCCGAGAAGCAGCCGGTAGCCTGACGTCGATGAGTGCGACTGCGGCGGCGGTATCGCGTCGACCAGCGTCCCTGACGGTCCTGCGCGACTACCTGACGCTGACCAAGCCGAAGGTGCAGTCGCTGCTGCTGCTGACCACGATCGCGACGATGTACGTGGCGGGCGACCCCTCGCTCGGCCTCGTCTTCCTGGTCTGCCTCGGCGGCGCCCTCTCGGCCGGCGGCGCCGGCGCGATCAACCACGCGATCGACCGCGACATCGACCGGATCATGACCCGCACCGCGACCCGGCCGGTCGCGGCAGGGCGGATCTCGCCCCAGGCCGCCATCGCCTTCGGGATCCTTCTCGGCTGCGCCTCCTTCACTCTGCTGGCGCTGACCGTCAACCCGCTGGCGGCGGCGCTCTCGATCTCGGGCCTCTTCGGCTACGTCTTCGTCTACACCCTCTGGCTCAAGCGCTCCACGCCGCAGAACATCGTGATCGGCGGCGCCGCTGGCGCGGTCCCTCCGCTAGTCGCCTGGGCGGCCGTCACGGGTGGGCTCGGCGGCACCGCCTTCTATCTCTTCGCGATCGTCTTCTTCTGGACCCCGCCCCACTTCTGGGCCCTCTCGCTGCTGATGAAGGACGAGTACGCCAAGGCCGGCATCCCGATGCTGCCGGTCGTGCGCGGCGAGGACGAGACACGCCGCCAGATCCTCCTCTACACGGTGCTCCTCTACGCGGTGACCCAGCTGCCCTTCTGCGCGGGCGGCTTCGGCGCCGAGTACCTGGTCGCCTCGATGACGCTCGGGGCGGGCTTCATCTACTGCGCCGTTCGCCTCCTGCGCAGCGCCGATCGTCGCTGGGCGCTGCGCACCTACCTCTACTCGCTCGCCTACCTGGCGCTGCTCTTCGTCGCGATGCCGCTCGACCGTGTCGTCTAGTAGAAATCCGAGCGTGGATCGCGAGACAGCAAGATCGAGCATCTCCGCCGGCCTCCTCGCCGGTGGCATCGCCGCGGCCGTCTTCGCCCTCAGCTTCCTCGTCGCGGTCCTCTACGTCGCCTCATGAGCCCCGAGCACAGGCACATACTCGAGCCGGGAGAGCAGGTCCACCCGCCCAGCTCCTCGTGGGCGCCGGCGATCTTCGCCTTCGCCCTGGCCCTGACGGTCTGCGGCATCTTCGCCGAGGGCTTCATGGTCCGCGGCTGGGTCTACTCGATCATCGGCGCCGCGCTCGCCCTGGTCGCACTGCGCAGCATGGTCAAGGACGCAACCCGCTCCTACTTCCGCCTACCGCGCAAACAGCACGTCCGCGGCGCAGTGCTGCCGGTCGAACAGATCAGCCCTCCGAAGCGCTAGCGGTTGGGGTAAGGGGGATGCCGGTGCCCCTACCCAAAACGCTCGGCAGGAGCCTCGCTGGAGTGTTTTGGGTAGGGGCACCGGCATCCCCCTCC
>DASUZK010000093.1:0-8714 GCA_036376915.1 Solirubrobacterales bacterium
CTTCATCAAGATCCCTGGCACCGATGCCGGCCTCACCGCGATCGAGGAGTCGATCTTCGCCGGCATCCCGATCAACGTCACGCTGCTGTTCGACGCGGAGCAATACCTCGCCGCGGCCGACGCCTACATGAAGGGGATCGAACGGCGGATAGAGGCCGGGCTCAGCGCCGACATCGCCTCGGTCGCCTCGATCTTCATGAGCCGCTGGGACGTCGCCGTCAGCGGCGAGGTGCCCGACGCACTGCACAATCGGCTCGGCCTGGCGATCGGCTTCCAGGCCTACCGCGCCTACCGCGAGCTGCTCGACTCGCCACGCATGCAGCGGCTGATGAACGAGGGCGCGCGCCCGCAGCGCATGCTTTGGGCGAGCACCGGCACCAAGGACCCCGACGCCTCGGACGTGCTCTACATCGAGGGCTTCGCTTCGCCCTTCACCGTCAACACGATGCCCGAGCCGACCCTGCACGCCTTTGCCGATCACGGCGAGGTCGGCGCGCTGGTCCCTGCCGATGGCGGCGATTGCGATCGGGTGTTGGCGGAATTCGACATCGCCGGCATCGACGTCGAAGCGCTAGCCAAGCGGCTGCAGGACGAAGGTAAGGAGGCCTTCGCCAAGTCGTGGGACGAGATGCTGCAGACGATCGAGTCGCAGGCCGGGGCAACCGCGTGAGCGACGTCTCGGCGTTGCGCCAGCACCCCGCCTGGCACGCCCTTCAAGACCACTACGCGGGATTTCATAACGAGCATCTGCGCGACCTCTTCGCCGCCGATCCCCAGCGCGGCGAGCGGCTCGTTGCCGACGGCGCCGGCCTCCACCTCGACTTCTCCAAGAACCGCATCACCGACGAGACGCTGATGCTGCTCGGGCAGCTGGCGAAGGAGTGCGGCGTCGAGGAGCGCCGCGAAGCGATGTTCGCCGGTGAGCACATCAACGTCTCCGAGGATCGCGCCGTGCTCCACGTCGCCCTGCGCATGCCGCGCGGGCGCTCGCTGATCGTCGACGGCGTCGACGTGGTCAAGCAGGTGCACGAGACGCTCGGCCGCATGGCCGCCTTCGCCGAACGGGTCCGCTCCGGCGAGTGGACCGGCCACACCGGCAAGCCGATCCGCAACGTCGTCAACGTCGGCATCGGTGGCTCCGACCTCGGCCCGGCGATGGCCTACGAGGCGCTGCGCCACTACTCGCGCCGCGCACTCTCGTTCAGGTTCGTCTCCAACGTCGATGGCACCGACTTCGCCGAGTCGACCCGCGGCCTCGACCCCGAGGAGACGCTCTTCGTCATCTCCTCCAAGACCTTCACCACGCTGGAGACGATGACCAACGCGCGCACCGCCCGCGAGTGGTCGCTTGCCGGTCTCGGCGGCGAGGAGGAAGCGGTCGCCAAGCACTTCGTCGCCGTCTCGACCAACGCCGAGGAAGTCTCGAAGTTCGGCATCGACACGGAGAACATGTTCGGCTTCTGGGAGTGGGTGGGAGGCCGCTACTCGATGGACTCCGCGATCGGCCTCTCGACCATGCTGGCGATCGGGCCGGCCCGCTTCGAGGAGATGCTGGCCGGCTTCCACACCATGGACGAGCACTTCCGCGAGGCGCCGCCGGCGGAGAACCTGCCAATGCTGATGGGGCTGCTCAGCGTCTGGTACGGCGACTTCTTCGGCGCTCAGACCTGCGGCGTCTTCCCCTACGACCAGTACTTGCACCGTTTTCCCGCCTATCTGCAGCAGCTGACGATGGAGTCCAATGGCAAGCACGTCACCCTCGACGGCGCCCATGTCGACTACGACACCGGGGCGATCTTCTGGGGCGAGCCGGGGACCAACGGCCAGCACTCCTTCTACCAGCTGATCCACCAGGGCACGCGGCTGATTCCCTGCGACTTCATCGGCTTCATGCAGAGCAACAACCCGCTCGGCGATCACCATGACCTCTTGATGTCGAACGTCTTCGCCCAGAGCGAGGCGCTCGCCTTCGGCAAGACGCCCGAGCAGGTCCGTGCCGAGGGCACGCCCGAGGAGGTCGTCCCCCACCGGGTGATGGAGGGCAACCGTCCCTCCAACACGATCCTCGCCGAGCGCCTCGACCCGCACACCCTCGGCACCCTCGTCGCCCTCTACGAGCACAGCACCTTCACCCAGGGAGCGGTGTGGGGGATCGACTCCTTCGACCAGTGGGGGGTCGAGCTGGGCAAGGCGCTGGCGGTGGCGATCGTCCCCGAGCTGCAGGCCGACGAGGAGCCGGAGCTCGCCCACGACAGCTCGACCAACGCCTTGATCCGCCGTTACCGCCAGGCGAGGCGCGCGGAGTAGGCCGTGCCCCTGCTCGACGCCCTCCCGCTCGCGGCGTCTGAGTCCAACCTGCTCGCCGCGCGCGAGCTGATGGCTTTCACCCTCGCCTTCCACATCGTCCTCGCCTGCATCGGCGTCGCCCTGCCGGCGATCGTTCTCACCGCCAACTGGCTAGGGCTGAAGCGCGGCGACGAGGACGCGATGCGGCTGGCGCGGCGCTGGTCGAAGGCGATGGCGGTGACCTTCGCCGTCGGCGCCGTCACCGGCACCGTGCTCAGCTTCGAGTTCGGCCTGCTCTGGCCCCGCTTCATGGAGCGCTTCGGCGACGCCTTCGGGATCGCCTTCGCGATCGAGGGGATCTTCTTCTTCACCGAGGCGATCTTCCTCGCGATCTACATCTACGGCTGGAAGCGGCTCAGCGGCTGGGCCCACTTCTGGTCCGGCGTGCCGATGGTGATCACCGGCATCGGCGGCGCCTTCTCGGTCGTCACGGCCAATGCCTGGATGAACCAGCCCCAGGGGTTCACCCTCGACGCCGCCGGCAAGGTGGTCGGCACCGACCCGCTCGAGGTCCTCTTCAACCCGGCTACGGGCTACGAGGTGCCGCACATGATCCTCGCCGCCTACATGGTCGCCGGCTTCCTCGTCGCCTCGATCTACGCGGTGGGCATGCTGCGCGGGCGGCGCGACCGCCTGCACCGGCTGGGGGTGGCGATCCCGCTGACGATCGCCTGCATCGCCACGCCGATCCAGCTCTTCGTCGGCGACACCGCGGCCCGGGCGATCGCCGATCACCAGCCCGCCAAGTTCGCGGCGATGGAGTGCATCCAGGAAACCGGCCCCGACCAGACCGAGTACATCGGCGGCATCTGCACCGACGACGGCGTCGAGGGAGCGATCCCGATACCCGGCCTCGACTCCTTCCTGGTCGGCTTCAGCCGCGACACGGTGGTCACCGGCCTCGACCAGATCCCCGACGACGAGGAGCCCCCCGCCAACACCCTGCTCCACCTCTCCTTCGACGCGATGGTCGGGATCGGCACCGCGCTGCTCGGGCTCGCCGCCTGGTTCGCCTTCGTCTGGTGGCGGCGCCGCGACTTCCCGCGCACGCCCTGGTTCCTGCGCGCGGTCGCCGCCTCCGGCGCCGCCGCGGTCGTCGCGCTGTGGTGCGGCTGGATCGTCACCGAGGTCGGCCGTCAGCCCTGGATCGTGCAGGGCTTCATGCGGACCGAGGAAGCGGTGACCGAGGCCGAGGGCATCTGGTTCGCCTTCGCCGGCGTGCTGATCCTCTACGCCGCGCTGGGCACGACGGCGATCCTCGTCCTGCGCCGGCTCTCCCGCCGCTGGCGGGAGGAGGGCGAGGGCGCCGACGAGGGCGAGACCCCCTACGCCCCGCCGGCGGAGGTCACCCAATGACGCCGACGGGCCGATACGTCAAGTCATCGTTGACGTATCGGCCCATCGGCGGGGAGTTTGGGCGGTGACGCGCGCCGACGTGTGCGCCGTGATCCTCTGGACCGGCGCCACGCTCTACGCGGTCTTCGGCGGGGCCGACTTCGGCGCCGGCTTCTGGGACCTGGTCGCGGGCGGCGCCGAGAAGGGCAAGCGGCCGCGGGCGCTGATCGAGCATTCGCTGACGCCGGTCTGGGAGGCCAACCACGTCTGGCTGATCTTCATCCTCGTCGTCCTCTGGACCGCTTTTCCGGAGGCCTTCGGCGCGATCATGTCGACGCTGTACGTGCCGCTGGCCCTGGCCGCGTTCGGCATCGTCCTGCGCGGCGCCGGCTTTGCCTTCCGCGAGTCGGTGCGCTCGCTCGAGGCCCGTCGCGCGATGGGGGCGGCCTTCGCGCTCTCCTCCGTCCTAACCCCGTTCTTCATGGGAACCGTGGTCGGCGCGATCGCCGACGGCAACGTCCCCGCCGCGGGGAACGGGGACGCTTTCTCCAGCTGGCTGCAGCCGCTGCCGTTGCTCACCGGCGGCATGTTCGTCGCCAGCGGCGCCTACCTCGCCGCGGTCTTCCTCGTCGCCGACGCGCGCCGTTCGGGCAGCGCCGAGCTCGAGGGCTACTTCTCCCGACGCGCTCTCGCGGCGGCCGTCGTCGCGGGGGCCTTCGCCATCGCCGGCCTCTTCGTCCTCCACGCCGACAGCCGCTACGTCTTCGACCGGCTCGTCGACCAGGCCCTGCCGCTGGTCGTCGTCTCCGGCCTCTGCGGCCTCGCCGTGCTCGTCATGCTGGCCCGGGGCGCCCGTCGCGGGCTGCGCCCGTTGGCGATCGGCGCCTTCGTCGCCGTGATCTGGGGTTGGGGCGTCGCCCAGTTCCCCTACCTGCTGCCGACCTCGCTGAAGATCTCCGAGTCCGCCGCGCCGCCGGAGACACTTGCCGCCGTGATCGTCGTCTTCCTGATCGCCGCGGTCGTCGTCCTGCCTGCTCTCGGCCTGCTCTACTGGCTCTCGCAGAAGGAGCTGCTGAGTGGCGAGTGACCCCGGTGCGGTCCGCGCCGTCCTCTTCGACATCGACGGCACGCTCCTCGTCACCGGGGGAGCGGGGGGCGTCGCCTGGCAGCGCGCCTTCGAGGAGCTCTACGAAGTCGAAGCCAATGTCGCCGAGCACACCGACGCCGGCATGACCGACCCCGAGATCGCCGCGATCGTCTTCCGCGAGGTGATCGGCCGGGAGGGCAGCCCCGAAGAGCGGGCGAAAGCGATCGGCTGCTACCTCAAGCACCTGCCGGACACCGTCGCCCAGTCCGACGGGTACCGCGTCATGCCGGGCATCGAGGAGCTGCTCGACCGCCTGATCGACGACGGCCTCCTGCTCGGCCTGGTCACCGGCAACATCGAGGCCGCCGCCCACATCAAGCTCGCCCGCGCCCACCTCAACCGCTTCTTCAGCTTCGGCGGCTACGGCTCGGATTCGTCCGACCGCACCGAGGTGACGAA
The DNA here is from genome assembly GCA_036376915.1 of Solirubrobacterales bacterium. Classification (GTDB taxonomy): domain Bacteria; phylum Actinomycetota; class Thermoleophilia; order Solirubrobacterales; family 70-9; genus VRUE01. Next base: position 5,228 of record DASUZK010000093.1, read on the forward strand.
AACCGCCCTGCGGCGCGGCGCCCTCGTCTCCGGCGGGACCCTTGCCGATGGCGCCTGCATAGCCGTCGGCGACACCCCCCGCGACGTCAAGGCAGGCCATGGCGCCGGCATCAAGGTGGTCGGCGTCGCAACCGGCAGCTACAAGGTCGACCAGCTCGAGCAAGCTGGTGCCGACTGGTCGATCGACCAGGTCGGAGCCGACTTCCCGGTGTAGTTGGCGACTTATGCGTCATATGGACGCATAAGTCGCCAGGCGTCAGCCAAGCGTGCAGCGCGCCTGGTAGATGCTCAGAAACCCGTTCTCGAAGCCGTTGCGGGCCATGCGCAGGTACAGGCGCCAGACGCGGACCCGTTCGGGGCCCGCTAGCCGAACCGCCTCGTCTAGGTTCTCGTCGAGGCGGCGCGCCCAGTGGCGCAGGGTCTCGGCGTAGTCGGCGCCGAACTCCTCGACGTGGCGGGTGACGAAGCCCGCCCGCTCCAGCGCCAGCAGCACGCGCGAGAGGTGCAGCGGTTCGGCATCGGGGAAGACGTAGCGCTCGGAGAACGGCCCGGCCTCGGGATCTGTGTGACGGAGGCGGGCGATGCCGTGGTTGAGCAGCCGCCCGCCGGGCTCCAGCAGCCGCGCCAGGGTCTGTGCGTAGACATCGATCTGGGCCTCGCCGACGTGCTCGACCATGCCGATGCTGGAGATCGCGTCGAAGCGCTCGCCGGCCAGGTCGCGGTAGTCCATCACCCGGATCTCGACCCGGTCGGCGACGCCGGCCGCCTCGGCCCGCTGGCGGGCTCGTTCGGCTTGGGGAGGGGAGAGGGTGATGCCGACGACGCTGGCCCCGTGCCGCGTCGCTGCCCAGAGCGGGAAGCTGCCCCAGCCGCAGCCGACGTCGAGCACCCGCTCGCCCTCTTGCAGCGCCAGCTTGCGGGCGACCATCTCGAGCTTCTCCTCCTGGGCTTCCTCCAGCGTCTCCGCCCCGCGCGAGAAGATCGCGCAACTGTAGGTGGTCGAGTCGTCGAGGAAGAGCGAGAAGAACTCGTTGGAGACGTCGTAGTGGTGGCGGACCGCCTCGGCGTCGCGCTCCTTGCTGTGGCGGCGCCCGCTCGGCCGCAGCTCCGCCGCCGGCCGGCGCGGTGGCCGACACAGCCCCGCCGCCCGGACCGCGGCGAGCAGGAGGCGCGCCTTGTCGCCGCCCTCCAGCGGCGGCGGCTGCCAGCTGTCGAGCAGCTCGATCACGGAGTCGATGTCGTCGACCTCGAGCGCGCCGCTGACGTAGGCGCGGCCGAGGCCCAGCTGGCCGGGCGCGCGCAGCGCGTGGGCGGCGGCCTTGGGGGAGCGCACGAAGAAGGTCGGTCCGTCGCCGTTCGTCGCGGCCAGGCGGGTCCCGTCCCAGAACTCCACCGAGAACGGTCGCTCGGGAATGCGAGCTTCGATCTCGCGCCGTAGCGGTGCCGTACTGGAGAGCGGCATGCCAGAAGCATATGATCGGTATGGCCAATGGCAAGTAGTGGACCTCTCCCATCCGATATCCAGCCGGTCGCCAACGAGACCCGCGACCGCATCATCACCGGATTGGTGACGCTGGTCCCGTTTCTCGCGATCGGGCTTGCGGCCTGGCAGGTCTGGGGCCAGGCGCTGCACTGGAGCGACGTCTTCCTCTTCGCAGGCATGTACTTCTTCACCGGGATCGGGGTGACCGTCGGCTTCCACCGCCACCTCACCCACCGCAGCTTCAAGACGACGAAGTGGATGCACGGCCTGCTCGGGATCCTCGGCTCGGCCGCGATCGAGGGGCCGGTGATCTCCTGGGTCGCCGACCACCGCAAGCACCACGCCTTCTCCGACGAAGAGGGGGACCCGCACAGCCCCCACGTCGACCATGGTCACGGCTGGTCGGGCGCCATGCGCGGCCTCTTCCACGCCCACATGGGCTGGCTCTTCATCCACACCCAGCGCGGCAACAAGGAGCGCTTCGCTCCCGACCTGATCGAGGACCCGGTGATCAGCTGGGTCGACCGCACCTTCCTGTACTGGGCGATCGGCGGCCTGCTGCTGCCCTTCGCGCTCGGCTGGGTCATCGGCGGCACCCTCTTCGCCGCCTTCACGGGGCTGCTCTGGGGTGGCCTGGTCCGCGTCTTCGTCCTGCACCACTTCACCTACAGCATCAACTCGCTCTGCCACGTCTTCGGCAAGCGCGACTACGAGACGAGCGACGAGTCGAGCAACCTGGCGCTGATCGCGATCCCGACCTTCGGCGAGGCCTGGCACAACAACCACCACGCTTTCCCGACCTCCGCCACCCACGGCCTCGGTCGCTGGCAGGTGGATGTCTCAGCGCTCGTCATCGACAGCCTTGAGCGTGTCGGCCTTGCCTGGGACGTCGTGCGAGTTACCCCCGAGCGTCTCACGGCCAAGGCGCTCTGACCAAGCAGATCAAGGACGCAGGGAGCGTGGCCGTGCACCTGCACGCGAGCGACCGAGGACGCCGATATGCGTCGGTCAGGGCGCTTTGGCCTCGTACCAGTCGATCCAGCTGCCGCATGCATGGACGAGCGGGACGATCCTGCGCGGTTCGTCCTTGACCGCGACCAGTTCGCCGAGGACAGCCTTGCCCGCGTATCCGGTCAAGCGCTGAAGCGTGCTCGGCTCGTCGGCCGTGACCGTGAACCGGACCGGCCCGCCGTCGCTGCGGACTTTCCCGGCGGGCCAGAACTGGCCGTTGCTGGCGAGGCTGATCGTGGTCGGCCGCTGGCCGTCCTGCGCCGCCTGCAGGGGCTGCCGCAGGCCCGGTGCGGAGAAGGTGAGGCCGAAGGGCGAGAAGTACTGGAGCGAGAGGAGCCAGTCTCCGGCCGGGAGGGAGAGCGCCTGCGAAGCGCTCTCGCCGGTCTCCAGGTCCGGCCCCGGCCTCCAGCGCCCCTTGCCGCCGATCGCGACGCCGGGGAAGAGCGAGGCGCGGCCGGGGTTGGCGGTGAGGATCCGCAGCTCGGGAGCCGCGCAGTCGGCGTGTGCCGCCGCCTCGGTCCCCTCCAGCAGCACGTGGCGGTCGGTAGGCAGCGGCCCCGCTCTCTTCCAGAGCAGGTATGAGGGGGTCGCGGCGACCCGCCTGAAGCCCCGGGGCGCTTCGCTGTTCCAGGCCGCCCGCCCGGTGATCACATAGGGGAAGCGCGCGAGGGTGGCCTGCGAGAAGGAGTCGAAGTCGATCGGGCTGTATGCGTCGCCGGTATCGAACGGCTTTTCGGGGTTGGGCGAGACGTCGGCGTCGGGGAACTCGACCAGCGGCACGTGCGTGTCGGCCCCCATCAACTCGTGAGCGGCGTAGCGATCCTGGCCGGCATAGAGCACCGGTTCGCCCTCTATCTCCGGCATGAACGCCTGCAGCTCGGCGCCGTGCCCGGCCGGCCCGACCGGAGCGTCCCGCAGCACCAGCAGGCTCGAGTACACCGCCCCCGCCACGAAAGCCACCGCCAGCATCCCCCACCCCACCGCCGATGGGGC
>DASUZK010000094.1:0-18460 GCA_036376915.1 Solirubrobacterales bacterium
AGCCCCGTCGCATGAAGCCACGTGGTGTCTGTCGACCCCGGTGGTAGCCCGGCCGGCTCCCGCAAGGGAGCCCCGCAAGCTTTGCGCCCCCGCCTCGCGGCGGGTTTGCCTTTGGCACCGAGGCACTGGCAGATTCATCACCCTCCCCTAATCGACCGCCCCTCCGAACCCTTGATCCCCGAAACTAGGGCTTCATCCCCCCAAAACTCGGGTTCAGAAGCTCGTTCCCGCCACGCGGCGGATAACCGGTCAACCCTTGGCTAGCGGATCTTGTCGTAGAGGGCGAAGATCGGCAGGTACATCGCGATCACGATGAAGCCGACGACGCCGCCGACGAAGACGATCATCAGCGGCTCGATCAGCGCCGTCAGGCCTTTGATCTTGGCGTCCACCTCGGCCTCGTAGAAGTCGGCGATCTTGGCCAGCATGTGCTCGAGCTGCCCGGTTTCCTCGCCGACCGCGACCATGTGGCTGACCATCGGCGGGAAGATCGGGGACTGTTCGATCGGACCCGCGAGGGAGCCGCCGCGCTTGACCGAGGCGTAGACGTCCTCCATCGCCTGCTCGAGCACGACGTTGCCCGCCGTGTCCCCGGTCAGCTGGATCGACTGCAGCATCGGCACGCCGGCCGCGACCGAGCCCGAGAAGGTGCGCGACCAGCGCGCCAGGGCGATTTTCTGGATCACGTCGCCGACGCTGGCCGGCAGGCGCAGGACGAATCGGTCCCACGTCTCTTTGCCGCGCTCGGTGCGCTTCCAGCGGAAGAAGAGGATCAGCGAGACGACCATGGCGGGGAAGGTGATGAACCAGTACCCGGTGATCGCGTCCGACGCCATCACGCAAATCTGCGTCGGCAGGGGAAGCGAGGCTTCTTCGTCTGGGTTTTCTTTGCCGATCTCTTCGAAGATGCCGACGAAGATCGGGATCACGAAGGTGACGACGGCGAGCAGGACGACAGCGGCGAAGCCGAAGACCAGGGCCGGGTACATCATCGCCGATTTGACCTGGCGCCTCAGCGCGTCGGCTTTCTCCACCTGGAAGGCGATCCGGTCGAGCGCGCTCTCCAGCTGTCCCGATTCCTCGCCGGCCCGCACCATCGCCAGGAAGAGCTTGTCGAAGACCTCGGGGTGGCGTGCCATCGCCTGCTCAAGCGTGCTGCCGGCCTCGACGTCGGCCCGCAGGCCAGCGACGGCATCGCGGATCCGTTCGTCCTGGCACTGTTCTTCGAGCGTGTGCAGGGTGCGCAGCATCGGCATCCCCGAGGCAACCAGGGTGGCGAACTGGCGCGAGAAGACGGCCAGCTCGCGCTGGTCCACCTTCTTCCAGCTGCGGAAGACGTTCTCCAGCTTGAAGGGCTCGCTCTTCTCGCTGACGTCGAGGACGATCAGGCCGCGCTGGCGCAGCTGCTCGCCGACCTGGGCCTTGGACTCAGCCTCGATCTCGCCCGCGGTGGCGACGCCTCCCACGTCCATCGCCCGGAAGGCGAATGTGCTCGCTCCCGCCATCGCCTAGCCCCCTTGGGTGTAGGCGGGGGGCGGGCTCGACGGGGCGGGCGCGCCCGCGTCCTGCGCCGCGCCGTTGGCCGCCAACACCGCCGGCATCGCCATCTCGCCGCCCAGCAGCCGCTTCAGCTCCTCCGGCACGGAGGCACGCTGCTCGGCCAGAGATCGGGTGATCTTCCCGGCCCTGACCAACCGCGCCAGGTCGGCGTCCATGGTCTGCATCCCGACCGCGCCGGAGGTCTGCACGGCGGCGTAGATCTGGTGGGTCTTGCCCTCGCGGATCAGGTTGCGGATCGCCGGCGTCGGCACCAGCACCTCGCAGGCGACGACCCGGCCCCTGCCGTCGGCGGTGGGCAGCAGCTGCTGGGTGACGATGCCCTGCAGGGCGATCGAGAGCTGGGTGCGCACCTGGCCCTGCTGCTGGGGCGGAAAGACGTCGATGATGCGGTCGACCGTCTGCGCGGTCGACTGGGTGTGCAGGGTGGCGAAGACGAGGTGGCCGGTCTCGGCCGCGGTCAGGGCGGTGGAGATCGTCTCCAGGTCGCGCATCTCGCCGACGAGGATCACGTCGGGGTCCTCTCGCAGGGCGGCGCGCAGGCCGAGCGAGAAGTCCTCGGCGTCGGAGCCGACCTCGCGCTGGTTGACGATCGAGCGCTTGTGCTGGTGCAGGAACTCGATCGGGTCCTCGATCGTGAGGATGTGGTCCTGGCGCTCGCAGTTGATCACGTCGATCATCGATGCCAACGTCGTGCTCTTGCCCGAGCCGGTCGGGCCGGTGACGAGGACGAAGCCGCGCGGTTTGGCGGCCAGCTCGCGCAGCACCTGGGGCACGCCGAGCGAGTCGAGGGCGGGGATGTCCTGCGGCACGAGGCGGAAGGCGGCGCTGACCGCGCCGCGCTGGAAGAAGCAGTTGACGCGGAAGCGGGCGACGCCGGGGATCGCGTAGGCGAAGTCGAGCTGCTTGTGGTTCTCGAAGCGCTTGCGCTGGTCCTCGTTGAGGATGCTGAAGACGACCTCGCGGGTCTCCTGGGTGCTCAGCACCGGGAAGCCCTCCATCGGCTCGATCTTGCCCTTGTCGCGGATCGCCGGCGGGAAGCCGGCGGTCAGGTGCACGTCGGAGGCGCGAACCTCGACCATGTGACGCAGGACCTCGGAGAAGTCGAAAGCCATAAGCCCTAGATCGTCCCCGCGACCGGATTCCTTGAGACCGGCAGGCGCTCAGGCGGTGACACGGATGACCTCCTCGAGGCTGGTGAGGCCGCCGCGCACCTTCTCGAGCCCGTCCTCGCGCAGGGTCAGCATGCCCTCCTCGCGGGCGACGGCGGCGATCTCGGCCTCGGGCTCCTGGGCGACGACCATCTCCTTGATCCGCTCGCTCATCGTCATCACCGAGTAGAGGCCCACCCGTCCCTTGTAGCCGTTCTGGCTGCAGCGCGAGCAGCCGACCGGCTCGTAGGCCTCGAGGTCGCCGCCGACGCGGATCTCGGCGTCGGCGAGCGCCTGGGGCGGCACGATCGTGCGCCGCTTGCAGTGGGTGCAGAGCTTGCGCGCCAGCCGCTGGGCGACGACGCAGTCGACCGCGGAGGCGGTGAGGAAGGACTCGATCCCCATCTTGGTCAGGCGGGTGATCGCGCCCGGGGCGTCGTTGGTGTGCAGCGTGGTCAGCATCATGTGCCCGGTCAGCGCCGCCTCGATCGCGATCCGGGCGGTCTCGCCGTCGCGGATCTCGCCGACCATGACGATGTCGGGGTCGGCACGCAGGATCGAGCGCAGGCCGGTGGCGAAGTCGAGCCCCGCCTTGCGGTTGACGTTGATCTGGTTGATCCCGGCGAGGCGGTACTCGACCGGGTCCTCGATCGTGATGATCTTCTTCTCGACTTCGTTGAGGTCCTGCAGCGCCGCATAGAGGGTCGTCGACTTGCCCGAGCCGGTCGGGCCGGTGACGAGCACCGCGCCGTAGGCCTGGTGGAAGGAGCCCTCGAAGCGCTCGCGGGCGGAGCCGGCCATGCCGAGGTCGTCAAGCGAGCGCTGGGCGTTGTCTTTGTCGAGGATGCGGATCGTCGCCCCCTCTCCCCGCTGGGTCGGCAGGGTGGTGATGCGAAGGTCGACGCGGCGGTCCTCGACGGTGATGCCGACCCGACCGTCCTGGGGCACGCGCTTCTCGGCGATGTTGAGGTCGCTCATGATCTTGATCCGCGAGACCACGGCGTTGACCATCCGCCTCGGCACGTGGGCAGCCTCGCGCAGGACGCCGTCGATGCGGAAGCGGACCCGCATCTCGCTCTCGCCCGGCTCGAAGTGCACGTCGGAGGCCCCCTCCCCCACCGCCTGCCCGAGGATGCTGTAGACGAGCTTGATCACCGGCGCGTCCTCGGCGCCCACCTCCATATCGGTGACCTCGGCAAGCTCGTCGTCGGCTTCGGCCTCGCCTTCGGTGACCGCCTCGCTGACGGCGCTCTGCAGGCTGTTGAGGCGGCCGACCAGCGCCTCGATGTCCTCCTCCGGGGCGACGGCCACGCGGCAGTCGAGACCGGTGGCGATCTGGATGTCGTCGACGGCGAGGACGTTGGTCGGGTCCGCCATCGCGACGATCAGCGTCTCCTTGTCGGCGAAGCCGACCGGAAGGGCCCTGTACCGTCGAGCGGTGTTGACCGTGATCAGGTTGGCGGCGGCCATGTCGACCTGGTAGGTGCCGAGGTCGATGTGGTCGAGCCCGTAGCGCTCGGCGACCGCTCGCGAGAGCTGGTCGGCGTCGATCGCGCCCTGGTCCAGCAGCAGCCGCTCCGGCGGCATGCCGGCCGTGCGCGCCTCTTCGATCGCCTGCCGGGCGCGCTCTTCGGCGACGAAGCCGAGGTCGACCAAGACGTCGGTGACGAAGCCACTGGAGCGCCCGCGCGCCACCGGCGGCGTCAGGCCCAGCGTGCCGCCCGCCTCAGGCTCCAGCGCCGGTGCGGTCGAGTCGCCTGATTCGGGGACGGGACGCAGGTGGCTGGGGAAGTCCCGCGAGTCGCTCATGCTCAGGGGTGGTAATCGACAGTGGGACCTTCGTAGCCCGCGTCGACGACGGCCTGAACGACGCTCTCGCCGTTCTGGAAGCCATAGCTGACCGATGCCGTCGGAACCGCCCCCTCGACCCGCTTCGGCCGGATCACGACCAGCGCCGGCACCCGCTCGACCCCGACGCCCTCGGTGATCGCCGCGTAGCGGGAGATCTCCGCGGCGGGGACCACGAAGATGGCGACGCCGGGAAGTGAGGCAAGCTGCGCGGAGGTGTCGCGAACGAGGCGATCGTCGATGCCCCCGTCGTGGACGAAGATCAGGGCGACCGTGCTGCCGGACTCATAGGCCGCGACGACGTCCGCCGGGGGGGCCGAGGTCACCATGGGGACGGTGGGCGCGCCGGCCGGGACGGCGGCAGTCCCCGCTTCGAGGACCCCGGCATCTCCTTCGAGCGCCGCCGGGGCATCGGTCGCCGGCGCTTCTGCGCCTTCTTCGGCTCCGCCCGTCGATTTCATGAAGAAGGCCGCGACCACGACCAGCAGCACGCCGATCAGGGCGACCTGGGCAATGGGGTTCTCGTTGAGCTTGTCCCTCATACGTTCGCTTATCTAGCTCGGCAGCTCAGGCCCCGAGCTTGAGTCCTGGACGGCGTTCCGCCATCCAGCCAGGGCTCAGCAGTTGGCGTTGGGCGGAAGGCCGGCGACGGCGTCGCCACTGCACTCGACGTAGGACTGGGGCTCGAAGTAGCGCGCGATGGTGATCGTGGTGCTCGACCCTTCCCCGCTGGTTTCTTTGCCTTCTTCTTCGACGCTTTTTTCGGTGATCGGCCTGATCTCCGCCGGGGGCTGGAAGCCGCTGTCCTGTTCCACTTTGCCGTTGCCGCTCATCACGATCCGTTTGCCTGCGATGACGCCCTTGTAGGTCCCGTTGCCGCTGATGTTGATCGTGGTGTTCGGTCCGTAGATGATGAACTCGTCGACCGTGCCGGCGTTGCCGGTGATGTTCACGTTGGTCGTCATCGTGGTGGAGCCGAGCAGGTAGAAGCCCGGCATCGAGAATTTGCCTTCCGACGGCAGGTAGCCGGTCGAGGAGATCCGGTTGTTGCCGCTCATCGCGATCTGGGCCGTGCCCGACGAGAGGCCGCAGCTCTCCGGCGCGTCGAAGAAGAGGCGCACGTCGGAGCCCGCCGCCGCGATCAGCTGCGAGTTGCCGCTCAGGCTCAGCGAGCAGACCCAGTAGTCCCCCCCGCTCAGGGTGAGCGTCGAGTTGCCGGAAAGATCGATGGCGCGGGCGCTCGCGTCCCAGGGCTTGGTGCTGTTCCGAGTCCCGGTGTAGGTGTCGAGCTCGCACCCCGTCGGTTCTTTGGTCGGTTTGGTTTTCGTGCACTTGACCAGGCGGTAGTTGGAGTTGTTGGTCGCGATGTCCGACGGCATGAAGCTGCTGACCGGGGGGAGGGACTTGTTGCCTTCGGTTTCGACGTAGCCGTTGCACTGGTCCGCTGTGTTCGATTTCCCGATCCCGTGCCTGATGTCACCGCAGACACTGGCGTTGCCGACTCCGGTGACGTCGCCGTTGGTGCCGATGCCGACGCGCACGTCGGCGTTGCCGCTCAGTTCGATCCCGTCGATCCCGATCAGGCCCTCGACCGCGACGCTGCCTTCTTCTTCTTCGCTGCCTTCGTTTTCTTCGCCGGTCGATTCTTCGCCCGTTTCTTCTTCTTCGATCGTTTCGAGCACCGGCGATTCGTCATAGGTGACCTCGATACGGCGCGTGACCCCGTCGGCGGTTCCGCTCGAGACCACGCAGAGGCTGGTGCCGGTTGCGCAGCTGGTGCCAGCAGGCGTAACCCGGTAGACGTAGCTGGCTCCACCGACCGTGCCCGTCACTTCCGGGCACCAGCCGTCGGAGCTCGCGGTCGTGCCTTCGAGCGTTCCGCTCGCCCCCACCCGCAGGCAGGGCTGGGTCGCCAGCACCGTCGCGTAGCGAGCGAGGCGGAGCCTGGCGACGTTGGCGCCGGCATCGGCGGCCGCGATAGCGCTCTTGGACGAGTTGTCGCGGTGGGAGCCCTGCTGGACGTCGACGGTGGCGACCGCCGCGGCCCCGGCGAGCGCCACGCTGGCGATCATCCCGAAGAGGGCGACGGGCAGAGCCATGCCGCGCTCGCTGCGAGCCAGCCTGTAGAGACGGTTGCGCAGGGTGTCGAATACGGGCATCGCGAGTCTCAATCGGCTGGAAACGCGGCCACCTTGAGCTCCGAGAAGCCCGCCGCGGGGGACGACTAGACGCTCGTACTACTCGGCCGCCTGGCCGGCCAACTGCTCGATCCCGCTGGCGCGCTGGCCGCCGGCGGCGAGCATCAGCTTGAAGTCGTGCGGGCTGGAGGCGTAGTCGAGGGCCACCTGCTCGGAGACCTTGCCCTCCATTACGTAGCCGAGCAGCGACTGGTCGAAGGTGCGCATGCCGTAGTACTCGCCCTCGGAGATGACCTCGGTGATCTTGCCGGTCTCCTCCGGGTTCATGATCAGGTCCTGGACGCGGCCGGTGACGACCATCACCTCTGAGGCGGGCACGCGGCCTTCGCCAGTGATGTCGGGCACGAGGCGCTGGGCGATTGCGCCCTTCAACGTCGCAGCCAGCATCACCCGTGCTTGGTGCTGCAGCCGCGGCGGGAAGAAATCGACGATGCGGTTGATCGTCTCGGTCGCGTCGAGGGTATGGACCGTGGAGAGGACGAGGTGGCCGGTCTCGGCGGCGGAGAGGGCCGTGTGCACGGTCTCCTCGTCGCGCATCTCGCCGATCAGGATCACGTCGGGGTCTTGGCGCAGGACGCGGCGCATCGCGCGGCTGAAGCTCTCGGTGTCCGAGCCGACTTCTCGCTGATTGACGATCGACTGCTTGTCCTGGTGCAGGTACTCGATCGGGTCCTCGAGCGTGATGATGTGGTGTGGCTTGGTGCGGTTGATGTGGTCGATCATCGCCGCCAGCGTCGTGCTCTTGCCCGAGCCGGTCGTGCCGGTTACGAGGATGATCCCGCGCTGCTCCTCGGCCAGCTTGGTCACGACCGGGGGCAATCCCAGCTCCTCGACCGAGCGGATGTCGAAGGGGATCGCGCGACAGACGATCGAGGTCGAGCCACGCTGCTTGAAGGTGTTGACGCGGAAGCGCGACAGCCCCGGGATCGAGTAGGAGAAGTCCGCCTCGCCGGCCTCCTCGAACTCCGCCAGCGAGCGTGCTTCGGCGATGTCGTGGAAGGCACTCTCGGTGTCCTCCGGAGTCAGCGGCTCGTAGCCGTCGAGCTGGATCAGCTCACCGTGCTGGCGAATGATCGGCTTTGAGTTGACCTTGATGTGGAGGTCGGACCCTTCGCGCTCGATCAGCGTGCGCAGTGCCTTGTCGATTTCGAACATCCCGACCTCTATCGGCCGGGATGCCCGCACTCCTTAGGCCTGAAGCCTCAAGTCACCTCGCGCAGCTTTTGCGCTTCTCCCAGCTGTTGAAGCTTCTTCAGGCTCTGGTTCTCGATCTGGCGGATGCGCTCGCGGGTGACGTTGAAGGTCCGCCCCACCTCGTCCAGCGTGCGCGGGTGCTCGCCGCCGAGGCCGTAGCGCAGCTCCAGCACGCGTCGCTCGCGGTAGGAGAGGTTCTCCAGCGCCTCCTTCAGCGCCTCTTTGGTCAGCAGGTCGGCCGCCCGGTCGAAGGGGGACTCGGCCTTCTCGTCGGCGATGAACTGGCCGAACTCCGACTCCTCCTCGTCGCCGACCGGCTTCTCCAGCGAGACCGGGGCCTGGGCGGAGCGCTTGATCGAGTCGACCTCCTCGGGGTCGATGCCGGTGACCTCGGCGATCTCCTCCGGAGTCGGCTCGCGACCCAGCTCGGTGACGAGCTTGCGCTCGGCGCGGCCGATCTTGTTCAGCTTCTCGACCACGTGGACCGGGATGCGGATCGTCCGCGCCTTGTCGGCCAGCGCGCGGGCGATCGCCTGGCGGATCCACCAGGTCGCGTAGGTTGAGAACTTGAACCCCTTGCGGTAGTCGAACTTCTCCGCCGCCCGGACCAGGCCCAGGGTGCCCTCCTGGATCAGGTCGAGGAAGGGAAGGCCCTGATTGCGGTAGTTCTTGGCGATCGAGACGACCAGGCGCAGGTTGGACTCGACCATTTTCTGCTTGGCGTCGAGGTCGCCGCGCTCGATGCGCTTGGCGAGTTCGACCTCCTCCGCGGCGGTCAGCAGGCGCACTTTGCCGATGTCCTTGAGGAACAGCTGCAGGCTGTCCGTGGTCATGTCCGGTTTCAGGTCGAGCGCCTGTTTCTGACGGCGCCGGCCTTTCTTGCCGGTGTCGGCGGGCATCGCTTCGGCGGCCGCTTTCTGGGCCGGGTCCATGTCCTCGACGAGCTCGATGCCCGACTTCTCGAGGTGCCCGTACAGATCCTCGACGTCGGACTCGTCCAGATCGACCTCCGAGACCGCGGAGGCGATGTCGCCGAAGGTCAGCACACCGAGCTGCTGCCCTCTAGTTATGAGGCCTTTGACCTCCTCAAGCTCCTGAAGCTCTGCTACCAGCATCCTGTCTGCACTCGTTTCTTTGCGCTAGGTGGTTTAGTCCTGCGACTGGAACGCCGCGGCGGGCGGAAAGTCGCGAAAAAACGGACCGGCAATCCGGTCCGCATGGCCGATTAGTCTGCGCTGCCCCAGGCCCGTGCTGGGCATCCGGTTCCGCTCAAACGTCTGTTCGCATCATAGTCGCTTCAGTTTCTGAAGTCAATGTCAAATTCAATGCGCCAATCCCGCCCCTGGCTGCGTGCCTTCTGGCAGCGAGCGTACCGCGAGAACGTCACCGGGCTCTCGGCGATGGTCGCCTACAACCTGATGCTGGCGGTCTTCCCGTTTGCCCTGCTCGTGCTCTTCGTCTTCGGCCAGGTGCTGAAGATAGGGGGCGTAGAGGCCAGCGTGCTCGACGACCTCCAGCGCCTCTTCCCCAACGTCGAGCAGGAAACCCTCACCGACGTCCTCAACCGGATCGAGCAGAACTCGACCACGATCGGGATCGCCGCCTTCCTCGGCTCGCTCTGGATCGGCGCCTCCTTCTGGGGGGCCATGGACACCGCCTTCTGCCGCATCTACCACGTCGAGTGCCGCGGCTGGGTCGAGCAGAAGCGCTTCTCCTTCGCGATGCTCGCCGTCGTCCTCCTCTTCATCGCCGCCAGCATCTTCCTGCCGACGATGGAGAGCACGTTGATCGCCAGCACCGACCGACTGCCGCTCGGCCTCTCCGACATCAAGGCGATCGACACGGTCCTGCTGCTCGGGGCAGCGATCTTGATCGTCTTCCTGATCTGCTGCGTGATCTTCTGGGCCGTGCCCAAAGGCCACATGCCCTGGCGCGCGGTCTGGCCTGGCGCCGCCTTCGTCACCCTCTGCGCCGGCCTCGCCAACTGGCTCTTCCCCTTCTACCTTGCCAACGTCTCCAGCCTCTCGCGCTTCGGCTCGACGCTGGGGTTCGTCCTCATCGCCCTGCTCTGGTTCTACGTGCTCAGCCTGGCGCTGCTGGCGGGCGCGGTGATCAACTCGCTGCGCCACGAGCTGCACGACACGGGGGAGCTTCCCTACGCGCCCGCGGGCTCCGCGGCGGCTCCGGACGAGGACTGCGGCTGTGCCGAACGAGCGTCGAAGAGCGCGTCGTGAAGCCCCTGCACTACCTCCCGCCCGAGATCCGCATCGCCGCCGAAGCTGAGACGCTCGGGATCGCGGCTGATCACGGCGTCGAGCCAAGCTGTCGCCGGGCCAAGGACCCAGCTCTCGGGTTGCGCCTCGACTTTGGCGACGCATGAGGTCACCGAGCCCTTCTCGAGCGTCAGCTGCGCCCCGGCCCAGGGCCTGCCGGAGTCGCCGCGACCCGCTTCCACCGCGACCTGGCAGGTGCCGCTTAAGTCCGCGCCCAGCTCGATCGACGGGGCAACCAGGAGAAAGGCCGCCTCGACGTCGAGGCGGCCGATCGGCCCCGTCGTGCTTGGCATATGGAGTCGCTCGCAACGAGCCGCGACGCTGAGCGGGCCGATCGCGTGACGCAACCAGGGACTGACCGTGTACTGGCGGCCCTTGCTGCCGTCGCTGGGACCGAGCTCCACCTGTCCGACCAGTCGCATCGCCGAGAGCCGCCGCTCCAACGCCGGATAGGTGCAGTTGTCGATCAGCTTGTCGAGCTCGGTCAGGGTCAGCGGACGTGCCGCCAGAGCGCGGACGATGGTCGAGGACCAGCCTCCGACCAGGGCCTTGAGCGCCACTTTGGCCGCCGCGCTGTCGAGCGCGACCGGCCCGTCCGGCGCGAGTCGCAACCAACCCTCCGCCGCCTCGGCGGCAAGCAGGAGGTCGCGTCCAAAGGGAGTCAGCTCGTAGGCGAGAATGCTCGGTCGTTCGCCACGGCAGCGCGTCAACGCTCCCAGCTCGACCAGTTTCGAGAGGTGGCCGCGAAGGGTCGACTGCGCCGGTCCGCCGAGATTGGCGCGAAGGTCCGAGAGCCGCATCGGACCGCCGGCCAGCACCCTCAGAACGAGCGCGTTCAGCGGGACGGAGAGCAGGCTGAGGACGGCAGTGCCCGCTCGGGGCCGCTGACTTGCCTCAGCGGCGTGCGCGGACGATGCGCTCCGTGACAGCTCCCTGCGAATACTTGAAAATATCGGATCAGTATATCCCGAGTACCCAAATCGGACAAGATGGCGCAGGGAGCGCCGGGAACGGCGCCCTCCTGGCGGGAGTGGCGGCGGGGGCTAGCCGTAGCGCTCGCCGATGATCGCGCGCAGCTTGGCGCGATCGTGGCGGGCGTGGACCCGACGTACGGTCCCCGAGCGGGAGCGCATGACGAGCGATTCGGTGGTCGCGCCGGGGCCGCGGTAGCGAACCCCCTGAAGCACGTCGCCGTCGGTGACGCCCGTGGCCGAGAAGAAGACGTCCTCTCCCGAGCAGAGGTCGTTTGCGGTGAGGATGCGGTCGAGGTCGTAGCCGGCGTCGAGGGCGGCGCTGCGCTCCCCGTCGTTGCGCGGCCAGAGGCGACCGAGCAGCTGGCCCCCCATCGACTTCAGCGCCGCGGCGGAGAGCACGCCCTCGGGGGTGCCGCCGATGCCCCAGAGGAGGTCGACGGGCGAGCGGTCGCTTACCGCCAGCAGCGCGGCGGAGACATCGCCATCGGTGATCAGGCGGATGCGGCCGCCGGCCTCGCGCACTTCGCGCATCGCGTTCTCGTGACGTGTTCGGTCGAGCATGACCACGGTGACGTCGCCGACGCTGCCGCCCTTGCGCTCGGCGATCAGCTCAAGCGTCTCGGGTAGCGGGCGATCGAGATCGAGCAGGTCGGCGATCTCCTCGCCACCGGCCATCTTCTCCATGTAGACACAGGGCCCGGGGTCGAACATCGATCCGCGCTCGGCGAGCGCGATCACGGCGAGCGCGCTGGGCATGCCGAGGGCGCAGAGGCGCGTGCCCTCCAGGGGGTCGACCGCGATGTCGGCCACCGGCAGGCTACCGTCGCCGATGTGCTCGCCGTTGTAGAGCATCGGAGCCTCGTCCTTCTCCCCCTCGCCGATGACGACGACTCCGTCCATCGAGACCGAGTCGAGGACGAAGCGCATCGCGTCGACCGCGGCCTGGTCGGCGGCGATCTTGTCGCCTCGGCCGACCCAGCGGGCCGCGGCGAGCGCCGCCGCCTCTGTTACGCGCACCAGCTCCAGGGCCAGATTTCGATCCGGCTTCTGCTGCGGGGCTCCCTCCATCGGCCCAGGAGCCTATTCGAATCCTTCCGGTGCGCCTTTTCCCCGATATGAGGGGATAAGGCGCACCGGAGCAGGGTTGGGGCGGGTAGGGTGCCCGGCATGGCTCAACGCTGGGGACTGACTCTGCCGCTGCCGGGACTCTCGCTCGCGGCTCACGAGGGGCTGGTGAAGCAGGCTGAGGCCGCCGGCTACACGGACTTCTGGAGCGGCGAGACGAACGGCCCGGACGGGTTCACGCCGCTGGCGCTGAGCGCGGCATGGACCGAGCGGGCGAGACTCGGCACGGGGATCGTCGGCGTCTTCCAGCGCGGGCCGGCGCTGCTCGCGCAGGAGGCGGCGGCCCTGGCCAGCGCCTCGGACGGGCGCTTCGTGCTCGGCATCGGCTCTTCCTCGGACCGGATCGTCGAGGGCTGGAACGGAATCCCCTTCGAGCGGCCCCTGACCAGGGTGCGCGAGACGCTCGAGTTCCTCCGTGTGGCGCTGGAGGGCGAGCGCACCTCAACTGGATTCAAGCTCGAGACCGCGCCGGCGGAGAGGGTGCCGATCGTGCTCGCGGCACTGCGCGGCAAGATGCTCGACCTGGCAGTCGAGGGCGCCGACGGCGCCTTCACCAACTTCCTGCCGCTGGGTGGCCTGCCGAAGGTGACCGCCCAGCTCGAGGGCGCGCCGGAGGGGTTCGAGCTGCTCTGCCGCTTCTTCTGCCTGCCGGGCGAGCGCGAGGCGGTCGAGCCGCTGGCCCGCTTCATGTTCTCCTCCTACATCACGGTGCCGGTCTACGCCGCCTTCTACCGCTGGCTCGGCTACGGCGACGAGATCGACGCGATGATCGCGGCCTGGGAGTCGGGCGACCGCCAGGGCGCGGCTGCCGCCGCCCCCTGGGACCTGATCGAGGCGATGTTCATCTTCGGCACTCCGGAGGAGATGAAGGAGAGGATCGGCGCCTTCGTCGAAGGCGGCGTCACCCTACCGATCCTCACCCCGATCACCACGCCGGACAAGCTCGGCGAGCTGATCGAGGCGCTGGCTCCTTAACGGGCCTCGCGTGCTGGGCGGCCAAGCCGTCGAAGGAGAAAGTGCGGCCGCCCACGCAGGGGGCGGCCGCACCGTGCTCGTCACTCTTCAAGAGGCACTACTGCTCAGAGGCCCCTATCCGAGGACATAGGTGTCCGTTAACGTTTCGAATAACCCGTCGACCAGCCCTTCGTCGGGGCAGAAGAATTTGCCGCCTAATTCAATGGTGGGGGCTTCTTCCGCGGTGAGGTGCTGGCCCCCGACCGCGAATTCCATGCCTTCGCCGTCATACACACAGTCCATGCCGAGACTGGGGCACTGGGTCCGCAATCGACCGTTTGTGAATGTCAGCACACCTGCCTCTAACCCCGTCTTTAAGAGGTCTGCTAAGGGCTGTTCCTGGGTGGTCACCGTGCAGTTGTTGTGCGCGGAGCCGGTACCGCAGCCTGCAAACG
Source organism: Solirubrobacterales bacterium (assembly GCA_036376915.1). GTDB lineage: Bacteria > Actinomycetota > Thermoleophilia > Solirubrobacterales > 70-9 > VRUE01. Next base: position 13,730 of record DASUZK010000094.1, read on the forward strand.
TGAAGGATGTAGTGTGAATCGACTGAGGGTTTCCTAAGCCTAAGGGGGTTGCTTCAATTAAGATGCCTAAGCATAAGACGTTGACAGTCGGCGATAACAATTGTCCAACCGTGCCGGACGCAAGTACCATATGATGTGAGGTGACTTCATTACCTGCGCCGCAGGTTAAACCAGTGTGGACTTTGCAGAGTTGGGTGCTGGTGGCCGACGCCGACGTAGCGCCGACGAATGCCATTGCTGCCACCGCCGCTAGCGCCGCGAGGCCGAACGTCTTGATGAGTCTCATTTGAATTCTCCCTTCCCGGCTTGGTTCCGCCGGGCTCGATTTCGAACGGCAGATGGTTATCCGCTGTCGGGAGTCAGTCAAAAGAATTTCGCTGCAATCGAGGCCGAGGGTCCTGCTGGGGCTTCCGGGGAAACCGATCTGCCTGTAAACGCATATATGTGCGATGACCGCGTGCGCGAGTCCGTGCGTCGCAGGAATTCGCGTGCTATGCGGTCAAGCTGTGTCGTAGGGAAGTACGGCCGCCCCCACGCAGGTGGGCGGCCGTACATACTCGTCCTCTTCGAGAGGCGCTGCTCAGAGGCCCCTATCCGAGAACATAGGCGTCCGTTAACGTTTCGTATAACGCGTCAACAACTCCTTGGTCAAGGCAGAAGAATTTGCCGCCTAATTCATTGGTGGGGGTTTCAGTCGCGGTGAGGTGTCCACCACCGACGTTGAATTCCATACCTTCGCCGTCATATAAACAGTCTACGCCGAGATTGGAGCACACGGTCCGCAATCGGCCGTTTGTGAATATCAGCACACCTTCCTCTAACCCCGTCTTTAAGAGGTCAGCTAAAGGCTGTTCCGGAACGGTCACCGTGCAGTTATTGTGCCCGGAGCCGGTGCCACAGCCCGTAAACGAGAAGGATGTCGTGTGAATCGACTGGGGTTTTCCTAACCCTAATGGGGTTGCATCAATTAAAATGCCTAAACATAATACGTTTATTGTGGCTAACAATTGCCCAACCGTGCCGGATGCGAGAACCATATGATGTGAGGTGACTGCGTCACCTGCCCCGCAGGTTAAGCCCGTGTGGGCTTTGCAGATCTGGGTGCTGGTTTCGGCCGACGCCGAGGTGGCACCGACGAATGCCATTGCCGCCACCGCCGCGAGTGCGGTGAGGCCAAACATCTTGATGAGTCTCATTTTGAGTTCTCCTTCCCCGGCTTGGTCGCTGCCGGGCTCGAATTTCAAACGGCAGATGGTTATCCGCCTCCAAGATGCCGTCAAGAATTCGCTGCAATCGAGGCCGGGGGGTTCCGATGCGGTTTCCGGTGGGTTCGATTGACCTGCAAATGACGGCCGGTCGATCCTGCGCGTTTGCGCGTTTGCACCTCACACGGATATGTGCAATGACCGTACTAAGCGGCTACGCGGGAGCTTGTGTTGGTGTGAGGGCTAGACCGCAGGTCGCGCCAGGCTGAGGGCGTAGTCGCCGGCGGGGTCGGTGAACCAGCCGCTCATCGCCAGGCCGGCGTCCTCGTAGACGCTCTCCAGGCGCGCCTGGGTGAACTTGGAGGAGATCTCGGTTCGCATCTCCTCGCCGGCGGTGAAGCCGACCGCCATGTCGAGCTCCTCGAGGCGGATCGTCTGCTCGATGAGGGAACGTAGGCGGATGTCCATGCGGGCCTCGCCGGCGTCGTAGCGGGCGACGTGCTCGAAAGCGTCGAGGTCGAAGTCGGCCCCGAGCTCGCGGTTGAGCACGCGCAGGACGTTCTTGTTGAACTCGGCAGTGACGCCGAGCGAGTCGTCGTAGGCTGCCTCGAGTCGCTCCGGCTCCTTGACCAGGTCGGTGCCGAGGAGGAGGCGGTCCTCGGGAGCCATCAGCCCGGCGAGCCGGACGAGGAAGTCGTGCCGCGCCTCGGGGTAGAGGTTGCCGATCGTGCCGCCGAGGAAGGCGACCAGCCGGCCATCGCCTCCGTCGGAGATGCGCTCGAGGTCGTGCTCGAAGTCGCAGACGAGGCCACGGACGGCAAGGCCGGGGTACTCCTGGACCAGCGACTCCGCGGTCTCGTGGGTGATCTCCTCGGAGATGTCGACCGGGATGTAGGTCCGCAGGCAACCGGCATCGCGCATCGCGCTCAGCAGGTGGCGGGTCTTCGCGGCAGAGCCCGAGCCGAGCTCGACCAGCGTCTGCGGCCCCCCGGCCGCGGCGACTATCTCGCCGGCGCGCTCGCCGAGGATCGAGCGCTCGGCCCGGGTCGGGTAGTACTCGGGCAGCTCCGTGATCTGCTCGAAGAGCTGGGAGCCACGCTCGTCGTAGAAGTACTTCGGCGCCAGCTCCTTGGGGTCGGTCGAGAGGCCGGCGCGGATGTCGCGCCGCATCCTCGCGCCGCCGTCGGAGTCGAGGTGGACCTCGATCTCGATCTGGGGCCCGGTCGTCGTCATCCCGCGTCCTTTGCGCAGCGCAGGCCTGAGAAGATCTGCCGACGCTGCGGCAAGTCCCAGTTGCGGAAGCTCGGCCGCATGACGCTCGAGTGCGTCGCCCACGAGCCGCCCCGCAGCACCTTGTACTCCTCGCCGAAGAAGGGCGTGGAGTACTCGCGGTAGGGGAACGCCTCGAAGCCCGGGTAGGCGAGAAAGTCCGAGGACGTCCACTCCCAAACCTGACCGACGCCGTCGAGGCGTGGCGCGGCCACCTCCCACTCCTGCTCCGTAGGCAACCGCTTGCCGGCCCAGCTGGCGAAGGCGTCGGCCTCCTGCCAGGAGATGTGGACCACCGAGGCGTCGGGATCGACCGGCTCGCGCAGCCCCATCGCCGTGTGGATCCAGGCATCTCCATCGCGCTCCCAGCACATGGGAGGCTCGGCGCCCGTGTCCTCGACGAACTCGGCGTAGGCGCCATTGGTCACGGGAGCCGCGTCGATCTCGAAAGCGGCCAGCTCGACCGCGTGGCGCGGCCGCTCGTTGTCGTAAGCAAAACCCCGGGGGGCGGCGCCGACCTCATAGGCGCCGCGGTCCACGCGGATCGTCTCCGGGGCACGGGGCATCGCTCGAACGGGCGGATACTCAAAATGCCGGTCCAACTGGACCGGCATTTGTCCGGGCGAGCGATGCCCCGTGCCCCGGAGACCCCCGCTCGCGCCGGGCTCGTAACCGTCGACCATCATCAGCAGCTGCAGCATCGTCTCGTTGTGCTGCAGCTCATGAGCGATCAGCATCTCGTAGACGAAGCCGTCGCGCAGCAGCCGGTCCTCGGCATCTGGACCGATCTCGACCTCCTCGAGCACCTCCAGCGTGCGCTCGCGCACGTCGGCGAGGTAGGAGCGCAGCTCGGCGTCGCGCAGTATCGGCAGCTCCCCCCGCGTCCTGCGCGGGTTCTCGATCGCGTCGTAGAGGCGGCCGAGCTCGCCGTGCAGCGGCTTGCGCCCTCCGACCGTCTGCACGAGCCAGAGCTCCTCGAAGTTCGCGATGTGGCCGAGGTCCCAGGCAAGCGGGCTGAGGATCGGCGAGTAGACGCGGTTGAGCTGCTCGTCGTCGAGCGGGGCGATCAGCTCCAGCGTGCGCCGACGCGCCTCGGCGAGACGTTCCGCGATCGCTTCCTTGGAGCTGGGCGTCACCTCGGTGGCGATGCCCGAAACCCTAGCGAGGTCAGATTGCCGGAATGTGAACCTGCACGAAGCGCTAGTCGGTGCCCTCGGCCTCCGGATCGCGCCAGGCATGCTTGCGCCAGGGAGGGGAGATTGAGAACCGAGCCCTACTGGTTGCCGCTATCGGCTCCAAGGGGATCAGGTGGACCCTGCCGTGTGGCGTGAGGCGGTCGATGCGGGTGGACCCGGTCGCGTTGCCGGCATGGCTGCCCCCCGAGACGAGCAGGACGTGGGTCTCGCGGCCCCAGCCGTCGTGCGAGCGAATCCCGACCGCCTCGGACACGTCCCGGAGCACGCCGATGTCCGCGTCCGATCCCCAGCTGCCCGCTCCCTGGCCGTGGCTGTAGCCGTTGTGGGAAGAGGCCCGCTGGTCGACGGATCTGTCGGGCCGGATGCGGATCTGGACGCTCTCCCAGTCGTCGCGGTGGTAGCCCTGTGCGCCGACGACCGGGAGGCCGCGCAGGGTGGCCGAGTCGGCGTAGTACATCCAGAACTGGATGTAGAGGTTGCCGGCTCGCTCGCCCGAGCACTCATATCCCTCGGCCTCGGAGCGCTCGACCGCGTCGGAGCGGCAATCGACGACGTGGACGAACGCGGTGACCGGCAGCCCGGCCTCGCTGCGCCGAACGTAGCCCTGCTCCGCCCCATCGCCGCAGGCGGTGCTGCGGCAGCGGCGAAAGTCCACCGGCACCGCCCGTGACCCTCGCTCGAAGAGCAGCAACGGCATGTGCTCGCGCACCAGCCTCCCGACCTCGGCCCCGTACTCGGCGATCAGCTCCGGTTCGTCCCCACACCGCTCCGCCAGCGCCGCCGCACAGAGGATCCGCGAGTAGATCGAATGTGCCAGGGACCCTCCAGACACCCGCACTCCGATCGCAACCAACCCGGCAAAGAGCAGCGAAACAAGGCAAACGAGACCGATCCACTCCACAGTCCCCTGCCCCCGCTCACCCCGATGCATACCTCCCTAAGCCCCACCGAAGCTCTTTCTCTCCCCCAGAAGGAGCATGGCGACCGAGATCCCAGCCAACGCCTCGAGGCCCGGGCGGGGTGCCCCTATCCAGGAACTCCCGCGAAGCGGCCTGGATAGG
>DASUZK010000095.1:0-13164 GCA_036376915.1 Solirubrobacterales bacterium
GGGAGTTCCCGGAAACCTACCCCCGACGTCCCTTCAACTCAAAGCGAAACCTTCTGTGGTCCTTATGATTCGACCTCGGCGGCCTGCTTCTCCGCCTTGGCCTTGCCGCGCGCGTTGGCCGCGATGAACTCCTCGGTCTGCTCGCGCGCCTCGTCGTCGGGCCGCTGGGAGTGAGGCGACTTCATCAGGTAGCTGGAAGGCCCGTCGAGCTGGCCGGCGATGCCGTTGTTGAGCGCCAGCTTGATCAGTCGCACCGCGTCGATGACGACCCCGGCCGAGTTGGGCGAGTCCCAAACCTCGAGCTTCAGCTCGACGTTGAGCGGCACGTCGCCGAAGGCTTTGCCCTCGAGACGGATGTGCGCCCACTTGCGGTCGGTGAGCCAGGCGACGTAGTCGGAGGGCCCGACGTGGACGTCGGAGTCGGGCAGCTCGTGGCCCATGATCGAGGTGACCGCGTTGGTCTTGGAGATCTTCTTCGAGTCGAGGCGCTCGCGCTCGAGCATGTTGAAGAAGTCCATGTTGCCGCCGACGTTGAGCTGCGAGGTGCGCTCCATGCGCACGCCGCGGTCGTGGAAGAGGCGGGCGAGCTGGCGGTGGACGATCGTCGCCCCGACCTGGGACTTGATGTCGTCGCCGATGATCGGCAGCCCGGCCTCTTTGAAGCGCTTGTCCCAGTAGTCCTCGCGGGCGATGAAGACGGGCAGGCAGTTGACGAAGCCGACGCCGGCCTTGAGCGCCTGCTCGACGTACCACTTGGTCGCGTCCTCGGAGCCGACCGGCAGGTAGCAGACCAGAACGTCGGCCTTGGTCTCTTCGAGGATGCCGACCACGTCGGCGGTTTCGCCCGGGGCTTTCGTGATCTTCTGCTTGAGGTACTTGCCGAGGCCGTCGAGGGTCATCCCCCGCTCGACCTTGACGCCGAGGCTGGGCACCTCGGCGAACTTGATCGTGTCGTTCTGCCCCGACCAGATCGCCTCGGAGAGATCCTTGCCAACCTTCTCGGAATCGATGTCGAAGGCGGCGACGAACTCGACGTCGCGGACGTGATAGCCGCCCAGGTCGACGTGCATCAGGCCGGGCACTTCGTCGCTGGGGTCGGCGTCCTTGTAGTACTGGACGCCCTGGATGAAGGAGTTGGCGCAGTTGCCGACGCCGACGATCGCGACGCGGACCTTCTCGTCCGTGCGGGCGGCGCCGTTGCTGCTGCCGTTTGCTCCGTTGCTATCGCTCATGAAATTCGAAGTCCTTCCTCGATCGGGCTAGGTCGCAAGGGACACCCGTGGTCGGGGCTGGTTACAGGTCTGGTGGAGTTGAAGCCTCGCTTGAAAGCTGGTTTCTGACGTGCCAGACGCGCTGGATCGTCGTGACGATGGTCAGCACCGCGATCAGGTACACCGCCGGGGCCAGAAGCTCGAAGTCGCCGATCCCGGCACCCTTGGCGAAGACCAAGCCGATGGAGAGTATGACTACCCGCACGGGTCGTGTTGCCAATCCCACCTTGCACTCGACCCCAAGGGCCTCGGCGCGGGCTCGCGTGTAGGAGACCATCAGCGAGCCGAGCACGGCGACGACGCACATCGCGGCGGCGAAGTCCTGCCCGGTGGCGGCGAAGTAGCCGGCGACAGCGGCCAGCACGACCCCCTCCTCGATCCGGTCCAGGGTCGAGTCGAGGAAGGCTCCGAAAAGCGTGCCCTTGCCCGACATCCGCGAGTAGCGGCCGTCCAGCGTGTCCATCACCGAGCCGAGCACGAAGGCGACGCCGGCGAGGAAGAAGAGGCGCTGGGTGACGAGCCCCGCCGCGACCAGGTTGCCGACGAGGCCGGCGATCGAGATCGCGTTCGGGGTCAGCCGCGACTCGATCAGGCGCTCGCGAGCATAGGCGCGAAGCTCCTGGCCGTTGCGGGCCTGGCGGCTGTTGGGAGCCCTTTGGGGCGCCGAGGGTTCCATCGACGGCAGGCTAGACGATGGGGGCCGAGGCCTAGACCTCGGCCTCGCGTGTGGCCTTGACGCGGAAGGCCCAGGCCTCCGGCCGGGCCCGAGCGAGCAGCCACTGCGCGACCAGGAGAGCGCCCAGCGCCACCCCCCAGCCGAGCACCACGTCGACCCAGTAGTGGTTGGCGGTGACGATCGTCACCCAGCTGACCAGCAGCGGCCACGTCGCCCAGAGAACTTTCGAGACGGTGCGGCGGCAAACCATCACGCCGGTGCCGCCGATCATCATCGCGAAAGCGCAGTGCATGCTTGGCACGGCCGCGTAGGGGTTGATGAAGATCTTCGCCAGGGACGAGTCGTGGCCGACGTCGGAGTAGGCGCTGAGCGTGTCGACGAAGCCGTACTCGGGGAACATCCGCGGCGGCGCGGTCGGGTAGACCGTGTAGCCGACCAGCGCGATCCCCATCGCGACGACGAACATATTGCGCACGAAGTAAAAGGACTCGTTGCGGAACAGGTAGAGCCAGAGCAGGAACCCGATCGCGACCGAGAACTGGGCGTTCAGATAGATCTGGTTGGCGAAGTCGATCGCCCATTGCGCCGGCAGGAAGAAAGCCTGGAGGCTGGGCTCGAAGAAGGTGCCGATCGATTGCTCGAAGTCGATCACCTGCCGGCCGTGGGCGAAGGCGAGGGCCCGCTCGGAGTCGACGATGCCGCGAACGAAGGTGTAGGCGAGGTCGACGCTGACCAGGATCGCGATCTGGCGGGTGAAGTCGCCCCAGCCGTGGGGCAGTCGTGCCGTGGCAGCGGCAAAGGCGCGAGACATTCGGTGATTGTAAATCGTCGGTTAGCGGAGGTGTGAGGGGGTCGGGCGTGGCCCCTCCCCAGGAGACCGTCCGTATGGCAGGAGGTCAGCTGCGGGAGGTCATCGCTCCCAAAGCCTCCTGGGGAGGGGCCACGCCCGACCCTTCGACAGCTTTTAAGCGATGAATTCCAGGACGTCGTCGACGAGCTGGGGTTGCTCCAGCCAGGGCCAGTGGCCCACGCCGGAGACGACCTTTAGCGTTGAGCTTGGGAGAGCCGAGGCGTAATCCTCTGCGAAGCGGGTGGGGAGGTAGATGTCGCGGTCGCCCCAGATGATTTGGGCGGGGCAGGTGAGGCGGGCTAGGTCCTTACCGGCCAGGGCCAGGCGGTCGGGGTCGGCGTGGCGGTAGAGGGCGAGGACGGCACGGGAGGTGCCCTTGTCCCAGCGGCGCCAGATCATGTCGACGAACTCGGGGGGGAACGGGCGGCGGTCGCCGCGGGCCTGACGCAGGGTCCGCTCCATGCCCCAGCGGGTGGTGGTCGCGTTGGCGAGCTCGCCCCAGGGGCGGCGACGCCAAATCTGGGCGACCCAGTGCCAGCGGTAGCCGGGCAGCAGCGGCACCGCGTCGATCGCCACCAGCTTCTCGACCAGCTCCGGCCGCCGCTGCGCCCCGATCAGCGCCAGCGCCCCCCAGTCGTGCACGACCAGCTTGCGCCGGGTCACCCCCAGCTCGTCCAGGCACTTCTCGAGAAAGGCCGAGAGCCCGAACATCGAGTAGTCGAACCGCTTCGGGTCCGGCTTGTCCGAGCGCCCCCACCCCGGCATGTCGATCGCAACCGCCGGGCCTCCCCGCTCGAGAAAAGGCAGCCAGTCCTCACTATGAGTCGGGTTCCCGTGGCAATAGACGGTGGGCACTCCGTCTCCAGGCACGCGCCGATAGAAGACCCGCGTCCCATCAACCACAAGCTCCAACTCTTCAATCGCATGCGCCACGCCCGGGACCCTAAGGCCTCACGCCCGCCGCTTCTCGCGCGGGTGGCATGGGGTAGGGGGGTCGAGGACGGACCGTGGCCCGCCCGCAGTGCCCCCCTACCCCATGACAGGACCCGCGCGCCGATAGCGTCCCGACGCGATGCCCTGGAAGCGCCCCGACAAGCGCCGCATTCGCGCCATCCGCGATCGCCTCCGAGAGATGTATGGGCAGCCAGTCAACGAGCCGCACGGGCACCCGATCGCGGAGCTGGTCAAGACGGTGCTCTCTCAGCACACGAACGACCGGAACCGAGATCGGGCGTTCGCGGCGTTGCGGGAGCGATTCCCCACCTGGGAGGAGGTGCGCGACGCTCCGGTCTCCGAGATCGAGGAGGCGATCCGACCCGGCGGTCTCGGCAAGCAGAAGGCGCCGCGCATCCAGGCGATCCTCGAGCAACTTGGAGACCCGCCCGACCTCGACTGGACCGAGACGGCGCCGCGCGAGGAGTCGCTCGAGTTCCTGCTCTCGCTGCCGGGTGTGGGACGGAAAACGGCAGCCTGCGTGCTGATCTTCACCTGGGGCATCCCCGAGATCCCGGTCGACGTCCACGTCCACCGGGTCGGCGGTCGCCTCGGGCTCTTCCCCGAGAAGTCCTCCTTCGAGCGGGCCCACGACGAGATGCTGGCGATCGTCGGCCCCGAGGACGCCTACGAGCTGCACATGAACCTGATCCGCCACGGGCGGGTCCTCTGCCGCCCCAAACCGCGCTGCGGGGAGTGCGAGCTGCGCCGAATGTGTCCCTGGTACCGTGCCGAGCGCAAATGAGCAAAAAGACCTTCATCTCTTTCGGTCTGCTGGTCCTCGTCCTCGCGGTCCTGATCCCCTGGCTCGTCTTCCGCTCAGACGGCGACGCCGCGCGGGGCGCACAGAAGATCCCCTCCGACCTCGAGAGCGGCCAGAGCCTCTTCCAGACCAACTGCGGCACCTGCCACGCGCTCTACGCGGCCGGCACCAACGGCAACTACGGCCCCGACCTCGACGAGCTGCTGGCCCCGGCCGGCCTGCCCGAAGGATCGACCGCGGAATCGACGATCGAGGCGACAGAAGGACGCGTCCTCAACGCGATCGAGGAGGGCGTCGACAGCAGCACCACGCTGGGCCGGATGCCCGGCGGCATCCTCAACGAGGAGCAGTCGAAGGAAGTCGCCGAATTCGTAGCGAACACCGCCGGCGAGGGCTAGCCCCCTCCCGACGGGCCGATTTCCGGAGTCAGGCTCCGGAATCGGCCCATCGACAGGGAGGATCGCTAGGGCTTGAACAGCAGGGCGCTGAAGACGCCCGCGTGGTCTGAGCTCCAGAATCCGTTGACGGGGGTACGGCCGGTGACCGAGGAGGCCTTCAGCTTCACCTGTTTCGGGTCGCGGGTCATCACGTGGTCGACCTGGTGGTCGAAGTTGGCGATCGAGCCGCCCGCACCCTCGGCCAGCAGGCTCGAATCGAGGCAGCAGCTCAGCGGGTCGTTCGTGCTGCGCTCGCGCATGCCGGCACCGAGCAGGGTGCGGTAGGCCTGCTGGTCGCCCGGTTCGACCGTGTCGTCGTCGGAGTTGAGGTCGCCGAGCAGGACAACCGGCAGCTTGCTCGTCGCCGGCCCGCCCGGGGCAACCAGTTCCCCGGCCTGCAGGGCGCGAATGCTCGGCACCTGGTTGGCGTCGTCGAAGGCCTCGAGGTGGGTGTTGACGAAGCGGAATTCATGGCTGCCACGGACCTTGGCGTCGATCGAGGTCCAGCCGCGCGTCACCGAGAGGTTGACTCCCGAGACCGTCACCGTCAGCAGGCTGGCGAAGTGGCCCGCCCGCGGGCGCTTGAAGGTGGCGCCGGCCCCGTTGCGGACCAGGATCACATCGCGCATCGTCAGGCGGCCGTTGATCTCGGCGTTGGCGATCGCCCCGTTCGGCCCGTCTCCCGGAACGCCGTTCTCGTTGGCGGGGGCTTCGAAGTCGAACTCGTCCTGAGAGATCGCGACCCGGTACTGGGGCTTGCCTTTGCTCTTGAGCCGGGCGAGCAGTTCTGAGAGGTAGTCGTAACGGACCGCTGTGGCCGTCGGTTTGGCGCTCGTGTTGAGGAAGACTTCGAGGCTCGGCGGGCCGGTGCGCCAGAGCGCAACCTCTTGCAGGCCGACGATGTCGGGCTTCTTCTTGAGGATCTCCTGAGCGAGGCCCCTGGCCCGGGTGGGAAAGCTGTTGGCGGTCACTTCGCGCAGGATCTGCCCAGTTGCCTCGGTGAAGGCGGTGAGGCCGGAGGCCGTTATCGCCGGCGTGAGGTCGGCGCCGAGGTAGAGGTTGCGGGTCATCACGTTGACCTGCTTGGGCTTGTCCTGGCTCTTGCCTTTTTTGCCGTGTCCTTTGGCCTTATGGCCCGTGGCGTGGTCGCCGTCGATCCCGGCACCGACAGAGGCGGGAAGCAGGGCGAGGGCCAGGGCAGCGGCAAGCACGAACAGAACTGCGGTTCGTGGGATCGCTGTAAACGGGTAGCTCAAGATGTCTCCTCTTCGTCGCGACCGCCGTCACCGGGGCCGAATTCGTCGAGGCGCCTCCACTACCCGCAAACCCAATATACGCGTCAAAGGTTTGGCGGCCAGTGTAAATCTGCCATACTTACGCTTAGATTTCTTAGGCAGCTCAAATAGAACCGGAGGTACTTGATAGTGGGTAAGACGATCGGAATCGACCTGGGCACGACCAACTCCTGCGTCGCCGTGCTGGAGGGCGGCGAGCCTACTGTGCTGGAGAACTCGGAGGGCGGGCGCACGACCCCCTCGGTGGTCGCCTTCACCGAGTCCGGCGACCGGCTGGTCGGCACCGTGGCCAAGCGCCAGGCGGTGATGAACCCCGAGAACACGATCTTCTCGATCAAGCGCTTCATGGGCCGCAAGGAGGCGGAAGTCAAAGAGGAGGAGACGATCGTCCCCTACGAGGTCGAGGCCGGCCCCAACGGAGACGTGCGGGTCGACGCGCGCGGCAAGCAGTACAGCCCGCCGGAGATCAGCGCGATGATCCTGCAGAAGCTGAAGGCCGACGCCGAAGCGAAGCTGGGCGAGACGGTCGACAGCGCCGTGATCACCGTCCCCGCCTACTTCAACGACGACCAGCGCCAGGCGACCAAGGACGCCGGCAAGATCGCCGGGCTCGACGTCAAGCGGATCATCAACGAGCCGACCGCCGCCTCGCTCGCCTACGGGCTCGACAAGGAGACGGCCGACCACACGATCCTCGTCTTCGACCTCGGCGGCGGCACCTTCGACGTCTCGGTGCTGGAAATCGGCGACGGGGTCTTCGAGGTGAAGGCGACCGCCGGCGACAACCACCTCGGCGGCGACAACTGGGACAAGGCGATCGTCGAGTGGCTGGTCGCCGAGTTCAAGCGCGACCAGGGCGTCGACCTCGCCGCCGACAAGAACTCGCTGCAGCGCCTCTACGAGGCGGCGGAGAAGGCGAAGATCGAGCTCTCCTCGGCGCAGGAGACGCAGATCAACCTGCCCTTCATCACCGCGGTCGAGGGGCAGCCCAAGCACCTCGACATGAAGCTCTCCCGCTCGAAGCTGAACGAGCTGACAGCCGCCCTGCTCGAGCGCGTGGTGGGGCCGGTCAAACGGGCGCTCGGCGACGCGGGCACCGAGATCGACCACGTCGTCCTCGTCGGCGGCATGACCCGGATGCCCGCGGTGCGCGAGAGGGTCAAGGAGCTGACCGGCAAGGACCCGCACCAGGGGGTCAACCCCGACGAGGTCGTCGCCGTCGGGGCCGCGATCCAGGCCGGAGTGCTCGCCGGCGACGTCAAGGACGTGCTGCTGCTCGACGTCACCCCGCTGACGCTCGGGATCGAGACCAAAGGCGGCGTGATGACGAAGCTGATCGAGCGCAACACGACGATCCCGACGAAGAAGTCGGAGACCTTCTCGACCGCCGAGGACAACCAGCCCTCGGTCGAGATCCACGTGCTGCAGGGCGAGCGCGAGATGGCGAGCGGCAACAAGAGCCTGGGCAAGTTCCAGCTCACCGGCATCCCGCCGGCGCCGCGCGGCCTGCCCCAGATCGAGGTCACCTTCGACATCGACGCCAACGGGATCATCCACGTCACGGCAAAGGACCTCGGCACTCAGAAGGAGCAGAAAATCGAGATCAAGTCGGGCTCCGGGCTCTCCGACGAGGAGATCCAGAGCATGGTCTCCGACGCCGAGGCACACGCCGAGGAGGACGCCAAGCAGCGCGAGCTGGCCGAGGCGCGCAACCTCGCCGAGAACGCGGCCTACCAGTCCGAGAAACAGCTCGAGGAGCTGGGCGACAAAATCGAGGCGTCCTCCAAGGAGGAGATCGAGGCGGCGATCAAGGACGTGCGCGAGGTGCTCGGGTCCGAGAGCGTCGAGGAGATCAACTCGAAGACCGAGGCGCTGACGGCAGCCTTCCAGAAGGTGTCTGAGCAGATCTACGCCGCGGCGCAGGCCGAGCAGGCGGCGGCTTCTGCTGACGGGGGATCTGCGGATGGCGATTCCTCTTCAGATGAGGAGGAGGTCGTCGACGCCGAGGTGGTCGATGAGGGCGACGAGAAATGAGGTTGCCCGAGGACGATCAAGGACGGGACGCGTCGGCCGCGGGTCCTGTCGCGGGGGAAGGGGGGGCGCTGCGGGCGGACGCACAGCGTCCGTCCTCGACCCCCCCAACCCCCACGCCACCCGCGGAAGATGCGGAGCAGGTCCAGGACGATCTCGATGCCCTGCTTGCTGACACTCAGCGGGAGCGGGACGAGTACCTCGAACTGGCTAAGAGGGCGCAGGCGGATTTCGAGAACTACCGGAAGCGGATGGCCGCGGAGGTGCAGGCTGCGGGCGCTCGGGGGAAAGCTGAGGTGATTCGGGAGGTCGTTCCGGTTCTCGATGACTTGGAGCGGGCGATACAGGCGGCTGGGTTGGATCCCGAGGGGGACTCGGAGGACGGGCTTGCGCATGGGGTGCTGCTCGTGTTTCGGAGCTTGCGGGACTCGCTGGCGCGGAACGGGGTCGAGGCTGTCGATCCGACTGGGGAGAAGTTCGATCCGACGATGCACGAGGCGCTTTCGACGGTGGCCGCGGACGGGGTCGAGTCCGGCGTGGTCGTCGAGGTCTTGCAGAAGGGGTACCGGCTGGGGGAGCAGCTGATCCGGCCGGCTCGTGTGGTGGTGAGCGAGTAGGGCTGTGGCTGACGATCTCTACAAGGTGCTGGGCGTCTCCAAAGGGGCCTCAGACGAGGAGATCAAGAAGGCGCACCGGAAGCTGGTGCGCAAGTACCACCCTGACCGGAATCCCGACGACCCCAAGGCGGAGGAGAGGTTCAAGGAGATCCAGGGTGCGTACGACACGCTGTCGGATCCCGAGAAGCGCAAGGAGTACGACTCGGGCGGAGGGATGTTCGGCGGCTTCGGCGCCGGTGGTCCCGGCGGGCCGTTCGGCCCCGGCGGCGGGGCGGCGGGCGGGTTCGACGTCGGCGACATCTTCTCCAACCTCTTCGGTCGCGGCGGCGGTGGTGGGCGGGTGCAGCCGCAGCAGGCTCGCGGGCGCGACCTCGAAACCGAGATCGCGCTCAGCTTCGACCAGGCGGTCAACGGGGCACAGGTCCAGGTGGCCGTTCCGAAGGCCGAACGCTGCCCGACCTGCCAGGGCAGCGGCGCCAAGCCGGGCACCAGCCCGGTCACCTGCCCGCGCTGCGGAGGGCGCGGCATCGACGCCCAGAGCCAGGGCTTCTTCTCGATCAGCCAGCCCTGCCCCCAGTGCGGCGGCCAGGGCCAGGTGATCGAGGACCCCTGCCCCTCCTGCGGCGGCTCCGGCCTGACCCAGCAGACCAAGCGCTACAAGGTGAACATCCCGGCCGGGGTCAAGGACGGGGCGCGCATCCGCCTCGCCGGCAAGGGCGAGGCCGGCCAGCGCGGCGGGCCGCCCGGCGACCTCTTCGTCGTCACCCGCGTCGCCAGCTCGCCGGTCTTCAAGCGGCTCGACGGGGGCAACCTCGAGGTGACGGTGCCGATCACGATCGCCGAGGCTCTGCGCGGGGCGACGATCGAGGTGCCGACGCTGGAGGGCACGAAGAAGATCAAGGTCGGGCCCGGGACCAGGCACGGCTCGATCCAGCGCTTGCGCGGCGAGGGGGCACCGAGGCCACGCGGGGGCGGAAACGGCGACATCCGCTACCGCCTCGAGATCGAGGTGCCCGAAGAGCTGACCCCCGAGCAGGAGAAGGCAGCCGAGACGCTCGCCGAAGCCTTCAACGGCTCCGACCCCCGCGCAGACCTACTGGCGAAAGCGGGACAGCGATGACCTTCCGGTGCGCCTTTCCCCCGAATGGCGTGGATAAAGCGCACCGGAACGGGGGTGGGCGATGAGCGCGATCCGGCGTGAAAGGGTCGACGTCTCGATCGACTCCGAGCGCGGCGTCTTCATGATCTCTGTCGCCGCCGAGCTCGCCCACATGCACCCGCAGACGCTGCGAGTGTACGAGGCCCGGGGGCTGATCCAACCCAAGCGCTCGCCGAAGAACACCCGCCTCTACTCGCAGCGGGACGTGGAGCGACTGCGGCGCATCCAGCAGCTGACTGCCGAAGGCCTGAACCTGGCTGGAGTGGAGAGGGTGCTGACGCTGGAACGCAGGCTCAGAGAGCTCGAAAGGGGAGCCGATGCAGCCGGATAGGTTCACCGTCAAGTCCCAGGAAGCGGTGGCAGCGGCGCAGCAGCTCGCCACCGCCCGCCACAACCCGGAGATCGCCCCGGCCCATCTGCTCGTCTCGCTGATCGTCCAGGAGGACGGGCTGGTCGCGCCAATCTTGCAGAAGGTCGGCGAGGACCCGTCCGCGGTGGGCGCCAAGGCCCACGAGGCGATCGAGGCGCTGCCGACGCTGAGCGACGGCGGCGAGGAGCCGCGGATGTCGGCGGCGCTGGCACAGACGCTGCGCCAAGCCGAGAAGGAGATGGCGAAGCTCGGCGACGAGTACATCTCGACCGAGCACCTGCTGCTGGCGCTGGGCGAGTCCGATCCCGGCCTGTCACCCATCCTCCCCGACCGCGTTTCGCTGGAGAAGGCGATCGCCGAGGTTCGCGGCCCGCACAAGGTCACCTCGCCCAGCCCCGAGGACAGCGTCCAGGCCCTGGAGAAATTCGGTCGCGACCTGACCGCCGAGGCGGAGTCGGGAAAGCTCGACCCGGTGATCGGTCGCGACGAGGAGATCCGCCGCGTGATCCAGGTCCTCTCCCGCCGCACCAAGAACAACCCCGTGCTGATCGGCGACCCGGGAGTCGGCAAGACGGCGATCGTCGAGGGGCTGGCGCAGCGGATCGTCGCCGGCGACGTGCCTGAGAGCCTGCGCGACCGCCGCGTGATCGCGCTCGACATCGGCTCGCTGCTGGCGGGGTCGAAATACCGCGGCGAGTTCGAGGAGCGGCTGAAAGCGGTCCTGACCGAGGTGCAGGAGGCGGCGGGGCAGATCGTCCTCTTCCTCGACGAGCTGCACACGATCGTCGGCGCCGGCGCCGCGGAAGGCGCGGTCGACGCCGCCAACCTGCTGAAGCCGATGCTGGCCCGCGGCGAGCTGCGCGCGGTCGGCGCGACGACGCTCGACGAGTACCGCAAGCACATCGAGAAGGACGCGGCCCTGGAGCGGCGCTTCCAGCCCGTGCTCGTCGGCGAGCCTGACATCAACGACACGATCGCGATCCTGCGCGGGCTGAAGGAGCGCTACGAAAACCACCACGGCGTCAAGATCAGCGACTCGGCCGTGGTCGCTGCGGCGACGCTCTCGGAGCGTTACATCGCCGACCGCTTCCTTCCCGACAAGGCGATCGACCTGATCGACGAGGCGGCCTCGCGGCTGAAGATCGAGATCGACTCCGTGCCGACCGAGATCGACGAGGTCAACCGCCGCGAGCAGCAGCTCGAGATCGAGCGGGCAGCACTGAAGAAGGAGACCGACGACGCCTCGAAGGCGCGACTGGAGGCGCTCGAGGCCGAGCTGGCAGAGCTACGCGAGCGCTCGGGCGAGATGAAGGCCCGCTGGCAGAACGAGAAGGACGCGATCGACGCGATCAACGATGCGCGAGCGCGGCTCGAGGAGGCCAACCGCGAGGCCGAGAGGGCCGAGCGCGACGCCGACCTGGAGCAAGCGGCGAAACTGCGCTACGGCGAGATCCCCGAGCTGGAGAAAACGGTCGAAGAGCAGGAGGCCCGGTTGGCCGAGCTGCACGGCGGCGGCGAGTCGATGCTGACCGAGGAAGTGACCGAGGAGGACGTCGCCGAGGTCGTCGCCAAATGGACCGGTATCCCGGTCAGCCGCCTGATGGAGGGCGAGGTGGAGAAGCTGATCCAGATGGAGGAGCGCCTGCACGAGCGGGTGATCGGCCAGGACGAGGCGATCGAGGCCGTCTCCAACGCGCTGCGCCGGTCCAGGGCGGGGCTCTCGGACCCCAACCGGCCGATCGGCAGCTTCCTCTTCCTCGGCCCGACCGGGGTCGGCAAGACCGAGCTGGCGAAGGCGCTGGCCGAGTTCATGTTCGACTCCGAGCAGGCGATCGTCCGGCTCGACATGTCCGAGTACATGGAGAAGCACACGGTGGCGCGGCTGATCGGCGCACCGCCGGGCTACGTCGGCTACGAGGAGGGCGGCCAGCTGACCGAGGCGGTGCGGCGGCGCCCCTACGCGGTGGTCCTGCTCGACGAGATCGAGAAGGCGCACTCTGACGTCTTCAACACCCTGCTGCAGATCATGGACGACGGGCGGCTCACCGACGGGCAGGGGCGCACCGTCAGCTTCACCAACACGGTGCTGATCATGACCTCCAACGTCGGCAGCGACCGGATCGTCGCCGAGTCGGTCGACGAGAGGATGCGCGAGCAGATCGAGGAGGTGCTGGCCGCGACCTTCAAGCCCGAGTTCCTCAACCGGATCGACGACACGGTGATCTTCCACCGCCTCTCCAAGCAGGACATCGGCCGCATCGTCGAGCTGCAGGCGGGCCAGCTGATCGGCCGCGTGCGCGAGCGCGGGATCGAGGTCGAGCTGACGGGCGAGGCGAAGACGCTGCTCGGCAACCTCGGCTACGACCCGACCTACGGCGCGAGGCCGCTGAAGCGGGTGATCCAGAAGCAGCTGGTCGACAAGCTGGCTTTGGCGCTGCTCGAGGGCGAGTTTCGCGAAGGGGACGTTGTGCGTATCGACGCCGAGGCCGGCGAGCTGAGCTTTGCCAGGGCGCCTGAGACAGTCGGCGTGAGCGGCTCTTAGCCCCACTGCTGTGTAGAGGGAGCTGGCGGGTGCCCCTCCCCAAAACGCTCGGCGGGAGCCTCGCTTGAGTGTTTTGGGGAGGGGTACTCGCCATCCCGCCTCGAAGCGCCGGCTTTAGGCCGCAGGGCCGGACGAGGAACTCGACCCGGCGTCGAAGCCC
>DASUZK010000096.1:0-3763 GCA_036376915.1 Solirubrobacterales bacterium
CAGACGCGCGAGCACATCCTGCTCGCCCGCCAGGTCAACGTCCCGCACGTGGTCGTCTTCCTCAACAAGGTCGACCAGGTCGACGACGACGAGCTGATCGAGCTGGTCGAGGAGGAGGTCAAGGACCTGCTCAACGAGTACGACTTCCCCGGCGACGACACGCCGATCATCAAGGGCTCGGCGCTGAAGGCGCTGGAGGGCGACGAAGAGGCCCAGAAGGCGGTCTTCGAACTGGCCGACGCGCTCGACTCCTACATACCCGAGCCCGTGCGCGAGCTCGACAAGCCCTTCCTGATGCCGATCGAGGACATCTTCTCGATTACCGGCCGCGGTACCGTCGCCACCGGCCGCGTTGAGCAGGGAATCGTCAACACCGGCGACGAGGTCGAGATCGTCGGGATCAAGGACACCACCACGACCGTCGTCACCGGCGTCGAGATGTTCCGCAAGATCCTCGACGAGGGTCAGGCCGGCGACAACATCGGCGCCCTCCTGCGCGGTACCAAGCGCGAGGAGATCGAGCGCGGCCAGGTGCTCTGCAAGCCCGGCTCGATCACGCCGCACACCAAGTTCAAGGCCGAGGTCTACTGCCTGAAGAAGGAGGAGGGCGGTCGTCACACCCCGTTCTTCTCCGGCTACCGGCCCCAGTTCTACTTCCGAACGACCGACGTGACCGGGATCGCCAACCTCCC
Source organism: Solirubrobacterales bacterium (assembly GCA_036376915.1). Lineage (GTDB taxonomy): Bacteria > Actinomycetota > Thermoleophilia > Solirubrobacterales > 70-9 > VRUE01. The sequence continues at coordinate 693 of DASUZK010000096.1, forward strand.
CGAGGGGACCGAGATGGTGATGCCGGGCGACAACGTCGAGATGACGATCGAGCTGATCCAGCCGATCGCGATGGACCAGGGCCTGCGCTTCGCCATCCGAGAGGGTGGCAGGACGGTGGGCTCGGGGGTCGTCTCGGACATCATCGAGTAACCAGCGTCAAAGGGCGGGCATTAGCCCGCCTTCGCCGTTTTTTCGCGGCGAAAAAATCAAAGACATACGACCAGGGGCGGCGCCCCACCACCAAGGGGCGGCGCCCTTTCGGCGCGGTAAGGGCCGCGAAGGAAGACAAGAGACAAGCATCGGACAATGGCAGCGATAGCAGCACAGAAAATTCGGATCCGGCTCAAGGCGTATGACCACGACGCCATAGACCGGGCTGCCCGCGAGATCGTCGAAACGGCGGAGCGCACCGGCGCCAGCGTCTCGGGCCCGGTGCCCCTGCCCACGGAGAAAAACGTCTACTGCGTGATCCGCTCGCCGTTCAAGGACAAGGACTCGCGCGAGCACTTCGAGATGCGCACGCACAAGCGCCTGATCGACATCCTTCAGCCATCGCCGAAAACGGTCGACTCGCTGCAGCGCCTGGACTCGCTCCCGGCCGGCGTCGACATCGAGATCCGGTTGTAGCCATGGCTGCGATCCTCGGCAAGAAGCTCGGCATGACGCAGGTCTTCGGCGAGGACGGCACGGTCACGCCGGTGACCGTGATCGAGGCCGGCCCCTGCAAGGTGACCGCGGTGCGCGAGGTCGATCGCGACGGCTACGCAGCCGTCCAGCTCGCTTTCGGCGAGGTGAAGCAGGGCAAGCTGAGCAAGGGCGAGGAAGGCCACCTGAAGAAGGCCGGGGCAGCCCCGATGCGCCACCTGGTCGAGTTCCGCGACGAGAACCTCGGCGCCGAGGAGGCCCCCAAGATCGGCGACGACGTCACCGTCGCCTCCTTTGAGGCCGGCCAGAAGGTGAAGGTCTCGGGTACCTCGATCGGAAAGGGCTTCCAGGGCGGAATCAAGCGCCACAACTTCAGCCGCGGCCCGGTCAGCCACGGCTCGCACAACGTGCGCGCCCCCGGCTCGATCGGCGCCAGCACCTTTCCCGCCCGGGTCTTCAAGGGGATGAAGATGCCGGGCCAGATGGGGAACAAGCGCGTCACCCAGAAGGGTCTCGAGGTCGCCGAGGTCGACGCCGAGCGCAACCTGCTGCTGATCAAGGGCTCCGTGCCCGGCTCGCGCAACGCTGTCGTGGAGGTTCGCACCGATGGCTAAAGCCCCCGTGCTCGGCAAGACGACCAAAGCGGACCTGCCGAAAGAGCTGTTCGGCGAGCCGTTCCATCACTCGCTGGTCGACGAGGCGGCCCGCGCCGACCTCGCCGCCCGTCGTCGCGGCACCGCCTCGACGCTTACCCGGGCGGAGGTGGCGATGACCGGTGCCAAGGCGTGGCGCCAGAAGGGCACCGGCCGCGCCCGCGTCGGCGCGCTCAGCTCTCCCACCCGCTTCGGCGGCGGCGTCGCCTTCGGGCCCAAGCCCCGCCACTACACGGTCAAGGTCAACCGCAAGGCGCGCCGCAAGGCACTGCGCTCGGCGCTCTCGACCCATGCCGAGCGCGACAGCGTCGCGCTGCTCGATGCTGCCGCCTTCGAGACGCCCTCGACCAAGACCGCCGCCGAGGCGCTCGACAAGTGGGGCGCGAAGCGCTCGACGCTCGTCGTGCTCGCCCCGGAGGAGGGCGGTGCGGCGAAGAGCTTTCGCAACATCGCCCGGGTCCAGGTCGCCGAGGTCAGCGCCATCGGCGTCGCCGACGTGATCGGCGCCGCCTCCCTGGTCGTCTCCGAAGCTGCGCTGACGAAGCTCCAAGAGAGGCTCGGCTGATGGACGCCCGCACAGTGATCGTCCGCCCCGTCGTGTCGGAGAAGAGCTACGCGCTGATCGGAGAGGGCAAGTACACGTTCAGGGTTGACGACCGCGCCCACAAGACCCAGATCGCCCACGCGATCGAGGAGATCTTCGACGTCAAGGTCGCTGCCGTGCGCACCGCCAAGGTCAGGCCGAAGCCCAAGCGCCGCGGCCTGCATCAGGGCAAGACGCGGGGCTGGAAGAAGGCCGTCGTCCAGCTCGCTCCCGGCGAGCGGATCGAGCTGTTCGAGGGCGCAGAGACTGCATAGGGGACAGGGATGCCGAACCGAAAAACAAAACCGACGAGCCCGGGGCGCCGCTTCGCCACCTACCCGCTGCGCGAGCCGGTCACCGCCTCCGAGCCGGAGCGCAAGCTGACCGAGGGCCTGCGCAAGTCCGGCGGCCGCAACGTCAACGGTCGCATCACCGCCCGCCACCGCGGCGGCGGTGCCAAGCGCCGCTACCGGCAGATCGACTTCAAGCGGCTTAAGGACGGCGTCCCCGCCAAGGTGGCGACGATCGAGTATGACCCGAACCGCAGCTGCTACATCGCCCTGATCCACTACGCCGACGGCGCCAAGAGCTACATCCTCGCTCCGGCTGCGCTCAAAGTCGGCGACACGGTGCAGTCCGGTTCCGGCGCCGACATCAAACCGGGTCACGCGATGGCGCTGAGCCAGATGCCGACCGGCACGATCGTCCACAACGTCGAGATGATCCCCGGCCAGGGCGGCAAGCTCGGGCGCGCCGCCGGCACCGCGATCCAGCTGGTCGCCAAGGAGGGCGAGATGGTGACGCTGCGCCTTCCCTCCTCGGAGATGCGGCTGGTCCGAGCGGACTGCCGCGCCACGATCGGCAACCTCTCCAACGCCGAGCACCAGAACTTGAAGGTCGGCAAGGCCGGCCGCAGTCGCCACAAGGGCAAGCGCCCGCAGTCGCGCGGCGTTGCGATGAACCCCGTCGATCACCCGCACGGCGGTGGCGAGGCTCACCACACGCCCGGCGGCCACCCGGTCACCCCCTGGGGCAAGCCGACCCTTGGCTACCGGACCCGCAAGAAGGGCAAGCAGTCTGACCGCTACATCGTTCGCGGCCGTCGCCGCGGCAAGAAGAAGGGCCGGTAGACCATGGGACGTTCGACGAAAAAGGGCCCGTGGGTCGAAGAGCGGTTGATGTCTCGCGT
>DASUZK010000097.1:0-16928 GCA_036376915.1 Solirubrobacterales bacterium
CCCGGCGCGAGCGCCTCGGCCAGGTCCATCACCGACATGCTCGGGATCCGCGGCACGAAGACCTCGCCGCCCTGCATCCGCTCCAGGCTCGCGATCACGAAGTCGACCGCCTCGTCGAGGGTGATCCAGAAGCGGGTCATCTCCGTGTCGGTGATCGTCAGCTTCCCCTCCGTCGCCTGCCGCTTGAACAGCGGGATCACGCTGCCGCGGCTGCCGACCACGTTGCCGTAGCGGACGGTCGAGAAGCGCACGTTGGAGTCGCCGGCGTAGACGTTGCCCTGGGTGACGATCTTCTCGGCGCTGAGCTTGGTCGCGCCGTAGAGATTGACCGGGTTGACGGCCTTGTCGGTGCTGAGCGAGACGGTGTGCGGGACCCCGTGCTCGATCGCCGCAGTGACGACGTTCTCGGCGCCGATGATGTTGGTCTGCACCGCCTCGAAGGGGTTGTACTCGCAGGCCGGCACCTGCTTCAGCGCCGCCGCGTGGACGATCACGTCGACGCCGCGGACCGCCATCCGCAGCCGGCTGAGGTCGCGCACGTCGCCGATCAGGAAGCGCAGGCGCTCGTCGGCGATGGCCTGGCGCAGCTCGTGCTGCTTGAGCTCGTCGCGGCTGTAGATCCGCACCGCGGCCGGTTCGTGGTCGCGCAACAGGTGCTCGACGAAGCGCTTGCCGAAGGAGCCGGTGCCGCCTGTGACGAGGACCGTCTTGCCCTTCAGCTCGGGGCTCGGTTCTCTCGCGGAGGCGTCGGTCATCGGAGTCGGCGGAGCGGCTCCCACGCGGCCCCGGCTGCGCCAGTCTAGATGACTGAAGCCCAAATCCCACGGCCACGGCCGAAGCCCTTGGCAAGCTGCTTCCCGCTACCGTTCGCGACGCCGGTGATCCCCTACTCGAAGCAGAGCCTCGACGCCGACGACAGGGCCGCCGTCGCGGCGGTGCTCGAAGGGGACTGGCTCACCCAGGGACCGGCCGTGAGCGGCTTCGAGGAGGCCGTCGCCGCCCGCTGCGGCGTGCCCCACGCGGTCGCCTTCTCCTCCGGAACGGCGGCCCTCCACGCCGCCGCCTTCGCCGCCGGCGTGGGCCCGGGCGACGAGATCGTGACCAGCGCGATCACCTTCGCCGCCAGCGCCAACTGCGGCGCCTACCTCGGCGCCCGCCCGCTCTTCGCCGACATCGAGGCCGACACGTGGAACGTCTCCGCGGCCACCCTGGAGGCGGCGATGACGCCCAAGGTCAAGGCCGTGATCCCGGTCCACTTCGCCGGCCTGCCGGCCCCGATCGAGCCGATCCGCGAGCTGGTCGGCCCCGACGTCGCGATCGTCGAGGACGCGGCGCACGCGCTCGGCGGCCACTCGGGCGAGGGAGAGGTCGGCTCCTGTGCCCACGCCGACATGGCGATCTTCAGCCTCCACCCGACCAAGGCGATCACCTCGGCCGAGGGGGGCGTGGTCACCACGCGGGACCCCACCCTGGCCGAGCGCCTCGCGGTCTTCCGCCACCACGGCATGGTCCGCGACCCCGAGCGCTTCGTCCACCCCGAGGGCGCTGGCGACGAGGGGCCCTGGTACCACGAGCAGCAGCACCTCGGCTTCAACTACCGGCTCTCCGACGTGCACGCAGCACTGGGCCACTCGCAGCTGGGCAAGCTCGACGCCCACGTCGCCGCCCGCAACGCGATCGCCGCCCGCTACCGCGAGGGACTGGCCGGGATCGAAGGGCTCGGCCTGCCGCCGCGGGCCGGCGAGGACGCCCTGCACGCCCACCACCTCTTCGTCGTCCACCTGCGCGACGGGACGGCCCGGCGGCTGGCGCTCTACCGGCGGCTGCTCGAGAACGAGATCCGCACCCAGGTCCACTACATCCCCGTCTACCGCCACCCTTACTACCGCGACGCCTTCGGCTACGGCCCCGGCCTCTGCCCCGAGGCGGAGCGCTACTACTCCGGCTGCCTCTCCCTCCCCTGCTACCCGGACCTCTCCCCGGCCGAGCAGGACCGGGTGATCGAGGTCGTGCGCGAGGCGATGGGCGATGGCTGAGCCCGCCACCCTGCCGGCGAGCTTCGAGATCGGGGGGCGCTCGGTCGGCGAGGGCCACCCCACCTACGTGATCGCCGAGGCCGGCGCCAACCACAACCGCGACCTGGGGACCGCGCGCGAGCTGGTCGACGTCGCCGCCGAAGCCGGGGCCGACGCGGTCAAGTTCCAGACCTACTCGGGCGAGGCCCTCTACTCGACCAAGACACCCGACTTCGAGTACCTGGCGCCGCTCACCGAGAAGAGCCCCTCCGAGCTGCTCGAGGACATCGCCCTCCCCCGTGAGTGGCAGGTCGAGCTGCGCGACCACGCCGCCGCGCGGGGGATCGCCTTCTTCTCCAGCCCCTTCGACGTCGAGGCGATCGCCGAGCTCGACGCGCTCGGCGTGCCGGCGATGAAGATCGCCTCCTTCGAGATCGTCGACCCGGTGCTGATCGCGGCCGCCGCCGCCACCGGCCGTCCGCTGCTGATCTCGACCGGGATGGCGACGCTGGGAGAGGTCGAGGCAGCGCTGCGCGACGCCACCGCGGCGGGGGCCACGGAGGTCGGCCTGATGCAGTGCACCTCGGTCTACCCCGCCCCGCCGGAGAGCGCCAACCTGCGGGCGATGGCGACGATGCGCACGGCCTTCGGCGTTCCCGTCGGCCTCTCCGACCACACCACCGGGATCGCCGTTCCGATCGCCGCGGCGGCGCTGGGGGCGGCATTCGTCGAGAAGCACTTCACCCTCGACCGCACGATGGAGGGGCCCGACCACCCCTTCGCCCTCGAGCCGGGGGAGCTGAAGGCGATGGTCGCCGGCATCCGCGAAGCACAGGCGGCGCTCGGCGACGGCCGCAAGGACGGGCCCGGGCCGGAGGAGGCGAAGGAGATGTACGGGCTGGCCCGCCGCAGCCTGATCGTCGTCGGCGACCACCCGGCCGGCACCGTGCTGAGCGAGGAGATGCTGACCCGCAAGCGGCCCGGCTTCGGCATCGCCCCCAGGGACCTGGACAAGGTCGTCGGCCGCGCCCTGCGGGTCGCCGTCGAGCACGACGACGTGCTCACCTGGGAGATGCTCTGACGGGCACCGGGCCGACGCCGCAGCGGGCCCGGCTCGTCGCCGACGCGGCCACCGGGGTGGGGCTCGGCCACCTGGCCCGCTGCACGGCACTCGCCTGCGCCCTGGGCGCCGAGGGCTTCGAGGTCGAGACGTTAGGCCTGGGGGCAGGGAGGGAGATCGAGATCGACGGCGTGCGCTGGGAGCCGTGGCAGCTCGACGTTGCCATCGTCGCGGCGATCACCGAGCCGACGCCGGACCTGCTCGTGCTCGACACCTACGACCGCCTCGCCTGGCAGCGCGTCCCGGAGCTGCCGCACCGGCTTCTCGCCGCCTTCGCGGATGCCCTGCCGCACCCCGGCGCGGCCGGCATCGTCATCGGCCCCCAGTACGGGCCCGGCCACGACGACCCCGGCCTGGAGTTCGCCTGTCTGCGCCGGCCCTTCTGGGACGTCGCGGCGCGTGCGCTGCGGGACTCGCCGGAGCGGGTGCTGGTCACGACCGGGGGCGGCGACCTCGGTGGGCTGGGTGGTCGCATCGCGGCGCACCTCGGCGAGCGCCTGCCGCGGATCGAGATCGAGCTCGTCTGGGGACCGGGGTTCGCCGGCGAGCCGCCGCGGGGAGTCACGGTTCTCGATCGCCCCGCCTCGCTGCTGGAGCCGCTGTTGCGAGCCGACGCGGTCGTCTGCACGGGAGGCCAGACGATGCTGGAGGCGGCCGCGACCGGAACCCCGGCGGTGGTGCTCGAGGGCGCGCCGAACCAGCGCCCGCAGATAGCCAGGCTCGCCGCCCGCGAGGCCATCCTCCTCGTCGACGAGGAGCAGGTCCCGGAAGCCCTCGAGGGCCTCCTCGGCTCGGCCTCGCAACGGCGGGAGCTCTCCAGCCGGGCGCAGGAGGCGGTCGACGGGCAGGGGGCGCTTAGAATCGCTGCGGAGCTCGCGGCGCTGGCGCAGCGCTGAGCGACTCCGGGGAGGAAGCCGTGTTACCCCAACATGGAGCGCACCAAGTGAGAGTGTCGAGACCGACAATCGCCGTCGCAGCCATGTCGGTGCTGCTGGTCGTGCTCGCCCTCGGCGGCGGGACCGCTTCCGGGTCGGCATTCCCCGGCGCCAACGGCCGGATCGCGTACGCCTCCAACCAAAACGGCAGCTGGGACATCTACGCGATGAACGCCGACGGGAGCGGCAAGCGCCAGCTGACCAGCGGCCCGGGCAACGACACCCAGCCCTCCTACTCCGCCGACGGCACCCGCATCGTCTTCGCCTCCAACCGGGAGGGCAACTACGACGTCTACGCGATGAACGCGGACGGGAGCGGATTGACGCGCCTCACCACCGACCCGGGCAGCGACACGCAGCCGGCGTTCTCCCCGGACGGCACCCGGATCGCCTTCGTCAGCATCCGCTTCGGCAGCTGGTACACGGACCTCTTCCTGATGAACGCGGACGGCAGCAACCAGACCCGCATCGTCAGCGAAGGCGGGATCGAAGAGACGCCCACCTTCTCGCCCGACGGCCAGCGGATTGCCTTCGTCCGCACCGCCGGCCCGCGCAAAAACCTCTTCTCCGTCGGCCTCGACGGTGGGGGGCTGACGGCCCTCACCCACACCGGCGCCGACGATCGCCAGCCATCCTTCTCGCCGAACGGGCAGCGGATCGCCTTCGCCAGCCGCCGCGACGGCAAATTCGAGGTCTACACGATGGATTCCGGGGGTGGCGCGGCGACCAAGCTAACCGACAAGCCGGTGAGCCAGATGCCGGCCTTTTCCCCGAACGGACAGCGGATCGCCTTCGCCAGAGGCGGCAGCATCTTCACGATGCGCGCGAGCGGTGGCGGCGAGGCGCGGCTGACGCACGAGGGCGGCTCACAGGTGTGGCCGACCTGGCAGCCCCTCCCCGGCGGCCAGGGCGGCGGCGGAGCCGGCGAAGGTGGCGCCGCGAGCAAGCTCCGAATCGGCAAGCCGATCCTCGACAAGCGCCGCGGCACCGCGAAGCTGCCGGTCACGGTCCCCGCGGCGGGAACGCTCAAGCTGAAGGGCAAGGCGGTCAAGCCGTCGTCGCGCTCGGTCGGCGGGCCCACCACCGTGAAGCTCCTGGTCAAGGCGAAGGGGAAGGCGGCTCGGGCACTGGCGCAGAAGGGCAAGGCAAAGGTGAAGGCGATCGTCTCCTTCGCCCGCAAGGGCGGCGGCACGGAAACCGGGGCTAAGAAGATCACCTTGCGCAAAGCCCGCTAGGCGGTCGCCCAGGATGCCGCCCGCCGATGCCCCCGAAATGACCCTGCGCCCAGCCTCAGAGGCCGATGCCGGACGGTTGCTCGAGTGGCGCAACGACCCAGACGCCCGGGCTGCCTCCCGCAACATCGCCGAGGTCGGCGCCGCGGAGCACACCACCTGGCTGGCCGCAGTGCTCGCCGATCCCAACCGCCAGCTGCTGATCTGCGAGCTGAACGACAAACCGGTTGGCCAGGTCCGATTCGACCGCCTCGGCGAAAGCCGCTACGAGATCAGCGTCGCCCTTGCGCGGGCGGTGAGGGGCCAGGGCCTTTCCTCGTCTCTCATCGCTCTCGCGGTTGAGAAGCTTCGCGAATCGAGCCCTGGCGCCAAGGTCGAGGCCCACGTGCGTGAGGGCAACGACCGCTCGCTGGCAGCTTTCCGCCGCGCGGGCTTCCGGCCGTCCGACAGGGAAATGGACGGCTTCCTGGTCCTGATGGCATGAGGGCCTTCGGGGGTCCCTCTCCAGGAGCTCCCGCGAAGCGGCCTGGAGAGGGGCCCCCGAAGGCCCTCACCACATCCTGGCGGTGATCTGAGGGACGGGGCCACGATAGCCTGTGCGAGTGGCCACGCCGACTCGCCGGGTTGGCGCTCCTACGCTCGACTTCTTCGTCGTCGGCGCCGCCAAGGCCGGCACCACCGCCCTCCACCACCTGCTCCGCACCCACCCTCAGCTCTGCCTGCCCGAGGGCAAGGAGCTGCCCTACTTCGTCACCCCCAAGCACGCCTACTACGAGTCCCCCGCGGAGTTCTTCGCCGAGGCCTTCGAGCACCGCGGCGAGGGACAGCTGTGCGGGACGGTGACCCCGCAGTACCTCTACGGCGCCCTGCTCGGGCCGGACCGCTCGGCCGCCGCCCCGGACTCGCCCGAGACGACGATCCCGAGCCGGATCCGCGACGCCTATCCCGGCGCGAAGCTGATCGCGATCCTGCGCGACCCGGTCGCCCGCGCCCGCTCGCACCACCGCATGTCGACGATGAGGGGCATCGAGCGGCGCCCCTTCGACCTGGCGATCGACGAGCTGCTCGCACCCGCCGCCCTCGCCGAGTCCCGCGCGAGGCCGGACGAGACCAACGGCTACGTCGTCCTCGGCGAGTACGGCCGCCTGCTGGGGGGCTACCTCGACGTCTTCCCGCGCGAGCAGCTGCTCGTCCTCTTCCAAGGCGATCTGGAAGAGGGCCCCGGCGCGGTCTGCGCGAAGGTGTTCTCCTTCCTCGGCGTCGACCCCGGCTTCCGCCCACCGAACCTCGGCAGCCGCTACCACGACGGCGGCAGCCACCGCCGCTTCGCCTGGCTCGACCTGACCAGCTGGCAGCGCGCCGCCCGCCGCTCGGCGCTGCTGAGCGGGCTCTGGCGACGGCTGCCGCGCTCGCGGCGGCGACGCGTCCTCAAGCGCTTCAACCTCGCCTCCCGGCGACTCTTCCTCTGGAACCGCGTCCCCGTCGACACCGCGGCGGAACCGGATACGCCCAGCCCCGAGACGCTCACCAAGCTGCGAGCCCACTACCGCGAGGACGAAGCCCGCCTGCGTGAGCTCCTCGGCGCCACCCTGCCCTGGGCCAGCTGATCCCCTTCCGGTGCGCCTTTTCCCCGCTATCGGGGGAAAAGGCGCACCGGAAACGGGGGTCTCTTTCAGGCCTGCGCAGGCTCCAGCCGGGTGGGGTCCGCCGGCGCCGCCGAGCCGGCTGCCTTCCTCTCCTGCGCCGTCTGCCATAGAGCCGCGACGATGCAGACGAACATCGCGACGATCTGCACCCGGTAGCGGAACGCGGTGCCCGCGTTGCCGGAGCTGAGCGCGTAGGCCATCAGCAGGAAGAAGGCGAGGTAGATCAGGGGACCGGCGCGGGCGATGATGCTCCCCCGGCTCCGGTACAGCGTCCTGATCAGGAAGAAGAGCGCTATGTAGGCCGCCGCCGTGCCGAGCAGGCCGAGGCCCTGGCTGATGTTTCCCAGCTGCCACGGGAAGGGCCGGACGACGATGTCGAACGAGCGTCGCGGCAGGTTCCTGATGACGGCGCCGCGGGTCGAGAAGTCGACCTGTTCCAGCTTCAGGTTCGCGTTGCCCGCTGCGTTGAATTCCTGGGGGCGCTGGACGTTCTTCTCCAGGCTCTCGTCGGTCGAGGCCCGCAGCACGGTGGGAGCGGCGACCGCGGCGAAGAGGATGACCGCGCCGACCAGGGCCAGGGAGCGGATGGCGGCGCGATGCTCGGCCCGCAACCCGGCGTGCAGCAGGATCGCGGCGCCGGCGGCGATCAGGAACCAGCCGGCGTACTGGCGGGTCGCCACCGCGATCAGGCAGCCGGCGACGACGATCAGCAGGCTGCGGGGCTCCCCCCGCTTCCAGACCTTGGCGCCGCCCAGGGCGACGAGCCCAATCGCCAGCAGCATGTTCGCCTCCTTGTGCAGGAGGCTGGAGAAGAAGATGCTGGCGGGCTCCAGGGCGAGCAGCCACATCGCCATCACCGAGGCCCGCGGCCCGGCCAGCTCGTAGACGGCGGCGGCCAGCAGCACCAGGCCGGCAACGGCGATCCCCACCTCGGTCACCCGCATCGCCAGCTCCGGGGAGTCGAACAGCGCCTGCTGCACGGCGAGCACGAAGACGTGCAGTTCCTCCAGCAGCGCGTGGGTCCACTCCCCCGAGCCGAAGGGCGTTTCGACGATCAGGTCGGCTTTGTCGCGGAAGATCAGCTCGTCGCCGCCGCGCAGCTCCCGCGCCACCGGCGTCAGCGAGATCAGGCCGCCGGCGAGGATGCGCAGGGCGAGGGCCGCCATCGCCGCCGGGCCGACCGCGAACCCCGGCCTGCTGCGGCCGAGGGCGTTGACGAGGACGATGATCGCCACTCCCCCCAGGGCGGCCATGGCCATCGTCACCAGAACGGCATGGAGGCTCTGGTCGGCGGTCGGCTCCATCTGCGCTTGGACGATAGCCGGGCGCCTGCCGAAGGTGGCGCTTTTCGGCTGTCTGACCGCGAATTGAAATCTCGCTGTCTCTGGACGCCTATACAAGAGACCCCGCTGTCTTCGCTGCCTATAATTTTCTGCTCCGTGACCGAGCCCCGCCAGGAAGGCCTGGACATTCGTCAGTGGGGGCGACTCGTGTGGCGCCGCAAGTGGCTGCTGCTCGCGATCGTCATCGCGATCCCCATCGCCGTCTACGTCGGCTCCTCGCTGCTGCCGAAGACCTACCAGTCCGCGGCGACGATCAACGTGCAGGCGACCGCCGGAGCCTCGACGCTGTTCTCGAACGTCAGCTCCAAGTCCGACACCGACGAAGTGCAGACGCTGATCGGAACGACCGTGGTCGGCCGCCGCGCGGCCCGAATCCTGGGCCTGCCGCCCTCCAGCGCAAAGGAGCTCCTCACCCACGTCTCGGTGGCGCCGACCAACCCCGCCGAAACCGACAGCAACTTCCTCACGATCACCGCCCAGGACTCCGACGCGGAGACGGCTGCGGACATCGCCAACGCCTTTGCCCGGGCCGTCTCCCAGGCCAGGACCTTCAACGCGATCCGCAACATCGACCGCACGATCGCGACGCTGGAGGGACAGCTGAAATCCAGCAGCGACGAGTCCTCCCAGGAAGCGATTGCCGCCCAGCTGCAGGAACTGCGCGGGCTGCGGGCGACCCAGGCCGGGACCACCTCGATAGTCGAAGTCGCGACCCCGGCGGCGGCGCCGATCTCGCCGAAGCCGAAACGCAACACGGTGATCGCGCTGATCCTCTCGATCCTGACCGCCGCCGCGCTGGCGCCGCTGCTCGACCGCCTCGACCGCCGCATCCGCGAACCGGGTGAGATGGAGGACCTGCTCGACGCGCCGGTGCTGGCGATGATCCCCGACGACGCCTTCCCGGGCCACCCACCCGGCCTGCACGTGCGCGAGTCCTTCCAGACGCTGCGCGCCAGCCTCACCTACTTCAACGTCGACCGCTCGCTCTCGACCCTGGTCGTCGCCAGCCCGATCCAGCAGGACGGCAAGACGACGGTCGCCGTCAACCTCGCCCTCGCCTACGCCCTCGACGAACGCGACGTCGTCCTCATCGACGGGGACCTTCGCCGCCCCCAGGTGGCGACCCGACTGGGCAAGGAGGTCGAGTTCGGGCTCGACTCGGTGCTGGTCGGCGAGCGGACGCTGGAGGAGACGCTCGTCAACGTCGACGCCGGCGCCGGGCGCCTGCGGATCCTGCCCGGGGCGGCCCCGCCGCCGAATCCCGCCGTGATGCTCGGCTCGCAACGGATGCGCTCGCTGCTCGCCGAACTCTCCGAGCAGGTCGACATGGTCGTGATCGACACCCCCGGGCTGCTAGCCGTCAGCGACGCGATCCCGCTCTTCAGCCAGGTTGCCGGCAACGTGATCGTCTCGCGCTTGAACAAAACACCGAAGGACGCGGTGCTCCGCGCCAAGCAGGTGATCAACTCGGCCGGTGGGACCGTGCTGGGCAGCGTCGTCACCGGCGCCCACGCCGGCGGGATCTACGGCTACTACGGGTACTACGGCTACTACGGCGCCCAGAACGACCGCGACAAGGCGGAGTCCGGCAAGAACGGTCGCCTCCGCAGCCTCTCCGGCAGCTTCCGCCGCTCCGGCGACTCCCAGTAGCGGCAGGGAGGCCATCGGGGGTCCCCTCCCCCAGGCCGCTTCGCGGGAGTGACGAGCCGGTAGGGCCGTCGGGGGGACCTCCTCAGGCCGCTTCGCGGGAGTTCCTGAGGAGGTCCCCCCGACGGCCTCGCACCTCGATGAGCTTTTGGTAGAGCGCGTCTACGTCGGTGAGGAGCCGCTTGGCGCTGTAGCTGTCGATTGCGTGGCGGCGGGCTGCGGCACCACAGCGCTCGCGGCGTTCGGGGTCGGCGGCCATTTCGACGATGGCCGCCGCCAGCGCTGTGGCATCGCCCTGTGGTGTGAGGACCCCGGTGTCTTCGCCGACGACCTCGCGCACGCCGCCGACGTCGGTTGCTACCGCGGGCAGGCCAGCCGCCGCCGCTTCGATCAGGGAGACGGGCGTGCCCTCGTTGTCGGAGGAGAGGACGGCGAGGTCGGCGGCGGCGAAGACCGGGGGCAGCTCGCGGCGGTAGCCGAGGAAGAGCACGTCGCCGGCGATGCCGAGCTCGGCCGCCTGGCGCTCCAGCCGCGGGCGTTCCTCGCCGTCGCCGACGACCGCCAGCCGCAGGCGCGGATCGGCCTCTCTGGCCTGCGCCAGAGCCTCCAGGAGCAGGTCTAGGCGCTTGATCGGGACGATGCGGCCGACGAAGACCAGGAGGATCTCCCCGTCGCCGACCCCCAGCTCCGCGCGCGAGGCGGCCCGTAGCTCGCCCGGAAGCTCGACCAGGCGATCGAGGTCGAGCCCGAGGGGCAGGACCCGGAACTTCGACGGCGGTGCGACGCCGAGGCGGACGAGGTCGTCGACCGTCGCCTGGCTGACCCCGATCAGGCAGTCGCTGACCCGGGCGAGGGCGCGCTCCATCTCGAGGTAGAGCCGCGACTTGGGGGCACCGAAGTAGCCCTCGAGGACGTGGCCGTGGTAAGTGTGGACCACCGCCGGACGGGGGCGGACGGCGAGGGCCGCCTGACGCCCGAGGAAGCCCGCCTTCGCCGTGTGGGTGTGGACGACGTGCGGCCGGAAGCCCCGCACCAGGCGGACCAGCTTCGCCAGCGCCTGCGCGTCGCGGGCCGGCTGCACCGGCTGCTGCAGCTCGGGGAGGTGGCGCATCGTCGCGCCCTCCTCCTCGGCCAGCCCGGCGAGCGACTCCTCGCCCGAGGCGAGGCTGCCGTGGACGAGCAGGGTCTCGTAGCGGTCCGGGCTGAACCGCCTGCCGCTGAGCAGGGCGGCGATGTGAGCCGGCCCCCCCATGTTGAGGCGGCCGATGACCTGCAGGACGCGCAGGCGCTCCCCCTTCTCCGAATCGGCTGCTGGCGGAATCACGTGCCGACGCAGGCTAGATGGTTGATCTATGCGTCAGGCAGACCACTCGGTCGTGGGGGCGGGAGCCCAGTCCGGCGACTCCAGCAGCGCCACCACAGCGACGCCGACGAGGATCAGGACGGTCGCGGCGAAGGCGGCAACCGACTTGTCGCTCCCGGCGAGGACGGCGCCGGCACCGGTCAGGACCGCCTGTGAGGCCGCCAGGACGAGCGCCACGCGGCGGGCCGAGCCCAGCTTCGCGCGCAGCCTGTGGGTCAGGTGGTCGCGGCCACCGACGAAGACGCCGGCGCCCCGCCGCAGCCGCGAGACGACGACCAGGGCCGTGTCCAGGGCCGGAAGCCCGACCAGTACCACCGCGACCGGAACGAAGGCCCAGCCGAGGTCCCCGGTCCCGGGAACCGCCATGATCGCCGCCGCGACGACGAAGCCGATCGGCATGCTGCCGCCGTCGCCGAGGAAGATGCGCGACGGCGAGGCGAGGTTGAAGGGGAGGAAACCGAGGCAGGCGCCGGAAAGGGCGAGCGCGATAGCGGCCAGCTCGGCGCTTCCCTGGGCCAGAGCGAGCACCCCGAGGGTCGCCCCGGAGACGGCGGCGACCGTGCCGGTGGCGCCGTCCATGTTGTCCATCAGGTTGAAGGCGTTGACGACGCCGGTGACGAAGACGACCGTCAGCACCAGGTTGAGCAGGTCGCTGGCGAAGAGGTCCCAGCCGACCCCCCCGGCGAAGAGGACGCCCGCCGCCGCGACCTCGATCGCGAGCCGCGTCAGCGGCCCCAGCCCGTAGCGGTCGTCGATCGTCCCCACCCCAAGCAGGACGACGGCACCGATCGCGATCGGGACGAAGGCGCTGGAGCCGCTGCCGAAGAGGGCGCTGGCGACGAGCATGCCGCCGATGACGGCAGTGCCTCCAAGGTAGGGAGTTGGGCTGTCGTGACCCTTGTAGCCGACCGGGTGATCGTAGAAGCCGGTGCGACCGGCGAGCCGGATCGCCAGCGGGGTCAGCAGCAGAGTGGCCACGATGGCCACGAGAAAAGCGAGCTCGGGGCCCACGCTGCCGACCACCGCCTAGGCGTCTACCAGGGGATCGACTGCCGTGCCCTCGCTGAATTCGACGATCTCGCCGTCGGCGGTGGACAGGGCGTCGGCGGCCGCACGCTTGCGCTCAAAGGCGGCGACGTCGTCGATCGCCTCCTCGATGCCGCGGGTCGAGCGCCAGCCCGTCATCTGCTCCAGCGCCGTGGTGTCGGGGCAGCGCCGGCCAAGCTCCTCAAAGCCCTCGCCGTAGGCCTCCGCATAGGGCACCATCTGGATGCCGGAGCTGGAGCCGGTGCGCTCGATCACGGCTTCCGCCAGCTCGAGGATCGTGATCTCGGAGGAGCGTCCGACGTTGAACGCGGTGCCGCGCGCGCCCTCCTCGTCCATCAGCATGATCAGAGCCCGGGTCGTGTCGTAGACGTGCGAGAAGCAGCGAGACTGGCTGCCGTCGCCGTAGACGGTCAGATCCTGCCCTTCGAGGGCCTGCACGACGAAGCGCGGCAACACCATCCCATAGGCGCCGGTCTGCCGGGGGCCCACGGCGTTGAAGAGGCGGGCGACGACCGTGTCAGCTTCGCGCTCGCGGTGGTAGCCGAGGACGAGCGCCTCGCCAAAGGCCTTCGCGGTCGAGTAGGACCAGCGAGCGATCGAGGGCGGGCCCAGCACGCGGTCGGAGTGCTCGGTCAGGCCGGCGCTGCCGTTCTTGCCGTAGATCTCCGAAGTGGAGGCGAAGAGGAGCCGCCGGCCGAGCCGGTGTGCGCCCTCTGTGATGACATGGGTCGCGCGCACGCTGCGGCTGAGCGAGTCGACCGAGCGCTGCACGATCAGCTTCACCCCGACCGCCGAGGCGAGGTGGAAGCAGGCGTCGGCCCACTCCATGCACTCGTCGACCAGCTCCGCGTCGCATACGGACCCCTCGACCAGCTCGGCCTGGCCGGTTGCGACCGCGTCGGCGACGTTCTCGACACTGCCGGTGCTGAGGTCGTCGAGGACGAGCACCTCGTCCCCCCGCGCAACCAAGGCGTCTGTCAGGTGAGAGCCGACGAATCCTGCCCCCCCTGTGATCAGGTATCGCACCTAGGCATCTCCCATATTCGTCATCACCCTGCCGACCACCTAAGCTGGCGGCTCTTCGCAAGACCTTAAATTCCCGTGAACTGCCCGTGAACTTCCCTGTTTCCCCATGTGAGTCATCTCACGCAAGAGGCGAAACGACTCGGAAGCAGTAGACCAGAAACTCCCCCTAGTGTCAAGGATAAGAGCTCGTCTTTATGTCGATGGCGACAGACACAGATGGCTCTGGAATGGGAATTGCAGGACCCGCGGGAATAGTTGTTATGCCTGCTTCAGGCGCACCTGACGCCCCTCGACACCGGTCCCGGAGACCCTCGTCGCCAGCCCCGCCTCGCGGCGCCTCAGCATCTGTTTCGCCTTGCGGCTGAGACCGATTCGGAGGGTCTTCGAAGCATCCGAGGCGACGCTGAAGGATGCCGTGCCGATCGTCACCCGCTTGCCCCCCGGCCCGACCCTGGCGAGGAGCTTCAGCTTGCCCTTGCAGGCCCCTTCTCCAGGACATGAGAGCCTCAACAGGGCCTTGCCGGCCTTGACCTTTGCCCTGGCCGCGGCACGCGCGGCGCCGTTCGGGACCTTCTCGAAGGTCGCAGTGACGCCGCGGGCCTCGTCCATGGTCACGCGGCAGCTGCCGGTGCCGGTGCAGGCGCCCGAGAAGCCGGCGAACCTGGAGCCGGCGGCGGCGGTCGCGGTCAGGGTGACCTTGGTGCCGACTCCCAAGCCCACCGCGCAGGCTTGACCGCAATCGATCCCGGCCGGAGAGCTGGTCACGGTCCCCCTGCCGGTGCCCGCCCGCGAGACCGTGAGCGTGCGCTGGCCGACCGCGGTGAAGACCGCTTTCGCGGTGCGAGAGGTGCTCATGGTCGTCGTGCAGGCGCCGGAGCCGGTGCAGCCCCCGCCGGTCCAGTGGTCGAAGACCGAGCCCGGCGCGGGCGTCGCCGTGAGCGTGACTTTGGCGCCTTCGGGGAAGGACTCGGTGCAGTCCGGGCCGCAATCGATCCCGGCCGGGTTGCTCGTCACGGCGCCCGAGCCGGTGCCGATGCGCTCGACCGTTAGCGGGTATTCGAACGGCGGCGGGATCAAGTCGAAGGTCGCGGTGACGGTCTTGGCGGCGTTCATCGTCAAGGCGCAACTCGAGCCCGTGCAGGCCCCGGAGAAGCCGGCGAATTCGGAGCCGGCGCTGGCTTCGGCGATCAGCGTCAGGGCGGTCCCTTCGGGATATTCGGTCGCGCAGGTTTCAGGCGACCCGGCCCCCACTTTGCATTTGACGGTGCCTGAGCCGGTTCCGGCTTTGTTGACGGTCAGGGGGAATTCGGTATCCGGTTTGAGGTTGAACGTCGCCGTCACCGAGCTGTTGGCGGCGATCGAGAAGCTGCATGGAGAGGCCGAGCAGCTGGACGCGGAGCCGGTTCCGCCGCTGAAGCCGGCGAAGGTGGAGCTGGCGTTGGGCGTGGCGACGATTTCAACGCTGGTCCCGTTCGGCTGCGGGCTGGTACAGGCGCCAGCGGAGCCGCCGTTGAATTTGCACTGGACGGTACCGGCGCCCGTGCCGGCTTTGGTCACCGACAGGGTCCGCGGGATCAGGTTGAAGGTCGCAGTGACGGTCTTGGCGGCGTCCATCGTGACTTCGCAGGTAAAGCCGCTGCAGGCGCCCGAGAAGCCGGCGAATTCGGATCCGGCGGCAGCGCTGGGATGCAGGAGCAGTTCGGTTTCCTCGGGGTATTTGGCCTGGCAGGGTTCGGGCCCTTCCTGCGCCTCGCAGAGGACCGTGCCGGAGCCGGTGCCTTTGATTTTCAGCGTGAAGGCGTATTCCGGGGGCATTGGAATGAGGCTGAAGACGGTTGTGACGCTGTGGGCCTCTTCCATCGTCAGCTCGCACGTTTCTTCTTCGCAGTCGCCGGCGAAGCGGATGAATTCGGAGTTGGGGGCGGCTTCGGGCACCAGGGTCAGTTCGGTGCCTTCGGGATAGCTCGCTTTGCAGGTTTCGACCGGCCCCATTCCCACCACACATTTGACGGTGCCCGAGCCGTTGCCGCTGGTTTTGAGCGTGAGCGCGAATTGGGGGAGGAGGTCGAAGGTCGCGGTGACCGACTTGGCCTCGGTCATCGTCAGTTCGCAATCATCGGGGCCGCAGTCGCCGGTGAATTCGGTGAATTCAGAGTCCGGGGCTGGGCTTGGGATCACGACCAACTCGGTGCCTTCCGGGTACTGCGCCGCACAGGGCTCGGCCGGCCCTTCGTCGACCTCGCATTTGACCGTGCCCGTGCCCGTGCCGTCCATGGCAAGCGTGAGCGCGAACCCTTCGGCCGCCTGCGCGGGCGAGTCGATCTGGGCCGTCGCGCAGAGCGCAGCAAGCAGCGCGAGAAAAGCAAGTCGGCGCCTCATCCCAGGTTCATTGTGCATGAGATGCAAAGGACTCACAACGTCTCCAAACCGGGCGAGAGCTATTCGGAGCTGAAGACCTGTTCGACGAAGAAACGGGCAGCGGGGTCGAGCCTGTCGCCGTAGGTCCGCTCGGCAATCGCGAGCACCTTCAGCGCGAGCAGCGCTCCGGGGAGGCCGCGAGGCAGCGCAGCCCAGGTAGGTCGAGCACGGCCGTCGCGGGGTCATCCCCTTCCAGAAAACCCTTGACGGCGTCGTTGAGCCAGCCTCCTGGCAGGCCCAGCCGCTCGGCTATGACCGCAGCGGCCTCGTAGACGACGTCCTTCGGCTCGAATACGGCATCGATGTCGCGGGTCGCCCGTCGCTCGTCGAAGGCGAGGGCGATCGCCGCGCCGCCGACCACGTACATCTCGGCGACGACACCTCGCCGCTCGAGCTCGCCGGCAAGCGCGGTGAGCGCATCGATGATCTCGCTCCGGTCCATCTCAGACGCGGTGCAGAGAGCGCTCTGGGATAAAGACGCCGCGGCGGCGGAATGCAGCCGGCGCCTGGGCGATCGCCACCGCGCGGAAACCGGGCACGTCACTGACGAACCAGAAGCGGTCCAGGAAGCGCCCGGGCTCGACCGACCACGCGGGCCTGCTCAAATCGTGGACCGCCGAAAGGTGCTCGGCCAGCGCGCCGAGGTAGGCGTCGTGGCGAAGGTCCCCGGTCGACTCTGGCCGCTGTGCGATGGCCTCCTCTCGGGAGCGATCGTCGCCTCCCAGCGCGAACTCGTCGAGGAACTCGCGCACGGCATGGCGGAAGTCTTCCCCGGCGAGGACACGCTCCGCCACTCCCGCGAGGGTCTGGGAGAACTGCTCACGAGCAGGAGGATTGGCTGCAAGCCAATCAGAGCGTGTCGTAAGCGCCTCTGCCATGGTGGGATGGTAGGCGCTTGCCCGGCTACATCCACCCCCCAGGTCCACCCCCCAGGCATTGGGTAGAGATATCGGAAAGCAAAGGGCGACGGGCGCTATTGCACCTTCACATACCCCCCGGCCGTCGTTTCCAGCCCGGTCGAGCCGACCGCGGTGACTTTCGGGCCCAAGATGCTACCCACCCTCAGCCCTTCAGCGGTGCTTTCGGCGTTGTATTCGACCTGGGAGGAGCCGTTGGAGTAGAAGCCCCTGAGGTTG
>DASUZK010000098.1:0-11488 GCA_036376915.1 Solirubrobacterales bacterium
CTTGTTATGGACGGGTTTTCACGGACTCGTCACTCGGCCGGGCGGCCTCGCGCATCGAGGGGAAGAGGATGACGTCGCGGAGGTTCTCGGTGCCGGCGACGATCATCAGCAGGCGGTCGATGCCGATGCCGCAGCCGCTCGCGGTCAGCATCCCGTACTCGAGCGCGCGCACGAACTCTTCGTCGTGGGGGTGCGGGTCGGTCTCGCTGCCGGCCTCCTGGCGCTCGCGCTGGCGGACGAAGTGGCGGCGCTGCATCTCGGGGTCGTTGACGTCGGTGCCGCCGCCGGTGATCTCCATCCCGGCGACGATCCCGTCGAAGGCCTCGCCGAGCAGCTCGGGATGGTCGGGCTGGGGCTTGACCAGCGGCCAGAGGTCGAGCGGCAGATCGACGAGGAAGGTCGGCTGGACGATCTTGGGCTCGACCAGCTTGCCCTGGATCGAGTCGACCACCGCGGCCCAGTCGGCCTTGGGGTCGACGTCGCCCTCGAGCAGCTCGGCCAGCTCGTCGCGGCTGGAGCTGACTATGTCGGCGCCGGTCGCCTCGAGGATCGCGTCGCGCAGCGTCACCCGCTTCCAGGGCGCCTTGAAGTCGATCTGGTGGCCGTCGCGCTCGACCACCGTCGTCCCCAGCACCTGCTCGACCACGGCCGAGACCAGCTGCTCGGTGAAGGCCATGACGCCGTTGTAGTCGGCGCAGCTGAGGAACCACTCGAGCATCGTGAACTCGGGGTTGTGCTGCGGCGACATCCCCTCGTTGCGGAAGAACTTGCCGAGCTCGTAGACGTTCTCGAAGCCGCCGACGATCGCGCGCTTCAGGTAGAGCTCGGTCGCCGTGCGCAGGAAGAGCTCGCGGTTGAGCGTGTTGTGGTGGGTGGTGAACGGCCGCGCCGCGGCGCCCCCGGTCATCTGCTGGAGCATCGGCGTTTCCAGCTCGACGAAGTCGTGCTCGTTCATGTAGGCGCGGATCGCGGCGACCAGCTGCGCCCGCATCGCGAAGATCTCGCGCGAGCGCTCGTTCGCCATCAGGTCGAGCTCGCGCTGGCGGTAGCGGACCTCGGGGTCCGAGATGCCGTGGAAGAGGTCGGGCGGGTCGCGCAGCGCCTTGGCCAGCATCGTGCACTCGCGCACGGCGAGGGCGAGCTGGCCGCGCTTGGTCACGTAGAGGTCCCCCTCGACCCCGACCGCGTCGCCGATGTCGAGGGCCTCGATCCGGTCGAAGGCCTGCTCGCCGATCGCGTCCTTGCGCGCGTAGGCCTGGATCGTGCCGGTCAGGTCGCGAACGTCGAAGAAGGCCGTCTTGCCGTGGCCGCGCTGGCCGACCAGCCGGCCGGCGATCCGGTAGGAGAACTGCGGGTGCTCACCCTCGCCGAGCTCGTCCGGGTCGTGAGCCTCGAGGATCGAGGAGATCTTGTCGCGATCCGGCCATCCCTGGCGAGGGTAGGGCTCGATCCCTTCGGCGCGCAGCCGCTCGAGCTTCTCCCGCCTGACGCTCTCCGTCGAGCCCTCCGAGGGCTCGACCTTCGAAGGCGCGTCGCTCACGGAACGAAGCCGACCGTCACCCGCTCGTCGCCGCGGTAGTCCGTGCGCGTCTCGGCCTCGTGCAACAGCTCGCGCATCGCCGGGCCGTGGTGGGTGTCGTGCTCGAGCGCCACGCGCCAGCCGCTCGGCGTCTCGCCGAGCAGATCGCGGATGACGCCTAGCCCGTCGTCGCCGCTCTCGCCCAGCACGGCGATCTCCGGCTCGCGGCGGATCTCGGGCGAACGCTCGTCGATCGAGGTCTCGGTGATGTAGGGCAGGTTGGCGATCAGCAGGTCAACTTCCTCAACGTAGTCGGGGATGCCTTCGTCGACGCTCACCTCCAGCTCGATGCCGAGGCGTGCCGCGTTCTCGCGCGCCGCCGCGGCCGCCTCCTCGGAGAGGTCCGAAGCGGTCACCCGCAGGTCGGGACGCTCGCTGAGCAGGGCGAGGGCGATCGCGCCGGACCCGGTGCCGACCTCGTGCACGCGCGCGCCCTGCGGCAGCTCTACGCCGATGGCGACGAGCAGCTCGGTCTCGCGGCGCGGGATCAGCACCCGCTCGTCGACGGCGATCTCGATCTCGCGGAAACGACAGCTGCCGAGGATGTACTCGAGCGGCTCGCGCTCGCCGCGCCGGGCGACGAGGCGCTCGATCTTCTCGCGCAGCTCGGGGCTCAGCTCGGTCGAGCCGTCGCGCTCGAGGTCGGCGACGTCCATGTCCAGCGCCATCGCCACCAGCGCCCTGGCGTCAGCCTCGGGCGTCTCGCAACCGGCGGCGGCGATCGCCGCCGTTGCCTGCTCCACGATCTCCCCTGCGCTCCCCATCGGCGAGGCTCCCTCCATTCGAGCTTCTAAAACTGACTATTACCCCGCGGCGAGCCTGGTCGGATCGCTCGGAGCCATCTGCGACAGGCTACCGTGTCGGCGTCGCACGAGAAGGATCCACACGACCCCGATCGCCATCATCGCCAGGCTCTCCAGCTGTGCCGTCGTGAGCCCCAGAGCCGCGTCGTCGTTGCGGCGCAGGAACTCGATCAGGAAGCGCTCGGCACCGGCGTAGACGAGATAGAGCGCGAAGAGGATCCCGGGGCGGAAGCGGTCGCGCAGCTGCCAGAGAATCCAGGCGCCGAGGCCCATCGCCAGCGTCTCGTAGATCGGGGTCGGATGGACGGTGCCGTCGATGGGAACCGTGCCGTCGGGGTATGCCATCGCCCAGGGGCCGTCCCAGGCCTTGCCGTAGTCGCCGTCGCCGGAGAGCTGGCAGCCGCAGCGCCCGATCGCGTAGCCCAGCGCCAGGGCCGGCGCGGCGAGGTCGAACAGCGCGGGGCCGAGGAAGTCGCGATACCAAGCCCAGAGCAGGACAGCGAGGGCGCCGCCGATCGCGCCGCCGTACCAGACCAGGCCCGAGCCGGAGAAGAGGTTGCCGATCAGGTCGTCGCTGACGCTGTCGTAGTTCTGGACGACGAAGTAGACGCGCGAGCCGACGATGCCGCCGATCAGCGCGGCGAAGCCCACCTCATACGCCCAGTCGACCGGCTTGCCGATCTCCCCCAGCCGCTTCCAGATCAGCGCCCCCGCGGCGAGGAAGGCAAGCGCGAACATCAGGCCGAAGGTCTGGAGCGTGACGGGCCCGATGTGGAGCTCGGGGTACACCTCAGCCGGCGATCAGCATCTCCAGCAGCGCCTTCTGCGCGTGCAGGCGGTTCTCGGCCTGGTCCCAGACGGCGGAGCGCTCGCCGTAGAGAACCTCGGCGCTGATCTCCTCACCGGGGTGCGCGGGCAGGCAGTGCAGGACGACGGCTTCGTCCTTGGCCGCCGAGAGCAGGTCGGCGTCGATGCGGAAGGGGGCGAGGTCGGCGCGGCGTCGCTCGGCCTCGGCCTCGTCGCCCATGCTGACCCAGACGTCGGTGTAGAGCGCATCGGCATCGGCGGCGGCGTCGCGCGGGTCGCCGGTCAGCTTCGCGTCGTGACCCTCCTCGAGCTGATAGCCGGGCGGCGCGGCGACGACGACCTCGACGCCGGCGAGCTCTCCGGCGATGACAAGCGAGCGGGCGACGTTGTTGCCGTCGCCGACGTAGGCGAGGCGGAGGCCGGCGAGCTCGCCACGGCGCTCGCGCAGGGTGAGCAGGTCGGCTAGCGCCTGGCAGGGGTGGTGAAGGGGGGTGAGCGCGTTGACCACCGGCACCTCGGCCGCGTCCGCCAGCTCGGCGACGGCCTCGTGGGAGCCGGACCGGATCACGATCGCGTCGACGTAGCGGGAGAGGACCCGCGCCGTGTCGCCGATCGACTCGCCGCGGGAGAGCTGAAGCTCGTCGCCGCGCAGGACGACGGGGGTCCCACCCAGCTCGGCGACGCCGACCTCGAAGGAGATCCTCGTCCGCGTCGAGGGCTTCTCGAAGACGAGGGCGACGCTGCGGCCGGCGAGCGCATCCACCCCGAGCCGGCCCCCGCGGCCCGCTTTCAGCTCGGCCGCACGGTCGAGCAGCTTGCCGAGCTCGAACGCACCCAGCTCTTCGCCTGTGAGGAAGTCCTGCTTCAAGCTGCGGATACTAAGTGCGTGCACTGCACCGCGATCAGCTGGAACCTCTTCCACGGGCGTGATTTCCCACCCGACACGGCGCTCTTCACCTGGCGATCTCGCCTGCTGCGGATCGAGGAGCGGGGGGCGATACATGTGCAGGTGAACCGCGATCTCGAGGGGGAGTTCGCGCAGGTGCTCGCCGCGGCCGAGTGGGACGTCGCCCTGCTGCAGGAGTGCCCGCCGCGCTTCGCCGCACCCCTGGCGAGCGCCTGTGCCGCTGAGTCCCACCGCGTGCTCACCTCGCGCAACTCGCTCGCCGCTCTGCGCACCCTCGCCGCCCGGATCAACCCCGACCTGGTCGCCTCCGGCGAGGGCGGCTCGAACCTGACCTTGGTGCGAAGGGAGGGGCCGCTGGGGGAGATCGTCGAGCGTCGCGAGCTCGTGATCCACGAGGGCAGGCCCGAGCGTCGCGCGATGGCCTTCACCCGCACCGCCTCGGGCATCTGTGTGGCGAACCTGCACGCGACCAACGACCAACCGGCGCTGGCCGCCGAGGACGTTCTGAAAGCGGCAGAGCGCAGCGGGGAGTGGGCCGGCGAGGCGCCGTTGATCTTCGGCGGCGACCTCAACCTGCGACCCGGCGAGGATCCGGGCGTCTTCGACGTGCTGCGCGAGCGCTTCGGCCTCACCCGGCCGACCGGGCCTCGCGCGATCGACCACCTGCTCTCGCGCGGGATGAGGATCGCGGAGGCGCCGGCGGCATGGCCCCCCGAGCTCCGGGAGCTGCCGCGGGGGAGCTTGGCCCTGCGCCTTTCCGACCATGCTCCCGTCCAGGCCGGCTTCGAGTACGGGTAGACCTGGACCACCGGAACCGGCAGGGATGCGATAGTCAACCGGGAAGACCCCCGGCAACCCACCAGGAGGCAAGAGACCATGGCCGCGAAAAAACAGACCACCGGCAAAGCGACGAAAAAAACCAAAGCCGGCGCGCGCGCCAAGAAAGCTCCGAAAAAAGCCCCCGCGAAGAAAAAGCCCGCGGCCAAGAAGGCCAAAGCCAAAACCGCGAAAAAGGCCTCGATCCGTGGCGGTGCGGCGACGGCAGGGCTCGACAAGAGCGTCGAGCAGTTCCGCGAGAGCCTCGAGCGCAGCGTCACCCTCAGCCGCGACCGGCTCCAGGAGGTCGTCGACGACGCGGTCAAACGCGGTCGCATGACCCGCGGCGACGCCGAGAAGATGCTCTCCGACCTGGTCAAGAAGGGACGGCGGCAGACCGACTCCCTGCTGAAAGAGCTCGAACGACTGGTCCAGCAGGCGCGCAAAGAGGTCGGCGGACGCGCCGAGCCGGTGCGCAAGCAGGCCACGCAGGCCGCGCGCCGCGCGCGCAAGAAACTTGGCTAGGTGAGCCGGGCAACCGGTGAGATTCCGGCGACTCGCCGGCATCGCGGAGAGCAGCTCGAGGTCGAGATCGACTCGCTTGCCTTCGGCGGGCGGGGAGTGGCGCGCTCGGAGGGACTCGTCGTCTTCGTCGCCGGCGCCCTGCCCGGGGACCGGGTCCGGGTCGAGATCACGAAAGCGAAGAAGCGCTTCGCCGAGGCGCGCACGGTCGAGCTGCTGCGGCCGGGCGCCGAGCGGATCGCCGACAGCTGCAGCCACGACGGAGAGCCCTGCCCGGGAGCTCCGTGGCAGGGGCTGCCCTACGAGCGGCAGCTCACCAGCAAGCGCGACCAGGTGGACGAGGCGCTGCGGCGCATCGGCGGCCTCGACGGGTTCGAGCTGGAGGAGATCGAGCCGGCGGTCGAGCAGTGGCGCTACCGCAACAAGCTCGAGTACTCCTTCGGCGAGCGCGACGGCGAACCGATCCTCGGCTTCCACGCCCGCGGCCGCTGGGACCTCGTCGTCGACGTCGAGGACTGCCTGCTCGCCTCCGAGCGGGGCAACGCGGCGCGCAACGAGGTGCGCGAGTGGGCACGCCTGGAGGCAGTTCCCGCCTACGACGGGCACTCGCGCGAGGGCGTGTTGCGCAATCTGGCCGTGCGCGAGGGTTGGCGCACGGGTCAGATCCAGACCCGGCTGGTGACCTCCGCCGCCCGCTTCCCGAAACCACCGGTCGACCTGCACACGGCGATCGAGGGCGACTCGGGCGGGACCGACGGCCCGACCGGCGTGCTGGGCGAGGAGCGGCTGCGCGAGGAGCTCTGCGGGCTGCGCCTGGAGATGTCCCACGGCGCCTTCTTCCAGACCAACACCGAGATGGCCGAGCGGCTCTACGCGGTCGCCGCCGAGTACGCGGGCCTGAGCGGCAGTGAGCGCGTATTCGACCTCTACTGCGGGATCGGCACGATCGGGCTGACGATGGCCGCGCGGGCCGGCGAGGTCTGGGGCCTGGAGATAGTCCCCGAGGCGATCGCCGACGCCGAGCGCAACGCCGAGCTGAACGAGGTCGGGAACGCCCGCTTCATGGCCGGCAGCGCCCGCACCGGCGTCAGGCCGCTGATCGAGGAGGCGGGCAAGCCCGACGTGGTCGTCATCGATCCGCCCCGCGCCGGCCTCTCGCAGAAGATCGTCCGCCGCGTGCTCGAGTGTGAGGCGAAGAAGATCGTCTACGTCTCCTGCAACCCGACCACCCTGGCCCCCAACGCCGCCCAGATGGTCGAGGCCGGCTACACCATGAAGCGAGTCAAGCCCGTCGACATGTTCCCCCAGACCCCGCACATCGAGTGCGTGGCGCTGCTGGAGAGATAGGCCGAAGACCTAGAGCGACGTCGCGATCAGGGTGCAAATCGCGGCAAAGCCGGCGAGGATTCCGCCGGTCAGGATGATGAAGCCGAGCATCATCGTTCGCTGAACCCCGTCGATGCGATCGTTCACCCGTTCGAGGCCTCCTTTCATCTCACCGAGACCCCCTTTCATCTCACCGAGGCCCTCTTTCATCTCACCGAGGCCCTCTTTCATCTCACCCCGCATCGTCGTGAACTCGGTCCTCATCTCCAGCCGGAGACCGCCGATCTCCCCCTCGACTCTTTCGAAGCGGCGGTCGATCTTCTCGAAGCCGCAATCGACCTTGCCGCTCAGTTCGTCCAGGCGACCCTCTGTCCATTCCTGCGCCATTGCCTCCATGATGCCAGGCTAGATTGAAATGTGTTGTCTGTGGTTGAGTTGCCGTTAGAAACCTGTCACGGCATCCGCACGAAAGACAGGCAATAGGCTTCCTCGCCGTGAGCGACGGGCAAGGCAGAGGGTTCGGAGTGGCCGCCGGGCTCGACCCCGAGGTGGCCCGTCCGCTGGCCGAGCGCTGCGCCGAGCTCGGCTACGGATCGATGTGGTCCAACGACCATCCCGGCGCCAAAGGGCTGGAGACGCTGGCCGAGTTCGGCGCCGCGGCCCCCGGCCTCGGTCTCGGCGTCGCCGTGATCGCTCTCGACCGCACCCCGCCGGAGACGATCGCCGCCGACGTCGAGCGGCTGGGCCTCGACCCGGCCCGGCTCTGGCTCGGCGTCGGAGCCGGCTTCGCCGAGAAGCCGCTGACGCGGATGCGCGAGGCGCTGCCCGAGCTGCGCGAGAGGCTTCCCGGCGTCCGCCTCGTCCTCGCCGCGATGGGCCCGAAGATGTGCGCCCTCGCTGGCGCCTCCTTCGACGGCGCCTTCTTCAACTGGATGACCCCCGAGTTCGCCGCCGGCGCCCGCCAGAAGGTCGAGGCCGGCGCCCAGGAGGCCGGACGCGAGACACCCCCGATCTTCGGCTACGTCCGCACCGCCGTCGGCCCCGACGCCGCCGAGCGCCTGGCCAAGGAGGAGTCCTTCTACCGTGACCTCCACGACGGCTACCGCAACCACTTCGCCCGCCTGGCAGAGGCCGAGGGCACCGTCGGCGTCGCGGCGACGGATGTCGCCGAGGCCCAGTCCCAGCTAGCCGCGTACGGGGCTCTCGACACAATCGTGGTCAGGGGCCTCGCCAGCGCCAGGGTCGAGGCGATGACCGCCGTCGCCGAGTCCGCGGCGCCCTGAGCGGGACCCGGCTTAGGTTTCCCTAAGGGCGGGGTAGCTAGGATGCGCGGCCCATCGCCGCCGAAGCACAAATAGACAGACCGCTGGCGCGCACCGTCGGCAGCACGATCTTCATCAGCCGCTGGCTGCAGGCACCCCTCTACCTGGGCCTGATCGCCGCCCAGGGGGTCTACGTCTGGCGCTTCATGCAGGAGCTCTGGCACCTGGTCAGCGACGCCGGGCACCTGAGCGAGAACGAGGTGATGCTGCTCGTCCTCGGCCTGGTCGACGTGGTGATGATCGCCAACCTGCTGATCATGGTCATCATCGGCGGCTACGAGACCTTCGTCTCGCGGATCAACCTCAAGAACCACCCCGATCAGCCAGAGTGGCTCTCCCACGTCAACGCCAACGTGCTCAAGGTGAAGCTGGCGATGGCGATCGTCGGCATCTCCTCGATCCACCTCCTGCAGACCTTCATCAACGCCGCCAACACCTCCTCCGAGACGATGCTCTGGCAGACGATCATCCACCTCACCTTCGTCGCCTCAGCCATCTCCCTCGCCCTGATCGACCGCTTCCTCTCGCCGAAGGGCCACGCCGAAAAAGTGCTCGAGACCAACCGCTCCGACGGTCACGCCCCGGCTTCAGTGATCGATTGACCCCCGTATGGGTGGGTCAATCGATCAGTCGAGGCTGACCGCAGTTGCCGCAGCCGCCACGCCAAGTTCCTGAGCTACCTCACGGACTATGGAGGCATCGGGAGTACCGCAGGAGGACGAGCCCGTGAGGGCGACCACGTAGCGCCTGGCTTCCTCAAGCAGTCTTTTCACTGCATGCACTGCGGCGTCCTGGCTGTACAAGCGTGGAACCAGGCCCGACTTCGCTCTCCCAATGGGGGCTCCTACGTCATCGACTGCTGGCGCTGCGACTGCCACAACTGCGGAGAGCACTCGTACTGGCGGGAAGATGATCTAGCTAGCCGCTTGATCGATCCAGTCATTGGTGGCGGTCCACGCCCTCATGTCGACATGCCCGAGGCGGTGCGCGAAGACTACGAAGAGGCTCGAACTATCGTCATGCAGTCCCCTCGGGGGGCCTCCGCTCTTCTTCGCCTCGCGGTCCAAAAGCTATGCGCCGAGCTCGGAGAGCCTGGCAAGAACATCAACGACGACATCGCGAGTCTGGTCGACAAGGGACTCTCGGTCGAGGTGCAGCAAGCATTGGACTCGCTCCGAGTGATCGGCAACAACGCCCGTTCATCCTGGCGAGATGGATCTCACCGACGACCCGGAGACCGCTTCTGCGCTGTTCGAGCTGCTCAACTTCATCGTCGAGGACCGAGTCTCTCAACCGAAGAAGCGCGACGGGTCATAGCGACGCGCTTCCGACATTCACCCCGCCAGAGTGTGGTCAAAGTCGGATGCGTTAGCCGGAGGGGGCACCCCTGTCCCTCCGGCTGTCAGTACGGCGGCAGGTCCTCGTACCACTCACCGAGCGTCTTGAAGGCCCGCCAGAAGCGCTGCTTGGCGTTCTCTTCGTCGAGCGAGTCGTCGATGTCTGGGGTGTAGAGGGCGTCGACGGTGGGGGTGAAGGCCTGGATCTCGCCCTCGAGCGGCTCGATCGGGCGGGAGAGCGGGACTTCGAGGTTGTTGAGCACGCGCAGCGCCGGCTCGCCCATGACGACGACGATCTTCGGCTGCACGATCGCGATCTCCTCGACCACGCGGTGCATGCACTCGGGGGCGGCGAGGTCGGGCTCGGCTATCGGGCACTTGACGCAGAGAGTCCCGTAGACGACGAGAGGGTCGATGCCGAGCCGCTTGAAGCTCTTCATCAGCGCGTTCCCGGCCCGGCCGTAGAAGGCGACGCCCTCTTCGATC
The DNA here is from genome assembly GCA_036376915.1 of Solirubrobacterales bacterium. Classification (GTDB taxonomy): domain Bacteria; phylum Actinomycetota; class Thermoleophilia; order Solirubrobacterales; family 70-9; genus VRUE01. The sequence goes on from DASUZK010000098.1 coordinate 9,906, forward strand.
TCCGCCGCGGCAGGCGCCTGCTTGAGCATGAAGACGTCCGCCTGCGGGTGGCCGGAGCCGAGCACCGGCATCAGCTTCCCGCGCGGGCAGTGGGGACAGGCCTGAAGCTCGTGGGTCAGGTGGTTGAGCTCGCGGATCGCGCGCTCGAGGTACTTCTCCTTGATCTCGTCGTCGGTCGCCGGCATGCTCGGCGCTTTCTTTGACGAACCGCGCTCGGCTCCTCTCGCGCGGCCCGCCTGCATCAGCTCTTGCCGGCGCTCCCCGCCGAGCGTCGTTTCCGCGGCTGCCCGCCCCGCACCGGCTTCGCGTTCGGGACGCGCCGTTTGGGCGCCTTCGGCCGCCCGGTGGTCTGCAGCAGCTTCAGCGTCTGCACGTAGACGAGGTTCTTGTGCTTGCGGGTGATGTCGGCGTCGCGCATTGCCTCGAGGAACTCCCGCGGCCCGTCGAAGTCGTGGATGCGCACCCGCACGCTGCCCAGCCCCTGGGCGACGTGGCTGTCGGAGCCGGCACCGGGGACGATCCGGTACTTGCGGGCGAAGCGCTCGGCCTCCTCGTTGAAGGCGGTCAGCGCCACCCTCGGGTTGAAGACCTCGAGGATGTCGACCTCCTCGACGATGTCGAGCAGGTGCTCGTAGTCGGGCACCGAGTGGAAACGGTCGAAGGGGTGGGGGACGTAGACCAGCCCGCCCTGCGCGCGGATCGCGGCGATCGTCTCCGCCATCGTCATCCCGCGGGGGATCTTCTCCTCGAGGAAGAGGCCGATCACCTCGCCCTGCTCGGCGGTCTTCACCTCCTCGGCGACGATCACCTTCAAGTCGTCCATGCCCTCGGCGATCCTGCGCGCCTCCAAGGCGCCCGAGACCTCGTTGTGGTCTGTGATCGCGATCGCGCCGAGGCCGCGGTCACGGGCGGTCTCCAGGAGCACCTCGACCGGCGTGGCGCAGTCGGGCGAGTGATCGGTGTGCATGTGCAGGTCGACCTCGATCAGCGGGCGCTTGGCGATGCGGCGGCGCACCTCGGGGTCCCCGGCGGGGTCGTGACGACGAGCCGCCAGGCGGAGGTAGATCGCCTCCAGCTCGGCGGCGACCAGCGACCAGTCGCGATCGGGCCCGCCCGGCTCCAGCAGCTCGTATGAGGCGGGGAAGTAGCGCTCCAGCAGCTGACCGGTCTCTGGGGTGGTCACCGTGCGCGCGTCGAGGCGGCCGAAGAAGATCTCGACCAGCGGTCGCGCGACCTGGGTCGAGAGCACCCGCTCCTGCGGCGCGTGGAAGGTGGCCACGTTGAGCGCGGAGGAGTGCCTCAGCGCCGAGGAGGAGACCCGGGGGGCGTAGGGCTCGTGGACGTGGACGACGTCAGACGGCGTGCCGCGCAGCAGCTTTTTGACCTGGTCGCCGACGCCGGCAACCCGGACCCGGTGGCCGCGGCCCTCCAGCTCCTCCGAGACGCGCTCTATGAACTGGTTGACCGGGTTCTCGGTGCCCCGCCGGTAAGGCGTGACCTGGACTATCGAAAGCTTTTCTGGCACGGGACGCAGCATAAGGACCGATCCCGGCAGGGATCGGAGGGACTGGGACGTGGGGGGG
>DASUZK010000099.1:0-11481 GCA_036376915.1 Solirubrobacterales bacterium
TGCCCCACCCCAAAACGCTCGGCGGGAGCCTCGCTTGAGTGTTTTGGGGTGGGGCACCCGACCCCTCTGTTCAGTCCGGAGGCTCGGCATGGCTCCGTAGGGGAGACTGCCGGGCGTGAATTTCGTCGAGCTTATGGAGGCCTCTCCCGCCTCGCGCCGCGGGATCGTGGCGATCGATGCTGAGGGGCGGCGGCGGGACTGGTATTTCGGGGAACTGATTGCTTGCTCGGCGGGACTTTCCGGAGCGTTTGCCGCGCGGGGGGTGAAGCGTGGCGATGTCGTGATGACGTTGGTGGGGAATCGGATCGAGTGGGTGTTGTCGCTGCTTGCCTGCTGGCGGATGGGGGCGGTGGCGCTGCCTTGCAGCACGCAGCTGCGACGGCACGACTTGGAGGTGCGGGTGGCGGCGGCCGATCCGAAGCTCTGCGTTGGTGAGGGGGCGCTGCTGGCAGAGATGCCCGGTGGGGTCGAGACGATGACGATGGACGAGGTCGCCGCCGTTCTCGACGAGGACCGGCCGCAGGAGACGCCGGCGCCGGTCGAAGCGATGGGCCCCGAGGACCCGGCGCTGATCGTCTTCACCTCCGGCACCACCGGCGAGCCACGGGGCGTTGTTCATGCCTACCGGTATCTGGAAGGCCAGCGAGCCCAGGCGGAGCACTGGCTGGGATCGCGCAAGGACGAGCTGGCCTGGTGCACGACGTCGACCGGCTGGTCGAAGTCGGCCCGCAACGTCTTCCTCGCCCCCTGGCTGACGGGAGCCTCCGCGGTGATCCACGACGGGCGCTTCGACCCGGCCGAGCGGCTGGACATCGCCGAGGCGCTCGGGGTCAACGTGCTCTGCCAAGCCCCGACCGAGTACCGGATGCTGGCCAAGCGCACCGCCCTGCGCCCGCTCCCGGCCCTGCGCCGGATGGTCTCTGCCGGCGAGCCGCTGGAGGCGGAGACGATTGCGGCCTTCCGCGAGGCGATGGGCCTGGAGCCCGCCGACGGCTATGGTCAGACCGAGACCGGCCACGTCAGCGGCAACCTCGCGGGAGAACCGATCAAGCCCGGCTCGATGGGCAAGCCGCTGCCGGGGATCGAGACGCGGATCGTCGACGGCGAGCTGCAGCTCCGCGCCGCCTCCTCCCCCACCTTCTTCTCGCGCTACCTCGACGGCGAGCGCTTCGAGGGCGAGTGGTGGGGCACCGGGGACCTGGTCCGCGAGGACGAGCACGGCTACCTCTACTTCGAGGGCCGCGGCGACGACATCATCCTCTCCTCCGGCTACCGGATCGGCCCCTTCGAGGTCGAGTCCGCCCTCCTCTCCCACCCCGCCGTCGCCGAGGCCGCCGCCGTCGCCGCCCCCGACCCCGAGCGCGGCGCCGTGGTACGCGCAATCGTCGTTCCCCGCGAGCGCCAGCCAAGCTCCGAGCTAGCCGACGAGCTGAAGGAGCACTGCAAGCGGGAGACGGCTCCCTACAAGTCCCCCCGCATCGTCGAGTTCGCCACCGAGCTACCGAAGACGAACAGCGGCAAGATCAAACGGGCAGAGCTTCGACGAGAGTAAGACGGCAGTCCCGACCGGAACGGGAAGGGCGACGGGCGCCCCTCCCCAAAACACTCCAGCGAGGCTCCTGCCGAGCGTTTTGGGGAGGGGCGCCCGTCGCCCCCTCTACGCTTCGCCCATGAACCAGATCGACCGCAAGCGGATCGCGGCGCTGACCGAGGCGCAGCAGGAGCAGTTCCGCAACAGGACAGGGCAGTCCGCCAAGACGTTCGAGCGCGCGGTCAAGGTAATGCCGAACGGCGTCCCCTCATCCTTCCAGTCCAACGACCCGTGGCCGGTCTACGTCGAGCGCGGCAGGGGCAGCCGGGTCTGGGACGTCGACGGCAACGAGTACGCCGACTTCCACAACGGCTTCGGCGTGATGTGCATCGGCCACGCCAACCCGACCGTCGGCGCGGCGGTGAAGGCGCGGATCGACGAAGGCACGCACTTCGCCGCCCCCACCGACGGCTCGATCGCCGTCGCCGAGGAGCTCTGCCGCCGCTTCGGCCTGCCGCAGTGGCGCTTCAACAACTCCGGCACCGAGGCGACGATGGACGCCGTCCACCTCGCCCGCGGCGCCACCGGCCGCGACGTCATCCTCAAGATCGAGGGCTCCTACCACGGCCACCACGACGCCGTGATGGTCTCCGTCTACCCGCCGCTGGAGGCGCTTGGTGCGCGCGACGACCCGGTCAGCGTCCCCTACGGCGGCGGCATCCCCGACGCGGTGCGCGAGCTGACCCGGGCCGTCCCCTTCAACGACGCCGACGCCCTGCAGAGCGTCCTGGAGAAGATCGGCGAGCAGGTCGCCGGGCTGATCATGGAGCCGGCGATGATGAACATCAACATCATCCCGCCGCGCGAGGGATACCTGGAGCGGGTGCGCAAGCTGACCGCCGAGCACGGCGTGAAGCTGATCTTCGATGAGGTGAAGACCGGGGCGACGATCTCGCCGGGCGGCGCAACCGCCCGCTTCGGCGTCGTCCCGGACATGATCACCCTCGCCAAGGCGAGCTGCGGCGGCTACCCGGGCGGCGCGATCGGGATGAGCGAGGAGCTGGCGGCGATCGTCGCCGACGGCGCGGTCAAGCAGTACGGCACCTTCAACGGCAACCCGCTGGTGATGGCCGCCGCCGAGGCGACCCTGACCGAGGTCCTCACCGACGACGCCTACGAGCGCTTCGAGGCAACCAACCGGCGCCTGCTCGACAGCTGCCAGGGGATCATCGACGGCTACGACCTCCCCGCCTACACAGAGGGCATAGGCGCCAAGGGCTGCGTGATCTTCTCGCCGACCCGGATGTTCGAGTATCGCGACTACCTCAGCGACGTCGACGAGGAGCTGTCGACCCTCGCCTGGCTCTACCACATGAACCACGGGATCTTCATGACGCCGGGGGTCGAGGAGGAGTGGACCCTGTCGATCGCCCACACCGACGAAGACCTGCAGCGCTACCTCGACGCCTTCGAGGCCTTCGCCCGCGACGTAACCGCCTGAACCCGCCCGCCGACGGGGCGATCAATAGATACTTGACGTATCGGCCCGTCGGCGGCCCGAGCTAGAGCGCCTCGGCTACGTCGACGGGGCGGCCGAGGTGGTAGCCCTGGGCCATGTCGACGCCGTACTCGCGCAGCATCTCGGCGGTGACGTCGTCCTGGACGTACTCGGCGATCGTGGTCTTGCCGAGGCCGCGGGCGATCTGGACGATCGCCTGGACGGTGAGCTGGTCGGCGTCGCTGTTGGGCATGTCGCGGATGAACGAGCCGTCGATCTTGATCAGGTCGAAGGGAATCTTCTTCAGGTAGTGGAAGGGGCCGAAGCCGGCGCCGTAGTCGTCGATCGCGACCTGGCAGCCGAACTCCGTCAGGCGATCGGCGAAGCCTCCCGCCGCTTCGTAGTCGTGGACCCGCGCCGTCTCGGTGATCTCGAAGGTGCAGCGAGCCGGGTCGGCGTCGCCCTCGTCGAGGCGCCGCTCGATGAATTCGAGCACCGAGAGATCCGCGACCGAGGCGCCGGAGAGGTTGACGTGCAGGGAGACCGGGTCTCCACTGCGCTCGCGCCCCGCGAGCAGCTCGAGGGCCTGGGCGACGACCCAGCGGTCGAGCTCCTGGACCATGCCGGAGCGCTCCGCCGCCTCGATGAAGGCGGCCGCGGGGAGCAGCTCGCCGTTCTCGCCGGTCATCCGCAGGAGCAGCTCGTAGCGCTCGATCCCCCCGGAGGCGAGGCTGCGGATCGGCTGGGTGTGAAGGCTGAGGCGATCGTGGGTGAGCGCGTCGCGGATCCGGGCGCTCGTGGTCTGCCGGCGCTCCTGCCGGCGTTTGGGTTCGCCGGGATCCTGAAAGAGGACGATCTGGTTGCGGCCCTCTTCCTTGGCCCAGTACATCGCCTGGTCCGCCGCGGCCAGCACCGCCTCGGCGCCGACCTCGCGCTCGCCGCCGAACATCGTTATCCCGACGCTGATCGTCGCGTTCGGGGCGTCGGGGGTGGGCGCGGTGCTCTCGGCGACCTGCGCGCGAAGGTCCTCGCCGAGCTGCAGGGCGCCAGGAGTGTCGGTCTGGGGCATCAGCACCGCGAACTCGTCCCCGGAGAGGCGGGCGACGATGTCGGTGGTGCGCACCCGTTCCCGCATCAGGCCGGCGATGCGGCGGATCAGGACGTCGCCGGCATGGTGGCCGAAGGAGTCGTTGACCGCCTTGAGATCGTCGATGTCGATGATCATCACCGCGCCCTGGCCGCCGTAGCGGGCGGTGAAAGAGGTGAACTGGTCGAGCTCGGAGCGGAAGCGGCGCCGGTCGAGCAGCCCGGTGAGCGCATCGTGGTCGGCGATGTAACGGAGCTGCGCCTCGGTCTTCTGCGCCTTGGCGAGGGCTTCGTCGACGACCCGGCGATCGTCGGGAGCGAGCTTTTCCAGGACCGACTCGATCTCTGGATTGCTCTGGGTCGGGAGGGCTTCCTCGGTCACTCACTGAAGGTAGAACTTTCGGGACCCGCTCGGATCGCACGCCATGCATGACTGCAGGGAATTCGTTCAAGTATCGGCTACTCCTTGCCGCCAATAGTGGGGGCCAAGCGTCCGCGGGTAGTGTGAACGCCATGGCAAACCGCTTGGCGCAGGAGACCAGCCCGTACCTGCTGCAGCACCGTGACAACCCCGTTGACTGGTATCCGTGGGGCGAGGAGGCGCTGGCCCGCGCCCGCGAGGAGGACCGCCCGATCCTGCTCTCCGTCGGCTACTCGGCCTGCCACTGGTGCCATGTGATGGAGCGCGAGTCCTTCGAGGACGCGGAGACCGCCACCTACATGAACGAGCACTTCGTCAACGTCAAGGTCGACCGCGAGGAGCGGCCCGACGTCGACGCCCTCTACATGGAGGCGGTGCAGGCGATCAGCGGCCAGGGCGGCTGGCCGATGACGGTCTTCCTCGACCCCGAGGGCGTGCCCTTCTACGGCGGCACCTACTTCCCACCCGACGAGGGCCGCGGAATGCCCAGCTTCCGCATGGTGATGGAAGCCGTCGCCGACGCCTTCGAGCGCAAGCGCGAGGAGATCGGCGAGCGGGCGCCGGAGATGCGGGCCCGGCTCGGCGCGATCGGGCAGATCGAGCCGGCCGCCCAACCCCTGGAGGCCGCCGCGGTCGAGGAGGCCGTCGCCCGGCTGCTCGAAAGCGCCGACGTGCAACGAGGCGGCTTCGGCGGCGCGCCGAAGTTCCCACCGGCCCTGGCGCTGGAGCTGCTGCTCGCCCGCGGCGAGCCGGCGGTCGTCGAGCGCACGCTCGACGCGATGCTCGCCGGCGGCATCTACGACCAGGTAGGCGGCGGCTTCGCCCGCTACGCGGTCGACGCCTCCTGGCTCGTCCCCCACTTCGAGAAGATGCTCTACGACAACGCCCTGCTGGCACGGGCCTACCTGCACGGCTGGCAGGCCTTCGGCCACGAGCGCTACCGCCGTGCCTGCGAGGAGACGCTCGACTGGGCGCTGCGCGAGATGCGCGGGCCCGAGGGCGGCTTCTACTCGGCGCTCGACGCCGACTCCGAGGGCGAGGAGGGCCGCTTCTACGTCTGGACTCCCGAGCAGATCCGCGCGGTGCTTGGAGACGGGGCGCAACCCGTCATCGATTTCTACGGCGTCACGGAGCGCGGCAACTTCGAGGGCAGCAACATCCTCCACCTCGCCCACGGCGCTGACGCCGAGCAGCCGACCGGCCTCGAGGATGCCCGTCGCGCCCTCTACGAGGCGCGCGCACAGCGCGTCTGGCCCGGCCTGGACGACAAGCGCCTCACCGCTTGGAACGCGCTGATGCTCGACGCCCTGGCCGAGGCCGGGGCGGTGCTGGAGCGCGAGGACTACCTCGACGCCGCGCGGGCCGGCGCAGACTTCATCTGGGAAGAGCTGCGCGACGCCGACGGCAACCTGCTGCGCACCTGGAAGGACGGACGCGGCCACCTCAACGCCTACCTCGAGGACCACGCCTTCCTGCTCGAGGCACTGCTCGGGCTCTATGAAGCGACCTTCGAGCAGCAGTGGTTCGACCGGGGCCGCTCCGTCGCCGACACCATGATCGAGCGCTTCGGCGACCCCGAGCGCGGCGGCTTCTTCTCCACCTCGGACGACCACGAAGCCCTGATCGCCCGCCGCAAGGAGATCGGCGACCACCCGATCCCCTCCGGCAACTCCTCGGCGGCGATGGGCCTCCTCCGCCTCGCCGCCCTCACGGGCGAGCGACGCTACGGACAGCAGGCCGAGTCCGTCTTCCGCCTCTTCGCCGGCCCCGCCGCCAGCCACCCCGAGTCCTTCGCCCACCTCCTGAGAGCTATCGACTTCCACCTCTCCCCCACCAGGGAGGTGGCCTTGATCGGCGACGACCTGACCGAGCTGTCCCGCGCCGTCCGGACCGAGCACCGCCCCCACCTCGTCCTGGCCGGTGGCCCAGAGGGGAGCGAGATTCCGGAGCTGCTCAAAAGTCGACCGGCGATCGAGGGAAAACCGACGGCATACGTCTGCGAGAACTTCGCCTGCCAAGCGCCGGTGTCCGATCCGGTGTCCCTCGCAGCCATGCTTTAGACATTCAGCGACCCCGCCCGTCGCGGCACTTTGATACAGATGCACGACCAGTGAGGGGCTCCCTTTTCACCTTCGCCGCCGGTCGTCGCTCGAAGTGGGTCGTCTTCGCGATCTGGTTCGTCGGGATCTTCGTCGCCGCCGGGCCGGCTGGCCTGCCGGAGAAGTTCGAAGACGCCGAAAGCAACGAGGCAACCTCCTACCTGCCCGGCGACGCCGAATCGACTCACGCGCTCGACGCCACCGAGGAGCTGCAGAAAGGCGAACTCGCGCCCGCGGTGATCGTCTACCGGCGCGACTCCGGCCTCACCGCGGCCGACTTCGGGACGATCGAAGAAGACATCGGCAAGATGGCGGGGAAGAGCTTCCAGGGCGTGATCCCCGACGGCACCACGGCAGCCGCCGGCGGTGGGAAGGCCCAGGCCCTCGACAAGGCCCCAGCCTCACAGCCCAAGGGCCTGCCGCCTGACTGCGGGACGCCGACGACCACGGTCCCGGGCCAGCCGGCCGACTACGCCCCCTTCGTCGGCCCGATCTGCTCGCCGGACGGCAAGGAGGCGATCGTCAACGCCTACATCAAGGCCGAAGGCGAGGGCGAACGGATCGTCGACCCGGTCAAGTACTGGCGCGACCAGATCACCGACGAACCCGGCGGCCTGGAAGCCAAGATCACCGGCGGCGCCGGCTTCTCGGCGGACGCGATCGAAGTCTTCGAAGGGATCAACGGAACCCTGCTGCTGGCCGCGGTCAGCCTGGTCATCTTCCTGCTGATCGTCATCTACCGCTCGCCGATGTTCTGGCTCGTGCCGCTGATCGCGGTGATGTTCGCCGAGACGCTCTCTCGCTCGCTCGGTTACGGCCTCTCAGAGCTGGGGGTGACGATCAACGGCCAGTCGAGCTCGATCATGTCCGTGCTCGTGCTTGGCGCCGGCACCGACTACGCGCTGCTGCTCGTCGCCCGCTATCGCGAGGAGCTGCACCACACCGTCGACAAGCACGAGGCGATGCGCACCGCGCTCGCCTCGGCCGGGCCGGCGATCTTCGCCTCGGCCGCCACGGTGATCGCGGCCCTGCTCTGCCTGGTGCTGGCCAAGGTCAACGGCACCGCCGGCCTCGGCCCGATCGCGGCAATGGGAATCGCCTGCGCGGCTCTCTCGATGCTCACCCTGCTGCCCGCCCTGCTGACGATCTTCGGTCGCCGCGCCTTCTGGCCCTTCGTCCCGCACACGCCCGAGACGGCGCCCACCGCCGCCGCCGTCTCCGATCGCGCCCGGCGCTCGATCGTCGAAGGCCGCGCGATCGGCGCGATCCTGAGCGTCATCGCGGCCAGCCTGCTCGTCTTCATCCTGCTGCCCCTGGTCCTGCTCAACTGGATACTGCGCAAGCTCAGCGGCAACCGCCTGCCCTCGCTGATCGTCGGGCCGCTCGACCGAGCCGTCTTCACGCCATACGAGGCACGGCGCCGCCGGCTCGAGCATGCAGCTGACGCCACGCACGGCTTCTGGGCGCGGGTCGGCAACCGGGTCGCCGTCTCGCCGCGCCGCGTCGCCGCGGGCTCGGTCGCGGTGCTGCTCGTCTTCTGCGCCGGCTTCGCCTTCTTCTCGACCGAACTGACCAGCGAAGACACCTACCGCGAAACGGTCGAATCGGTCGAAGGCCAGGACCTCCTCAACAAGAGCTTCCCCGCCGGCACTACGGCGCTGACCGACGTCGTCATCCCGGAGGATGGCGACGTGGAGGCTGTGAGCAGCGCCGTGTCCGGGGTCGAAGGGGTCGAGGCGGTCTCCCCGCCGGTCGCCGAAGGGCAGCCGGGAACGCTGGTCCAGGCGACGCTCGAACCGAATCCCTACTCGACCGAGGCCTTCGACCTGGTCGAGCCGATCCGCGAAGCCGCCCATGGCGTCGACCCCGAAGTCCTGATCGGCGGGCCGACCGCGGTCGAATTCGACGTGCGCGACGCGGCTGCCTGGGACTCGATCGTGATCCCGCCGATCATCCTCCTCGTCGTCTTCCTGATCCTCGTCGGCCTGCTGCGCGCCGTGACCGCGCCGCTGGTCCTGATCGGCACGGTGATCATCAGCTTCCTGGCCGCGCTGGGCGTCGGCTACTTCTTCTTCGACGTGGTCTTCGGCTTCCCGGGCTCGGACCCCTCGCTGCCGCTCTTCGCCTTCGTCTTCCTCGTCGCGCTGGGCGTCGACTACAACATCTTCCTGATCGCCCGCGCCCGCGAGGAGACGATCAAGCACGGCTCCAGACAGGGAGTCCTGCGCGCCCTGGCGGTTACCGGCGCCGTGATCACCAGCGCCGGCATCGTCCTCGCCGGCACCTTCTCGGTCCTGGCCGTCCTCCCCCTCACCTTCCTCACCGAGCTCGGCTTCGTCGTCGCCTTCGGCGTCCTGCTCGACACCTTCCTCGTGCGCAGCATCCTCGTCCCCGCCATCGCCCTCGACCTGGGCGACAAGTTCTGGTGGCCGTCCTCCCTCTCCAAGCCTAAGGACGACATCGCAGCTCCCAGCCCTACCGAGCTGGAAGAGCCAAGCCGCCTTTAGCGCGTCTCCCGCGGGTGGGGCAGGGGGAACCGCCCCTGAGGACGCTTTAGCGACCGGAAGGGGCGGTGGGTCCCCTGCCGCGACAGGACCCGCGGGCCAACCGCGCTATAGGACCGGCAGGAAGTTCTCGATCTCGTAGGGAGTGACCTGGACGCGGTAGTCGTCCCATTCCTGCCGCTTGATCTCCACGAAGCGACGGAAGGTGTGCTCGCCCAGCGTGCGCAGGACCAGCTCCGACTCGGCCGCCAGCTCGATCGCCTCGCCGAGCGTCTCGGGTAGCTGCTCAATGCCCTGGTGGGCGAGCTCCTCCGGCGAGAGGTGGTAGAGGTTCTGCTCCATCGGCTCGGGCAGCTCGTAGCCCTTATCGATCCCCTCCAGGCCCGCCTGCAGCATGCCGGCGAAGCAGAGGTAGGGGTTGCAGGCCGGGTCGGGACAGCGCAGCTCGGCCCGGGTCGCGCCCTCCTTGCCGGGGTGGTAGAGGGGCACGCGGATCAGGGCGGAGCGGTTGCGGCGCGACCAGGCGAGGTAGACCGGCGCCTCGAAGCCGGGCACCAGGCGCTTGTAGGAGTTGACCCACTGGGCGAAGAGCGGTGAGATCTCGCGCGCGTGCTTGAGCTGGCCGGCGATGAACGCCTTTGCCGTGGGCGAGAGGAAGTACTGGTCGTCGGCATCGAAGAAGGCGTTCTTGCCGTCTTTGGTCAGCGACTGGTGGACGTGCATGCCGGAGCCGTTCTCGCCGAAGAGCGGCTTCGGCATGAAGGTGGCGTGCCAGCCGTACTTCATCGCGTACTCCTTGACCACGATGCGGTACGTCATGCAGTCGTCGGCCATCGCCAGCGCGTTCTTGTAGCGCATGTCGACCTCGTGCTGGGAAGGGCCGACCTCGTGATGGGTGTACTCGACGTGGATGCCCATCTTCTCCAGGGCCAGCACAGTGTCGCGGCGCACGTCGGAGCCGGCGTCGAGCGTGGTCAGGTCGAAGTAGCCGCCCTCGTCGAGGCCCTCGGGAACGCCGCCCTCGGGCTTGGCCGAGCGGAAGTAGAAGAACTCCAGCTCGGGACCGATGTTGAAGGCGTCGAAGCCCATCTCCTCGGCCCGCTCGAGGGCGCGCTTCATGATCCAGCGCGGGTCGCCCTCGTAGGGCTCGCCGCCGGGCACACGGACGTCGCAGAACATGCGGGCGACCGCGTTTTCGCCCTCAGGCCGCCACGGGATCAGGGCGAAGGTCGACGGGTCCGGCATCGCGACCATGTCCGACTCCTCGATCGGGTTGAAGCCGGTGATCGAGGATCCGTCGAAGCCCATGCCGCCCTCGAAGGCGTCCTCCAGCTCGGAGGCATTGATCGAGAAGCTCTTCAACTGCCCGAGCACGTCGGTGAACCAGAGGCGGACGAAACGAACGTCGTGGTCCTTGACGATCTGGGCAACGTCAGCGGCACTCTTGGGTTGATCCGACATTCCTGCCTCCTGGGCTCGCGCTTGTCCGCTCGGGTGGGCGCAACGATAGGCGAAAAGGGTCGCGGCGAACCAGGTGGGTAGACGCCCCCGTATCCGGGTAGTGAGCGGGTGCCCTAGGCGGTGGCGAGCATCGGGCTCGACCGGCACGGCGTGCCCAGGGGGGGCGACTTGCACGATTGCTTAAAAGCAGGTATAACTTACCAGGCGTAAGTTAATGGCTAAAAGTAAAGTGAAGGCCACTTAAAGGCTCTGTGAAGCGGAATCCGCGAACGAAGCCGGAGGCGATGCGAGTGACAGTGAAAACAGACGTGAGCAGGTTCCAGATCCATGACGAGTTGACGGCGCCCGACGAGAGCGCCCCGCTGATCAAAACGATCCAGGCGACGGGCGGTGCCGTGACGAAGTTCGTCGGCGTGCTCGCGGGCGCCCCCTCGGTCCTACGGGCTTATACGCGGATGCGCTCCGAGCTCCGCGGCGGCGTCCTGCCACGGGCGACCCGCGTGCGGATCGCCCTGGCCGTGGCCGAGTACCGCGAGGACGGCTACAGCATCGCCCAGCACGCGAAGGCGGCACGCGGGGCGGGGCTCGGTCTCGACGAGGTCTCCCGGGCCCGCAGCTTCGACTCGGCCGACCCGAAGGAGGCGGCGCTGCTCGAGTACCTGCACGGCGCCCTCGAGGCCAACGGCCACCCGCCCCTCCACCTGCACGAGGAGGCAAGGGAGATCGGCTGGACGGACGAGGAGTTGCTCGAGGCGGTAGCCCACCTGGCCCTGAACGAGTTCCAGAGTCTCATCGCGGGGGCAGCGGAGCTCCCGAAAGACCAGAGCGGCCCCAGGGTTCTCCCTTCAGTCGCCTAGGGCGTCGGGGGGAGGGCCGGGAGG
>DASUZK010000100.1:0-74832 GCA_036376915.1 Solirubrobacterales bacterium
CGCTGACGCCGCCGAGCTGGACTTCTTCGCTGAATTTGAATCCTTCTGCTTTGAGTTCTGCTTCGCTGAGCGGTTTGCAGCTGTCGGTCGGGCCCGGGAAGTGGCCAGCGAAGCAGCCGACCTGTTCATAGGCGGCGTGGGATGAAGCTGAGAAGAAGAGGGTGAGAGTGAGGGCAAGCGCGAGGACGCCGGTAACCGCTAGGGCCGCTCCGCGTCCTTTGCTCTCTGCGTGTCCCGTTCTCTTCCCGTGTCCCATTTGCTCCGCCTCTCCCTGTAGGCACTTCAAGTCTTTGTCTGCCGCCTCCCCCCGGAGGCGGTACCGCTGCGGCGGGGCCGCCGCCCCGGGAGCCTCTGGCTCCCGGGGCTTTGGCTTTGGCCGTTTGCTTCTGACTACGTGTTGCGTTGCTTCGCTACCTCGCTATTTGAATTCGGCGTTGACGGATTTGGCCGCCGACATCGTCACCGTGCAGGTGCCGGTGCCGGAGCAGCCCGATCCCGACCAGCCGCCGAAGGTGGTGCCTTTGCCCGGGGTGGCGGTCAGTGCGACCACCGAGCCCTGGTAGTAGGCCGCCGCCATCGAGGAGCAGGTGGCGCCGCAGCTGATGCCCGGCAGGCTGCTCTTGACGGTGCCGTTGCCGCCGCCGGACTTGCTCAGCGAGAGGCTGTGCTGGGGGACCGCTTCGAATTTGGCGCCGACCGTTTTGTTCGCGCTCATCGTCAACGAGCAGGTGCCGGTGCCTGAGCAGGCGCCCGTCCATTCGACGAAGGCGTTGTTTTTGGCCGGTGTCGCGGTCAGGGTGACCGAGGTGCCTTCTTTGAAGGCGGCCGTGATCGCGCTGCAGTTGTTCAGGCAGAGGACTCCGCCCGGGGAACTGCTCACCTTGCCGAGGCCGGAGCCGCTCTTGGTCAGGGCGACGTCATAGGCGGCGGTGAATTTGGCGATCACCGTCTTTGCTTTGTCCATCGTCACCGTGCACTGGCGACCGTTGGCGCCGCCCGATTCGCAGCCTTTCCAGCTGGTGAACATCGAGCCGGTTGAGGGGCTGGCGGTCAGGGTGACTTTTTTGCCTTCTTCGAATGAGGCTTTGCATTTGACGACGCCGCATTCGATCCCCGCGGGGTTGGAGACGACGGTGCCCGAGCCGGTGCCTTCTTTGGTCACGGTCAGCTCGGGGCCTGCGGGGGCTTCTTCGCAGCCGACCAGCGCCATCTCGTTTTTTTCCCAGACTGGGTTGAAGACTTCTTCTTCGATCGCCGTACCCGCGAGGCAGAAGGTGGCGGTCACTTCGAATTCGGGGCCCGGGACTTCGCCTGGGAATTCCGGGTCGACGTTGTAGATACTGCATTCTTCGGTGGGATTCGGCCCACTCTCCTGATGGAGTGGGCAGTCGAAGCCGAAGCCTTCGAGATTCACGCCCTTCTGAACCGTCCAGCCGCCGAATTCAGAGCCCGGGGCCGGGTCAGCGATAAGCCAGCTCCGGAATTGTCCTTCTATCACTTCCTGCGGCACGTTTGCGCAGACGCCGCTTTTGCTGACGCCGTTGTAGCTACAGGCGATCGGAGGGGCGCCTCTGCCAAATTCCCCCCCTTCTTTACCACTGGTGACTTCGCCGCTGCCGGGGCCGGTGATGTTCACTGTGGTTTTCGCTGCCGCGAACGCCTGCGCCGCTGGGATGAGCATCAAGGCCCCCACCGTGGCGAGCAAGATTGTCAGTCGTCTCACTTAACTCTCTCCTTGTTCTTTGAGCCCCTGCCGAGCCGCTCCCAGCGGCCTTCGGGTGACCCTGTTTCCCTGTTGCAACTCCCCTTCTGGGGACCCTCGCGGCTCTGAACGGCCACGTACATAGATCTGCTAAGACGGTAGACGCCCAAGGTGGGGGAGTCAAGAAAAAAGTCGTGTTCCTGGAAGCCCCGAGGGAGTGGCTATGGCGCAGCAGATGGCTCTGGAAAGGCAAATGAACTAGGTACCAAAGCGGTATCTGGTGATCGACTCAGCCGTAGGAAGTGACAACGCCGGCTTCGGCGGCCGGCGCCGCATAGGCGGCGGCGAGCGTCGCGATCGTCTCGTGGGCGTTGAGCCCGCTCGGGTTGGGGACCACCCAGAGCGCCGCGCCGGACCAGCGGATCGCGCTGTCGAGCGTGTCCGGCTGCCGGCCCAAGGCCGCGCCTCGCTCGCCGAACGCGTCGCGGTAGGCCGTGACGCCGGCGATCGCGACGACCGCGGGCCGGTGATCGGCGACGAACCGCCGCAGCCGCGCGCCGCCCTCGCACAGCTCCTCGCGCGAGAGCTCGGAGGCGCGCGCGGTGGCCCGCCGCACGAGGTTGGTGATCCCGACGCCCCGCGCCACGAGATGCGCGCGATCGGCATCGCTCATCCCGGCGACCCGATCGACCTCGTAGTCGGTGATGCCTGCCGCGGCCAGCGCCGGGTAGAAGCGGTTGGTGGGATGCGCGAAGTGGGTCCCGACCGCGGCCGTCCACAGGCCCGGGTTGATGCCGACGAACAGCAGCCTGAGCCCCGGCCCCACGAGGTCGTCGACCTCATGGCCGCGGAACGCCTCCAGCTCCAAACGCGTGAACCCCATGCCGCGATCCTGTCGAATTCACGCGTCGTCGTTCGTCTCATGGGTAGAGGCAGCTCAGAGAGAGCCCCCGTGACCGAAGGAGAATCGAGATGGGAAAGCTGATCGCGACAACGCAGGCCACCGTCGACGGCGTCATAGACCCGGTCGGCGAGTGGGTGCAGCCGGGCGGAGATCACAGCGACTACTCGTTCGAGCGTCAGGCGAGGTGCGGCGGGCTGGTGCTGGGCCGCAATACCTACGAGGGGCTGGCGGGATACTGGCCGAGCCAGTCGGGCAAATGGGCGGACATGGTCAACTCGATGCCGAAGTACGTCGGGTCCAACACCCTGTCCGGCGATCTCGAGTGGAACGCGACCCTGCTCGAGGGAGACCTCGAGGACTCGATCCCGAAGCTGAAGGACGAGGTCGACGGCGACCTGTTCATGCACGGGAGTGGCGAGTTCGCCTACGCCCTCGCCGAGAAGGGCCTGGTCGACGTGTACGAGGTCTACCTGAACCCGGTCGTCTGGGGCGAGGGGAACGTCCACGTGCTCGGCGACAGGGGAACCGTGCGGATGACGCTCGACGACGTGAAGCGGTTCGACTCCGGAGTGGTCCTCCTCACCTACCTCCCGGCGTCTTGACCGCGGATTCCCGCGCGACCAGGGCTGGCTACTGCTTTTCGGTGTCCCTGCCGGGGCCGCCGACCAGCTTGTCGCTCCCGCTGCCGCCCTTCAGGGTGTCGCGGCCGGGCCCGCCGAGCAGCTTGTCCGCCGCGGAACCGCCGTAGAGAACGTCGTTTCCGCGCCCGCCTTCGATCTTGTCGCTGTCCGCGCCGCCACTCAGCCTGTCGTTGAGGTTGCCGCCGACGATGGAGTCGAAGCCGAGCCCACCGTCGAAGAAATTGACGTGACCCGGGGCCCCGATGAATTTGTCGTCGGAGTATTCGGTCGGGTCGCTCGCCTTGGCGACGGCGTGGATCTCGATCGGCCCCTGGCCGCCGCCGAGGTCGTCGGGCAGCTGCGAGAAGTCGAAGAGGGTGGACACGGACGAAGAAGCCTCGATTCGCCTCAAGTCGCGGCAGTAGGCAGGGCCGTTGTCGACGAAAACGCCGCTGACGGTGATGTCACCGTCGCTCGCGCAACGAGGGACGATTTTCCCCTCGCCGCCACTAACCGTGAGCACACCGTTGGTGAAGGTGCCAAAGGCATCCGCCCTCGCCGGCAAAAGCACCGCGATTGCCAGCGCGAACGTCGCGCCGATCAGCGCCCAGCAGGATGATCCACCGAACCGAAGCCGAAACGCTGCCATCGCTGCCACAAACGGCAGTCTAGATGTCTCGAGAAAGAGCTAGGCCGAGAAGGGTCGAAATGAGCCCTTCTGTCTCACCGACCTTCGTTGACAAGCGAAACGCCGGGGAGCTTGGCAAAGCCACTTCGATCGAGGCTTACGACCTGCCGCTCCTGGGCTCGTGCCGTCGCGGCGATGATGAGGTCGTGGGCGCCACGAGGGGTACCTACTCGCCGAACGTGCGCCAACAGGACAGCGTGGGCCTCGGCTACATCAAGGTCATAGGGCTCAATCGAGACGGCGTCGAGAACCGCGGCAACGAAGCGCTTGCGCTTTTCCCGCCGACGCCCTTTCGCCAGCTGAACGCCAACTCTCAACTCTGCCACGGTGAGCGCCGCAACAGCGACATCGTCACTGTCACCGATCGCCTCGTCCAGTGCATCGCCCCCGCGCTCGGCGTCGACCAAAACCGTCGTGTCGAGGATCAGTCGTGCCAGGGGTCCGTCACAGGCTCCATGCCCTCGCGAAGCTCCCGCAGATCGTCCGCCCAGGCATCATCAGGCCGATTGGCACGAAGCGCCTCCTTGAGCGCCTTCCCAGTTCCGCCCCTCGTGGGACCGATGGTCGCCACAGCACGACCGTGGCGGACAACCACATAGGACTCCCCGCCGCGCTCCACGTCGTCCAAGACTTCTGAGAACCGACGAGACGCATCGGTGGCGCTCAATTGCTTCATAAAATCAGATTATCAGATTCACCAGCCGACCCCCAGTCAGGGGTGCCATAGGATTGCGCCGTGCCGTTCACGCTCAGGAACCTCAAGGAGGATCTGGAAGATGTCGGGTCCAACTTCGACGGCGCGCCGGGCCTGGAGTTTCGCTTGGCGACCGAGGCGCTCGAGCTCGAGAAATCCGGCCTGGGCTACCAGCGCGTCCCGCCCAACTATCGCTTTCCGTACGGCCACACGCACAAGAAGCAAGAGGAGGTGTACGTGGTCTTGCGCGGGAGCGGGAGGATGAAGCTAGACGACGAGATCGTCGAGCTCGAGGAATGGGACGCGGTGCGCGTCCCGCCTGGTACGTGGCGAGGCTACGAGGCCGGGCCGGAGGGCCTCGAGATCCTCGTCATCGGCGCGCCCAACCTCGGCGAGGATCCGCGCGAAGACGTCGATGGCCAGCGCGACTGGTGGGCTGACTAGCGCCAGGTAGGTGTAGCCGACTTTCTTAATCAGGGTGTCTGATATATACGCCTCGATTTGAGATGGATGAGAACGAGTTGAAATCTGCGGGAGCAGAGGCGGAGCAGCTGGCGCGGGCGGTGGACCAGGAGGACGGCGCGCTCGACCCCGTCTACGACTCGCTCGATGTCGCGATCGCCGAGCTCACCGATGGCGGCTATCAGCCGAGCGACCTGCTGCCGGTCGGCGCCGAGCCGGGCTTGGGCTTCTCGCTCAACGAAAAGCGCGACGGCAAGACGCTGTGGCAGGCGATCGCGATCGCGGGCAGGGACAGCCTCTGCGATTCCGACAGCGAGCTTCGGCGCCGTCTCAGCGGCGAGGGCAGTATGTCCGCCAGCGCCCTCGTCGCGCTAATCATGGCCTCGCTCGGGCTGCCCGCAATCGCGGTCGCGATCGCGATTGCCGTGGCGGGCTACATCCTCGCCGTCGGCTTGCCCGGATTCTGCAACTGGGCCAAGGCAGAGCCAGATGGGTCTCCAGCAGCTTAAGACGGCGCTTAGCACCGCGGAGTACGCCCCACACACCCTCGCCCTCGGCCCGGAGCTCGACCTCGAGCCCGCGCTCTCGGCGCCCGCCCGTGACTTCATCGCGACCGTCTGGCCGCAGGGCCTGGGGGATCTGCTCGACGCCGAGCCGCTGAGCCCGGAGGTGATGGACTTCTACCGCTCGCTGGAGCCCGACGATCGCATGGAGGTGCTCGCCTACGCCGGCTTCGACAACCATGAGCTCGTCCACCGGCTCGATTTCCTCACCACGCCGTTCGGCGTCGCCTTCCACGGCAGGGCGTGCCTGGAGACCATAGGCCTGCTGCTCGAATCCGCCGAGCTGGTCGCCGAGCTGGAGAGGACCGACGCGGAGATGCCGCTGCGCGACATCCCGCCCCTCGCCGACCAGCTCGTCGTCAGCGGCGGCGTCGAGACGCTCTACGCGCGTGTCCGCTGGTTCGACTCGGTCCGCGGCGCCGCGCCGAAACACGTCCAGCCGGGCTGGATGGGCACGCCTGGGTCGCTGCCCCTCGCCGGCCGGGAACTCGATCTGGTGACGATCCACGAACTGCTGCCGACGGTGAGCATTCCCGATGCCGGGGGCGCCTACCTGAAGCCGCTGACGATCCTCGAGACGCGCGCGGTCGCGCACACCGCCCTCTTCCTGCTCACCCGCCTCGGCGGAGACGACGCGGCGGCGGCCGACATCGCCCTCTTCCTTGAGACGTTCTACACGCCGCGCGATGCGTTCCCCGACTACCGCTTCCTCCTCGACCTGTTCGCCGAGCTGCAGGGCGGCGAGAACTTCGTCGATCTCGTGGAGAAGCGTGGCGTGGGCGGGCTCGTCGTCGCCCTCAAGGTGATGTCGATCGTCTGCTGGTACGCGCTGCACGCGCCGCCGGAGAGCCGTCCCGAGGGCCAGGCGAACGCGAGTCCGATGTTGCGCCTGGTGATCGCGCTGAACGCGCTCGTCGCCTACCTGCAACAGGGCAACACGACGATCGACGCCGTCAAGTTCCTCGATGGGGTGGACGTCGACCAGCGGGACGCGGGGTTCGGGATTCGGGGAAGCCGCGAGACCCTCGGCCACTCGGTCCTGTACCTGAGCAAGGTGCGGCGGCACAATCGCGAGGTGAATCCGCATCCGGCGCTGCGGGACCACTTTGAGAGCGTGCTCTCGGTTCAGCAGAGCCTGCTGGAAGCTCGCCACGAGCTCGGCTACGACTTTCCCACCGGCATGTCGGAAAATGGCAGCGCCATCGCCGGCCTCTCGGTGGACGAGATCGATCCCCGCCTCCTCTTTGGCGGCGAGGGACCGCCGGAGAGCGTGCGGCAGTGGTTTCGCCTGCGCGAGATGCTCCTCTTCCGCTACGCCCGGCCGCCCGGATTCTGGGAAGAGCTGTGGGCCGCGATCGGCGCCTTCCCGGAGGCCGGCTCACTGCCCGCGATCCCCCCGCAGCAGCTCGCCCTCGAAAGGGCCCGTTTCGTCGCCGATGGCGCCTGGGCCACCGAAGGGGAGGTCCGCGCGGCTGTCGACGGTCCCGTCACCCTGATTCCCTTGCATACCGCGGCCCTGCCGGCGACGTTCGCCAGGAGCGAGGCTGGGGAAGACGACACGGTCGAGACTTCATGGGAGGCCTTTGTCCCGTCGGAGGACCGGCTGCTCGCCCTGAAGGTGAAGTTCGCTGGCGCGGGTGAGGAGATCCGCCTGCTGTTCTCACTCGAGCGGCACCGCGAGATGCTCGAGACGATCGCCCTGTCGGAGACGGTGCACCTGCTCAGCTACGCCGCCTTCTCCATCCTCAACCAAGGCGAGGAGGAGGCGGACAGCATCGTCGTCCACATCGAGGGCGCCCGCGAGATGCTGGGCAAGCTCCTCCGCAAACCACCGGCGCGCGAGCTCAAGCGCTGCTCCGAGGGCTGGCTCGCGACCCTCAGCCGCGATGGGGCCGAGATCCTGAAGCTGTCGGTCGAGGCGTACGCGTGGCCGAACCTGAGCGCCGTGGCGGACGCCTTCGAAGCGATCGCGCGGGCCGAGGCGGAGGAGGGGGTGCTCACCTTCGACGTCATGAACCACCCCGACGACGGCGAGCCGCGTGTGCTGGCGGCGGTAGGCACCGCGGACGCGTTCGAGCCGTTCCGCCGGAATTTCATCGCCGGCAGCGGAGCGACGCCCCACCCGCTTTCCGAGGCCCAGGCGGAGTACTTGCTCGACGACTTCGAGGGCAAGCTCGCCAAAGCCGCTGCGGACAGCGGCAGCCCGGCGGCGCTCCAGCCGCTCGACCTGAAGCCGCTCCAGGTTCGCCTCGACTGAGCCCCGCGCGTTCGCTAACCAGCCCGTTGACGGATCGCTGAGCCGTCCGGCGGCGGACGGGGAGGCGCAGGGAGGAAACGCGGGGATCGCGAGAGAGATCAGCGGCAGCAGGAGAGGCAGCGCAGCGCCTCCCGGTCGCTGCCAGGCTCCCAGCGACAGAGACGGCAACGAGGGCGTGTGTCGCCTTGACTACGGGGAGTTGCGGAGCGCCGGAGACCTGGTATCCCGGGATCGGGATGGAGGTTGGGCTGCCCGGACTGACGGTGCCATCCGGGTTTGAACGGCAACTTCACTGTGGCCAAGACCACTAGGCTGCGGGAAATCCGACCGCCACTGACCATTGCCGTGGCCCAGCCACGATGCCGACCGAAAGACGTGTCCTCAAACGCACGAGCGCACGCGAGCCTGATTCGGTCAGCACTCGCGCGGGTGATCGTGTTCCCAGAGCTGTCGTTGACCGGTTACGAGCTCGACGCTGAGCCCGTCTCGCCGGGCGACCAGGCGCTGATGACAATTGTCGAGGCATGCGCCGAAGCAAACAGCGTCGCGCTCGTCGGGGCCCCAGTGGCGGGCATCGACGGCCGCCCCCACATTGGCACGCTGCAGATTGGCCCGGACGGCATCGACGTCGCCTACCGCAAGTGCTACCTCGGTGGCGAGGAGCCGGCCCGCTTCGCGCCCGGAACCGGGCCGGTCGCGTTCGAGCTCGATGGCTGGCGCATTGGACTCGGAATCTGCAAGGACACCGGCGTAGAGCAACACATTCTCGCCACCGCAGCCCTTGACGTCGACCTCTACGCCGCCGGTCTCGTCCACCTTCCAAGCGAGCTCGACATGCAAGAGAATCGCGCTATCCGGATCGCACGCGCGTGCGCTGCATACGTGGCCTTTGCGAGCTTCGCCGGCCCCACCGGCGGTAGCTTCGCTAAAACGGCCGGCGTCTCGTCGATCTGGACGAGCCACGGAAACGCGATCACGCGAGCCGGTTCCCAACCAGGCGAGCTGGCCCGCGCGACCCTCGACTAAATCGGTTTCCGCCGCAATCACGGTCACACCGACAGAACAGTCCTGGCGAGCGACCGACGAGAACGCGAAGCGCTGCGCAAAACGACGAGGACATCGCCGGACGCCGTCAGCGGCCGTTCAAGACGACTGTATTTCCGGCGGCGGGTCTACTTAGCGGCGGCACCAGAAGACGACGAACTTAGTACCCGCCGGGGATTCGCCGCTAGACCCCAAGCACGAAAAAAGCCCCGTTTCCGGGGCTTTTTCCTATAGCGGGGGAGCGATTCGCTCTTAGTGGAGCAGCAGCAATTTCAATCGAGGCAGCTGTGAGCTTCAACCCAAAGAGGAGGCGTCGTCAGCAGTCGATACCAGAGACCGACCTATCGCCACCAAGGTAGCTGCCAGGATCGAGCCATCACCTGGGCGCATTACGGGATCCTCAAGGAGGGCGTCGAGGGCAAGCATGACGGGATCTCCCGGTTCGACCCCGCCACGGTCAACGAGGTGAAACAGCTCCTCTGCCGTCGGAGCCGCAAGTTCGCCTTCGAAAACGATGTTCCAGTCTCCATCTTCTCCAGGAGTGCCTGGTTCAGGTTGACCAAGCCACGTCGTAGAGATCCCGCCAGCTCGTTCAAGTCGAGCGCGGGCGGTCTCGTAAATGTCTTTGGCTCCGGCCGCAGCCGCGATGTGCAAAACCCAGGCGCTAAGAAGAAGTACCTCCCCAGCGTCCGTCTCCGGAAGTTCACCCAGCAACGCCGCAGGTTGCTCTGCGCACCACCTGACCGCCCCTGGCACATGAAACATAAGCGCAGCGATGAGCCCCCACATATAGCCAAGGTTTTCGATCTCGTACTGGGTCCATTGGGTTCCCGCTCCAGAAAAGGGGCCAACTTTGTCGCCAATGTGATTGAGCTCCTGCCAACGTTTCAGAACGCCAAAGGCAATCGATCCAATCTCTGGCCTTGAAGCAGCGATGAGACCCAGCTCAAGCGCTTCGCCAGCAGCATCTGCCATGTAGGAGCCGTAAGGCTCCTCGCGAGGTTGGGGTGGCTCCATATAGAGATTAGGAGGCTCTTTTCCTTCTGCAATCTCTCGATGCCAGACTTGTTGGAGGCGCTCCAGAAGCAGCGGTAGGAAGCGTGGTGGGTTTTCCCGAGACAGCAGAACAAAGCTTCTCTCGCTGAGTCCTCCCAATTCGAGATCCTGAACGTAAGCGATGACGTCCTGCAACAAAGATGATGGCCAGGGAGCCCCGGCCAACACGGACGCAAACAGGGTTCCATCGACTCGGTCGCCTACGCGGCTATGAACGTCAAGGATGTTCTGAAGCAGACGGAGCGGCTCGTCTTCCGCCTCAAGAAGATGAATCGAGTAGTTATGAGCTGCGAACCCCGCAGCTGCATCCATAGGACGCTCAGAGTTCAACCCCCCGCGGACAACCACATGGAACAGATGCAAAGGCTTCCGCAGCCGCTCCGAATCCTTCCCAAGCACCTTCAGCGCGTTGGCTGCAATACCCCCGCTGGCCGTCGTCTCGACCTCGAATGCAATGAGAGGCACGCGGTCGTTCGGCTTGCGGAGCCATGCAACGTCGATGGCGGCAGTCCCCGGCCTTAGGCGCCACTCCTGCTCAGAGAGATAACCAAGCGACCGCCCCAATAGGAGCAAGCTGTCGATTACTTCCTGACCGCTGTCGAGCGAATGCTTGGTCACTCTGGAAGATGCTCACAAGCTGTAGAGCAACCTTGAAATGCTCCACTACGGCTATAGCGGGGGCGGGATTCGAACCCGCGACCTTCGGGTTATGAGCCCGACGAGCTACCTGGCTGCTCCACCCCGCGGCGGTTTGGCCATGCTAGCAACGCACGGGGGTTGGGTGAATGTCGTTGCGGGCCCTATGCAGGCGCTCTTGCCGGCTGGCTCTGTCTAGAGTGCCGCGGATGGCGGGGGAATCACATCGGGTCGCGGTCGTCGACATCGGCTCCAACTCGACGCGGCTGCTGATCGCCGACGTCGCCGCGGAGCGGGTGTCGGAGGTCGAGCGGCAGAGCCGGGTGACGCGGCTCGGGCGGGGGGTCGACCTCTCGGGGCAGCTCTCCGCCGAGGCGATCGAGGCGGCCTGCACGGCGATCGCCGACTACGTGACGATCTGCCGGGAGGCCGGCGTCGGGCGGATCGAGTCGATCGCCACCAGCGCCGTCCGCGACGCCTCCAACGGCGACGCCTTCGTCGCCGAGCTGCGCGAGCGCTTCGCGCTCTCCGCCCGCTTGCTCGACGGCGAGGAGGAGGCGCGGCTCACCTATATGGGGGCGACCGCCGAGCACCCGCCCAGCGAGCCGACGCTGGTGGTCGACATCGGCGGCGGCTCGACCGAGCTGATCGTCGGCACCGGCCAGGAGATTGCCTTCCACGCCTCGCTGCAGGCCGGGGTCGTTCGCCACACCGAGCGCCACATCTCCAGCGACCCGCCGAGCGCGCCGGAGCTGGAGGCGCTAGCCGCGGACGTGCGGGCCCTCATAGAGAGCGCGGTCGCCGGCGAGCCCGGCGCCCATGCCCGCGCCGCGATCGCCGTCGCCGGCACTCCGACCTCCCTGGCCTCGGTCGAGCAGGGCCTCGAGCCCTACGACCCCAAGCAAGTACACGGCCATACGCTCACGCTCACCTCGATCCAGCGGCTCCTCTCGCAATTGGCATCTGCCCCGTTGTCCAAGCGGGTCGAAATAGCCGGTCTTCACCCTGACAGGGCACCAAACATCGTTGCCGGGGTGGTCATTCTGGTGGAGACGATGCGCGCGTTCGGCCTCGAGCAGGTCGAGGTCTCCGAGCACGACATCCTCTACGGCACCGCAATCTCATCTATTTCGGCTCTGGACTGCGGGTAACCTCGTATTCCCAATTTCGGGGTACTACGTGATACCTCGTGGCCAGCCGGGGCCGCCGTGGCACTACAGATGGGTCAAGAATTGGGTAGAACCCATAAAATTTGGTAGGATATCTCTACTCGTTTTCTAGTAGCAGAGAAAGAGGCAACTAGACGTAGCGGATAGGCAGGCACATAATCGGCACATCGGGAAAGAGGTGGGGATACCACCACAGACTCGATATAGGACTCAGGCGATTGCCGCACAATGGCGCCTCCCGCCGTCTGAGTCCACCGAATAAGGACTGGTCCCTGAAGACGTACCCCTGCCCGTCCTGAGGGGCCAACTTGAATCGGCCGCCAGCGATGGCGGCCGGTTCTCGTCTGAGCCGGGTCGACCGGGACCGGGGCCCCGGTCAGGCCAGGTTCGACTTGCGCGGATAGACGACCTCCGGATCGGTGAGGACGTTGACCAGCGTCGGCTTGCCCGACTCGAAGGCCCGCTCCAGCGCCGGGCGCAGCTCGGCGGGCTCGCGCACGAGCACGCCGTCGCAGCCGAGCGTCTCGACCATCTGGTCGTAGCGCGTCTCGGGGCGCAGCTCCGCCGCGACCGAGTAGCCGTAGAGGAACTTCATCGGGTGGTGCTCCAGCGCCCAGATGCCGTTGTTGCCCATCACGCCGACCACGGGGATCCCGTGCCGGGCCATCGTGTCGAACTCCATCCCGGCGAAGCCGAAGGCACCGTCGCCCAGCAGCAGGCAGACCTGCCTGTCGGGATGCGCGAGCTTGGCCCCGATCGCCTGGCCGGGACCGGCGCCGAGGCAGCCGAACGGCCCAGGGTCCATCCAGCAGCCGGGCTGGTAGGTGTCGACGAACCGGCCCGCGTAGGAGACGAAGTCGCCGCCGTCGCCGACGACGATCGCGTCGCGCTCCAGCACCTCGCCGAGCTCCTTGTAGATGCGGACGGGGTGAAGTGGCGAGCGGGCGTCGTTCAGCTCCTCCTGCTCGGCCGCGCGCTTCTCGTCCTCGATCTTGCGCAGCTCCGCCAGCCAGGGGCCGATGTGCCCTCCCCCGGCCCCAGCCGCCTCGCGGATCGCCGCCAGGCTGGCGGCGACGTCGCCGACCAGGTCGACGTCGGGTGTGCGGTTGGCGCTCAGCGCGTTCGGCGCCGCATCGAGCCGGATCAGCTTCGCCTCCTCGGCGATGCTTGCCCCGAAGCCGAGGCGGAAGTCGAGCGGCACGCCGATCACCAGCGCCACGTCAGCGCCGCCGAGCCCGGCTCCGCGGGCACGGCTGAAGGCGAGCTCGTGGTCCGCCGACAGGCAGCCGCGGCCGAGGCCGTTGAGGAAGACGGGGATCCCGAGCGCCTCCGCGAGCGCGCGCAGCTCGTCCTCGCCGCGGCCCCAGTAGAGGCCGGTGCCGGCCATGATCGCGGGGCGCTCGGCCGCGGCCAGCAGCGCAGCCGCCTCCTCGACCCCCTCCGCGGGAGCGGCCTCGACCAGCGGGGCGGCCGGTATCTCCGGGTCGGCCTCGGTGAAGACGACGTCCAGGGGGTAGTCGACGAAGGTCGGGCCGCCGGGAGCGGCGAGGGCGAGATCCAGCGCGGCCGCGGTGCGGGCGGCGATCTGGCCAGGCTCCTTCACCGTCTCCGCCGACTTGACCAGGGGCGAGACGAAGGGCAGGTGGTCGATCTCCTGCAGCGAGCCCGAGCCCCAGCGCAGCTCCGGCGCCCTTCCCCCCAGGATGCAGACCGGCGAGCAGTTCGCCTGCGCGCTGGCGATCGCGCTGATCCCGTTCGTCACCCCGGGCCCCGCGGTCAGCGCCGCGACCCCGACGCCCCGCGTCGCCTTGGCGAACCCCTCGGCCGCGAAGGCCGCGGTCTGCTCATGGCGGACGTCGACGATCTCGATCCCCTCCGCCCTGCATCCGTCGTAGATGGAGAACAGGTGGCCCCCGGAAAGGGTGAAGAGGTGGCTGACGCCTCGCGACTTCAGCGCCTTCGCGACAACCCGCCCCCCGTGTTCCATGAATTGAGCCTATAGGCCGCTCCCGGCTACCATCGGCGTGCCCGGGTGGCGAAATTGGCAAAAGCGGCGCCCTTAAAAGGCGTTGCCCCACTGGGGGGCTTGCGGGTTCGAGTCCCGCCCCGGGCATTTTTCCAACCAGGATCTTGTCGTCTCCAGGACCTGGTCGTGTCGGTCATCAAGGCCGGGGGCGCAAATCAGGGTCAAGTTCAGTCGTTGCGTCCCGAGCCGCTTCCGCAAGCCCCAGCTCGCCCTCCTCGAGCTCGAACAGCCGGTCTTGCGGCGTCGCCGCCAGTCCATCGAGCAGCTGGGGTCGATTGGCCATCTCTTCGCTTTCGTCTCGCTCGCGTAGTTCTTTGAGAACCCGTAGGGCTCGTGTCTCCTCAACTTCCGCTTTACGCCGCCGCGCGGCCAGCTCAGCGCGTTCGGCCTTGATCCGGCCAACCATGTTGAAGCGCCGCTCGATTGCCCCCAAGAACAGCAACAAGGACGTGCCCGAAGCGGCCCAATATGCAGCCGGAATGCTCGCGACCAGCTCGGCCGGGGATTGCATCGAAACCCGTTGCAGCGAAAGTCCCGAGTGAGCCTGGCGCGATTCGGGTCGAGAGCCCTCGGCAACACGCTCCACATCAGCTTCCGTTAGGCGGGAGAGCGCATGGCGGAGATTCCTCAATGCATCCTCTGGCGCACCTGCCGTTTCCAGCTGCCGCAAGGCACGAGCGCGATACTCGATCTCAGCGAGCAGCGAGTCGGAAGATCCCAGGAGCTGCCGTGTCCTGATCTGGTGTTGCAATGCGAAATGGCGCGCCACAGGCTGCTCTGCAGCGAGCGCTTCAGGGACGGCGAGGTACAGCGCCTCCACGTCCTCGAAGAGGGCTGCGAACTCATAGCAGGAGACCTCGCGGTGCAAGGGCCGAAACCGCAGGGTTAGGCTCAGATCATTGCTCATTCAAGCGAGGAATCTACTGCCACCAGGCGGCTCCCATCTGCACTTCATTCTTGGATTCATAAAGTCGCACTAAAAACTGCCGAGGTACCGCAACTATGCCGGTGCTACGGTGTCCCTGAGCTAGAAGACAAACGCCTTCCCTGGTGCTCTTGGAGGAATTCGCTTGGAGGCTTCAGCTCTCACACATGCCAGTCGCCGTGGACTTCTCGCCCGGCGTTCCCCGCTTCTCAAGCTGCAAGGTGACGATCGCCTGATCGCGATGGCCCGCGCCGGCAACCCCGGGGCCTTCGAGGCGATCGTCGACCGCTACCAAGGCCGCCTGCTCGGCTTCTGCCGCCAGATGCTCCGCTCGACCGAGGACGCCGAGGACGTCCTGCAGGAGGTCTTCGTCAACGCCTACCGGGCGATGCTCGCCGACGAGCGAGAGATCAACCTGCGCCCGTGGCTCTACCGGATCGCCCGCAACCGTTGCCTCAACCACCTGCGCAAGCCGACCGCCGACGCGCAGGAATCGATGGACATGGTTCCGACGGTCGAGGCCGCGTCCACGGCCGAGAAGGTCCACAACCGCGAGGAGTTCCGCCAGCTCCTCACCGACGTCGGCAAGCTTCCCGAGACCCAGCGCTCAGCTCTGCTGCTGCGCGAGATGGACGCGATGTCCTACGAGGAGATCGCGCAAGCGATGGAGACCAGCGTGCCCTCGGTCAAGTCGCTGCTGGTGCGGGCGCGGATCTCGCTCGCCGAGGCGAGCCAGGCACGCCAGCTGACCTGCGGCGAGGTCCGGGTCGACCTGGCCGAGGCGGCCGAGGGGCTGCGCAAGCTCTCCGGCCCGGTCCGCCGCCACGTCCGCGACTGCGAGGAGTGCGCCGACTTCCGCTCCCAGCTCCGCTCAAACGACAAGGTGCTCGCCGCGCTGGTTCCGGTGGGACCGCTGATCGCACTCAAAGGCTTCATCCTCTCCAAGCTTGGCCTGGGAGGAGCAGGTGCCGGTGGCGCCGCGACCGCAACGGGGACCGGCGCCACCGGGGCCGGCGCCGTCGGCGGCGTCGGTGCCGCTCTGGGTGGCAGCAGCGCCGCCGGGGGCATCGGTGCCGTGGGCAGCGCGATCGGCACGAAGGCCGTCGCCGGCGTCGTCACGGCGGCCGTGATCACCGCCGGCGCGGTCGAGGTCAAGCACCAGACCGAGCCGACACCGGCGAGCAGCGGCACGGCGAAGATCTCGCGTGTCCAGCCAGGCCCGAAGGCAGCGGTCGCTCCGGCCCGCGACGCGACGGTGGCCATCAACGCTCAGTCGGCTCCGGCCGCGGTGCCCACGCCCGCGGCGGCACCGACCCCCGAAGCGGAAACCGTGACAACCGAAGCGGGAGCAACCACGGCACCCGCCGAAGAGGGCACACCGAGCGGCAACGGCGGCGCGGAGGCCGAGGCGGAGGACACGACGAAAACCTCGACCGGGATCGACGGAGTGGCTCCCTCGACGGGCGCCGGCGCGCCGGCCGGGGGCAACACCGTCGTGGTGACCGTCGGCGGCACCAACCCCGAACCGGCTCCCGCGGCACCGGCCGAAAGCACGCCTCCCCCACCGCCTCCGGCCGAATCGACGCCGCCTCCAGCCGAATCGACGCCGCCCACCGCCTCCTCGCTGGTCATCCCCGAAGAGGAATAGCGGCCGGCAGCTCAGCCGACCGAGTGGGACTCCCCCGGAGCGAGGACCACGACCCGCGACGAAGTCTTCGCCTCGACCTCCGCCTTGAAGGCCTCGGCGTCGGTCGCGATCGGCGGGAAGGTGTCGTAATGCATCGGGATCACCGTGCCGGCGGCGACGAGCTCGGCCGCGACGACCCCGTCGTGGCGGTCCATCGTGTAGTGGCCGCCGATCGGTAGCAGCGCCACGTCGACGGGGTCGCGTTCGGCGATCAGCTTCATGTCGCCGAAGAGGCAGGTATCGCCGGCGTGGTAGACGGTGACGCCGCCGATGTGGATCAGCAGCCCGGCCGGCGTCCCCGTGACCGTGCCCGGAGTGGGGCTGTAGGGGGCCTCCGCGGAGCCGGCGATCGTGCTCGTGTGCCAGGCCGGGACCAGCTTCACCCAGCCCCAGTCGAAGCGGACGGTGCCGCCGAGGTTCGGGTCGTGGACCTTCTCCACGCCCTGCTCTTCGAGCCAGTTGGCGATCTCGACGATCGCCACGCACTCGGCGCCGGTGCGGGTGGCGACGCCGACCGCGTCGGCGATGTGGTCGGCGTGGCCGTGGGAGACGACGACGTGGGTCGGCTCGACGTCATCGGCGCTCGCCACCGCCGCCGGGTTGTTGGGCTCGAGGAAGGGGTCGACCAGGACCCTGGTGCCTCCCTCGCTCAGCTCGAAGCACGAATGGCCGTGGAATCGGATCTCCATCTCTCAGCGCTCCCCTTCCTGGGTCTCGTTGTCGGTCATCTCGTCATGCAGTGCCCAGCCGACGGCAACCCCGACCATCATCCCCATCCTCGCCTCCTCGGCGAGCAGCGAGCGCACCGCGGCGACGCGCTCGTCGGGGTCGGGGACGGTCGCGGCCTTCAGCGACTCGGCCTCGTGCGACTCGCCGAACCAGCCGCCCTCGGCGAGGGCCGTGGCGAGCACCTTCTGCAGCTGCGGCGCGGCGCGCGCGACGATGCGCTCCGCCTCGGCGAAGCGCTCGGCGTCGATCAGCCGCTCGATTGCCGCGTCCAGCTGCTCCTCGTCGGGGGCCACGACGAGAGCCTAACCGGCTACTCGCGCAGGGCCGATGCGGCGAGCCCGGCAAGTCCGCCGACGGCACCGCCGACGAGGCCGGCGAAGGGGTCGGCGGTGGACTCGAAGACCGGCAGGGCCAGGAGGACGGCGGCGGCGACCAGGACCCCGACCGCGTCGTAGTCGGCGTCGATCGCGCCGCGGGTCTCGGCCCGCCGGATCGCGAACCAGGCGGCCAGCGCGCCGAGCGCCATGCCGTTGCCGCCGGCGATCACCTGGACGTCGTCGGCGGCGTTGGCGATCCCGGCCGCGGCGAGCATCCCCAGCGATCCGCAGGCGATCAGCAGAAGGGCCGTGGCGGGAGGGCCCAGCCGGCGCTCGAGGCCGGTCGCGAAGATCGCCAGGCCGACCGCAACGACGAAGAGGTAGCCGACGTCGACGTAGGCGAAGGGCGCGGTGAGGAAGCGCCACCACTGGTCCTCGAACGGGACGATCAGGCCGCCGAAGGTGGCGATCGGGTCCCCTGTCAGCTTCTGCACCAGCAGCATCGCGGCGGGGCCGAGGATCGCCGCCGCCGTGACATAGGGGCGGAACGGGCGCGGCGGGCTGTCGGGCCGCTTGCGACGGCGAAGCTTGGGGCGGGCGCGGCGCCGGGGCTTGGGCTCCAGCCCATCGCCGCGGCGTTCCAGCTTGGGCGCGCGCTTGCGCAGGCGGGCGCCGCAGTAGGGGCACTCGGTTACGTAGGGACTGACCTCCGAACCGCAGTTCTTGCAGACGACGCTGAGCTCAGTCTCGCTCATGGTCATCCGAGGATAACCGCCCGCTGGAAACCGCTTGAGGAGAGGCCGCGGTGACATACTGGGGCTGCACCCGTCTTCTAGGAGGAAAAGCGTGGAGTTGAAGAGCCTGACCGAGCAGAAATCGCTGCTGGCCACCCTGGCCCCCGGCAAACGAGCGCGCCTGAGGCGCCTGCTATTCGAGTTCGGACCGGGCAACGGCACCCTGATGCTGCTGCCGATCGACCAGGGCATCGAGCACGGCCCGCGCGACTTCTTCCCCAACCCGGCGTCGAAAGACCCCGACTACCAGTTCCGGCTCGCCGCCGAGGCCGGCTACTCGGCCCTCGCCTGCCAGATCGGGATGGCGACCAAGTACTACCCCGACTACGCCGGCCAGGTGCCGTTGATCCTCAAGGTCAACGGCAAGACCGATGTCCCCTCCTCCGCCAAGGCGTTCTCGTCCTGCAACGCCAGCGTCGAGGACGCGGTGCGGCTCGGTGCCGACGCCGTCGGCTACACGCTCTACGTCGGCTCGCCGCGCCAGGACGAGGACCTCGCCCAGCTGCGGACCGTGCGCGAAGACTGCGACCGCTTCGGGATGCCGCTGATCGTCTGGTCCTACCCGCGCGGCGAGGCGATCGACGCCAAGGGCGGCGCCGGCTCCTTCTACGCGATCGACTACGCGGCGCGGATGGCGATGGAGATGGGCGCCGACGTGGTCAAGCTCAACATGCCGAAGATCGACCCGGAAAAGGACAAGGACGCTCCCGCGCCCTACGACGAGATGCGGGTCGACCAGGCGGAGGCGATCCGCCAGTGCGTCGAGTCCGCCGGCCGCTCGCTGGTCGTGCTCTCGGGCGGCTCCAAGGTCGACGACGAGACCGTGCTCACCAACACCCGCGAGGTGATGGAAGCTGGCGGCTCGGGCGTGATCTTCGGCCGCAACGTCTGGCAGCGCGAGTGGAACGACGCGCTCGAGATCATCGCCCAAATCAAGGAGACGCTGCTCGGCAGCGTTCGCCGCATCCCCTAGCCCGACCAGTGCAACGTTTTACGGCACTGAGAGCGCCGTAAAACGTTGCACCTTGGTGCTTGGGGAGAGAGAAATGCCACCCCGTCGGCTTAACTAGGGGTGGGGCACGGTCTTTGGAGCCGCGGTCAGCTCGGCAGCTTGGTGCTGCTGGCGGCCGCGGCTCTGCTGATTCTGCGGCCGTGGGAGGGCGGCGATGAGGCGGGGCCGAGGGCGGTCGACGCCCTCGTCACCCGCGTGGTCGACGGCGACACGATAGAGGTGCGGATCGACGGCACGGCCGAGGACGTCCGCTACATAGGCGTCGACACGCCCGAGACGGTCAAGCCGGGCACGCCCGTGCAGTGCTTCGGGCCGCGCGCCTCGGCTTTCAACCACCGCCTGGTCGAGGGCAGGCGGGTACGGCTGGTCTTCGGCGTCGAGCGCCGCGATGCCTACGGGAGGCTGCTCGCCTACGTCTACCTGGGGCATCGGTTCGTCAACGCGAGCCTGGTCCGGCGGGGGCTGGCGCGCACGCTGACGATTCCTCCCAACGACCGCTTCGCACCGCTGCTGCGAGGGCTCGAGTTGAGCGCCGCACGCGCGGGACGGGGGCTCTGGGGCGCATGCGCACCGTGACCCTCTCGTGATCGATCGCACACTTCCTCCCCCTGCAAGCGCTCATTCGCCTTTGCTACGGTCCCCCGCGGCCCCTGGGCCACCCGACCATGCGCATGCGTCAAAGCATCTCCCAGTTCGAGACGGCCTTCGAGCAGGAGACATCACTCGAGCGCCGCCGCCGCGAGCAGCTTCGCCGGCGGGCCGCCAACCGTTCGCGGGCGCGGCGGATCACACGCAGCGAGCAGGAGAGCAAGGTGCGCTTTAGCGTCCTCGCCGTCTGTCTCACGGTGACCGTGGTCGTCGTCGTCGTATCGATGTTCGAGGCGCTCGCCTTCCTGATGGCCTAGGCGACTGCGCCCGACCCTCTCGGTTGAATAGACTCGCGCGCCGATGGCAAGACGTTCGCTGAAGCCACAGCTAAATCAGATCCGCGCCTGGGTGCGCCAGGGCCGGACCGACGCCTGGATCGCCCACCAGCTCGAAGTCAGCACCTCGGAGCTGCGCGAGTTCCGGAAACAGCACGGCTTCACGCCCGACGAGGAGGATTCCGCCGCGGGCGAGGTCGATCTGCGCGACGAGATCGAGGCCGAGATCGAGGCCGCGGCCGCCGAGGAGCCCGAAGAGGAAGAGGAACCCGAATCTGAGTCCGAGTCCGAAGAGGACGGCGAGGAGACGGAGCGCTCCGGAGACGGAGCCGGGGACCGGCCGAAACGCAGGCGCCGTCGCGGCCGCCGCGGAGGCCGCGGGCGACGCAAAGACCTGGAGGCGAGCTTCGACCACGGCGAGACCGACGGCTACGGCCTCTGGCTCGACCCGGCGGTCAAGGACAACCCCGTGTATGCCGAGCACTGGGCCGGCAAGCGGGAGGTCACTGTGCGGATCGACGCCGATCAGATCGTGATTCGGCGTGCTGGCGAGTCCCCGGAGCCCGGCGGTTCGGGCGATTCCGGCGACTCGGACGACTGAGAGCCAAGCTCCGCAAACCGGCACGGCCCGGCGGGTCCTGTCGTCGCAGGGGACCCACCGCCCTTCCGGTCGCTAAAGCGTCCTCAGGGCGGTTCCCCCTACGACGCCACCCGCCGGGAGGGGCGGTCATTTGAGAACTACTGAGCCTGGGGGGTGTCGGGGATTCGGTGAAGCGGGGCGTTGGCTGGGCCGCAGGCCTTGGGGTTGAGCTTGCCGTGGAGTCTCCAGAGGGTGATTTGGCCGTTGCGTTGGATTGGGGTGGCTGCGTGGTCGCCGCGGAGCCAGCGGGTCTCTGGGGAGGGGACTGGGGCGTCGGTGTGGAGGAAGTTTAGGAAGGGGCTGGTGAGGAGATAATCGAGGTCGGCTTCGTTGACGGCGGTGCGGAAGGCGGCGCAGGTGGGGATTGCGTTGAAGGCGGCGTGGGGGCCCTTTTCGCCCAGGTAGACGACGCGGTTGGAGAGGTCGGTGCCGTAGAAGCCGTACTGGAGGAAGCCGGCGGTGGTGCCGGCCAGGCCGATGCGGGTGTCCTCGAGGTCTCGGGACCACTGGTAGGCGGCGTCGAGGCCTAGACCGGGGATCTTCGAGCCGGCGGCAAAGCGATCCCGGAGATAGTCGCGCTGGATGGGGTAGCCGAGGGCGAGGATGAGCAGGAGGAGGGCGGCGAAGCCGCTGATGAGGAGAGGCAAACGGTGTCGGCCGGCGGGTGGCGCCGTAGGGGACCCACCGCCCCTTCCGGTCGCTAACGCGTCCTCCGGGGCGGTCCCCCCTACAGCGCCACCCGCCGGAGGCGCCAACTTGGCAAGGCGTGTGTGACTGAGCCAGACCAGTCCGGCTGGGACGACAACGGCCAGAAACGCCAGCGCCACTCCGAAGACGCGGGCTGGGTCGCGGAGGACGGCGTCGGCGCGGTTCGTCACCACCAGCAATACGAGCAGCCCTCCGAGCAGGGTCCATTCGCGCCAGCCGTCCAGGCGCTTGAAGCTGAGAGGGAGCAGGGTCAGGCCTAGGAGGAGGGCTGGGACGGTGTAGCGGATGTTGATGCCGAAGCCGGTGGGGGCACCCTCGGCACCGGCGGCGCTGAGCGGGGTGAAGAGGTAGGCGAGCATGCCGAAGAGGGCGACGGTGCCCATCCAGCGCAGGACGCGGTCCCGGCCACGCAGGAGCACCCAGACGGCGCCGGCGACCGCGCTGGCGATCACAAGCGGCCAGAGGGCGCCGAAGGCCTGGTGCAGGCCCGGCTCGAAATAGCCGCGCCAGACGCCGGTGTCGGTCAGGTAGTGGACGATGCTGAAGTCGGGGCGGCCCTCCTGCAGCCGCTCGGGATGGGGCAGCGGGATAGGCCCGAGGCTCGTTGCCTGTGGCAGGGGATTGCCGGCGACGATCAGGTTGCGCAGGTACCAGTAGCCGCCGCCGAGGAGAGCGGGGACGAACCACCAGCCGAAAGCTGCCCAGCGCCTCCCAGCAGGGGCCAGGGCGATGACGGCGAGCGTCAGCGCCGCAGCCATGGCCACCGCCGTCGACTTGGTGCCCACCGCAAGCCCGGTGGCCAACCCGGCGGCAACGATGGCCCAGGTGAGGCCTGGGGGCGTGTCGGCGCGCGGGTCCTGTCGTGGGGGAGGGGGGCCTGCGGGGGGGCGCACGGCGTCCGTTCTCGCCCCCCCTCCCCCACGCCACCCGCGCGAGACGCGGGGCAGGGCGTTGACGAGGATCGCGGCGGCAGCCAGCAAGAGAGCGGCAGCAACGAGGTCATTCTTGGCAGCCCCCGGCTCCCTCACCACGAGCGTGTGGCACTCGAGGACGATGGCAGCTGCGACGACCGTAAGGTGCCCCCGCCCATACGGCCGCCCGATGCACCAAGCCGCGAGGAACGCGATTCCAAGGAAGCTGAAGTTCAAGAAGAGCGAGAGCGTGTCTCGCTCTGTAAGCAGGATGCCTATCGCGTGCAGAAGCTCGGAGTTCTGCGGATACAGCCAGTTCGTGAAGACCGTCTCGGTGTAGTGCAGCCCCGTGACCGAGTGGCTCTTCGCCATCTCTACGGCGAACGGCATGTGGTACCAGAGCGAGTCGAAGTTGAAGATGCCTCGGTCCAGCGCGTCCTTGGTCGTCAGCCCCCAGTGAGCGAAGACCAAGGCAATCACCCCGACGGTCACGACCCAGGGCAGCCAAGCCGTCCCTCCGGCGGGTGGCGTCGTAGGGGGGACCGCCCCTGAGGACGCTTTAGCGACCGGAAGGGGCGGTGGGTCCCCTACGGCGACAGGACCCGCCGGCCGGAGCCTCCAAGCCAGCCCCGCCAACAGAGCGGATGAGCCAACGAGCGCCCACGCGTAGAGGAGTCCGACTGTGCCGAGGATCTCGCCGAGCCAGATCAGCAGGGCGATAGCAGCGACACTCTCGACAAGCCGGGCAGGCGCCCCGTCCCAAGCGGGGAGCAGCCTTTGCCGCAGTCGATATGCCGTAAAGCCGATCGAGAGGCCGACCAGAACCAGCGCCACCGCACCGAGGATGTAGGTGCCAGCGCTAACCACGGCTCACTCCGGTTCCGGTGCGCTTTATCCCCATATAAGGGGGGAAAGGCGCACCGGAAGGGCTGGTTGGGGGATTGGAGGCGATCGGCCTCAGAGGCCGTGGACGACTATCGGGGTCTCGCCGGGGGCGACCATGCCCTGGGCGCGTGCCTTGCCGTTGAGGTAGATCGGGTCGTCGGCGTGCTGGATCTGCCAGTGGAGGCGGGTGTTTTCGTCCTGCACCTCGTGCAGCTTGGCTTTGGCGGCCGTCGTCGCCGTGTAGGTCTTGACGAAGTCGATCACCGGGTTGAGATAGGAGTAGAGGACCGCGGCGAGCACGAGGGTCAGCGCGACCCGGCCGACGCGATCCCAATGGACGCGACTCGCGCCGCGCCGCGCCGCGGGACGACGAGCCGGGCGGCGCCTGGGCGCCGCGGCGGGCTTTCTCCTCGCCTGCGCACGCGCTGCCATGCCCGCTCCTACGCGGTCGGGCGGCGCATTCCTTCATCGGAGCGCGCCTAAGCGGAGCGTTGGCGGAATGCCTGCAAACCCGGGAAGGTCGCGGAGTCGCCAAGTTCCTCCTCGATCCGGAGCAGGCGGTTGTACTTGGCGACCCGGTCCGAGCGCGAGGGGGCGCCGGTCTTGATCTGGCCGGCGCCCGTGGCGACGGCGAGGTCGGCGATCGTCGTGTCCTCGGTCTCCCCCGAGCGGTGCGAGATCACCGCCGTGTAGCCGGCGTCGCGGGCGATGCGAATCGCCTCCAGGGTCTCGGTGAGAGTGCCGATCTGGTTGACCTTGACCAGGATCGAGTTGCCGACGCCGGCCTCGATCCCCCGCCGCAGGCGCTCGGGATTGGTGACGAAGAGGTCGTCGCCGACCAGCTGGACGCTGTCGCCGAGCTTCTCGGTGAGGAGCTTCCAGCCGTCCCAGTCCTCCTCGTCC
Source organism: Solirubrobacterales bacterium (assembly GCA_036376915.1). Lineage (GTDB taxonomy): Bacteria > Actinomycetota > Thermoleophilia > Solirubrobacterales > 70-9 > VRUE01. The sequence goes on from DASUZK010000100.1 coordinate 24,256, forward strand.
ATCCCGTCCTCGATCGAGAGGATCGGGTAGCGCGAGCAGGCGTCCTCCCAGTAGGACGCCATCTCCTCCGGCGAGAGCGAGCGGCCCTCGTGCTCGAGCACGTAGGCACCGCCCTCGAAGACCTCGCTGGTGGCCGGGTCGAGGGCGATGAAGACGTCCGTGCCCGGTGCGTAGCCGGCCGCCTCGACGCCCGCCAGCACGGCCTGCAGGGCCGCCTCGTTGGACTCGAGGTTCGGCGCGAAGCCGCCCTCGTCGCCGACCGCGGTCGAGTGGCCGCTCGCCGCGAGGCTCTTCTTCAGCGCGTGGAAGACCTCGGCGCCCACCCGCAGGCACTCCGAGAAGCTCGTCGCTCCGGCGGGGACGACCATGAACTCCTGGAAGTCGACCGAGTTGTCGGCGTGAGCGCCACCGTTGAGGACGTTCATCATCGGCACCGGGAGCACAGTCGGCTCCCCCTCTCCGTACAGCTCCGCCAGGTAGCGGAAGAGGGGCTGGCCGGCATCCATCGCCGCCGCCTTGGCGACCGCCAGCGAGACGCCGAGGATCGCGTTCGCCCCCAGCCTGCCCTTGTTCGGGGTGCCGTCGAGCTCGATCGCCCTCGCGTCGAGCCCCGCCTGGTCGGCGGCATCGAGGCCCTTCAGCGCGGCCGCGATCTCGCCGTTGACGTTGGCGACGGCGAGCGAGACGCCCTTACCGGCCCAGGCGTCGCCGCCGTCGCGCAGCTCGACCGCCTCGAACTCGCCGGTGGAGGCGCCGGAGGGCACCGCGGCCAGACCGCGGGCGCCCGACTCGAGCGCGACCTCGACCTCGACGGTCGGGTTGCCCCGCGAATCGAGGATCTGGCGGGCGTGAATGGAGGAGATCGGCGCGCTCACGGACGCGGCAGTCTATTCAGCCCGGCGGCGCTATTCGCCTTCGGGCGGAGCTTCTTCGGGCGTAGCTTCGGGGGTGCCTTCAGGGGCCACCCCGGCTGGGAGTTCGGTGCTTTCGGGCGCGGCCGCTTCGAGCTTCGACGGACGCGGCCGCTGGACGAGCGCCTGCCCTTCGGGTTCCAGGACCGTCACCGAGCCCGGCTGGGCCGGTTTGATCGGGGTAATCAGGGCCGGGCAAGCTTCCGGCGGTTCGGCCGGGTTGGCTTCGTAGCAGGCCGGGTTGGCTTCGGCCGGGCGGCCGTCGCTCTCGTAGTTGGCGCAGCGGGCGATCATGACCTCCGAGGTGCAGAACGTGCGCGAGGCCCAGGTGCTTTCGTAGTTGCGAAGGAAGGCGTTGAAGGACTGTGTGGCCAACTGTTCGGTCAGCTGGGCGCTGATCTGCGATTCCGCTTCTTCGAGTGACTGGACTTTCTGAGGAGTGATCTTCGCCACTTCGAAGATCACGAAGCCGCGGCTTTCCCTCAGCGGCCCTTCGAGCTCGCCTTGTTCCGCCGCGAAGACCACCGCGTTCAGAGGTTCGGCCACCCCCCCTTCGGAGATGCCCGTCTGGAGCCCGCCTTTGTTTTTCGTCGCCGGGTCCGTCGAGTACTTCTTCGTGACCTCTTCCCAACTTTCGGTCGAGTCGTCCTTTTCGAGCTCGGCCTTGGCTTCTTCGACCTTCGACTCGTCCTTGTTGACGACGATCCGGATGTCGCGGCTCTCGGGCGTCGTGAACTGGCTGGCACTCGCCGCTTCGTAGTAGTCCTCGATTTCGCTGCTGCTCGGAGTCGGCGCTTCTTCCTGGACCTTGGCCTGGATCTTCCCGCTGAGGATCTGGAGGGTGACCCGCCGGTTGACGTCCTCAGTCGTGTACCGGGATTCCTTGAGGAATTCTTGGTACTGCTTCTCGGACTGGAAGGACTGTTCCTTGAGTTTCTTCAGTTCGGTGTCGACTTCCTGCTGCGTTACCGGGGGGAAGCCCATTTCCGCCGCCTCGCCCTGGATCCAGATCGAGTCGAGCAATTCGCCGAGCGCGGTTTCCCTGAGGCCGTCGTACTGTTCGTCGCCGGGCTTGGGGATGGGTGAGATCTGGGATTCCGCCGCGGCCTGGACGATGCCGTGGTTCAGTTCCTCCTCGGTGATCGTGCCGATGTCGCCGGGAACGTCCTCGACCACGGCGACGGCCCCGGAGGGGATGCTGGGATCGCCGATCCCGTTGGCGATCGCGATGCCGGCGAAGAGAAGAACCAGCAGGGCCGCGAAACCGACCAGGACGAGGCGCTTCAGCCCCGCCGCTTTGCTCTGCCGTTTATTCGACGCCACCGAGCGGGCAGCATAGATCAAATGCGACCGGCAAGGGCCGGCGGCAGCGACGCCTCAGGGCGCGACGCTCGTCTCGGTTTCCGGCTCCTGGGCGTGCCTGGCGTCGCGGATCGCGGCGGCCATCGCGAGGACCGCGGCAAGCCTCGCCTCCGGCTCGTCGGGAACCCGGACCGCGGCGGTCTTCTCGCGCCACTCGTACAACGCCCCCTCGACCTTCTCGGCGAGGACCGCGGCGCCGTCGGAGTCGAGCTCGACCCCGGTCACGCTGAGACGGCCGCCGCGGAACTCGACGCTGCGCGCGCCCGCCAGGCCCAGTTCGATCCTGGCGCGCTGCAGCGCCAGCAGGTTCTCGGCCTCGGGCGGCGGCGGCCCGAAGCGATCGTCGAGCTCGTCGCGGATCGCCCGCAGCTCGCCGGGCTCGCGGGCCGCGGCGATGCGGCGGTGAACGTCGATCTTGGCGGCCTCGAAGGGGATGAAGGCGGCGGGAAGGTAGGCGTCGACGGCGACGTCGAGCCGCACCGGCTCCGGCGCCTCCTCCTCCCCGGCCGCCTCGCGCGCGATCCCCACCGCCTCGTCGATCATCTGGCAGTAGAGCTCGAAGCCGACCGCGGCGACGTGGCCGGACTGCTCCTCGCCGAGCAGGTCGCCGGCGCCGCGGATGTCGAGATCGCGCATCGCGATCTTGAAGCCCGAGCCGAGCTCGGTGTGGTCGGCGAGGGTCGAGAGCCTCGCCGCCGCCTCCTCGCTCAGCGCCTCCGCCGAGGGGTAGAGCAGATAGGCGAAGGCGCGCTCGCGAGAGCGGCCGACCCTGCCGCGGATCTGGTAGGCCTGGGCCAGCCCGAGCTGGTCGGCGCGCTCGACGATCAGGGTGTTGGCGCTGGGGATGTCGAGCCCGGACTCGATGATCGTCGTCGTCACCAGGCAGTCGGCGTCGCCGCGCAGGAAGCCGAGCATCGTCTCCTCCAGCCGCGTCTCGTCCATCTGCCCGTGCGCTTCGGCGAAGCGCGCCTTCGGCACCAGGCCACGCAGCCGCTCGACCGTCTCCGGCAGCGAGTCGATCCGGTTGTGGAGGAAGAAGGACTGGCCGCCGCGCTCCAGCTCGCGCTCGATCGAGTGCCGCACGAGGTCCTCGTCGTAGGGCCCGACGTAGGTCCGCACCGGGCGGCGGCCCTCGGGCGGCGTCTCGATCGTCGAGATGTCGCGCAGCCCGGCGAGGCTCATCTGCAGCGTGCGCGGGATCGGCGTCGCCGAGAGCGAGAGAACGTCGACCTTCAGCTTCAGCTGGCGCAGCAGCTCCTTCTGCTTGACCCCGAAGCGCTGCTCCTCGTCGACGATGACGAGGCCGAGGTCCTTGGCGCGGACATCGCGCGAGAGCAGGCGGTGGGTGCCGATCAGGACGTCGACCTTGCCCGCCTCGAAGCCCGCCAGCACCGCCTTCACCTCGGCCGGCTTGCGCAGGCGCGAGATCCCCTCGACGACGAAGGGAAGATCGGCGAGGCGCTCGCGGAAGGTGCCGAAGTGCTGCTGGGCGAGGATCGTCGTCGGCACCAGCATCATCACCTGCTTGCCGTCGGCGGCGGCCTTGACCGCGGCGCGCAGCGCCACCTCGGTCTTGCCGAAGCCGACGTCGCCGCAGACGAGCCGGTCCATCGGCTGCTCGGCCTCCATGTCGCCCTTGACCGACTCGATCGCTTCCACCTGGTCGGCGGTCTCGCGATAGGGGAAGGCTGCCTCCATCGTCATCTGCCACTCGCCATCGGCGCCGAAGGCGTGGCCCTTGCGGGTCCGTCGCTCCGCATACAGGTTGAGCAGCTCGCCGGCGAGGGCCCCGGCCGCCTTGCGGGCGCGGGCCTTCATGTTCTGCCAGCGCTTGCCGCCGAGGGCGGAGAGCGACGGCTCGCCGCCGGCGCCGACGTAGCGGCTCAGCTTCGCCAGCTGGTCGGTGGGGACGTAGACCCGGTCCTCGCCCTTGTATTCGAGGTAGAGGTAGTCGCGGGTGACGCCGCCGACCTCGCGCGTCTCGAAGCCGGCGAAGCGGGCGACGCCGTGGTCCTCGTGGACGACGTAGTCGCCGACCCGCAGGTCGCTGAAGGCGAGGCGGGTCCGCCCGGCGCCGGGGGCGCGGGCTTCGGCGCGGCGGCGGCGGTGGACGAGGCGGCGGAAGGGGTAGACGGCGAGGCGCAGCTCGGGGCTGACGAAGCCCTCGCGCATGCGCGCCTCGGCGAAGGTCAGCCCGGGATCGGGCGAGAGGCGGCCGCCCTCGAGCAGGGCGGCGTCGAGCCGGTCCAGCCCGTAGCGCGCCCGCTCCGCCTCGCCGCGATCGTCGAAGGCGACCACCGTGCGGTAGCCGGAGCGGACCTGCTTCTCCAGCTCGGCCTCGGCCTCCTTGACGCTGCGGGCCGGCGACTCCGCCCGGGCGGCGCGGAAGGCGTCCTCGTCGTCGCTGCCGGCGGCCGCGAAGGAGAGCGCGGCGCGCTCGGCGAGCGGCGCCGCGACGTCGACGTAGAGGCGGCTGGCGTCCTCGGCGTGCATCGCGGTCGTCGCGTCCTCCCAGTGGTCGCGCAGCGCCGGCTCGATCTCCTCGGCCGCGGCGAGGACCACCGCGGCCGAGTCGGGCACCAGGGCCAGCGGGGGGCCGAAGCGGTCCAGGGGCAGGACCTCGGCCAGGCTCGGCGCCTCGCGGCCCTCCTCCTCGGCCTCCATCGCGGCCAGCTCCGCAAGCTCGCGGTGCTCCGCATCGAGCTCGGCGGCAGGCGCCAGCTCGACCCGCTCGGCGTCGCCCAGGGAGCGCTGGGTGAAGGTCGAGAACCAGCGCATCGACTCGACCTCGTCGCCGAAGAGCTCGATCCGCACGGCGCGCTCGACGGTGGCGCCGAAGACGTCGAGGATGCCGCCGCGCACAGCGAACTGACCGCGCTCCTCCACCTGCTCGACGCGTTGGTAGCCAGCGGCGGCGAGATCGCGGGCGACAGCGCCGAGGTCGATCTCCTCGCCCTGGGAGATCGCGAACCCGGCCGGCCGCAGGGCGGCGTCGGGGACGGCCTCGGCCAAGGCGGTGGCGCCGGCGACGACGACCGCATCCTCCTCCCTCCCCAGGGCGTCGAGCGCGTCGATCCGCAGCCCGACCAGGTGCGGCGGCGGCGTCACGTGCGAGGCGAAGCCGGTGCCGCGCGAGGGGTAGAGGCGGACCCGTCGGGGGGTCAGATATGCGTGCAGGTCCGCGGCGAGGTCGCGGGCGGAGCGGTCATCGGCAGCGACCAGCAGCGCCGGGCGGCCAGCAAGGCCGCGATCGTCCTCGAGCAGCGCCGCGAGGAGCAGCGGCCGCAGCATCGCCGAGACCGGCACCTCGACCTTCTCCCCGCCCGAAACGGCCTCGCGCACGCGGCCGGTGAGCGCGTGGACGCGCTCGTTCTCGGCGGCGATCTCTATGAGCGGGCGAAGGGACATCGGGCGGAACTCGCCATAATCGCAGCCGGTCTGAAGCTGCGGAACACACCCCAGGGAGTCATCGTCGAGGACCCGGAGCACGGGCGCTGGGTCCAGCTGCCCGCCGAGCACGACATGCTCGGCCTGCTCGCCGGCGGCGAGGGGGTCCGCCTGGAGGTCCAGCGCCTGATCGAAGCCGACGATGCCACCGTCGCCGACCCGGCCACGGCCGGACTCCCCTTCGCGGCCCGCTCGCTGCGCGCCTTCAGCCTCTGGCCCGCCCACTACGAGGGCTCCGCCCGGGTGCTGGTCAAGCGCTTCTTCCCGGCGCCGGTGCAGCGGGCGGCGGCGGCGTACGAGCGGGTCACGCGCCGGACCTTCCCCCCGTTCAAGCCGAACAAGCGCTTCTACGAGGTCCCCGCCTTCTACGTCGGCAATCACGCCGCGATGCTGGCCGACGGCGAGGAGATGCCCTGGCCCTCGCACACCGACTATCTCGACTTCGAGCTGGAGCTCGCCTTCGTGCTCGCCCGCCCGCTCGAGGACCCGAGCCCGGCGGAGGCACGCGAGGCGATCGGGGGCTGGCTCGTGCTCAACGACTGGAGCGCCCGCGAGGTGCAGGCGGAGGAGGTCCGCCACGGCGTGTTCGGCCCGGCGGTGAAGTCGAAGACCTTCGCCAACTCGATCGGGTGCGACGTGCTCGGCGCCGAGGAGATGCCCGATTGGACCGCGGCCCGCGGCCGGGTGCGCGTCGACGGCGAGGTCTGGTGCGAAGGCGGCACCGCCGGGCCGGTCCACGACATCGGCGAGATGCTCGCCTACGCCGCGGCCGGCGAGCGGCTCGAGCCTGGCGACGTGATCTCGACCGGGACTATGCCCGGCTGCTGCGGGCTCGAGCTCGACCGCTGGATCCAGCCCGGACAGGCGATCGAGCTGGAGATCGACGGGATCGGCACGCTCTCGAACCGGATCGGGCCGAAGCGATGAGGAAGCTGCTCGCTGCCGGCTCGGCGCTGGGCCTGCTCGCCCACAATGCCTTCGAGACCCGCGCCGGGGTCGGGCTGGTCTTCGAGCCCTTCATCGGCCGCCGCGGCGCGTACGCCCTTTGGGGCGGCTACTTCCCGCTGATGCTCGCCGCCGCCCTGCGCGAGGGCGGAATGGCGCGGCGGCTGACCGCCTTCAGCGCCGGGATCGGAGTGGCGGGGGTCGCGGTCCACTTCAAGGCGTGGCCCTGGTCGCTTCACGGCGGGCTGCCGATGCTCGACGAAGCCGAGGGCCTGAGCGAGGATCAGCTTCCCGCCTACAACGCGGTGCTTTGGTTCTGGCTCGTCTGCAGCGCCCTCAGCCTGCCCGCCGCCAACCGACCCGGGTCGCGCCGCTTCGCCCTCGCCGGCCTGCTCAACTTCCCGATCCTGCTGGCCTCCGCCCGTCATCACTTCGAGTGGGCCCGCGAGCAGGCCGAGCTGCAGCCTGAGCGCTGGAGCCCGGCCCTGCGCAAATAGCCGCCGATGGGCCTGAAACACGCCTCATATGGACGGTTTTAGTCCCGTCGGCGGAGGAAAGGGGGTTTTGTCGCTCACGTTCGACAATCTGGGGGAGGCGGCGGAACTGGAGATGGGGGCACTGGCCGCGGACGCACCGCTGGGCGGCCACTTCACCGCGACCGAGGTGGTGCCGGCGCTGCTCGACCGGCTCGCGGAGCGGGAGCTGGCGGCGACCTTCTTCGTCGAGGGGCTGAACGCGGAGCTCTACCCGGACCTGCTGCGCGAGATCGACGCGAGCGGCCACGAGGTGGCCTACCACGCCTGGCGCCACGAGCAATGGGACGGGATGAGCGCCGCCGGACAGGCCGAGAATCTGGCGCGGGGCGTTTCCGCCTTCGAACGGATTGGGCTCGATATCTCCGGCCTGCGCCCGCCCGGCGGCCGCCTCGGCCCCGGCGGCACGGCGGTCCTGCGCGATGCCGGCCTGCGCTACTGCTCCCCAGCCGGTGCCGGAGCCAGCGAGGACGGGGGCATCGCCCTGCTCCCCTTCCAGTGGCGGCATGTAGACGCCAGCTGCGTGCTGCCGCCGCTCGCCGGCGCGCGCGAGCAGATGACCGGCTCGCCCGACCCGGTGGAGCCGGCGGCCTTCGTCGCATCCCTGGAAGCGGCGATCGAAGAGCTGGCTACGGCGGGTGGCTTCATGGCGATCGTCCTCCACCCCTTCATGCTCAGCTGGCTCGGCGATGAAAACCTCGCCGCCCTACTCGACCGGATCGCGGCTGCAGCCAACCATGGTGAACTCCGGGCACCCCGCTGCGACGAGGTCGCCAGCCACGTGCTCGCGCACCCCGGCCGGTTCGCGGGTGGCACCGTGCTCGATACGAGCAGCTGGGCCCAGTAGACAACCGTAGTATCTGCCGGTATGTCCGCGCTGGGAGACGTGGCGGCGGCGATCCTGCCGCCCGAGGCCGGGGGACCCGATCCCGAGCGGGTGGCGAGCGTCGCCCGGCGGATGATCGACCGGATGCCCGCCGTCTCGCAGGCGGGGCTTGGGACAGCCCTGGTCGGGCTCGAGGCCTTTTCGCTGGCTCGCACCGGGCGCAGGTTTGGAGCCGTCCCGCCCGAGCGGCGCGAAGCGCTGCTGGGGGAGATTGCGCACCTCGGCGGCGCGCCCGCGCTCGACGCGGTCAAGTCGATCGTGCTGCTCGCCCACGGCGCCGACGCCTTCGCGGGGGAGATCGCGACGGTGGGCTCCCGTTACGAGCCCTCGCGGCCCGACGGCGCGATGAACCTCACCCCCGCTGCGGAGTGGCCGTCGGCGAGCCGCTGCGACGCGATCGTGATCGGCTCCGGGGCCGGCGGCGCCTTCGCCGCCCGGGCGCTGGCCCGGGCCGGGCTCGACACGGTGATCGTCGAGGAAGGCGAACGCTGGACCGTGGACCGCATCCGCAGCTCCCACCCGCTCGACCGCTTCGCCTCGATCTACCGCGACGGCGGCACGACGATGGCGTTCGGCAACCCACCGATCGCCCTGCCGCTGGGGCGCGCCGTCGGGGGCACGACCGTGATCAACTCAGGCACCTGCTACCGCCCTCCCGCGCCGGTGGCGAGGGACTGGTTCGAGAAGCACGGCCTGGCGCTCGCCAATCCCGAGCTGCTCGGCCCCACGATCGCCGACGTCGAAGCGACGATCGGTGTCGCGGCCGCGCCGATGGAGGTCCTGGGGCGCAACGGCGAGCTCTCACTGGAGGGCGCTGCGGCTCTCGACTGGCAGAGCGCGCCGCTGCGGCGCAACGCGCCGGGCTGTCGGGGCTCCTGCCAGTGCGCGATCGGCTGCCCCAACAACGCCAAGGGCGGCGTCCACCTGAACGCGCTGCCGCAGGCCTGCGAGGCGGGGGCGCGGATCGTCTCGGGTCTCCACGTGACGGAGGTGCTGGTCGGAGGCGGGCGTGCCGTGGGCGTGGCCGGGCGAGGCGCCGACGGAGACGAGGTACGCATCTCCGCACGACTCGTGGTCGTCGCCGCCGGCGCGATCCCGACCCCCCCGTTGCTGCGGCGCAGCGGTCTCGGGCGGCACCCGAGGATGGGCAGAAACCTCTCGATCCACCCCGCGACCGGGATCACCGCAAGCTTCGAGGAAGAGGTGATCCCCTGGCGGGGAGTGATGCAGAGCGTCGGCATCGAGGAGCTGCACGAACGCGAGGGGATTCTGCTCGAGGCCACCTCGAACCCGCCGGGGATGGGCGCCATCTCGGCTCCCGGCTACGGCACGCACCTGCTGGGGCGTCTCGACCGCGCCGCCAATACGGCGACGCTCGGCGCGATGATCGCCGACGCGCCCTCGGGCCGGGTCTTCGGCACCCGGGCGCCGGTCGTCTCCTACCGCCTCGCACAGGCCGATGAGCGTCGCCTGGCCACAGCCGTCGGGGCGATGGCGCGGGTGATGCTCGCCGCCGGTGCCAAAGACGTCGAACTCGGCGGCGGAGCGCCCGCGGTGCGGGACGAGTCGGAGATCGAGGCGGCGGTGGAGCGGCTCGACGTGCGCCGCCTGCGCCTCGCCGCCTTTCACCCGACGGGCACGGCCGCCGCCGGCTCAGACCCCTCGCGCCATCCCGTCGACCCCGAAGGCCGCCTGCGCGGCGTCGATGGCGTTTGGGTCGCCGACGGCTCGGTCCTGCCCAGCTGCCCGGGCGTCAACCCCCAGATCTCGATCATGGCGGTTGCAGCCGGGGTGGGCGAGGCGGCGGCGAAGGCCTAGGAAGGGGACGATCGGGGCCGGTGAGGCAAGCCTGGCCCCGTCCGCTGCCACTCGACCTGACCGACGCCCTCGTTGGCAGAGCGGCCGACGACGTCATCCCACTCGTGCAGCATCGCCTTCAGCCGGGCGACCGCCTCTGGCGGGTGTGCGGCGACCTCGGCGGCGAGGGCGAGGGCAGCCTCCTCGGTGCTCGCAGCCGGCGCGACGCGGTTGACCAGGCCGAGGCGGAGCGCTTCGTCGGCGCCAACCGTGCGCGAGGTGAGCAGCAGGTACTTGGCAGCGGCCAGGCCGCAGAGGGTGACCAGGCGCGCCGGTCCGACCGGCACCCCGAGCGCGGCGCCGGGGAAGCGCATGCGCAGGTTGGATCCCCCGACGCGCATGTCGCAGGCGACGGCGATCTCGGCCCCACCGCCGACGACGTCGCCGTGACAGGCGGCGATCGTCGGCTTGGGGAAGGCGACGACGGCGTCGTAGAGGTCGGCGAAGAGCTGCATGCGGCGGACCTTGCCCTCCTCGTCGAGCTCCTCCTTGACGTCGGCGCCGGCGGAGAGGCCCATGTGATCGGAGGAGCTGATCGCGAGCACGCGCACGGCCTCGTCGGCGCGGGCGACCGCGAGGTGCTCGAGCATCTCGACCAGCATTTGGGTGTCGATCGCGTTGCGCGACTCCGGCCGCACCAGACGCAGCACCGCCACCCCCTGCTCGTCCGCCTCGTAGCTCGTCACCTCGGTCGGGGCGCTCACGGCGTGGAATCTATTTCGTCCAGGCTCTCGACCAGACGCTCGGTCTCGGCGGCGGCGCTCTCGATCAGCGCGGCAACCTCCTCGCGCGGCTCGCGAAAGCGGCCGAGGACGTAGGCGGAGACCACCTCGGGGTCGGTCGAGTCGGGCCGCCCCACGCCCACCCGCACGCGCCAGAACTCGGCGTCGCCGAAACCCCGCTTGAGGCTCTTGAGGCCGTTGTGGCCTGCCAGCCCCCCGCCCTGGCGCACCTGGACCTCGCCGAAGGGGAGGTCGATCTCGTCGTGGAGGACCACGACCCGGTCCAGCGGCGCCTTCAGCGCGCCGCGCGCGGGCCCGGCCGAGTCGCCGGCGGCGTTCATGAACGTCTGCGGCAGCAGGATCGCCACCCTCGGGCCGCCTGGGCCCGAGCGGCCTTCGGCGATCAAGCCGCCGAACTTCTTCTTTGCCCGCGGTAGGTCCCAGCGGCGGGAGAGCTCAGCGGCGACCTCGAAGCCGACGTTGTGGCGCGTCGCCTCGTACTGGCGGCCGGGGTTGCCGAGGCCGACGATCAGGATGCGGTCGCCCTGCTGCTCGACCTCGCCGCGTTCGGCCCGGCGGCGGAAGAGGGACAGGGGTTACCCCTCGCCGGAGTCGCCCGACTCGCCCTCGGCCTCGCCGCCCTCCTCGGCGGCGGGTGCCTCGCCCTCCTCGCCGACCAGCTCGGCCTCCTCCTCGACGGTGGGCTCGACCACTTCTTCGACGCGGGGCGGCGAGAGGGTCGCGATCGTCACCTCGTCCGGGTCGTCGGCGACGAGAGTGACGCCCTCGGGCATGACCAGCGCCGAGAGCTGAAGGGTGTCGTTGACCTCCATCGCCGAGACGTCGGCGACGAGGTTGTCGGGGATCTCAGTGGGCAGCGCTTCGACCGTCACCTCGCGAGTTACGTGCTCGAGCACGCCGCCGCCCTTGACGCCGGGGGCGACCTCGGCGCCCTCGAGCTCGATCGCGACCTCGGCCTGGATCGCCTCGTCGAGCCGCACCTCCTGCAGGTCGATGTGCTGGAGGCTGCCGCGCACCGGATGGTGCTGCTGCTCCTTGACCACGACCGGCACCGCTTTCGCGCCCTCGATCTCGAGGTCGAAGAGGGCGGCGCCTTCGGCGAGCACGCCGCGGATGTCGCGTTCGGGCGCCTGGAAGGCACGGGCATCCGCGCCGCCGCTGTAGACGACGCCCGGCACGAGGCCCTCGCGCCGCAAGCGGCGGGAGATCCTGGAGCCGAACTCGGTTCGGGGTGCTGCCTTCAGCTTTTCGCGTCCACGGGCCATGCGGACCGGAGAGGATAGAGAAACGGGCGCGAGCGCAACCTGTGACATCGTTTCGCTCGTGTCCGAGGACTCGAAGATCCCCAAAGGGCGACTGCGGCGCTCCGCCAAGCTGGGCTCGATCGTCGGCATGCAGGGCGCTCGCTACGCGGGGACCAAGGCGACCAACGTCGCCCGCTCGGAGGAGGACGGCAAGGAGCGCTTGGAGCAGCGCCACCTCGAGACGGCGATGAAGATGGTCGGCGCGCTGGGCCAGATGAAGGGCGCGGCGATGAAGCTGGGGCAGTTCGCCTCCTTCATCGACACCGAATTCATCCCCGACGAGTACCGCGAGATCTACCAGGAGCAGCTGGCGAAGCTGCGCACCGACGCGCCGGCGATGCCCTGGGGCAAGGTCGAGAAGGTGCTCGAGGAGGAGTACGAAGGCGAGCCGCTCTCCGAGCTCTTTGCCGAGTTCGACCACGAGGCCTTCGCCGCCGCCTCGATCGGGCAGGTTCACCGCGCCGAGCTTCTGGACGGCCGCCCCGTAGCGGTGAAGATCCAGTACCCGGGGATCGCCGAGGCGCTGGACGCCGACCTGCGCAACGCCGGGACCATCGTCCGCCTCGCCCGTGCCCTGGCCCCCGGCCTCGACGCCAGCGAGATCGCCAAGGAGCTGCGCGAGCGGGTGATGGAGGAGCTCGACTACGAGTACGAGGCGCAGAACCAGCGCACCTTCGCCCGCGCCTACCGCGAGCACCCCTTCATCTACGTGCCGGAAGTGATCACGCGGCTCTCGCGGCGCCGGGTGCTGGTCACCGAGCTGGTCGAGGGGATGAAGTTCGAGCAGGTAAAGGAGCTGCCCGACGAGGAGCGCAGCCGCTTCGGCGAGATCGTCTTCCGCGGCAGCTTCGGCTCGATCTACCACCTGCAGCACTTCAACGCCGACCCCCACCCGGGCAACTACATCCTGATGGGCGACGGTCGGGTCGCCTTCCTCGACTTCGGGATGACGAAGAAGCTCGACCACGAGCAGATCGTGCTCGAGCAGCGTGCGCTCGACGCTGCCTTTCACGACGATCCCGAGCGATTCCGCAACGCTCTGCACGAGCTCGGCTTCGTCAAGAACCCCTCCAAGCTCGACGCCGAACGGCTGATGGAGCACACGATGGCGGTCAGCGGCTGGTTCATCGAGGACCGCGAGGTCGAGATCAGCGCCCGCCGCGTGATGAAGATCATCGAGTCAACCCACGACCCCCGCTCGGAGTACTACGACCTGATGCGGCGCGAGTCGCTGCCGGGCGACGAGCTGATGGGCAGGCGGATGGAAATCGGCGTCGTCGCCGTGCTCGGGCAGCTTCGCGCGAAGCGCAACTGGCACCGAATAATGCGCGAGTGGATCTACGCCGATCCGCCGGCGACCGAGCTGGGCGAGGAGGAGTGGGAGTACTTCGAGGGAAGAGGCGTGATGCAGACGCCGATAGTCGAGCGGTCCCTGGAAGGAGAGCAACGATGAGCCGGATCAAACGCGGTTGGGAGTTGACGAAGAAGAGCTGGGCGCTGCTGCGGGAGAACCCCACCCTGCTGCGCTTTCCGCTCTACGGTGGCGCGGCGACCATCGTCTGCGCGCTCGTCGTCGTCGGCCCGGGCATCTACCTGATCGAGGACGACCAGGCGGTCTTCGGCGGCGCCATGGCGGTGATCGGCTTCTACCTGCTCGCCGTGATCGGCACCCTACTTCAGCGTCGGCCTTGCCGCCGCCGCCGACATGATCTTCCGCGGCCAGCAGGCGTCCGTCGGCGACGGGCTTGCCGTGGCGCGCGGGCGCCTCCCCCAGATCGCAGGCTGGGCGGCCGTCTCGACCACGATCGGCCTCGCGCTCAGCGCCCTGGAGAACCAGGGTGCCGTGGGCCAGATCGTCGGCCGCCTGCTCGCCGTCGGCTGGTCGCTGATCACCTTCCTCGCCGTGCCGGTGATCGCGCTAGAGGGCAGCGGGCCCTTCGCCACCCTGAAACGCTCCGCCGGCCTCTTCAAATCGCGCTGGGGCCAGCAGATCACCGGCAACATCGCGATCGGCGGCGCCGTCTTCCTCCTCGGCGTCCTGCCCTCGGCGCTGCTGATCTTCGCCGGCTTCCTGATCTGGGCCTCGGCCAGCTTCGCCGGCGCGCTGCTGCTGGTGCTGGGCGTGATCGGCCTGGCGATCTCGATGCTCGTCTCCAGCGCCCTGAGCAACATCTTCGGCGTCGCCCTCTACCGCTACGCCCTCGACGGCGAGGCGGTAGGCGGCTTCACCGCCACAGAGCTCGAGTCTGCGGTGAAGCCACGCGGCGGCCGCAACGCCCCGCCGACGGCCACCCCCGGCACGATCTAACCCAAGCTCGCTCCGGTGCGCCTTTTCCCGGATATGGAGGGATAAAGCGCACCGGAAGAGACAGGGGGGGAGAATCTTGCTCCCGGTGCGCCTTATCCCCTCATGCCAGGGGAAAAGCGCACTGGAAGCGCGGGACACGCGGTCGCGGCGGTCGCCGAGGAACAACATGGGATTGTCACGCGGAGCCAGTTGCGCGAGCTGGGATTCCGCGATGGCGCAATCGACGATCGAATCGCGTCGGGATACCTGCAGCCGCTTTTCTGGGGGACGTTTGCAGTGGGGCATCGAGCTCTCAGCAGGCAAGGACCCATGCTCGCCGCGGTGCTCGCCTGCGAGAAAGGGACCGTGCTCTCACATGGAAGTGCCGCCGAGCTGCTGGGCCTGTGGGAGAAGCAACTGCCGGTTGTCCATGTGATCCCACCAGACTGGTCGGGGCGCAAGATCGACGGGATTCGCTGGCATCGTGTGCGCCTGCCAGATGCAAGCGAGATCGAAATTCGGAACGGAATCCCATGCACCACCGTGTCCCGCACGCTCGTCGACATGGCCGGATGGTTGGGCTGGAGCTCGATGCGGCGACTCGTTGAGCAGGCAGCAATTCTTCGAGAGCTCGACGTGGAAGAGATCGACCGGATCCTTTCCTTGGGCCGTCGTCGCGGAGCACCTCGACTGCGCAGGATCCTGGCGCCATGGCGAGCAACACGAGAGGAGCGACCGGTCGTGCGGAGTCGACTTGAGGCACGCCTCCTCCCTCTCCTCATCGAGGAAGGGCTGCCTGCCCCGCGCACGAACGTGAAGTTGCGCGTCGATGGGCATCGCTTCGAGGTCGACCTACTCTGGGACGAACAGCGTCTCGCGATCGAGACCGATGGCGAAGAGACCCACGACACCCGTGTCGCCTTCCAACGGGACCGCAAGCGGGACCAGATCCTCACCGCCGCCGGCTACCGAACCTCACGCGTCACTTGGGAACAGATGCGCGACGAACCCAATGCCGTGATCAACCGCATCGCCCGCATGCTGAAAGCGTGACCCCCTGCCACCGGTGCGCCTTTTCCCGGATATAGGGGGATAAGGCGCACCGGAACGGGTTGGGGGTCAGGGCAGCTTGGCGAATAGGCGCGGGTCGTTCGAGCAAATGCCGTTGACACCGGCGGCGACGAGTTTCTCCATGCGAGGCAGGTCGTCGACCGTCCAGGCGATCAGCTCTACCCCGGCCAGCTCGGTGATGCGGGCGAGGCGGCGGCTGATCAGCGGGTGGTAGACCCACATCGCCTCAACCCCGAGCTTTGGCAGCTTCTCGGCGGCGAGGCCGGGGAGGCGGTGGCGCATCGCCACCAGGGCGGCCAGCATCGGCCCCTTGGCCCAGCGCTTCGAGGTCCAATCCTTGGTCACCTTGGGATAGGTCCAGCCGCGGCGCAGCGCCGGCTGAAGCTCGAGGATCCGGCCCAGCGAGTACAGCTCCATGGTCGAGACCATCGCCCGCTCGATCAGGCCGCGCTCCTGCAGGGCCTCGACGATCTCTTCCTCGCGCCCGGGGAGCTTGATGTCGATGTCGATCTCCACCTCGTCCAGCGGGGGCTCCATGAACGCATCGAGTGCCTCTGTCAGGGTCAGCGGCGTGCGCCGTTCGGCGTCGTGCCAGTCGTGTGCGACGACCAGCGGCGCCCGCTGCTCCAGCGGCAGGTGGGCGTCGGGCAGCCAGAGCACGTCGAGCTCGATCGTGTCGACGCCCGCCTCGACCGCGGCGTGGAAGCTCTCGACCGTGTTGCCGGGGGCGATCAGGTCGGCGCCCTTGTGGCCGACCAGCCGCAGGCCGTCGGACATCAGAACAGCTGGTTCTCGCCGGCGAAGATCTCGGAGACCGAGTCGTCGGTGAAGATGCGGCGGATCGAGTCGGCGAAGGTGCCGGCGGTGGAGAGCACGGCGATGTTGTCCGGGGCCCCGGGCCGCAGCGGGATCGTGTCGCTGACGACGATCTTCTCGATGCCGGAGTTCTCGAAGGCGAGCCGCTCGTAGGCGGGACCGGAGAAGACGCCGTGGGTGGCGCAGGAGATCACCCGCGCTGCGCCCTCGTCGAGCACGGTCTGGGCGGCGGCGCAGAGCGTTCCGGCGGTGTCGATCATGTCGTCGACCAGGACCGCGGTCTTGCCCTTGACGTCGCCGACCACGTAGCCGATCTCGGCCACCTGCTGGGCGGGGCGCTCCTTCTCCATCACCGCCCAGTGGGTGCCGATGCGGCGGGCGAAGTTGCGAGCCGTCTTCACCCGGCCTGCGTCGGGGGAGACGATCACCAGATCCTCCGCGGGGTACTGGTCGGCGAACCACTGGGTCAGCATCGGCATCGCGGTCATGTGGTCGACCGGGACGTGGAAGAAGCCCTGCACCTGGCCGGCGTGGAGATCCATGGTCAGCACCCGATCCACACCGACGCCCTCGAGGCACTTGGCGACGATGCGGGCGGAGATCGGCTCGCGCGGGGCCGACTTCTTGTCCTGGCGGGCGTAGCCGTACCAGGGCATGACGGCGATGATGCGGTGGGCGGAGGCGCCCTGGGCGGCGTCGATCATCGTCAGCAGCTCGATCAACGAGTCGTTCGGCGTCATCCCCGACTGCTCGTTGGCGCTGGTCGACTGGACCAGGAAGACGTCGGCCCCGCGGATCGACTCCTCGTAACGGCAGTAGACCTCGCCGTTGGCGAAGGTCTTCAGCGTCACCTGGCCGAGGTCGAGGTTTAGCTTGCCGGCGACCTTCGCGGCGAGCTCCATCGAGCTGCGACCGCCGAAGACCATCAGCCGCTTCGAGTAGTCGTGGGTGATGGCGCTGGCCGGCGTCGTCTCGGGTCGCTCCTCGATTGTGCTCACGGGGTTTGCTCCTCCTGCATCTTCGCGGCCTTGCGAGCCGCGTAGCCCTCGATGTTTCGCTGCTCGTTCTCGCTGACGGCGAGTGCACCCTCGGGCACATCGCTCTTGATCACCGCTCCGGCGCCAGTGTAAGCGCCGTCGCCGACTTCTACAGGCGCGATCAGCATCGTGTCAACGCCGATGCGGACGTTCTCGCCGATCGTAGTCCGGTTCTTGCGGAAACCGTCGTAGTTCGCGGTGATCGCGCCAGCGCCGAGGTTGCTGCCGGCGCCGATCTCGGCGTCGCCCACGTAGGCGAGGTGGGGGACCTTGGCGCCCTCGCCGATCCGCGAGTTCTTGACCTCGACGAAGCTGCCCGCCTTGGCGCCGGAGGCCAGCTCGGCATCGGGGCGCAAGTGGGCGAAGGGCCCGATCTGGGCACCGTCGCCCGCCACGCACTCGACGAGGAAGGAGTGCGGCACGGAGACCTTGGCGCCGAGCGTCGTGTCCGTCAGCGTGCTGAGCGGCCCGACGGTGGACCCCGAGCCTACGGTCGTCTTGCCGCGCAGGCTGGTGCCGGGCTCGATCCGGGCATCGGGCGCGATCTCGACGTCGGCATCGATCCAGGTCGAGGCGGGATCGACGACCGTGACCCCGGCCAGCATGTGAGCCCGGAGGATGCTGCGTCGCGCCTCCGCCTCGACCGCGGCGAGGTCGGCGCGGTTGTTGACGCCCATCGTCACCGCCAAGTCCTCGGTCAGGTGAGCGGCTACCGAGTGCCCCGCCTCGCGCAGGGCGGGCAGGACGTCGGGCAGGTAGTACTCGCCCTGGGCGTTGTCGTTGGAGAGGCCGGCGAGGGCATCGGCGAGCGGGGCGGCGGCAAAGGCGTAGGTGCCGGCGTTGATCTCGCGGATCGCGAGCTGCTCGGGCGTGGCGTCGCCCGCGGCCTTCGCCTCGACCACGCGCTCGACCCCGCCATCGTCATCGCGGAGGACGCGGCCGTAGGAGCCTGGGTCGTCGAGCTCGATCGTCAGCATCGTCGCCGCGGCGCCGGAGGCGGCGTGCGCCTCGAGCAGGCCGGAGATCCTCTCCGAGGAGATCAACGGCACGTCGCCGGAGAGGACGAGCACCGTCTCGGCCTCCTCGATCAGCGGCAGCGCGGCGCGGACCGCGCCACCGGTGCCGTCGGGCTCGGGCTGGATGACGATGCGGACCTTGTCGGGCAGGCCCGGGACGCTGTTTTCCTTCGGCGAGTCGATCGCAACCACCCACTCGGCACCCGTCGCTTCGCGGGCGGCAAGGATCGGCCAGGCGACCATCGGCCGCCCACAAACCGGATGCAGCATCTTCGGCAGGCTGGAACGCATGCGCGTTCCCTCGCCGGCCGCCATGACCAGTACCAAGGGAGACTCCACTGACAGATCGTAGACAGGATGGGAGAGGGTGGGGTGCCCCTTCCGCTTGCTGGGTTTTCGCCGTCATGGCTGATGGGCTTTTCGGGTGGGATATCGCGGCGAAAAGAGGACGCCGCGCGCTCCAGGGGCACCCCACCCTCTCCCGCACAATCCGACGACCTGAAAGCTCAAGACGCAAGCTATCGGTCGCCCTGGTCCCTGGCCCGACTTCGCCCATGCGCGCAGCCGACCATCTCATCTGCTTGCTGGCAACTTCCAAGAGCGGCAGCCGATGCCGCATCTCGCGGGGGGTGGCGTCGTAGGGGGAACCGCCCCTGAGGACGCTTTAGCGACCGGAAGGGGCGGTGGCCCCTGCGGCGACAGGACCCGCCGCGCCAGCAACTTCTCAGTCAGCTTTGGCTAGGTCTCGACCAACCAGGGCGACGGACGTCAGCGTCCAGCCGGCGAAGATGAGGTCTATGCCGACGAGGAGGCCGATGGCCCAGTCGGCGCTGCTGGGAAACTTGGCGAGGATGAGGATGCCGATCAGGAGGCCGGCGACGCCGCTGAGGCCGACCAGGCCGGCTCCTTCCTGACCGCGGGCGGCGAAGGCGACGGCGGTTCGGGTCAGGCCCATGAAGAGGAAGTAGATCCCGAGCACGAAGGTCAGGGTGAGCGTGCCGTTGTCCGGTTCCACGATCAGCCAGAGGCCGACGATCACGGTCAGCAGCGCCCAGATCAGGCGCAGGATCACGCTGCCGATCGAGTGCGCCATGAACGCGCCGGCGACCAGGAAGGCCCCGGCGATCACCAGGATCCAGCCGATGAAGATCGCCGTCGCGACCGCGGCGACCGCGGGCACCACGATCGCCACGCAACCGACGAGGATCGCCAGCACGCCGACGGTCATCAGCGCCTTCCAGCTGCGTTGCAGCCCCTCGCGAACCTCCGGGTCCATCTGCACTCCGCTCATCTCCATAGACGGGACCCTAGGCGGGTCGGCGGACGCAACCGAACGATGCGTCCTGCATTCACCCTCTATATGACTGAAAACGCAGGTCGCGTCTCGGGCGCTACGCTCGAACCCCGATCCGGGGTGGTGTAATCGGCCAGCACGCCAGGTTTTGGTCCTGGAAGAGAGGGTTCGAGTCCTTCCCCCGGAACTAGAGCTACTCCTCCGCGGACCGCGGCACCTTGCCCGCTTCCGCGCCCGGCTCCTGCGCGGGACCGCGGGGCGAGGCGATGCCGAGGACGCGCATGGTTTTGAGGCCGAGGCCGAGCTTCTCGCGGCCCTCGGTGGCGGAGACGTCGTGGCCGCAGAGCTCCTTCACGCGCTCGAGGCGGTAGCGGATCGTGTGGCGGTGGGTAAAGAGCTGTTTGGCGGTGGCGGCGACGTTGCCGTCGTTGTCGAGGTAGGCCTCCACCGTCGCCACCAGCTCGGTCTCGTACTGCTCGTCGTAGGCGGAGAGCGGCGCGATCGTCTCGGCGTAGAAGCGCTCGAGCTCGCGCGGGTCCTCACTCATCGCCGGCAGCAGCAGGCGGTAGGAGCCGGTCTCCTCGAAGGCCAGCACCGCCCGGCCTTCGGCCTCGCCGACGTTGACCGCCAGCCGCGCCTCGTTGCCGGCGCGGTAGAGGTCGACGGGATCGGCCGCGCGACGGCTGTGGCCGATGGTCAGGTGGAACCCGGAGAGGCCGTCCTCCAACTCGCGGCCGAGCCCGGCGGCGGCGCGCTCGACCCGGGCCTCGTCCTCGGCGGGGACGATCACCGCGATCTCGGCCGCCTCCTCGCCGTCCGGGCTCGCCAGCGAGCCCGGCGCCAACGAGCGCAGAGCCCGCTGCGCGAGCGTCAGCACCCGGGCGCGCCACTCGCCGGTCTGGGCGGCACGCGGCGCCGCGTGCAGGATCAGCACTCCGGCGCCCTGCTCGAGGTCTGCCCCGAGCTCGGCGCCACGGGCGACGATGTCGCCACGGTCGGTCACCTCGCGGGCGAGGACGGCGGCGACGAAGGCGCCGGCCACCTCCTCGCTCTCCCACTCGGGCGAGCGCGAGCGCTCCAGCTCCAGGGCCAGCAGGGTCGTCACCACGCGCGCGATCGCCGGCTCGGGAGGGGCGGCGGCGCGGTAGCGCAGCTCGCCCACGGCGCTGTCGGCGACCCGCAGCTCCACTCTCGTCACGCCCTCGCCCCCGGCGAGCAGCTTCCGCTCCTGGTCGGGCGAGGCCCCGGCAACCGCTAGAACCGCGCTGGAGCGGTCGATCAGGGCGACGCTGGCATCGAGCGCCCGCGACGCCGCGCGCGCCACGGCAGGCAGGCCAGCGCCGGACTCGACCGCGTCCGAGAGTCCGTCGAGAGTCCCGACTTCCCCCTTGTTTGCGGGCTTTTCCTGCCCTTTTGAGGCCGCTGGCATGGCCCCATTATCCCCAGCCGGCCCTAAGGAGGGACTAGCCGTTGACGAGGTTGGAGATGTCGTTGTAGTAGTAGACGACGGCGAGGCCGAGGACGACGCCGATCAGAACGAGGGCCGCGAGCACGAAGAGCGAGAGCACGCCGGCGGCGGCCTTCTCCCAGAGCCGACCGTAGGAGCCGATCGCGGGTACCAGGATCAGGCCGACGAAAGCCGTGAGCGCGACGAGGCTCGCCACGCCGAACAGCACGTACTCATGTTCGATCTTCTGCAGCGCCAGCGGCAGCACGCCGCCCATTCTGCCGTACCGTCGTGATGGTCAACGCCACGGCCGCACAGAGCGAGAACGCGGCGGTCCCCAGCGCCCAGCCGGCGTTGACGTCGCTGAGGTAGTGGACGCCGAGGTAGACGCGAGAGAGGCCGACCAGCGCGGTCAGCGCGATCCCCCCGGCGACGACCGCCGCACCGCGCGCCATCCCCTGCCTCAACCGCATCACGATCGTCACCGCCAACCAGACGTAGAAGGTCGAGTAGGCGGCGTGGGCACTGGGGAAGGAGGAGCCGGAGACGCCGACCAGGCCCCCCTCGGGACGCGGCCGGTCTACCAGATCCTTCAGCTCGTGCACGCCGACGACGATCAGCGTCATGCCCACGACCAGGACGCCGAGCTCCGCCCAGCGGCGGCGAGCGGCGAGGAGGGCGGCGCAGACGAAGGCCAGCGAGCCGACGACGGCGAAGGAGCCGAGGTCGGTGAAGACCTTGGCGATGTCCACCAGCCAGCCGGCGTCGAGGCTTTCGACCAGGTCGATCGCGGTGGTGTCGCCGGGGGTGGGTCCGGGGTCGGCGCCGACGATCACGGTGTAGGCGACGACGACGAAGCCGGAGACGGCGAGGATCGCCATCAGCGAGGTGAACTCGAGCCCGAAGGTGCCGCCCGGCGTAACCCGCTCCCAGAGGAACTGGAGCTGTGGGCGGAAGCGGCGCGAGAGGTCGACGGCCCAGCCGCTCGCCGCGTGGCGCTCCAGCCAGGCGACGATGTCCCGCCTGTTCCGCTCGACCCGGAGACGGCGGACGACGAACACGATGCCGACCACGACGACGATCGTGCTCGCCAGCAGGAAGGCGCCCCGGCCGGCATAGTGCGCGGCGCTCTCGATGCTGCGCGAGAAGAAGTACCCGACCAGGATGTGGGCGCTGGCCCAGAGCCCGGTGCCGAGGATGCTGTAGGGGACGAAGGCCCGGTAGTTCATTCTCGAGCTGCCGGCGATGAACGGCGCCAGGGCTCGCACGATGCCGATCCAGCGGCCGATGAAGATCGTCTTGCCGCCGTGGCGGGAGAAGTAGTCCTCGACCCGCTCGAAGCGCTCCTGGCCGATCCCGACGCGCGGTCCGTGGCGAAGCACGAACTCCCGGCCCAGGCGGCGCCCGATGAAGAAGCTGGTGGTGTCGCCCGCCCAGGCGGTGAACCAGGCGATCGCAATCAGCAGATAGAGGTCGATCGCCCCCTGACCCGCGACGGCGCCGCCGAGCAGCATCGTCGTCTCGCCGGGGACCACCAGGCCGACGAAGGCCCCGGTCTCGGCGAAGGCGAAGACGCCGACCAGGAGGTAGGTCCAGGCTCCGAGGGTGTCGGCGATGTCTTCCAGCAGGTCCTGCAGGTCGATGTGGCCGAGCTCGCGGCCGATGAGGAAGTAGCCGGCGACGACCCCGGCGACGACCAGCGCCCGCAGCAGGCGCTTGCGCTTGTCCCGTCCCTCCCCCGGCAGCTTCACGGTGAAAACACCACTCTCGCGCTTCGCTCACTCGCGCTCATCATCACCGGCTATCTCGCTCGTTCGCTCCGGGCTCGCGGCCGCTTCGCAGACGATCGCGTCGGCGCGATCGAGCTCCGCCGCCGCGGCCCGGGCCGCCTCGAGGCTCTCGAAGAGACCGAACGCGGTCGGGCCCGAGCCCGTGAGCAGCGCGTGGGGCGCGCCGGCCGCGCGCAGGGCGTCGAGGGCGTCGCCGATGCCCGGGCGCAGGGAGCGTGCGGCGGGCTCGAGGTCGTTGACGAGCAGCTCGCGGTAGGAGAGCGGCGAGGCGCCGGCGCCGGCCGCCGCGCGCAGGCGGTCCGCCAGGCGGTCGAGCTCCTCCGCCTCGCGGCCGAGGCCCAGCCGGTCGGCCTCGGCGAACACCTCGGCTGTGCCGAGGCCGCCGCCGTCGGGTAGCAGGACGACGGCGTGCGGCGCCGGGTCGGGGAGGCGCTCGACCCTCTCCCCCGCGCCGCGCACGAGGGCGAGCGCCGGCGTCAGCTGCGAGGGCACGTCGGCGCCCAGCCCCGCCGCGATCTCCTCCAGGCCGGCGACCTCCCCGGCCGCCAGCCGCAGCACCGCCGCCGCGTCGGCGCTGCCGCCACCGAGGCCGGCGGCCACGGGGATCCGCTTCTCGATCTCGACCCGCAGCGGCGGCCGCTCCCAGCCGCGCTCGCGCAGCGCCGCTAGGGCACGGGTGGCCAGGTTCTCGTCGTCCACCCCCGGACAGACGACTTCGTCGCATTCGGTCCTGCCCATCCGACTTTGACCCCCCTCTGGTGTGGTCAATGTCGGAAGCGTGATCAGGTCGGCGAGCGCCAGCGGCTCGAAGAGCGAGCAGAGCTCGTGCAGCCCGTCCTCGCGCCGGGGGCCGAGGTAGAGGCAGAGGTTGAGCTTTGCGGGGGCGTGGATCTGCATCGGCGGGTGACGGGATCAGGCGCCTGGACTCAGCTTCGCGGATAGGGCGGCGAAATCCTCGGGCGCCAGCGACTCGGCCCGCGCGCCGGGGTCCAGCCCCAGCTCCTCCAGCGCCGTCCGGGTCGCGGCCAGTGTGCCGGGCCGGACGTGCTCGACCGAGCGCGCGAGCGACTTGCGGCGGTGGGCGAAGGCGGCGCGGATCAGCTCGCGGGTCGGCTCGTCGGCACCCGGCCCGGTGCGGCGCAGGCGGAGGATCGCCGACTCGACCCGTGGTCGCGGCCGGAAGACGGCGGGGTCGACCGTGCGCAGCAGCTTCACCTCGCAGGCGAGCTGCACGGTCGCGCTCGGCGAGCTATAGGTGCGGCTCCCGGGGGCCGCGCGCAGCCTGTCGGCGATCTCGCGCTGCACCATCACCGTCCAGCGCGCCACTGAGGGCAGCTCGGCGACGGTACGCAGGATCACCGGCGTCGCCACCGCGTAGGGCAGGTTGGCCACGACGGCGGTCGGGGTGGGATCGAGCCCGACGAGGTCCAGGTCGAGCGCGTCGCCCCAGTGCAGGTTGACGTCCGGGCGGGCGGCGAGCGGCGCCAGCACCGGCTCCAGCCGGCGGTCGATCTCGACCGTGTGGACGTGGCCGGCGACGGCGGCGAGTCGCTCGGTCAGCACGCCTTCCCCGGCGCCCACCTCGAGCACGACCTCTCCCGGGCCCAGCCCGGCGTCGCGCACTATCGCGTCGAGCAGGTTGGGGTCGGACAGGAAGTTCTGCCCGAGGCGGACCACCGTTACCAGCCGAACAAAGTCCGCGCGTTGGCCTCGACCGTGCGCTCCAGCTCCTCGTAGGAGACGCCGCGGACCTCGGCGACGACCTCCGCCGTGGAGACCACGTGGGCCGGCTCGTTGGGCTTGCCGCGCACCGGCTGCGGCGCCAGGTAGGGGGCGTCGGTCTCGACCAGGACGAGCTCGTCGGGCAGCTTCGCGGCGGCCTCGCGCAGCTCGCCGGCGCTGGGGAAGGTGACGATTCCCGAGAAGGAGCAGTACCAGCCGCGGTCGATCGCGTCCTGGACGCGCCAGGGCGCGAGGAAGCAGTGGAGGATCACCTCGACGCCGTTCCCGCGCTCGTCGAGGATCGAGAAGACGTCGTCGACGGCACCGGTCTCGCCGTCGGGGTCGCGGGCGTGGATCACGATCGGCAGCCCACGGTCGCGGGCGATCTCGATCTGCGCCTCGAATGAGCGCCGCTGGTCGGCCGGGCTCGCCGACTCGCGGTAGTAGTCGATCCCGGTCTCGCCGATCGCCCGCACCTTCTCGTTCTCGGCGGCGAGCCGGGCGATCTCCCCGGCACGGGCGTCGTCGAAGCCGGCGGCCTCGGTCGGGTGGCAGCCGACCGAGGCGAAGACGCCCTCGTGGCGCTCGGCGGCGGCGATCGCCTGCCGATTGGTCTCCGCGTTCAGCCCGACGTTGAGCATCCGCTCGACACCCGCCGCCTGCGCCGAGGCGACGAGCTCGGCCTCGGACCGCTCGCAGAGAAAGAGGTGGGTATGGGAGTCAAGCACCGCTCCAGACTATCCGCGGCGCATCGACGCGAAACGGCCCGCCTCCGGGAGGAAGCGGGCCGTCGCGCAGGATCAACGGCTACGGAGCCGAGCAGCCGAATTCGTCCAGTTCGAGTTGATTGGGCAGAGGAGGGATCTCGAGCAGGCCGATCAGCTCGAGGGCGGGCTCCAGGCTGAGGCCCTCGACCACGCCTTGGAGCAGGTTGACCTGTTCGGCGAGCGCTTCGTTCTGTTCGCAGAGCGATTCGATCGTCGGCAGCGAGTCGACGGCGTCGGTCAGCTCTTCGTTGGTGATCCCGTCGAGGGTCCCCAACATTCCCGTCAGGTCGGCGGTGCTTATCCCCAGGAGGGTCCCTTCGAGCTTGGCGACCCTGGCCGAGAGCGAGTCGACCTGCCCTGTCAGCGTCGTGGTCAGCGCGCTTTGCGTTCCCGCTTCGCCCGCTGCGCCCTGAGATCCACGCACACCTTCCGGACCCCCCACGGCGATGACGGGCCACGCCACTTTGCGCTCGCCGCGGCGGCATCGCACTTTGTGACCCCGCACCACGCGCAGAGCGCCCTTCGGCTTGCCCTTGACCCGGTAGCAGGCATGGATCTTGCCGTCCTTGGCGACCGGGGGGAACGCACCGGCCGTCCCCACGAGGGCGACGAGCAAAATCGCAATCGCCCCAAGCATGACGATCGGAGCCTTGATGACACGTGCATGAGGTACAGCGATTTCGTTCTTCATGCTCCAAAACGTCGGCCAAAATACTTTGGATTACAAATGACGCAATTGTTTGATCGAGAAATCATTACTGAATTCCAGGTAGCGGCGGCATGGGAAATAAACTAAGTGGTTCTTCAAGAGGCAAATAGGCTTGTGGCCGAATGAACGACTTCGCCGACTACTACCGCGAGATCTACGCACGGGGGCTAGGGGGCGAGACGCCCTCGATCCCGGCCTCGGTCGAAGAGCTCGAGCGACGAGCCGCCGAGGCGATGGACGAGCGGGCGGCCAACTACGTCTACGCGGGCGCTGGCGGGGAGGGGACGATGGACGACAACCGCGAGGCGTTCCGTCGCCGCCGCATCGTGCCGCGGATGCTGCGCGACGTCGCCGAGCGCGACCTCTCCACCACCGTCCTCGGCACGGCGATGCCGGCACCGCTGATGCTGGCCCCGATCGGCGTGCAGAAGGCGGTGCACCCCGACGGCGAGCTGGCGACCGCCCGGGCCGCGGCGGCGATCGGGGTGCCGATGATCGCCAGCACCGCCTCGGCCTTCACCCTGGAGGAGATCGCCGAGGCGGGGGGTGAGGGGGCACACTGGTTCCAGCTCTATTGGCCCAACGACAGGGAGCTTGCCGCGAGCTTCGTCACCCGAGCCGAGGCCGCCGGATACCGCGCCATCGTGCTCACCGTCGACACCTTCGTCCCCGGCTGGAAGCCTCGCGATCTGCAGCAGGCCTGGCTCCCCTTCCTCAACGGAGTGGGCGTCGCCAACTACTTCCAGGACCCCGTCTTCCGTGCCGCCCTGGAGAGGACGCCCGAGGATGACGTCGGCGCCGCCACCGGCCACTTCCTCAGCGTGCAGGCAAACCCCGCGCTCAGCTGGGACGACCTAGGCTGGCTGCGCGAGCAAACCGAGCTGCCGATCGTGGTGAAGGGGATCCAGCACCCCGGCGACGCCCGCGAGGCGGTCGCGCGCGGCATCGACGGCATCGTGGTCTCCAACCACGGCGGCCGCCAGGTCGACGGCGCGATCGCCTCGCTGGACGCCCTGCCCCCGATCGCCGAGGCCGCCGGCGACGATCTCGCGGTCCTCTTCGACAGCGGCATCCGCGGCGGCAGCGACGCGATCAAGGCGCTCGCCCTGGGTGCCGACGCCGTCTGCCTCGGCCGCCCCTACATCTGGGGCCTGGCCCTCGAGGGCCAGCAGGGCGTGGAAACGGTTCTCAAGATGATCTTGGCCGAGCTCGACCTGACGATGGCCCTCTGCGGCTACACGAGCCCGGACCAGCTCAGCCCAGACGCCATCCAATAGCCGTTCCGGTGCGCCTTTCCCCGTCATAGGGGGATAAAGCGCACCGGAAGCGTTAGGTGGCCGGGGTCTCGATCTTGGGGAACAGGGCTGGGATGCGCTCGACCCGCTGGCCGCCGGGGCGGGAGCCGAGCTCGGCCAGCTCGCGCGACTCCTCGCCCAGCGTCGAGAGCAGCTGCTCGCTCGTTCGCGGCAGGTAGGGGGCCAGCAGCAGGGTCGTCACGCGTATGCCCTCGCAGAGGTTGTAGAGGACCTCGTCGAGGCGCTCGGGGTCGGCCTCGTCCTTGGCCAGCACCCACGGCTGCGTCTCCTCGACGTAACGGTTGAGGCGGCGGACCAGCTTCCAGGCCTCCTCCAGAGCCTGGGTCAGCTCGACCTGGTCGAGCAGCTCACAGAAACGGGGCACGGCACCTTCGAAGTCCTCGGCCAGGACGGCGTCGACCGCGGCCTCCGGCACGACTCCGGCCCGGTAGCGCTCGACCATCGCCAGGACGCGGCTCGCCAGGTTGCCGAAGTCGTTGGCCAGCTCGGTCTCGTAGCGGGCCTCGAAGCCTGCGGTCGAGATCGAGCCGTCCTGGCCGAAGCTGACCTCGCGGAAGCAGTAGAAGCGCAGCGCGTCGGCGCCGAAGCGGTCGATCGCCTCGAAGGGGTCGAGCACGTTGCCG
The DNA here is from genome assembly GCA_036376915.1 of Solirubrobacterales bacterium. Lineage (GTDB taxonomy): Bacteria > Actinomycetota > Thermoleophilia > Solirubrobacterales > 70-9 > VRUE01. The sequence goes on from DASUZK010000100.1 coordinate 52,139, forward strand.
AGCGACTTCGACATCTTCTTCTCGCCCATCAGCAGGTAGCCGTGGATCGTCATCCGCCGCGGTGGCTCGAGGTCGGCGGCCCAGAGCAGGGCCGGCCAGATCACCGCGTGGAACTTGAGGATGTCCTTGCCCAGCACGTGCAGGGAGGCGGGCCAGTAGCGCTCGGTCAGGTCCTCCCCCTCGCGGGCGAAGCCGAGCGCCGTCACATAGTTGAGCAGCGCGTCGAACCAGACGTACATGCGCTGCTCGGGGTCCCAGGGCAGCGGCAGCCCCCACTTCAGCGCCGGGCGCGAGAGCGAGACGTCCTCGAGCCCCCCCTTGATGAAGGAGACCGCCTCGTTGCGGCGGAACTCGGGCACGACGAAGTCGGGCCGTTCCTCGTAGAGGCCTTCGAGCTGGGCCTGGAAGGCGGAGAGGCGGAAGAACCAGTTCTCCTCGCGGATGCGCTCGAGCGGGATCTCGTGGATCGCGCAGGTCTGCCCCGGCCCGAGCTCGCGCTCGGCCTTGAAGTCGGCGCAGCGCGGGCAGTACCAGCCCTCGTAGGTGCCCTTGGTCACCCAGCCGTTGTCGTAGACCCGCTGCATGATCTCGGCGACCTTCTCCTTGTGGCGGGGATCGGAGGTGCGGATGAAGAAGTCGTTGGTGGCGTCGATGATCGGCATCAGCGCCTCGAACTTCGCCGCGTTGCGGTCGGCCAGCTCCTGCGGCGAGATCCCCTCGCGCTCGGCCGCGGTCTCGATCGGCTCGCCGTGCTCGTCGGTGCCGGTGAGGAAGAAGACGTCCTCGCCCCGCTGGCGCATGTGGCGGGCGAGCACGTCGGCGGCCAGCGTCGAGTAGGCGTGGCCGAGATGGGGCTCGGCGTTGACGTAATAGATCGGGGTGGTGACGTAGTAGGACACTGGCGGCCAGGCTAGTCGACGCTCACTGACGGGGCTCGCGACCCGTCAGCGCCCGGTAGAGGTCGTTGGCGCGGGTGCCGGTGAGGGCGGCGACGACGCTGGCGGCGGCGCGCGGCCTGGCTCCCGACTGGACCAGGTGACGCAGCGCGTCGACGGCGAAGCTGATGTCGTGATCGTGCTCCTCGGAGGCAGCTGGCCCGATCACCAGCACGATCTCGCCCTTGACGTCGCCGCGGAAGCGGCGGGCCAGTTCCGCCAGCGAGCCGCGCGCGACCTCCTCGTGCATCTTGGTCATCTCGCGGCAGACGGCAGCAGGGCGGTCGGGCGCGATCGCCGCCAGCGCCGCCAGCGACTCCCCGACCCGCCGCGGCGACTCGAAGGCGACGACGGTCTCGGCCGAGCGCAGCACCCTCTCCATCTCGCCGGAGCGCTTGGGCAGGAAGCCCTCGAAGCGCCAGCGGTCGGTCGGCAGGCCGGAGGCGACGAGGGCGACCGGGACCACGGAGGGCCCCGGCAGCACGGTCACGTCGAGGGCGCGCTCGATGCAGCGCCGGATCAGCCGGAAGCCCGGGTCGGAGATCGCCGGCATGCCCGCGTCGGAGACCAGCACGACGGTGTCCCCGCGCTCGATCCGCTGCGCCAGCTCGGTCGCGCGGGCGGCTTCGTTGCCCTCATGGTTCGAGACGAGCGGCGGCGCCGGGCGGATGCCGAGCTTGTCGAGCAGCCCGCCGGTGCGGCGGGTGTCCTCGCAGGCGATCCAGTCGGCGGTGACGAGGGCGTCGCGGACGCGGGGGGTGACGTCGTCGAGATTGCCGATCGGGGTCGGGCAGACGATCAGGTGGCCCGGCATCAGCTCCCCCCTCGTTCCGATTCCTCCAGCTCGATCCGCGCCATCGCCGCGGCGCCGATCATGCCGGCGTCGCTGCCCAGCTCGGCGGCGACGACGGGGGTGCGGTTCATCGGCGGCAGCGCCCGCGCTTCCAGCTCGCGCCGGGCGGGGTCGAGCAGCAGATCGCCGGCCGCGATCACGCCGCCGCCGATCACGATCGCCTCCGGCTCGAAGGTGTTGGCGAAGCTGGTCAGAGCGACTCCGAGCCGCTGGCCAACCAGATCGAAGACAGCACGGGCGGTGGGGTCGCCGTTCAGGGCCGCCTCGGTGACCGCCTTGCCGTCGATGGGCTCGCCGTCGGCCAGCATCTTGCCGAGAACGGAATCGGGCGCCCGTTCGGCCGCCGCCAGCCCTTCGCGGCCCAGCGCCGTGCCCGAGGCGAACGTCTCCACGCAGCCGCGCCCGGGACAGTTGCCCTGGCAATCGGGGCCGTCCATCGCGATCACCGTGTGGCCGAGCTCGGCGCCCGCCCCGGTCGAGCCGCGGTAGATCTCGCCGCCGAGGATCAGCCCGCCGCCGATCCCGGTGCCGATCGTCAGCATCACCGCGTTCTCGGTTTCCCTCGCCGCGCCGTATAGATGCTCGGCGAGGGCGGCGACGTTGGCGTCGTTGTCGACGAAGACCGGCAAACCGGTCCGCTCGGCGACGAGATCGCGGATCGGCACGTCGTCGAGCGGCAGGTTGACAGCGGAGATCGCGATGCCCTGGCCATGGTCGATCGTCGCCGGGATGCCGAGACCGACCGCGGCGACACCCGGGCGGGCAACGCGTGCCTCGTTCACCTCACGCACGAGCAGGTCGACCAGCTCGTCCTCGGTCTGCCCGGTCGAGGCCTCGCGGCTCTCCCAGAGAACGTTGGAGTCAGGATCGAGGACGCCCAGCAGCATCTTCGTGCCACCGAGGTCGACGCCGATGATTTCCCCTGCACTCACGAGGAACTCAAGCTTGCGTATAGGCGATCGACCGCGGGCATCGGCATGATTCGCGCAGTCTTTCATGCCCACTGACGGCGAGCAGCAGCCCTCCGGGCCGCCCGAGTACAAGGTCTACCGGTCCCGGAAAGGCCTTCTGTCGAGGCTGCGGTCCCCAGACCTCTCAGGCCTCAGAGAGCGGACGCCGCGCGCGCCGAAGCCGTGGCGCCGCGAGAAGCGCGGCCGTCCCGAGCAGCCCGACAGTCCCGCGCGCACCCGCCGCTGGACGGGCAAGCGCCTGCTCAAGTGGGCCGGGGTGGCGGCACTGGGCTGGATCCTGCTCAGCTTCCTCGCCTTCGCCGTCTCGGCCCAGCTGCAGTCCTTCAAGCTCTCCGGCGAAGCGAAGGACGCCCTGCACGGCAACCCGATGCTGCTGCCGAGCGCCCAGACGATCCTCATCATCGGCACCGACGCCCGCCCACCGGACACCAAGGGGACCGGCGCTCCCTCGGAGGAGTGCTTCGAGCAGCAGTCCCGCGGCGAGGCTCCGCACGATCCCTGCTCGGTGGGCGAATTCCGCGCCGACACCCTGATGCTGATCCGCGCCGGCGGCGGTGCCTTCCGCAAACTCTCGATCCCGCGCGACTCCTACGCCGAGATCCCCGGCCAGAGCCCGCAGAGGATCAACGCCGCATACGCCTACGGCGGTGCCGCCGCGCAGATCGAAGCGGTCGAAGGCTTCCTTGACCTCGAGGTCGACCACGTGGCGATCGTCGACTTCACCGGCTTCGAAGACCTGATCGACGCGGTCGGCGGGGTCGAGGTGAACCTGAAGCACAAGCTCTGCGCCGACATCTCCGGTGGCGCCGGTGGCGGCCAGGGCGGGGTCACCCTGCGCCTGCCCAAGGGCGAGAGCACGCTGAACGGGGAAAAGGCGCTCGCCTACTCACGGGTGCGCAAGCCGAGCGAATGCCCCGGGCCTGGCCGCAGCTACTACTCGATCGGGTATAGCGACTTCGACCGCGAGCAGGCCCAGCAGGAGGTGATCAACGGGATCAAGGGACGGCTCACCGACCCCCTTCGCATCCCCTACAACTTCGTCAAGGGCCCGATCATCGGCTGGGACGCGCCGAAGGCCTTCGTCAGCGACATGGGCTTCCTGACGATGCCGCAGCTGGTCCTCGCCGCCGCGATCGGCGGCAGCGCCCCGGCTGACGTGCTCTGTGCGGGCGTCAATTCAGGCTGCGACCCCGAAGGGCCCGAAGGAAGCGTCGAAGTGCCTGCTGAGACCCGGCGGCGGGCTGTTGACCGGTTGCTTGGGGGGTAGAGACGGCGGGGGACCCTCCCCAAAACGCGCGGCAGGAGCCGCGCTTGAGTGTTTTGGGGAGGGTCCCCCGCCGTCTCCCGTCCAGCCCAGACGACTCACTCCCTCTCTCCCCACGCGTCCTCCAGCGGAACACCGAAGGTGTTGAGGGCCCCGGCGAGCATCGCGTAGTTGCCGACGAGCATCACAGCCTCGAGGATCTGGGAGGGGGTGAAGTGCGGGGCGAGCGCCTCGTAGGTCTGCTCGCTGAGGGCGTGGTTATCGAGCAGCTCGGGGACTATGGGGAGGAGCAGTCGTGCCCGCTCGCCGAGCAGCTCGCTCCGCGGGTCCGAGGCGACCGCCTCTATCTGCTCTGTCGAGAGGCCGGCGCGGCGGCCGATCGCCTCGTGCTGGGTCCACTCGTACCGAGAGCCGCAGAGCCAGGCGGTGCGCAGGATCAGTGCCTCGGTGTCGCAGCGGTCGAGCTTGCCGCGCGGCATCAGCCGCATGTTGAAAACGAGGAAGGGGCGGAACAACCGGCGGTCGATCGAGATCACGCGCATGAACTGGTAGCTGCGGCCCTTGGTGAGGCGCTTCGCGAGCGCGATCAGGCCGCGGTGCAAAAGAGAGCGCTTGATCCTCGGGTCCTCGGTGCGATCTGGAAGCTCGTGCCAGCGTGGAGCGGCGGTGGCCGGACCGTCTCGGTCGCTCATCGCCCGCCTCCCGCCCGGCGCTCGAGCTCGGCCTTGAGCCGCTGCATCTGCAGGATCGCCCTCGTCCGGCCGACGCCGCCGAGGTGACCCTCGCCGCCTTCGCGCCGGAAGCGCTCGGTGCTGAGGGTGATGACGAGGCGGGCCGGGTCGTCCCACTCCGACCAGGGGAGCGACTCGAGCTCGTCGCTGAGCAGCAGCTCCCGCGCAGCCTTCGCCGGCGCAACGCCGCGGTCGAGCAGGCTGCCGCCCTCCACCCCCACCCACTCGAGGTACTCGCGCAGGAGATCGACCGCGGCCTGGTCGCAGACCGGGCCGTGGCCGGGCACGAACCTGGTCGCGCCGAGAGAGGAGATGCGCTCGATCGCGGCCAGCCAGCCGGCGATCGGCCCCGCCCAGGTGATCGGCGTGCAGCCGATGAAGAGGATGTCGGCGGCAAAGCAAACCGATGCGTCGGGCACCCACGCCACGGCGTCTCCCGCCGTGTGTGCCGGGCCGACCTCGATCAGGCGCACCTCGCGGTCGCCGACCGCGAGGCTCAGCTCGCCTTCGAAGGTCTCGTTCGGCAGGGTAAGCTCGACCCCGCTCCAGTCGAAGGGCGCCATCTCACGGCCCAGCGGTCGCAGCACCCGCCCGAGGCGCTTGAGGCGCCGCAGGTCCCGCGGCGTGTCGAGGGTCATCAGGCCCTTCGCCGTCGCGGTCGAGACGATCCGCGCCCCGCCGAGCAACTGGTTGCCCCAGACGTGGTCGCCGTCGGAGTGGGTGTTGAAGAGGGTCTCGGGAGCGGCGTCGACGAGCGCCCGCGCCTCGTTGAGCATCCGCCGGGTCAGCGCCAGGTCCCAGAGGGTGTCGACCAGCAGGACGTGCTCGCCGGAGGCGATCAGCCCGGCATTCGACTCGCCGAGCCCGCCGTTGGGCTGCAGCCAGGCCCAGGTGCCCTCGCCGACACGCTGGAAGCCGCGCGCGAACCGGGCCGGCTCCCCGTGCAGCGAGCGCTCCACCGCGATCAGTCGCTGGTGGCCGCGGTGGTCGCCTTCGAGTCGCTCGACTTCGACGTCGAATCCGAGGAGCTGGAATCGGGCTTGGACTCCGAGCCCTTCGACTCGCCCGAGCCATCGCTCGAGCTGCCGTTGGCGCCGCCCTTCTTCTTCTTGCCGTAGTCGGTGTTGTAGAAGCCGGAGCCCTTGAAGTGGACGGCGACGGGGTGCAAGACGCGCACGGCGGGGGCGCCGCACTCCTGGCACTCGGTGAGCGGATCGTCGCTCATCCGCTGGATCACGTCGAAGACGTGATCGTTCTCGCACTTGTACTCGTAAATGGGCACGGGATGCTGGATTATCGCAGCCGATACGGTTCAGGCATGGGAACCGCCGAGCAGGGGACGCGCCCGACCGAGGTCTCGATGGACGAGATCGTCGCCCTCTGCAAGCGGCGCGGCTTCGTCTTCCCCTCCTCGGAGATCTACGGCGGGCTCGGCTCGACCTACGACTACGGCCACTACGGGGTGTTGCTGAAGAACAACGTCAAAGCCGAGTGGTGGCGGGCGATGCTGCAGGAGCGCGACGACATCGTCGCCCTGGACTCGGCGATCCTCCAGCACCCTCGGGTCTGGGAGGCCTCGGGCCACCTGGCGGGCTTCACCGACCCGCTCGTCCAGTGCCTGGGCAAGTGCAAGAAGCGCTGGCGGGAGGACCACCTGCGCGAGGCGGTCGAGGCCGAAGGGGGCGACCCGAGCGCCGAGCTGCGCTGCCCGGAGTGCGGCGGCGAGCTGTCGGAGCCGCGCCAGTTCAACCTGATGTTCGAGACCCACGTCGGCCCGGTGGCGGGCGAGGGCTCGGAGGTCTACCTGCGGCCCGAGACCGCGCAGGGCATCTTCATCAACTTCAAGAACGTGATGGCCTTCGCCCGCAAGAAGCCGCCCTTCGGGATCGCCCAGATCGGCAAGTCCTTCCGCAACGAGATCACGCCGGGCAACTTCATCTTCCGCACGCGGGAGTTCGAGCAGATGGAGATGGAGTTCTTCGTGCCGCCGGCCGAGGCGGAGCAGTGGTACCTGACCTGGATCTCCGAGCGCGAGCGCTGGTACACCGAGCTCGGCATCCGCCCCGAGCTCCTCCGCGTCCGGCCCCACGACGCCGACGAGCTCTCCCACTACTCCTCGGGAACCAGCGACGTCGAGTACCTCTTCCCGATCGGCTGGTCGGAGCTGGAGGGGATCGCCAACCGCGGCGACTTCGACCTCACCCAGCACGCCGAGTTCAGCGGCGAGAAGCTGGAGTACTTCGACCAGCAGACCAAAGAGCGCTACGTCCCGCACGTGATCGAGCCCGCCGCCGGCGCCGACCGCGCCACGCTCGCCTTCCTGGTCGACGCCTACGACGTCGAGGAGGTCGAGGGCCGCCAGCGCACCGTCCTGCGCCTGCACCCCCGCCTGGCCCCGGTCAAGGCCGCGGTCCTGCCCCTCGTCTCGAAGGACGGCCTGCCCGAGAAGGCCCGCGAGCTCTTCGCCGAGATTCGCAAGCGCGTCCCCGCCGAGTTCGACGAGGGCGGCTCGATCGGCAAGCGCTACCGCCGCCAGGACGAGATCGGCACCCCCTGGGGCATCACCGTCGACCACCAGACGATGGAAGACGACACCGTCACCCTCCGCGACCGCGACTCGTTGGAGCAGGCCCGCATCCCGATCGAGGGCCTAGCGGACGACCTGGCCGCCCGCCTCGCCCAACCCTGGCAGAGCCCAAAGCTCGCGAACTAAGAGCCGCCCTCGATCAGGCCGATCACGTTGCCCTCGGGGTCGGCGAGCTGGCCGAGGACCATGCGGCCCATGATCGTCTCCGGGCCCATCACGCGGGTGCCGCCGAGGGACTCGGCCTTGGCGAGAGCATCCTCGACGCTGGGGACTTCGACGTAGAAGGTGACGTGGCCCTCATAGCCCTCGGGGCCCTGGCCGATGCCGCCGCCGAGGCCGATGCCTTCGGCGTTGCTGTTGGTCTCGCGATCGACGAGGCCGTATTTCATCTCGTTGTCGGCGTTGACGTTCCAGTCGAAGAGCTCGGCGTAGTAGCTCTGCAGCTTCCCGCCGTCGCGACCGACGACCTCGAAGTGGACCACTGGCTGTCCCATGTCGACTCCTTGTTCGGGTTAGGGGTTGCGTTCAGGCTAACCGGCCATGAACCGCTCGACTTCGACGGCGTCGGCTTCGAGCGAGGCCATCGCCTTCTTCGTCACCCTGCCAAGAGGCTCGATCGTGACCTTGCCCCTGTTCAGCTTCCAGGTGGCGACCGCGCGGCCGTCGACCATGGCGAAGGGGCGGAAGAGGCCGTTGTTGGTGACCAGGTGGTTGTGCGGAGCGATGATCTGCTCGCGGGAAGTCCAGCCGAGCAGGACCGGGTCATAGGCGCCGATCAACTTTGGCTCCGGAACCTCCGGGCTGGGTGGATGCCTGGCGAGATGGACGAGGCCGTCGTCGCGCTCGACCAGCTCCTTTGCGATCGCGCTCAAACCGGCGCGCGTGTCGCGCAGCGGCAGGCCGGCCCAGCGGGCGAGGTCGCGGTCGTCGGCCGGCGCGTGGCCGACGAGGTAGCGGCGCGCCAGCTCGGCCAAGGCGAGGTCGCGGTCGGGTGGCTTGGCCGGATCGAGCCAGTCCCGAACCAGCACGTAAGCGTGCTGGTTGTCCACCATCGGCCCGCGAGCCACGATGCCCCGTACGCTGGCCAGGAAGAAGAGGTGGATCAGAGCCTGACCGGCTGTCGGCATTCCCGCACTGTCGAGCCTCTCGCGCAGCTGCTCGCGAGTCAGCGGCCCCTCAGCCGCAAGTGCCTTCTCCATCGCCTCGACGGCACGCTCAGCGTCGCCAGGTGGAACGCCCTCCTGCGCCAGGCGCCTGTTGGCGGAGGTGAGCAGCGGCGGCGTGGTCAACGCCTGCAGCAGCGGGTAGTCCTCGCTGCGGACCAGGTGCAGGGTGCCACGGTTGAGCCAGGCGATCAGCAGCGAACGCTCCTCGCTCAAGGCCCGGTCGACGTCGGCGGCGGTCAGGCCCTCGCTGCGGGCGCGCACCGCCAGGCGCGCGCCGCGCGGGTCCTGGCCCTGCACGGCAAGCAGCCGCTCGGCCACCGCGGCCGGATCGCGGGCAGGTGGCCCGGAAAGTCCCTGCGAGCTGAACCGCTCGGCGAATATCTCAGGGGTTGGCACGCCGGGATGATCGCGCAGGCTCAGCTCGCTGCATCACCCGGGAGCTCGTCTTTTGCCGAAATCGGGCCGTTGTTCGACCGCCAGCAAGTCGACGACGTAGACGATCGAGCCTTCTTTGTAGGCCAAGTGGGACGGGACGAGCATCTTGCGGCGGCCGCCAACCCTCATCCCCTTCAGGCCTTCTTCCCATCCCTGCATAGGCAGGCCGTGGTTGTATTCGAAGACGAAGGGCTGCTTATCCCAACGGGTTTCGAAAACCTTGCCGCTCTTGTAGTCGACGGCGACGAAATGAACGGCCAGCCTGCTGAACGGCCTCGTGACCGGCCCCTTGCCGATCTTCAGATCTTCGACGACCAGCTCGGTCGGCGGCGGCCCGGAGGGCACAGAGACCTTGGGTGGCCTGGGCGACACTCCAGCGATCGGCTGGGAGGCGTTCGTCCCCGCCGGCTGCTTCTTCGGAGCGGGTTCCTGTTCCTGCGGCTTCTTCGTGGCGGGTTCGGGTTCCTGTTCCTGTTCCGTGGTCGAGGCCTGGGTGGCCTGGGTCGTGGCGGCGGTCGATCCACCGTCGCCGCAGGCGGCCAGCGCGATTCCAGAGCAAATCACGACGATTAGCGCAAGAAACTTCACGCAAATGATTCTATGCAAATCCCGCCTTCTTGGAAGCGACGTAAAGCTGTCGTGCGGCGCTGGGCGGTGAGCTATTCGACCGCGAGCAGGTCGATCACGAAGATCAGCGTTTCGTTCGGGCCGATCGCCGGAGGGGAGCCGGTTTCGCCGTAGGCGAGTTCCGGCGGGATGATCAGCTCGCGACGACCGCCGACCTTCATCCCTTCCACGCCCTGGTCCCAGCCGGGGATCACCATGCCGGCGCCGAGCTGGAAGGTGAACGGTTCGCGGCCCCACGAAGCGTCGAACTCTTCGCCGCTTCCGTAGCCGACCCCGACGTACTCGACGCTGACCACGTCGCCCGCCTTGGCGGTGGCGCCGCTGCCTGTTTCGATGTCCCTCACCTCGAGCTGCTTCGGCGGCGGCCCGCTCGGAACGGTGACCTTCGGCTTGGCCTTGCTCGTTTCGGGCTTCGCCTGCTTGGGCGCGGGCTTCGCCTTCTTGCTCGCTTCGGGCTTCGCCTGCTTGGGCGCGGTCGATTCGGTCGGCGGCGCTTCGGTCGTGGTCGCCTGCGTCGTTTCGGTCGACTCGGTCGTCGAGTCGTCGCTGCCGCAACCGGCAACGGCCAACACGGCACACAGGGCAAGGATCGAGATCGGGATTCTCACGCGCCGCATCCTACGACAGCTGCTTGGAGCAGGCCCTCAGCCCTTGCCGGAGATCAGGTCCCAGGCGCGGCGGAGCTTGTCGTTGCCGCCCTTGGCCATGTCGCCGGGCCCAACCTCGAGCACACCCGGGTTGGCGCCCGGCTTGGGCAGTGCCTCGGCTTCCGCGGCATCGATCCGCAGGACGACTCCCCGCTCGTAGATCGCCTCCACCTCCGGCGCGTCCACGAACCTGTGGCCTCCGGGCAGGATGCTCGTGTCCAGGACGATGCCGTCGAAGATGTCGTCGTCGGGCACCGCGAGGACGTGCTCCACCTCGCCCAGCTTCTCCCCGTCGCTCGAGTAGACGGGAACCCCCGCCCCGAGAACGAGGAAGGAGATGGGTGCGCCCAGATCGTCCATCGCGTGAGCATATCCCTCCCCCCGCCTCGCCAGAGCCTCGGCGGCGGGTTATGCTCGCAGCCGCAACCAGTCGACGATGGAGGAGCGAAAATGGCAGTCGGTCTATGGGTCAGCTTTGCGGGCGGGACGCAGGAGCAGTACGAGGCGGTCAACGCGCACCTCGGGGTCGAGCAGAACCCCCCGGAGGGGTTGATCTTCCACTCGGCTGGCCCGATGGAGGGCGGTTGGAACGTGATCGACTTCTGGGAGTCGCGTGAGGCCTTCGACCGCTTCCTCGAGGGACGGCTCGGCCCGGGAATCCAGGAGCTCGGCGACCAGGCCCCGCCGAACCCCCCCAACATCAAAGAGTTCCCCGTCCACAACATCATCAAGGGGTAGGGGAGCGCCCCGCCGTGCCGAGATGACCCTGAACCTCGCATCGCTGCTGACCGAGAGCGCCGAGCGCTCGCCGGAGGCCCCGGCGATCCGATTCGGCGACAAAGAGCTCAGCTACGGGCAGCTCGACGACCTCAGCGCCCGGCTCGCCACGCTGCTGCGCGAGAAGGGGTTCGAGCCGGGCGACCGGGTCGGCGTGATGCTGCCCAACGTGCCCGAATTCCCGGTCGCCTACTACGGCGTGCTGCGCGCCGGCGGCGTCGTCGTGCCGATGAACGTGCTGCTGAAGCGGCGGGAGATCGCCTTCTACCTGGAGGACTCGGGCGCCAAGCTGCTGCTCGCCTGGCACGGCTTCGCCGAGGAGGCGAGGGAGGGGGCCGCCGAGGCCGGCGCAGAGCTGATCGAGGTCGAGCCCGCCACCTTCGCGGCGACGCTGGCCGAGCTGGAGCCGACCCCGGGCCTCGCCGAGACGGCCGCGGACGACACCGCGGTGATCCTCTACACCTCGGGCACCACGGGCAAACCGAAGGGGGCCGAGCTCACCCACGTCAACCTCCATCGCAACGCCGAGATCTCCTCGCGCACGACCTGCGAAGTCGGCCCCGGCTCGGTCGTCCTCGGCGCTCTTCCCCTCTTCCACTCGTTCGGCCAGTCGGTCGGCATGAACGCCTCGCTTCTGGTCGGCGCCTGCCTCACCCTGGTGCCGAAATTCGACCCCGGCGAGACGCTGGAGACGATGCAGCGCGACGGTGTCACCCACTTCTACGGGGTGCCGACGATGTTCGGCGCGCTCCTGCACCACCCCGATCGCGAGAGCTTCGACACCTCCTCGCTGCGCAACTGCGTGACCGGCGGCGCCTCGATGCCGGTCGAGGTGCTGCACGGATTCGAGGAGGCCTTCGGCGCGGTCGTGCTCGAGGGCTACGGGCTCTCGGAGACCTCGCCGGTCGCCTCCTCCAACCACCCCGACATGGAGCGCAAGGCCGGCTCGATCGGCACCCCGATCGAGGGGGTCGAGATGAAGGTCGTCGACGAGGACGACAACGAGGTCGCCCAGGGCGAGGTGGGCGAGATCGTGATCCGCGGCCACAACATCATGAAGGGCTACTGGCAGCGCCCCGACGCGACCGAGGAGGCGATGCGAGGCGGCTGGTTCCACAGCGGCGACATGGCCCGCACCGACGAGGAGGGCTACTTCTACATCGTCGACCGCAAGAAGGATCTGATCATCCGCGGCGGCTACAACGTCTACCCGCGCGAGGTCGAGGAGGTGCTCTTCGAGCACCCCAAGATCCGCGAAGCCGCGGTCGTCGGCGTCCCCCACGACGAGTGGGGCGAGGAGATCGGCGCCGCGGTCGTCCTGCACGACGGCGAGGAGCTGCCCCCGGAGGAGGTCAGCGCCTACGTCAAGGAGCGGATCGCCGCCTACAAGTACCCGCGCCTGGTCTGGTTCCTCGACGACCTGCCGAAGGGCCCCACCGGCAAGATCCTCAAGCGCGAGATCGAGCCGCCGGCGGCTGTGTGACGAAGTCACCGACGGACAAACTGGCTGGTTGGCCAGTTTGGCGGTAACCTCCCCGGCAGTCGCCGGAGGACAACGAAGGAGAGAGATGAGCGTCGCGTCGCAGAGCCTGATGGACAACGTCACCTACGAGGACCTGTACCACCGCTGGGAGCAGGGCAACTGGAGCGCCTACGACATCGACTTCTCCGGCGACAAGGCCGGCTGGGACGGCCTCAGCGATATCCAGCGGCGCTCGGCTATGTGGATCTACTCGATGTTCTTCTACGGCGAGGACCGCGTCGCCGACACGCTCGCCCCCTACGTCACCGCCGCTCCGACCGAGGAGCAGTCCTACTTCCTCGCCACCCAGCAGGTCGACGAGGTGCGCCACTCGGTCTTCTTCCACCGCTTCTTCAAGGAGGTGATCGGGGTCGGCGGCGACTCGATCCAGCAGACCCTCGCCTCAACCCTGCCGCAGCTCAACTGGGGCTACCGCGGCATCTTCGACCGGCTCGACGTGATGGCCGAGGAACTGCGCAAGGACCGCTCGCTGCCCAAGTACGCACAGGCGATCACCCTCTACCACCTGATAGTCGAGGGCTCGCTCGCCCAACCCGGCCAGCACTTCATCGAGGACTTCTTCGCCTCCGAAGAGACGATGCCCGGCTTCAGCGAGGGCATCGCCAACGTCTCCCGCGACGAGCAGCGCCACATCGGCTTCGGCGTCAAGGTGCTCTCCGAACTGCTGCGAGAGGGGGCGCCCGGCGCCGATGAGTGCAGGGCCGCCGTCGTGGAGCTACTGCGCGAGGTTCTGCCCTACGGGCCGGCGGTCTTCAACCCGCCGAACATGGACCGCGAGTACACCGAGTGCTACGGCTTCACGCTCGAGGACATCTTCGCCTTCGGCCTCAAGCTGATTCGCCAGCGCTGGCGCACGATCGGCTACCCGATCGAGGAGATGCCCCCCGGCGTCTTCCCCTTCGACCCCGAGATGGACGAGCGCACGGTGGCCGAGCGCCAGGTGAAGCTGATGATGGGCGGCATCCTCGGCTCGGCCGACGGCGTGCCGCAGTCCTCGCCCGAGCTCCAGCGCCTCTACTTCGACGTGATCGAGCGCGTCGTCAACCCGAAGGCGGCGAACGGCTCGCGCCTGGTCTACCAGTGGCGCTTCACCGACGCCGAGCCCTGGCATCTGGTGATCGACAACGGCTCGACCCACGCCGAGCCGGGCGAAGCCCCCAACCCCAACCTCGTCCTCGAGGCCAGCTGGGCCGACTTCATCGCCACCGGCAAACCCGACTCCAATCCGCTGAAGATGGTCCTGCGGCGCCGCCTCCGCCCCCGCGGCTCGGTCCGCGAGCTGGCCCGGATGCGCAAAGTCTTCCCCAGGTAGCGGCCGCCGCGGGCCTAGCCGATACGGGCGCCGCTCTCGGGATCGAAGAAGTGCAGCTGGGTCGTGTCGGCCCATAGCCGCGCCCGCTCGCCGCGCTGAATCTTGCTGGAGGTGTTGAGCCGGGCGACCACCTGCTCTTGCCCCTCGCGGAGGTTGGCCGCGCCGGTCTCGTCGAGGTTGTCGCCGACCACGTCGGCCAGCAGGTCGGACTCCACTCCCTCCGACTCGATGTGGAAGTAGGCGAAGAGGTCGGAGCCCAGCGACTCGACCAGGTCGATCTCGGCCTCGAAGACGGCGCCGCGCCCCTTCGCGTCGTCGCCGACGATCGAAGCGTCCTCAAAGCTCTCCGGGCGCAACCCGACGACCACCGGGCCCTCGTGGGATCGCGCCGCCTCGCCGGCGCCGACCTCCCCGATCGGCAGCTTCACTCGCCCGTCGCTCACCTCGGCCGGCATGAAGTTCATCGCCGGGGAGCCGATGAAGCCGGCGACGAAGAGGTTCCTCGGATCGTCGTACAGCTCTGCCGGGGTGCCCACCTGTTGAAGCTCACCGGCCCTCATCACGGCGACGCGGTCGCCGAGCGTCATCGCCTCGGTCTGGTCGTGGGTGACGTAGAGGGTCGTCGTGCCGAGGCGGGACTGCAGCTGGGCCAGCTGGGTGCGCATCTGCACTCGCAGCTTCGCGTCGAGGTTCGAGAGGGGCTCGTCGAGCAGAAAGGCTTTCGGGTCGCGGACGATGGCGCGGCCCATCGCGACCCGCTGGCGCTGTCCGCCGGAGAGGTTCGCGGGCCGCCGGTCGAGGTGCTGCTCGAGGTCGAGGATCTCGGCGGCCTCCTTCACCTTGCGGTCGATCTCGGACCGCTCCGCCCCAGCCAGCTTCAGGGCGAAGCCCATGTTCTCGCGCACGGTCATGTGGGGATAGAGCGCGTAGTTCTGAAAGACCATCGCGATGTCGCGGTCCTTCGGTGCGCGTTCGTTGACCGCCTCGCCGCCGATCCTCACCTCCCCCTTGGATATGTCCTCGAGGCCGGCGATCATTCGCAGCGCCGTGGACTTGCCGCAGCCCGAGGGGCCGACGAGGATCATGAACTCCCCGTCGCCGATCTCGAGGTCGATGTCCTTGACGGCTTCGTAGCCGTCCGGGAAGACCTTGCTCACGCCGTCGAGGACTATTTCTGCCATGCCTGATGCTCCTCATCCCCAGATGCCCCGGGGAAGGGCCGCTTAAACAGGGGCCGCCGCGGGGGCACCGGAAATTGAATTTGTTTTGGCGGCACCGGTGCGGGTATCCAATCCGTGCCCACATCCATCCCCTGGGGAGGAGGCACGACGGTGAGAATTTCGATCGCGTTGGGACTGTGTCTGCTGGCCATAGGCCTTTCCGCGTGCGGGGGAGGTGGGAATGGGGACGGTGGTGCCTCCGAAGCGAAAACCCTTCAGCCCTCGGACGCCCAAGGAGCCTCCGGCAGCGTCGCCTGGTGCATCGGCAAAGACACCAGCGGGGCCTTCAAAACGGCGGTCGACCAGTTCAACCAGCAGAACCCGAGCCTGGAAGCGAAACTGATCGAGCTGCCCGAAAGCGCCGATATCCAGCGCGAACAGCAGATCCAGCGCCTGCGAGCCGAATCGAGCGAGTGCGACGTGCTCGGGATGGACGTGGTCTGGACCGCCGAGTACGCCGCGTCCGGCTGGCTCTATGACCTCACTCCCGTCGTCGAAGCGCACGAAGGCGAGTTCATCCCCTCGACGGTGGAAACGGTCGAATACGAAGGCAAGAAGTGGGCGCTCCCCTTCAACACCAACGCCGGCTTCCTCTTCTACCGGACGGACGAAGTGCCGCAGCCTCCCGCCACCTGGGAGGACGTCTACGAGGAAGCGGGGCAAAAGAACGGCCTCGTCTACCAGGGCGAACGGTACGAGGGGCTGACAGTCGACTTCCTCGAGTTGCTCTACAGCGCCGGCGGCAAGGTCCTCTCCGAGGATGGCGAAACGGTGGAAATCGACTCGCCCGAGACGCGGGAAGCGCTCGAGTTCCTGGCCGAAGGCATCGACGACGGCGCGGTGACGAAGGCCGTCACGACCTACGAAGAGGAGAGCTCCAGGCGCGCCTTCGAGGCGGGGAACGCGACCTTCATGCGCAACTGGCCCTACGCCTACGCCCTGGGCAAAGAATCGAACATCGCCGACGACTTCGCCGTCGTCAAGTTCCCCGGCTTCGGCGGCAACGAAGGCGCGGGCGTGGTCGGCGGTTACAACCTCGGCGTCTCCGCCTACACCGACAACCCCGACGGCTCGCTCGCCTTCGCGGAATTCATGGTGACCCCGGAAGTGCAGAAGCAGATGTTCATCAAAGCCACACTGCCGGCGACCGCCACCTCTGTTTACAACGACGCGGAAGTCAAAGCCGAGATCCCCTTCACGACCGAACTGCTGAAAGCGGTCGAACAGGCGCAGGCCCGCCCGATCTCCCCCGTCTACACGGAAATCTCGCAGGCGATCTACGACAACGTCTTCGAAGTCCTCAACGGCAAGCAGTCGCCGGATCAGGCGGCCTCGAAGATGAGCGCGGAAATTGAGGATGCGCTAGCGAGGTTCTAATGGAGGCCAAGGCCGAGCGGCTCCGACCCCCCCGGCGGAAGCGGTCGCTCTTCCGGGGGGAGCGACGCCTCGGGGCGGCGATGATCGCCCCCTCGCTGGCGGTGATCGCACTCGTCGCCGCCTACCCAATCTGCTACGCGATCTGGCTCTCGCTGAACGAATACAGCGTGATCACCCCGGGCCTCTCGCGGTTCGTCGGGCTCGACAACTACATCGACGCACTCGGCTCCTCGGACTTCTGGGGCGCCTGGACGACAACGATCGTCTTCACTGCGGTCTCGGTCGGCCTCGAGCTGGTGATCGGGCTGGCGATGGCGCTCGTCATGCACGAGGCGTTCCGGGGGCGGGCGCTGCTGCGGGCCGTGGTTCTGGTCCCCTGGGCGATTCTGACCGTCGTCACGGCGATCACCTGGCGGACGATCTTCGAGCCCGAACTCGGCTTCGTCAACACCCTGCTGGGGACCCTCTCGCTGCCCGGCGCGGACGTGGTCTGGATCGGGGAGGAAGGCTATGCGCTCGCGGTGATGATCCTCGCCGACGTCTGGAAGACGGCCCCGTTCATGGCGCTGCTGCTGCTTGCCGGGCTGCAGGGGATCCCCGACGAGCTGCACGACGCGGCCAAGGTCGACGGGGCCAGCACCTGGCAGCGGTTTCGCAGGATCACCCTGCCGCTGTTGGTGCCGGCGATCACGGTGGCGCTGATCTTCCGCAGCCTCGACGCGCTGCGGATCTTCGACCTCCCCTACATACTCACGCGCGGCGCCAACGGGACCGAAACGCTGTCGCTGATCGCGCAGGAGGAACTGGTAACGAACCGCAACACCGGGTTCGGCTCGGCCCTCGCGGTGCTCACCTTCATCACCGTGATGGGGGTCTCGTTCCTCTACATCCGCTTCATGGGCGGGAACATCCGCGCGCTGACCCAGGAGGGAGGCGAGCGATGAGACGAGTCCTGATCTGGGTGGCGGTGGCGGCGATCGTGCTCTTCTGCCTCTTCCCCTTCTACTGGCTGATCAACACCTCGCTGAAGACCGGTGCCGACCTCTCGACCGCGAGCCTCCTGCCGCCCAGCCCGACGCTCGACAACTACACCTCGATCTTCGAAGACGCGGCGTTCACCAAGGCGCTCCGCAACAGCGCGATCGTCGCCGGCAGCGTCACCGTCCTCTCGCTCCTGATCGGCTCCTTTGCCGGCTACGCCCTCGCCCGGCTGCACCTGCCGCTCAAGTTCCTGATCCTGGCGATCCTGCTTTCGATCTCGACCTTCCCGCCGATCGCGATCGCGGCGCCGATCTTCGAAATCTGGACCGACATCGGCCTCTACAACACCTACCTCGGCCTGATCCTCCCCTCGCTGGCCTTCTGCCTCCCCCTCACCGTGTACATCCTCGCCTCCTTCTTCCGCGACATCCCGCGCGAGCTGGAGGAGGCGGCGCTGATCGACGGCGCGACGCG
This sequence comes from Solirubrobacterales bacterium, assembly GCA_036376915.1. Taxonomy (GTDB): domain Bacteria; phylum Actinomycetota; class Thermoleophilia; order Solirubrobacterales; family 70-9; genus VRUE01. The sequence goes on from DASUZK010000100.1 coordinate 70,039, forward strand.
CTTCCAGGCCTTCCGCAAGATCGTCGTCCCGCTTGCCGCCCCCGGGGTGGTGACCGCCGGCCTGCTCGTCTTCATCTTCGCCTGGAACGAGTTCCTCTTCGCGATCACGCTGACCAGCACTCCTGATCGTCGCCCGGTCCCGGCCGCGATCGCCTTCTTCACCGGCAGCCAGCAGTTCGAGATCCCACTGGGGACGATCAGCGCCGCGTCGGTCGTCGTCACGGTGCCGCTGATCGCGCTGGTGCTGATCTTCCAGCGCCGCATTGTCGCCGGCCTCACGGCAGGCGGCGTCAAGGGCTGATGGCGGAAAAAATTCCCGGTCTGGATTCCCTTCTGTCCCGGGACGGCTGGCCTCATGCCAGCGCCGGACCCGTCGAGGCGGAGGACCCCGGGCGCTTTCACGCACTCTTTGGCCGTGACTCGGCAATCGTCTCGCTGCAAGTGCTGCCGGCCCGCCCCGAGATCGCCCGGTCGACGCTGCGGGCGCTGGCCGCCCTGCAGGGGTCGCGCGAGGACCCCGGGACCGACGAGGAGCCTGGCAAGATCGTCCACGAGTGGTGGCCACGCGCCCCCCGACGGTTCCGCGAAGCCGGCTGGCCGGTGCGTGCGGGGGAGCTCCGCTATTACGGATCCGCCGACGCAACCCAGTGGTTCCTCGTTCTGCTCGCCTCACTCGGCGACCGCTCGCTGACGCGCGAGCTCAAGCCGTCCTGGCGCGCAGCGGCGGGCTGGTTGGAACGCGCGCTCGCGCGCGGCGGCGGCCTGGTCCGCCACGGCCCGCGCAGGGCGCCGGGCGGACTCGCGCAGCAGGGCTGGCGCGACGCCGAGGATCCCGCCGATCCGGCCCACCACGGGGCCGGCATCCTCGACCCGACCGGCGGGGCTCCCGAGCCGCCGCTTGCCGACGCCGACACGCAGGCGGTGAGCGTCGTCGCGCTCCGGGCTCTGGCCGTCCTCTCCGGCGAGGAGCGCTGGAGGACGACGGCCGAGAAGCTCTCGGCCGCGATCGGCGAGGCGTTCGACCCCGAGACCGTCGCCGTGGCCGCAGGCGGGAAGAGGGTTCCGGGCGTCGGCTCGCAACTCGGCTGGCTGCTGTGGGCCGATGCCCTGCCACAGCCCGCCCGCGCAGAGGCGGCCGAGCGCCTCTGCCGCCCAGACGTCTTCACCCCGTGGGGTCTTCGCACCCTGTCTTCGGAGGATCCGCTCTACGCAGCGGATGCCTACCACCGGGGCGCGGCCTGGCCATTCGACTCGTGGCTCGGTTGGGGCGGGCTGCGTGCGACAGGCGAGACCGAGAAGGCGGAGCAGCTTCGCCTGGGAATCCTCGAAGCGATCGAAACGATCGGCCAGGCCCCGGAGCTGTTCGCCGTCTCTCCCGACGGGCCCCGCCTAATCCCGATCGCCAATCGTCTCCAGGCCTGGACAGCCGGTGCCCGCTGGGCCCTCGAGCACGAGTGGGACGGCCGGGCGCCGCCGCTGTTCAGGCCTGGGCCTCACGCCCAGCGGCGCTGACGTCGGCTGAGATCCGCACAGCCGCGGAGAGCAGCGGCGCCGCCAGGACCAGCCCGACCGCGCCGAACAGGCAGCCGCCGGCGATCGTCACGATCAGCACGGCCAGCGGGTGCAGCTTGAGCGCGGCGCCGTAGGCGATCGGTTGGACCAGCTGCTGCAGGACGCCGTTCGCCAGCAGGACGACGACGGCGAGCGCCAGCGCCGTCTCGGGCCCCTCACCGCCGAGGGCGATCAGGACCGCGAATGCCCCCGCGGTCCAGGCGCCGAGGTAGGGGATGTACCCGCCGACGAAAGTGACCGCCATGATCGTGCCCGGCAGGGGCACCCCGAGGAGCAGCGCCCCCGCGCCGACGATCAGCGAGCTCCAGAGGGAGACGACGGTGACCCCGAGGAAGTACCCCCGCAGGCTGCCGGCCACCCGCCCCAGCATCGAGTGGGCCAGCGGAACCGGCACGCCGAGATGGCGCTCGACGAAGCCCCCGATCGTCGGCGCGTCCTTGAGCAGGAAGAAGAGACTGAGGGCGGTGAACGAGAGGAAGACGGCCAGCGACGCCAGCTCGTCGACCCCGCTCAGCAGGCCGTGGGTCAGGGCCGTGAAGCCGGCGCTGACCCCAGCGCTGGCGTCGGCGTTCGCGTTCGCGGCGGTCGTCGCCTTCACCCCGAGGTCGTTGACCAGGGACTCGATCTCGCTCGCCCCTTCGCTGAGCCTCGCGGAGATGCTGTCCGCCTGGCTCGCGATTCCCGCCAGGACCATCAGCCCGACAGCGACCCCGACTGCGATGATCGCGAGAAAGACGAGCCCGGCGCCGATCCCCCGTGGGACCCCGTGCCGGCGAAGCCGGTCGACGAGGGGAGAGGTGACGGAGGCGATGATCCCGGCCACGATCACGGGCAGCACGATCGTATGCGTCAGCGCGAGGAGCCAGATCGCGCCGATCAGCGCCGCGGCCGCCCCGACGAGCAGCCAGGAGGTGAAGCCGAGGTCCCGCAGCCAAGCCGGAGCGGAGAAGATCCCGCTCAGCTCGGCGGGATCGATCTCGATCATCTCTCCTTCGGCGCCCTCGCTTTCGCGACCGGGCCGCCGCAACCGCCCTCGGATCGCGCGCCTTGGACTCATCGGGACGCCGGACGATACGCGGCGCCCCCGACACGGCCACGGACGAGCTGCAAGGTGACCGTGGCGGCTCGGGTCACCTACGTCGGCCACTCGACCGTCCTGATTGAGATGGACGGAGTCCGCCTGCTCACCGACCCGGTGCTGCGGCGACGGGTCGGCCCGCTGCGGCGCCACGGGCCGGCCCCCGACCCTCTGCTGACGGAGGGCGTCGACGCGGTGCTGCTCTCCCACCTGCACCACGATCACGCGGACGTTCCCTCGCTGCGCCGGCTGGACAGGGCGGTACCCGTCTTCGCCTCTCCGGGAGCGGGAGGCTTCCTCGAGAGCCTCGGCTTCGACAACGTCCTCGAGCTCGCCCCGGGCGAATCCGGCAAAGTCGGCGACGTCCGGGTCACCGCCACCGAGGCGAACCACCCGGCCGGCGGGCGGCGCTTCGAGCGCGCCTCGCAAGCGGTCGGATTCGACCTGGCCGGCCAGCGGCGCGTCTACTTCGCCGGCGACACCGACCTCTTCGATGACATGGAGAGGATCGGCGACGGCGGGATCGACCTCGCCCTACTGCCGATCTGGGGCTGGGGCACGAGCATCGGGGCCGGCCACCTCGACCCCGAGCGGGCGGCGCGGGCCGCGGCCCTGCTCTCGCCGCGGATCGCGGTCCCGATCCACTGGGGAACCCTCTTCCCGCTCGGCCTGGACTGGTTTCGCCCCGACCCGCTACGTTCGCCGCCCCGCGAGTTCGTCACCCAGATGCGGGCCCTCGCCCCTCAGGTGGAGGCGCGGGTGCTGGCGCCCGGCGAGGCGACCTCGCTCTCATAGCCCGTGTGCCCCAGCTGCGCCAGCCAGCCGCGGAATATCCGGTGGACCCGTTCGGCGCCGACCACGTCGCCCTCGGGCCAGGCCAGCTCGCTCGGGTGGAGCACGAAGGGGAAGCTCTGGGTCCCACCCATGCCGCCGTGCGAGCCGACCAGCTCCTCGAAGGCGGCGACCTCGCCGAACTCCGGCCAGAAGGTGCTGTTGATCATCAGGTCGGCGCAGTGGGGGAAGCCGTCGGTGCGCCGCACGTGCTCGGCCGCGTGCGGGCCGAAGCCCGCGAGCGGGTCCTCCCCCTCGATCCGGTCCTCATCTAGAAACCTAGCCCCCTCCTTGCCGACGACGATGGCGCCGGAGCGCTCGGAGCGCACCAGGACGAACCCGACCCCGGGGTGGTCGCGGAGCGCCGGCAGCAGGCGTGGATAGATGACGTCCAGCCGCTCCACGGTCACCCGCCCCGGCTCACGGGGGAAGCTGACCAGGCCGAGGCAGCCGGAAGCCATCACGGAGATCTCAGGGATCTCCTGCCCACGCGTGCCCTCGGCCTCGCGGCGCTCGTCGGGATCGAGCGTGACGACGCCGTCGGCGCGGCGCCCTTGGGTGGCGATCCGCACGGCGCCCGCCGCCACGGTGTCGTCGCGCGCGACCTCGGTCAGGCCGGCGCTCATGTAGGAGAGCGCGTCCTCGTCGCCCCCTTCGGCGACGATCGTGCTGCCCGAGTCGCAGGCGGAGCGGACCAGGTCCTCGAGCGTTTCCCCGTAGCGATCGCGGAAGGTCTCCCCCTGCGACTGCCCATGGTCGGAGAGCACCACGAGGCGGTAGGGCCGCGGCGCCTCGGCGCAGGCGGTGGCGATCCTGGCGATCTGGCGGTCGAGGTCGCGCAGCACGGCGAGGGCGTCGTGCCTCTCGATGCCGGAGTGGTGGGCGACCTCGTCGTAGGCGAGGAAGGTGGTGTAGATCGCCGGGCGGCCGGCGAGGACGTCGCCGACGACCGCGGCGACCTGCAGGTCCCGCTGGACCACGGTGCCCCAGGCCCGGACGAGCGCGTAGGAGCGGCTGCGGGCGATCCGGGGCCGGACGTCGTCGCGAACCTGGCTGCGGGCCGCGCGGCGCTCCCGGCCGACGTCGGCGAGTGCGAGGACGAGCGTGCGGGCGACCGCGTAGGGACGGGCGAAGTACGCCGCGTAGTCGCGGCCGATCGGGCGGCGGCGGCGCAGCGCCGTGCTCATCGTCAGCATCGAGTGCGGCGCGTCGCCGGAGAGGATGTTGGCGCGGCTGGCGCCGTCGGCGTGCAGCAGGCCGCGGCCGTTCGAGTGCCGCCGCTCCAGCTCTTCCGCGTCGCGCGGGTGGTTGGT
>DASUZK010000101.1:0-4493 GCA_036376915.1 Solirubrobacterales bacterium
AGCGCCTCGTCCTCGGCATTTCCTGGAATCGCATGGCCGCTCGTCTGGCGCGAGCGGGACGGGAGGCGCGTGGCGGAGGCTGACGCTCCCCTCGACGCCGAGCGCATCCTCCGCGCACTGGCCGAGCACGGAGTGGACTACGTGCTGATCGGCGGGCTCGCCGTGCAGACTCACGGACACGTGCGCACGACGATCGACGCCGACCTGATCCCGGCGCCCGAGCCAGCCAACATGGAGCGCCTCGCCGCCGCGCTGCGCTCACTGGATGCCCGTGTCCTCAATCCGGGGAGCGAGGACACCCCGATCGACGCGAAGATGCTGTCGCGGGCGACGATCTGGCAGTTCGCCACGCGCGACGGGGGAATCGACGTGATGCACGAGGTTCCCGGTGGCCGCCCCTACTCCGAGATGAGCGAGCGCGCCCTCCACGTGCGGCTAGGAGACGTCAACGTTCCGGTCGTCGATCTCGACGACCTGATCCAGATGAAGCTGGCCCGCGGTCGCCCCATCGACCTCGCCGACGTCGCCGCCCTGACGGACCCCGCCGGAATCGAGTTGCCCTAGGCACCTGGGCAGATTGCCATTAGGCCAAACCGCCACCGCTCGCTATCCTTCCCAAAAGGGCAGCGGAGGAAGGTTTTGGGGTCAGGTGGGAAAAAACTGGCCGTCGCTGGACCCGGTTGAAGACGAGTTGGTTCGTGAGGTGATGCGCGTTCACGAGGAGGCCTACGGGCGTCCCGCCACGAACCTCCAAGTCGGAATCGAGGAGACGTTCGTCGCGGTCGTCATGGACGTGACGCTGACCCCTGCCGAAGAAGAGATGGTGCAGGGCGGCCATCGCTCCGCGGTCCGCAAGACCCGCGAAGAGTTCTCCCACGCGATCCGGCCCGTCTACGAGGCGCTGGTCGAACGCGCCACCGGCCGCCGCGTCGAAGCCTTCATCAGCCGCGTGGCGCTCGAGCCCGAGCGCCCGTGGGGGACCGAGGTCTTTCTCCTCGCTCCCCCCGCGGACTCCTCTCAGGCCGAGATGCTGTTCGCCGACTGACCCTCGCCTAGTCGGCGAGCGCGGCGGCGCGGCTCTCCCCGCTCGCCCCGTTCTCGCCGGCGGAGTCGATCGGATCGCCGAGCAGGTAGACCTCGATCTCGACGTCGGGCTCGGCGTGCGTGGCGCTGACGAAGGCGAGCACCTGCCGTCCTAGCACCGCTTCGGCGGCGCTCTTGTACTCCTCTTCCAGGCTTTCCTGGTGGAGGAGGCGGGTGTCGCGCACGTGATCGAGGCGGCCCGCCTCGATCAGCGTCTGCTCGACCTTCGTGTAGACGTCGGTGAGGACGCAAATCGCGAAACCGTCGGCGATGAACGCCCGCGCGGCCGCCGGCCCACGGCCGAAGTGCTCGCGGTGCATCGCGACCATCGTGTTGGAGAACTCGACCAGGGGCGGGTTAGCCCGGCGTTGGGAGACTTCCTCTGTGCCCATTTGCGGAACCTCGATTCGCTGGAGCGGTAGCCCCTCGCTGGACCCGAGATCGAGGTCGAGTAGGAGCTGGGTTGAATGCGGCGACTTACGTCGCACCAACCGGTGATCGCTCCTCGCGCGAATTCCGCTCGGTAAGCGCTGGCCCGTTAGAACCCTCGCCACCCGATCAGTCCTGCTGCGCAGGTGTACGCGCTGGCCCGCATTTCGGCCGGACCGATCCACTGTAGCGCAGCCCCACCATCGGCGCTAGGGTTTCGCCGCGATGGACTCCGACCGCTCGGTGGGCGAAGTTCTGTCGGCGATCACCGACGGCTTGGTCAGTCTCCACACCCGCTCCTACGGCAAGGGCCCGACCTCGGCCAAGACCTATTACATGGGCGACGCCGTGGTCACCTTCCTCTGGGACGGCTTCACCAAGGTCGAGGAGACCCTGATCGCCACCGGGCGCGGAGAGACCGTCGCGCTGCTGCGGCGCAGCCTCCAGACCGCGATGGAGGAGGAGTTCACGGCGATCGTCGAAGAGGCCACCGGCCGCGGCGTCATCGCCTTTCTCAGCCAGGTCCACATGGACCCCAACATGGCGGCCGACATCTTCCTGCTGGCGCCCGAGGCGCCGGCGCCTCGGGCTGGGGGAGACGTTCGATAAACGCTCATATCCAGCGTGAAAACGGGCGATTTGCAGGAAATCCCCGCGTTCCCTTGACAAAAGAAACACAAGTATCTACTCTCCTCCCCGGGTCGATAAACACGTTTATCCACCCATGAAGTCGGCAGTCTCCTAGCCAAGGACGCGCGAGATCTCGCCTCCAGGGCGCCGGGAGAAGGTCACCGACCAGACCGCCGCCCTAGCCAGGGTTCCCGCACCAAGCAGCGCGGGAACGGGAAGGGCCCGGTCAACAGGGACCTTCACGGAGAGGAGACAGCTGGTGGTACGCACGTCGTTCGCACCCTCGCGGGAACCGACCCGCGACGCGCCGGTATCGCCGGCCGAGCGCTGCGCTTGCCCCGATCTCTCCAAGCGGTCTCGACACGACCTTCCTTCCGGACGGATGGGGATGGGTTCCCCGGTCCGCCCATTGTCAATCACACAGGGAAACCGGGTCACCCGAAGGCCGCTGGGAGCGGCCCGGCAGGGGCTCGCAGAACAAGGAGAGAGTTAAGTGAGACGACTGACAATCTTGCTCGCCACGGTGGGGGCTTTGATGCTGATCCCGGTGGCGCAGGCGTTTGCGGCGCCGAGCATGACGGTGAACGTCACCGGCCCCGGCAGCGGCGAAGTCATATCGAAAGATGTGCCCTCGCTGGGCGGAGGCGAGGGCACCCCGCCGATCGCCTGCACCTACAACGGCGTGAGTGCCAGCGGGGTCTGCGAAAACGTGCCGGATGAGCCAACCGAAGAATCGGGCTTCTTCGTCAGCGCGTTGGAAGCCCAGCCGGCGCCGGGCTCCGAATTCGGCGGCTGGAAAGTGCAGATGGGTCCGTTCTTCGGCGAATTCGGAGAGTTCGGCACCGGCAGCTGCCCCGCCAGCTCGCTAACCGCTGAAAACCCCGGACCGAACCCCTCGGCCGAATGCCGTTTCCAGACCATCGAACCGGGCGAAAACGAAGACCATTTCGAAGCACTCGCCACCTTCTGCGACGAAGGCACGGCGAAAGAAGAAGAAGTCTTCAACCCGGTCGTGGGAGAAAACGAAATGAGGTTGGTGGGCTGCGAAGAAGCAGCGGCCGGCCCCGAGCTCACCGTAGCCCCAGAAGGCACCGGCTCGGGCACCGTCGTCTCCAACCCCGCGGGGATCGAATGCGGCGTCGAATGCAAAGCCTCCTTCACCGAAAACACCAAAGTCACCCTTACCGCATCTCCGTCTGCGGGCTCCACCTTCGTCAGCTGGAAAGGCTGCGAAAAAGGCGGCGTCAACGGCCGCCAGTGCACGGTGACGATGGACAAAGCAAAGACCGTCAACGCCAAGTTCCTCACGGCCTATGACGTAACCGTCAACCGGGTCGGATCGGGCCTCGGCAAGGTGAGCAGCTCCCCGGGCGGAGTCCTCTGCCTGAGCAACTGCGCCTCGACCACAGCCTCCTTCAAGGAAGGCACCTCGGTCACGCTGAGTGCGGCACCGACCAAAAACTACGTCTTCACCGAATGGACCGGCGACTGCTCGGGCTCCAGCCTGACCTGCTCGCTCGGTTCCCTCGGCGCAGACAAGACGGTCGGGGCCAAATTCACCGAGGTCGCCAAGCACAACCTGACCGTGACCAAGTCGGGCGGCGGCAACGGCACCGTCAAGGCCGCTCAGGCCGGCATCAACTGCGGCGCCACCTGCTCGCAGATGGCCGCAGCCTACTTCCAGGGCACGGTGGTCGAACTGACCGCCACCCCGGGCAAAGGCTCCTCCTTCGGCGGCTGGTCGGGATCGGGCTGCTCAGGCACCGGCACCTGCACGGTGACGATGTCAGCGGCCAAATCGGTCACGGCGGAATTCAAATAGCGAGGTACTGAAGCAACGCAACACGTAGTCAGAAGCAACGGCAAAGCCAAAGCCCCGGGAGCCACAGGCTCCCGGGGCGGCGGCCCCGCCGAGAGGTACCGCCTCCGGGGGGAGGCGGGCAGACAAAGACTTGAAGTGCCTACAGGGAGAGGCGGAGCGAATGGGACAGATGGGACGCAGGAGCAAAGAGGGACAAGGGAACCGGGCTCGCACCGCCCACGCCGGCCTGCTCGTCACGGCCTGCTGCCTTCTCACCCTCTTCCTCGCCCCTTCTGCCTCAGCCACCTACGAACAGGTCGGCTGCTTCGCAAGCCACTTCCCCGGCCCCACCGACAGCTGCAAACCGCTCAGCGAAGAAGAACTCAAAGCTCCAGGATTCGCATTCGGTGAAGAAGTCCAGCTCGGCGGCGTCGGCGGCATGGCGGTCAACTACACCGGCGCCGGCGGGGTGGAGCCGGGGACGGTCTATGCGGTGGGGAGAGTTTCTCCCGGGAACCCCCGCGTGGCGATGTTCACCCCGGGAACCCCT
>DASUZK010000102.1:0-103717 GCA_036376915.1 Solirubrobacterales bacterium
CCCCTCGCCCTGACAAGTGCCGCGCTAATTAGCGCGGCACTTTGAGTATCCGCCAGTTCGAGGGGTCACCCCTCTCACCTAGCCCAGCCAACCATCTAGCCCAGCCAACCGGCTCGCTTGCGCATGCTTTTGATCCGGCGGAACTCGGCTATGTCCTCGCGTAGGGCGGCCGGAGCAGGTGCGGGGAGGAATCTCGCTGGGAGGGGGGACTCGACGACTCCTGTTTCGGAGCTTGTGACTTTGTAGGCGCGGGCGCCTCTTCTGGCGGTGATCGCCGAGGGGGGGCCGGTGCCCTCCCAGAGGAGGCCGGCGTAGTCGTCGAGGCCGTAGCCGCCGGGCATGCCGCCGGCGACGGCATCCAGGTAGGCGGCGCGGCGCTCGGGCTCGTTGTTGTAGTGGACGCAGAGGCTGCCGCCGAGAAGCCCCAGCCCCGCCTCCACCTCGGGGCGGCCCGAGGACTTGGTGATCCCGGCTTCGAACCAGCACATCGCGCCGGCGCTCTGGCCGGCGAGGACGATGCCCTGCTTCCAGGCGGTGCTGAGGATCGCGCTGAGCTCGTGTGCTTCCCAGACGGCGAGCAGGTTGACCAGGCTGCCACCGCCCACATAGATCAGGTCCTGGGCGAGCAGGTGGTCGCGCAGCGCCATCGGCCGCCGTCCGAGCCGAAATAGCGAGAGGTCGGAGGGTTCGCAGGGTCGCTCGCCGAAGGCCGCGTAGAAGCGGCCGATCTGCTCGGAGGTGTCGCCGCTGGCGGTCGGCAGGATGCAGATCCGCGGCCGGCCCGGGGATCGCTCGGTCGCAAGGCGCAGCATCAACTCGCTGACCGCGCGGTCGGGCGGGCGCGAGCTGAAGTCGTGGCCGCCGAGGGTCAGGATGCGAGAGATCATCGAGCCTCGCCTCAGGCCGCGATCGGGGCGGTCGAGCCGGAGAGACGGGGCAGGGGAACCGGTGGATCGGCGAGGTAGGTGGTGGCGAGCTGCGTCTCGACGACGTGGCCACCCACCGCGTCGAGCCGATACCCGCGCGCCGCCGGTCGCGAGGCGACGACCCGGTGGAGCTCCTCTCCGACGAAGTGCAGAGCCGCACCGTCCTGTGCGGCGTAGCCGGAGCGCATCCCGGAGCGCAGCAGGCCGTGGTAGGCGAAGCCGTGCTTGGAGCCGGGCGCGTAGTGGACGCAGTTGCTAAAGGGCAAAAGGCCCAGCCCCTCGACCCTCCGCGGCGCCCCGTGGAAGCCGCTGAGCGCCTCGACGAACCAGCAGAGCGAGCCGGCCGAAAGGCCGCAGAGAACGATTCCCGCCTCCCACGCATCGCGCAGGATGGCGTCGATCCCGTGAGCCCGCCAGACGCCGATCAGGCTGACCACGCTGCCGCCGCCGACGTAGATCAGGTCCTGGGCGAGCAGGTGGTCGCGCAGGTCGGCGGGTCCCTGCTCGCGCCGAAAGAGCGAGATGTGGCTGGCCTCGCAGATCCCGGCCGGGAAGGCGCGGTAGAAGCGGACGACGTAGTGGTCGGCGTCGCCGCTCGCCGAAGGCAGGAAGCAGACACGGGGGCGCTCGCGGGGGCAGAGCCCGAGCACGTACTCGTCGAGCAGGGGGTTGCCCGACTCCATCGAGAAGCCGCCGCCGCCGAAGGCCACGATCTGGCGAGGCGCAGTCTCCATCGGCACATGGTCGCCGCGCCGGAGCCCCCCGTGGTTGTACAGGGGTCTGAGATTCAACCCCGCCCGACCGCCCGCATGTACATACACGACTCGACTCCTTGCTTTCCGACCCGCTTTTTGGGACCCTGATTGTCTGTAGCTCCTAAGCGGCACCTGCCAGGGAGGTGGGCCGAGCAGGCGGAGACGCCTGAGCACACCATGCCGCGATGACAAAGCCGATTCCCACCTCTCCACCCGCGGGGCGACGCCTGCCGGCCGCAGCCCGGAACCAGCGTGAAGAGATCCTCGCCGCGACGATCCTCGTCGTCGGCCGCAAGAGCTACCGGGAGGCAACCGTCGAGGAAGTGATCGCGGAAGCCGGTATCGACCGGGCAACGTTCGACGAACAGTTCGCGGGAAAGCAGGACTGCTTCCTGGCCGCCTACGACATGGCGGTCGAGCGGCTCTTTGCCGAGGTCGACGGCAACTGCGACCAGAGGAAGAATTGGCTGGATCGAGTGCGGGAGGGCCTGGCGGCGATCGTCGACCTGTTCGTGCTCGAGCCGGAGCTGGCACGCATCGCCGTGGTCGAGGCAACCACGGCCGGCGCCGAGGCTCGACGGCGCCACTGGCACGCGATCTCTCGGTTCACGCAATTCCTGGTCGAGGGCCACGGGTTCGCCAACGGCAGGGAGCTGCCTGCCAGCATCTCGCTGATGTCGGCTGGCGCCGTCTCCGGCCTGATCTTCGAGGAACTGCTGGCGGGACGGCCGGCGGAGCTGCCCGCGCTGCTCCCCGACCTGCTCTTCGCGGTCCTCGTTCCCTACATCGGGCCGCGGGCGGCGGCGGCGGAGATGCGACGCGTCGGACGCGGCTGAGGCCGGTCAGCGTCCTCCCCCTCGATCATCGCCTGGCGAAGTTTCAGCCTCAGCCGGTGCAGGCGAACCTTGACGGTCCCGTCCGGCAGGCCCAACCGGCGCGCAATCGCCTGCTGAGTCAGGTCCTCGGTGTAGCGCAGCCTCAGGAGCTGGCGGTCGTCCTCGTCCAGACTCCCGAGGATTGCGTGGAGGTCCGCTCGCTCGACGGTCGAGGCGATGCGCTCGTCGTCGACCCCCTCCTGCGTCTCGACCTCGGCGACCGGATCGGGACGGACGCGTTCGTGCTGGCGGTAGGCCTCGTTGCGGACGATCGTCGCCAGCCACTCGTTGCGCCGCTGGCCGTTACGGAGGGTGGAGCGCCGGCGCCACGCCCGCAGCAGAGCATCCTGGGCGATGTCCTCGACCTCGCTTGGATTGCTGGTGTAACGGTGGGCGATCCGCACACAGAACCGGTGCGCCTCATCCCACTGCCAATCCTCGCCGGAGCTTGAATTTTGAAGTGCGTAAACGTTGATTGCTCAACCGTACTACTTCTAAATTCAAAAAGGGGAAATTTAGTACTGAAAATTTCCTTACTTAGTTTCCACTCTCAAACTGGATGGAGAAAACCGCTGCAACCGAGCGAGGTGAACCCGAACGGCCCGTCAGAGACCGGACTGCGCCGAGGAAAGCAGGTCGGAGGCGAGTGCCCAGCGACGCTGTAGATCGCGTTCGATCGATTCGGTCTCGCACGCCGCCGTGGCAAGGCAATCCCCCCACACGTTGGCGGCATCTATGTAGCGATTCAGCGCCCGCTCGCCGGGACCGGCGGCAACGAGAAGGCAGCCGGCGGGGAGTCGATCGACATGGATGCGGTCATAGGCGCTCCGCACCTCCCCCAGCTCATCCAGATAGTCCTCATAGCTCAGCCCCACGGCCAGGCTCTCACGCAGGGTGTCCATCGAGCCGAGGAACGGATGCAGCTGGCCGCGGCACCCGACATCCGCGGCGGAGCGGGAAGCCCTGACCCCGCTGGGTGCCGCCGTGGCCTGCCCGGAGCCCGAGCTCGACCCGTCTCCACAGGCGGTGAGAGCCAATATCAGGCTCAGCAGGACGCCGAGTGTCGCCGCTTGGCTGAGCCGCATCGGCTAGAGGCTAGCCCGTTGGGGGCGTGCCAACCTCTTTGGTGTAGAAATGCGGTCGATGCCGAGAGCGCGCAAGCTCGCGACCGTGGCGGGGGCGCTTTTGACTGCTCTCACCCTTGCCGCGCCCTCCGCGAGCGCGAGTGGCAACGGCGGTGTCCTGGTCGTCGGCGACAGCCTCCAGGTTCTGACCTCCCCCTACCTCGAGCGGTACCTGCCCGGCGTGGCTGTAACAGTCAATGCCGAGGGCGGCTACAACAGTTACCAAATCCTCGACCTGTTCAAGGAAAGCTACGACCCCTCCCAGTCGGTGATCGTCTTCGATGGGGGTACCAACGACAACCCCTCCTACCCGGAGATCCTCGCCGAGAACCTGGCCGCGGTTGCCGCGACTGTCGGCGACAGGTGCATGGTCGTGCCAACCGTCCACGGATTCACCGTCGACGGCGTAGACAACACTGGTAAGAACCGTGTGGTCGAGGCCTTCGCCGCCTCGCGCCCCGGCACACAGGTACCTGACTGGGCGGGAGCGGTCGCCACACACCCCGAGCTGATGCAGGCCGACAACCTGCACCCGATTTCGGAGGGTGCCGACCTCCGGGCCCGGCTGATCGCCAGAGGAATCCAGGGATGCCTCGCTTTCGACTCGGCCACTGCGCCCGAGCCGGCCCTGGAGTCCGGGCCAAACCTGGCGCCCGTCGCGAAGATCGCCAGGCGGCAGGCCTCGATGACCGAGGCGATAGGGATCGCATTGGCCCGGAGCCTGGTCGTTCAGATGGCACGGCGGCAGTTGCCGATGGCGGCGATGCTTACCATGGTTTCCTCCTATGCCTGAGCCCGTAAAGCGCGGCGAGCGCTACATGCCTGGGCTCGACGGCCTGCGCGCGATAGCCGTCCTCGGTGTGGTCTTCTACCACCTGGGATTCGGTTGGGCCGAGGGTGGGCTGCTCGGGGTCGGCGTGTTCTTCACCCTCAGCGGCTACCTGATCACCGACATCCTCCTCACCCAGGTGGGGAAGGGCGGGATCAAGCTGAAGTCGTTCTGGCTGGCCCGCGCGCGACGCCTCCTGCCCGCCCTGTTCCTGATGCTGACCGTGGTGATGGCGTGGGTGACGGTGATCGGGCCGCACCAGCCGGCGGACTTCCGCACTGCCGCACTGTCGGCGGTCGGTTACTTCAACAACTGGTGGCTGGTCTTCCACGACGTTTCCTACTTCGCACGCTTCGCACCACCGTCGCCGCTCAACCACCTCTGGTCGCTCTCCGTGGAGGAGCAGTTCTACATCTTCTGGCCGTTCCTGCTGATGGTCGGGATCCACTTCGTGCCAGAGGTGAAGAGCACGACTGGCGTGCGCCTGAGACTAGCTGGAGTCACCCTTTCCGCTGCTTTGTGCTCCGGCATCCTGATGGCGGTCCTCTACAGCCCCTCGCTGGACCCCTCGCGCGTCTACTACGGGACCGACACCCGCGCCCTGGAGCTCCTGGTCGGGGCGGCCCTGGCGATGGTCTGGCCGAGCCGGCGCCTGCGCCCTGGGATCACACCGCAGGCACGACGGACGATCGACGCGATGGGCGTCGTGGGACTGCTGACGATCGGGTTGATGTTCTGGGGCTCCAGCGAGTTCTCGCCCTTCCTCTACCGCGGCGGCTTCGCCCTGCTCGGGCTTGCATCGGTGCTCGCCGTGGCCGCCCTCGCGCACCCCGCCTCGCGACTCGGCCCGATCGTCGGCTGCCGGCCGATGCGGTGGATCGGCCAGCGCTCCTACGGCATCTACCTCTGGACCCTGCCGATCATCGTCCTGACCACGCCGGAGGGGTCGCTGGGCGGTGTCGACCTCCTCCGCGCCGTCCTCCAGGTCGCCGCGATCATGGGGATCGCGGAGCTTTCCTGGCGCTACGTCGAGGACCCGATACGCCACGGTGCCCTGGGCAGGCTCTGGGGACAGCTGCGAGCGGGGCGCTGGCGGCTCGAGCGGGTGCCGCGCCGCGGCTGGGCACTCGTCACGGCCAGCGCCGTGATCGCCGCCTTCGCGGTGGCCGGCCTCGCCGGCGTGGGCGTCTCGGACGAATCGAGGGCGATCGGCTCCGCGACCGTGGCCAAGACGGTCACGGCGAAGAACGTGAAACGCGCACCGCTCGGGACCTCCTGCGAAGCAGTCGTGCACATCGGCGACTCGACCTCGGAGGGCCTCGTATCCGAAGAGTGGCTGCCCCCCAATGAACTGATCAGCTCCCAGTACGCGCGGGTCGGTGCCACCACCCAGCACCTCGAGGTCTCGGGCGCCCGCTCGATCTACGAGAACTACGAAGGGGAACCCAACGCCCAGGAAGTGGCGGAAGCCTGGACGAGCGAAGGGTTCGACGGCTGCTGGGTGATCGCTATGGGCACCAACGAGGCGGCCAACGTCGCCGCGGGCTCGAGCTTCACCTATGACGACCGGATCGACAGCATGATGTCGACGATCGGCGAGGGACCGGTGATGTGGGTGAACGCGAAGTCGTTGGAGACCAGCGGCCCGTACTCGGAGGAGAACATGAAGTCCTGGGACGAAGCCCTGCTCAACGCCTGCGACCGCTACCCGTACATGCGCGTATACGACTGGGCCTCCGACGTGAAGGACGCCTGGTTCATCCCCGACGGCATCCACTTCACCTCGCCTGGCTACGCCGAACGCGGCAGGCTGATCGCCGATGCCCTGCTTGAGGCGTTCCCCAACGACGAGCCGCTGGCGATGAAGGACAAGGACAACTGCCTTATTTCCCCCTAGACGGTTGATTCCCGGATGGGGTTGGGTAGGGGACGTCGGGGCCCCTACAACAGCGCACGAAGCCTCGAAGCTCTTCTCCGAAGCGTCTCATCGGCTCCCCAAGAGCTGCAGATTCCTGGGCACCGTTTCGGGCGCCCAAAGCTCTTTAAAAGCTTGGGGGCCGCTGGGACCGCTTTCGCAACCTGGGCGTCACCCGGTGACGTGTTGAGAGGAGCCTGCTCCTACCTACCCACCTTGGTGAAGAACGCCCAGCGGTCATATAGGCCGAGGGCGGCCGCAAGCGTGTCGCCGCGAATGGTCGTCGGACCTCCGGTGCCGATCAGCTTGGCGTAGTCGATGCGGGGGGAGTCGCCGCGCTTGGTCACGACGACGTCGCGCAGGCGCCCGCGCACGTATGGGGCGAGGCGGGAATCGATCTCGGCCTGCGAGAAGCGAAAGGTCCAGCGGTGCTGGGGGGCGTAGTAGTCGTAGGGGTCGGCGACGCTGCGCAGGTAGGGAACCTCCGGGGCGCCCAGGAAGCCGGACTCGGTACGGCCGCCAGAGGACGAGAAATAGGTGGTCTGGGCGATCTCGCCGCCGAAGGTCGCGACCTGGGCGCGGGTGGACCGCACGGCGGCGTCGGTCCGCGCGTCCTCGACGGCGACGCCGCCGTAGACCTGGGTTCGGGTGTCCGGGTAGAGGTCGAAGCCGTTGCCCCCAACGTCGGTCGAGAGCGCGATCGAGCGCGATGCCACCGCGAACGCCCGCAGCGTCGCCATCGGCCATTCGGGAGGGACCTCCTCCGGTACCGAGCCGCGGGCGTAGTCGTTGACGTTGAGCACGTTGACGACGTTCAGCGCGGAGCCACTCGGGATCGCCTCCAACGCCCCCCGGTAGGTGCCCACGCCGGCGATCTGGATCGTCCCCCGCGAGGCGGCGTGGAGGCGCTCTCCGCAGCGGGCGAGCAGCTTCCCCGAGCTCGAGAGGAGTCGTACCGAGGGCCCCCGCATGTGCGCCGCGTAGCTACGGGAGGGGTCGAGCTCGCGTCCGCAGGCCCCGGTCGCGTGCGAGAAGGAGACGTCGCCCGGGCTGGTCGTGAGCAGCACGCGGACCATCGGCGCGCTCCGCATCTCGGCGATCGCGATCCCGCGGAAGTAGTGGCCGAGGATCTGCCGGTAGCCGGCTCCGTGCAGGCCATAGCCGTAGGCGCCGTAGGCGCTCATCCCGACGCCGTGGCCGAAGCCGCCGCCCCGGACCACCCAGGTCGCGGCGCCGGCTGCCCGCGGAATGGCACCGGCAAGCAGGAGCCCCACCGCCAGCGCTGCGATCCAGGCTCGCCTCATCCGGGCCGAGGATACGTCCCTCCAGCCCGAGCTAAAGGATCTGGGCGTCGAGAAAGCCAGCGACCAGGACCAGCCAGCCGCCGATCTCGGCGACGATCAGGGCGACCATGAAGGCGTGCAGGCCACCGGCCGGATCGCGGAACTGGTTGTCGGTGTCGCGCCGCCAGCCGTGGAACATGTAGCCGGCGACCGCGGCGAAGAAGTAGAAGGCGAGCGCGCCCGCGGCGAGCAGGTTGACCAGGGTGCTCCAGCCGCTCAGCTCGACGAAGGTCGCGACCAGCAGCAGGGCGAAGCTGTAGAGCAGCGCCGCGCGATGGGCGACGTCGACGTAGGGGTGCGCGACGCTCTCGTCGGATTCGACTATCTGCCGGTACTTGAGAACCCCGAGCAGCAGCGCCCAGAGGAACATCGCGGCCGCCAGCAGCAGCACGACCTTGGTGTCTCCGCCCAGCTCCACGGGCGGATCCTATGCTTCGCGCACCCCAACCGAGGAGACACAGATGAGCACCGAGACCTCCATCGTCACCGGCGTCGACTTCGTCACCCTGCCGACGAAGGACTTCGACGCCGCGGTCGAGTTCTACGGCACCACCCTCGGCCTTCCCTGCTCGGCCCGCTACGGCAAGATGCCGGGCGCCGAGTTCGAGACGGGCACCCTCACGCTCAGCGTGATCGAATCCGAGGCCTTCGGCATCGAGTTCAGCCCCCATGGCCACCCGATCGCTCTACACGTCGAGGACGTGGAGGCAGCCCGCACCGAGCTCGAATCCCGCGGCGTCGCCTTCCCAGCCGACACGATGGATTCCGGCGTCTGCCACATGGCCCACTTCAAGGACCCCGACGGCAACGCGCTGATGCTCCACCACCGCTACGCCCCGCGCAACTGACTCCACTCTAGAGCCGGCGGACCGAGTAGCGAGGCTTGATGACCGTGTTGACGAAAACCCCCTTGGAATCGGCCCGGAGGAACTCCTCGAACACCTGTGCTGGGACGCCTCGATAGGCGTAGGCCCCCGAGTCGTGGAACTCGACGTAGGCCTCTTCGGCCGCCTCGTCATAGCCGATCCTCGCCACACAGCTGGACTCGACGGCCTGGAGTCGAGGAACGGTCATCTCGTATGCCTATACCCGATGTGGGCGCAGTAGGCTCTGGCCCGATGGAGGCAACGACGGCACCGCGGGACGGCTGGACCTTCGCCCAATGGGGCATCGTGCTGGTGGCCGCGTTCCAGCTTGCCTGGGCGACAGCCGGCCTGATCGCCGAGCCGAGCTTCGACTTCGGCGAGGGAGCCGCTACCGAGCGCGTGCTCGGGGTCGACTTCAACGGCGTCCACGCGCTTTCGGGCTTCCTCCTCTTTCTGCCCGCCTTCTACTTCGTTCGCAAGCCGCGCTGGGCGGTGCTCTACGCGATCTACGTCGCCGTCGCCTTGATCGTCACCGGCGTCTGGGCGATCTTCTCGACCAGCCCCGCCGGCATCTTCACCTTCCCCAACAACGGCGCCGACGCCATCCTTCACATCGCCACCGGCGTCGTCTTCGCCGCAATCGCCGCGATCCAGCTGGGCCTGGACCGGCAAGCAGTGAGCGAGTCCGCGGTTACCCCCCCTTGAAGACGGGTTTTCGCGGACTCGGCGTCAGAAGGCGCCGCTGGTGCCTGCGGCGCGCAGGGCGAGGAAGAGGATCACGCCGCAGCTGACGGCCATGATCCCCATCTCGCGGCGGACTATTGCCAGGGCGAGGGATTGCTGCGCCTCGGGGGCCAGGGCCTCGATGTCGAGGTCGCCCAGCTCGCGTTCGGCGGCCCCGGCGCGAGCGCCCTCGGCAAGCAGCGAGACGACGAGGGGGAGGATTCCGTAGAGGTAGTGGAGCTCGTCGGGCTGCTCGTGGCCAGTGAAGACGAGCAGACCACCCAGCATCGCTTGTACGAAGACGGCAACCTGGGCGACGCGCAGCAGATACCAGAAGCGAATCGAGGGCCGATCACCCAGCCAAGCGACGCCGCCGAGGGCAAAGGCAGCGAGGTTGAGCGCGATGACAGCGCAGCCAACGACGAGATGGATCGCGACCACCTGCTATTTCCTCCTAAGAGAGTCGGAATTCGGCTTGCTGATGCGGAAAATCACTATGTAGCAATCTGTTACAAGGTGGGTGTATAAAGGCGGTTGCAGGCGGTGGGGCGCCGATCGACGAGGTGCCCCGCGAGTCGCCGGCGCCAACCTCGAAACACAAGTGCTGAAGAGCTACCTGCCGATTCTCGTCTTTGCCTTCCTCGGCGTCACAGTTGGGGGGGCTTTCGCGATGCTCAACCACGTGATCGGGCCGAAGCGCTCGAAGCACCCGACCGCGGCGAGCCAACGGCTGGGCGAGCCCTACGAGTCGGGGATCCCCGTCAAGGCCTCCCACGGGCTGCGCTTCGGTGTCAGCTTCTATCTGATCGCGATGCTCTTCATCCTCTTCGACATCGAGGTCGTCTTCCTCTACCCGATCGCGGTGATCCTCGAGGACGCCGACAGCATCTTCGTTCTCGGCGAGCTGGTCACCTTCGTCGTATTGCTGCTCGTCGCCTTCGTCTACGTCTGGCGAAAGGGTGCGCTGGATTGGAAGTAGAGCGACAGACGATGCGTGAGCGCCAGCTGCGGGCCCGCGACATGCTGCGCGGCGACCTCGAGGGCGAGGAGCTGGAGCGATACGTCGAGGAGAGGGTCGTGATGACCAACTTCGAGAAGATGCTCGGCTGGGCGCGCTCGAACTCGATCTTCCCGCTCACCTTCGGCCTCGCCTGCTGCGCGATCGAGGGGATACCGATGGCGGCCGTGACGGCCCGGTACGACATCGCCCGCTTCGGCGCCGAGGCCGGGCGTGCCTCGCCACGCCAGGCCGACCTGATCGTCCTCTCGGGCCGGGTCTCGATCAAGATGGCGCCGATCGTCCGTCGCCTCTACGACCAGATGCTGGAGCCGAAGTGGGCGATCTCGATGGGAGCCTGCTCCTCCAGCGGGGGCATGTTCTCCAACTACGCCGTGATCCAAGGGGCGGACAAGATCATGCCGATCGACGTCCACGTCCCGGGCTGCCCGCCGCGGCCGGAGGCGGTGCTCTACGGCTTCAACAAGCTGCAGCGAAAGGTCCAGGGCAACCCCGACCAGGGCTGGCGCGCCCGCTACGGCGCGCACGGCACCGAGGAGTGGGCGCGCGGCGGGCCCCGCAGCGAACCGAGCGCCGAGGCGGCGGAGGCATACCTCGCCGCCAGGGAGCTGATCGGTGCCTGACGCCCCCGGACTGGAGCTGATCCGGGGGGAGATCGAGCAGGACCACCCGGGCGCCGTGCTGGACACCGGCTTCGAGCACGGCTGCGCGAGCCTCGCAATCGACCCCGCGCACGTCCTCGGCGTGCTCGGCTGGCTGCGCGACGCGCCGGGACAGGGCTACCGCTTCCTCTCCAGCCTCCACGCGGCGGACTACCTGCCGGCTACTCCTCGCTTCGCGGTTCACTATGAGCTTCTGAATAGAGATCGAGTCGAGCGAATCCGCGTGAAGGCCCTTCTTGCGGATCCGGCCTGGTCCGCGGGTCCTGTCGCTGCAGGGGACCCACCGCCCCTTCCGGTCGCTAAAGCGTCCTCAGGGACGGTCCCCCCTACAGCGCCACCCGCGGGAGAAGCGCTTCCGGAAATTGACTCTTGTTGTGAGCTCTTCCCAACCGCCGAGTTCCAGGAGCGCGAGGCCTACGACTTCTTCGGAATCGTCTTCAACGGCCACCCCGACCTGACGAGGATCCTGCTGCCCGAGGACTACGTTGGTTGGCCGCAGAGAAGGGATTTCCCCGTCGGCGGGGAGCCGGTCACCTTCACGTACAACGAGCGGGCTTATGGCTGAGAGCTTGGACATCAAGCGCTCACCCGCGGGTGGCATGGGGGTTGGGGGGGTCGAGGACGGGCGCCGTGCGCCCGCCCTCGGCGCCCCCCCTTCCCCCGCGACAGGACCCGCGGCCGAGCACTCCGAGGTCATGACCGTGAATATCGGCCCCCACCACCCCGCCACACACGGGGTGCTGCGCCTGGTCGTGGACCTCGAGGGCGAGGTCGTCAAAGACCTGCGGCCAATCATCGGCTACGTCCACACGGGGATCGAAAAGTCCTGCGAGGACAAGAGCTACTGGAAGGTCATCCCCTTCGTCGAGCGGATGGACTACGTCTCCTACTTCTTCCAGATGGAGGCCTTCTGCGGCGCGGTCGAGCGGATGATCGAGCTCGAGATCCCGCCGCGGGCCAGGTACCTGCGGACGATCTTCCTCGAGCTCAACCGGATCCACTCCCACCTGGTCTGGCTGGGGACGACGGCGCTCGACCTCGGCGCGATCTCGATGCTCTGGTACTGCTTCCGCGAGCGCGACCGCATCCTCGACCTCTTCGAGATGGCGGCGGGGCAGCGGATGCACACGCGCTACTTCCAGGTCGGCGGTGTGATCGAGGACATCCCGCTCGGCTTCGAGCGCAAGCTGCGCGAGTTCGTCGCCGACATGCCGGTGCGGGTGAGCCAGTACCAGGCTCTGCTCGACCGCAACGAGGTCTTCCTCTCGCGGACCAAGGGCACCGGAATCGTCTCGCGCGAGCGGCTGCTGGAGCTCGGCGTGACCGGGCCGCTGCTGCGCGCGGCCGGTGAGCCCTGGGACCTGCGCAAGGCCTTCGACTACCTCGCCTACCCGGAGATGGACTTCAAGATCCCGGTCGGCACGGTCGGCGACAACTACGACCGCTACCGGGTGCGGGTGGCGGAGATGGTCGAGTCGACCCGGATCATCGAGCAGGCCCTCGACGCCCTCCCCGAGGGCCCCTTCATCGCCGACGACCGCAAGTACGTGCTGCCGCCGCGCTCGGAGCTCTCGACCTCGATGGAGTCGCTGATCCACCACTTCAAGCTCGTCACCGAGGGCTACCGGGTGGGGCCGGGCGAGCTGTATTACGCGATCGAGTCGCCGCGGGGCGAGCTGGGCTGCTTCGTGCTCGCCGACGGCTCGGCCAAGCCGGCGCGGGTGCACTTCAGGGACCCGTCGTTCGTGAATCTGCAGGCGTTCAGGGACATGTCGGTGGACGGCTACGTGGCCGACATGATCTGCTCGTTGGGGATGCTCGATCCGATTCTCGGGGGGGTGGATCGGTGAGGAGAGTGGGGACCCTCCCCGCCGTCCAATTGCCGGTCCAGTTGGACCGGCAATTTGAGTATCCGCCCGTCGGGGAGGGTCCCCACTCTCCTCTCGCAAGCCGCCCTGCGGCAGCGGAGCTGGGCCGAGGAGGAGCTTGTGGCTGAGCTGCCTATCGACATCGCTCTGACCGAGGGACGAGTTCCGGATCGCACGCCGGAGGAGGTTCCCGAGCTGCATGAAGTCGATTGCCCGGAGGAGCTGCGGAAGCGGATTGAGGAGCTTATGGGGCGGTATCCGGATCGGAGGTCGGCTTCGATTCCGGCGCTCTGGGCTGTGCAGCGGCTGTATGGCTGGTGCACGCCGGAGGGGATCCGGCAGGCCGCTGCGGTTATGCGGGTGACGCCCGCCTATCTCGAGTCGGTGGCAAGCTTCTACGACCTGCTGCACACGGATCCGGTTGGGACTCACAAGGTGGCTGTGTGCACCAACATCAGCTGCTGGATGCGCGGTGGGGACGAGTTGCTGGAGGCGTTCAAGGCCGCCGCGGGGGACGACGAGGATCTCTTCGTCACCGGGTTCGAGTGCCTGGGGGCCTGCGACATCGCGCCGATGGCCTCGATCGACGAGCGCTACTTCGGGCCGCTGGAGGCGGCGGAGGCCAAGACCGCAATCGAGCAGCTGCGCACCGGCGCCGACGTCCTGCCCGAGAAGGCGCTGGAGAAGCGGCCGCTGCCGGGAGGGCCCGATGCCTGAGACCCGGATGTTGCTGAAGAACGCCGAAGACCCGGCGCTGCCCACGCTCGCCGGCTACAAGGGCTACGGCGGCTACGCCACGCTGGAGAAGGCCTACCGCGAGCTGGAGGCCGACGAGGTGCTGAAGGAGCTCGAAGAGTCGGGGCTGCGCGGCCGCGGCGGGGCCGGCTTCTCGATGGGCAAAAAGGCGAGCTTCCTCCCCCGCGGCGGGGGAGTCGACAAGTACCTCTGCTGCAACGCCGACGAGTCCGAGCCCGGCGCCTTCAAGGACCGCGAGCTGATGCAGCGCAACCCGCACCAGCTGATCGAGGGGATCGCGATCGCCTCGCTCGCCGCCGGCATCGGCCACGCCTTCGTCTTCATCCGGGGCGAGTACGACTCCCAGGCCGACGTCCTCGACGCGGCCGTCGCCGAAGCGTATGAAGCCGGCTACCTCGGCAAGGACATACTCGGCACCCGGCGCGACCTCGAGCTGGTCGTCCACCGTGGCGCCGGCGCCTACATCTGCGGCGAGGAGACGGCGCTGCTCGACGCGCTCGAGGGCAAGCGCGGCAACCCGCGACTGAAGCCGCCGTTCCCGGCGGTCCAGGGCCTCTATGGCGGGCCGACGCTGATCAACAACGTCGAGACGCTCTCCAACGTGCCGGGCATCGTCCGCAACGGCGCCGAGTGGTTCAAGGGCTTTGGCACCGAGCAGTCGCCGGGCACCAAGGTGGTCTCGGTCTCCGGCTGCGTGCGGCGGCCAGGCAACTACGAGGTCGAGCTCGGCGTTTCCACGCGCGAGCTGATCATGGACCTCGCCGGAGGCCCGCCCGAGGGGCGCGAGGTGAAGGCCTTCTACCCCGGCGGCTCCTCCTCCCCCGTCCTCACGGCCGAGGAGGGCCTCGACCTCCCCTACAGCTTCGAGGCGATGGCGGAGGCGGGCTCGATGCTCGGCTCGGGCTCGATCATCGTCGCCGACGACTCGGTTTCGATTCCGCACATGGCACTGCGCACGGCGCGCTTCTACCACCACGAGTCCTGCGGCAAGTGCACCCCCTGCCGCGAGGGGACCAACTGGACGGTGAAGATGCTGGAACGGGTCGTGCGCGGGGAGGCGACGCCGATGGACCTCGACATCGTCGCCTCGGTGCAGGAGAACATCATCGGCCACTGCCTCTGCGTGCTCGGCGACTCGATGGCGATGCCGGTCGGGGCGATGGTGCGCAAGTTCCGCGAGGAGTTCGAAGCGGTCATCGCCGACGCAGCCGAAGCCGAGGCGGTGCCCGCATGAGCTTCCGGTGCGCCTTTTCCCCCATATGCCTGGATAAAGCGCACCGGAAGGAGGGGCGATGAGCGGCAAGGGGAAAGACATCACGCTGATCGTCGACGGCCGCGAGGTGCGGGCGACCGAGGGCGAGATGCTTCACGATGCGGCCAAGCGCGGCGACGTCGAGATCCCGGTCTTCTGTTACGAGCCGAAGCTGGGCGAGCCGGTCGGCGCCTGCCGCATGTGCCTGGTCGAGATCGAGGGGATCCCGAAGCTGCAGACCTCCTGCTCGACCCCGGTCCGCGACGGCATGGTCGTCCACACCCGCACCGACCAGGTCAAGCATGCGCAGAGCGCCGTGGTCGAGTTCCTGCTCGTCAACCACCCGCTCGACTGCCCGGTCTGCGACAAAGGCGGCGAGTGCCCGCTGCAGGACATCTCGATGGGCTGGGGCCCTGGCAAGAGCCGGATGACCGACCAGAAGCGCCACTTCCGCAAGCCGGTCGAGCTCTCGCCGCTGGTCGCGATCGATCGCGAGCGCTGCATCCTCTGCTACCGCTGCGTGCGCTTCAGCCAGGAGGTCGCGGAGGACGAGCAGCTGCAGCTGTTGGAGCGCGGCGACCGCACCTTCGTCGGCACCTTCGACGACCGCCCCTACGTCGCGCCCTTCCACGGCAACATCACCGACCTCTGCCCGGTCGGGGCGCTGACCAGCTACACCTACCGCTTCCGTGCCCGGCCCTGGGACATCGAGCAGGCCGGCTCGGTCTGCACGCTCTGCCCGAGCCAGTGCAACGTCAGCTTCACCGTCCGCGACGAGCGGGTGAAGCGGGTGGTCGCCCGCGACAACCCCGACGTCGACGACGGCTGGCTCTGCGACCGCGGCCGCTACGGCTTCGAGATGTTCGCCGCCGAGGAGCGCGTCCGCGCGCCCCGCCTGCGCGGCGGCGTCGAAGCGAGCTGGGAGGAAGCGATCGCCAAGGCCGCCGCGGCGCTGAAGGCTGGCGGCCCCCAAACCGCCGCGATCGTCGGCGACGCCTCCAACGAGGAGGGCTACCTGGTCCAACGCATCCTGCGCGAGGCGCTCGGCTCCCCCCACGTCGACTCGCGCCCATCGCGCGGGCCGAGCCGCGAGGCGCTGGTCCGCCTGGCCCAGCCGGAGCTCTCCGCGAAGGTGCGCGACATCGACGCGGCCGACGCGATCCTCCTCGTCGGCACCGACCCTCTGCACAGCAGCCCGATCCTCGACCTGAGGATCCGCAAGGCGATCCGCCGCAACGGCGCCAAGCTGGCCGTGGCGACCGAGGCGCCGACGACCCTCGACGGTGGCGCCACCGCGGTAGCGCGCTATACCCCTGGCGGCGCCACCGAGTTCCTGTCAGAGCTCGCCTCATCCCTCGCCGCTGACGGGACGCAAAGTGCAGACATAGATCACTTTGAGGCCCATCGGCGGGAGGTTGCCGAGGTACTGCGGGGGGCCGAGAACGTCTTGGTCATCTGGGGCGACCGCATCGGCCGCGAGGGCGAGGGCGCCACGAACGCCCTGCTCGACGTCGCCGTGGCCCTCAACCTCGCGAACGCCCCGGGCTCGGGCCTGCTCGAAGTCCCCGAGCTGACCAACGCCCGCGGCCTGCGCGAGGCCGGCTGCCTCCCCGACGCCGGCCCAGGACTGACGGATCCTGCGTTGACCTCGTCATACGGGGAAAACGTAGGACGCATCGGGAAGGCCACCGAGGAGATCCGGACAGCGCTGATATCGGGTGAGCTGAAGACCCTCCTCCTCTTCGGTGCCGATCCGCTGCGCGACTTCCCGGACACCGAAGCGTGGAAGAACGCGCTTGCCAAAGCCGACCACGTCGTCTGCTTCTCCACCTTCGAGACCGCCACCACCGCGATGGCCGACGTCGTCTTCCCGCTCGAGACCCATGCGGAGAAAGACGGCACGGTCACGCACCCCGACGGCCGCCTCCAGCGCGTACGCCCGAGCGCCTCCCGCCCCGGCGACATCCGGCCCAGCTGGGGAGTGCTTGCCGAGATTTCGCTCACGCTGGGACACGACACCGGCATCTCGTCCCAACCCTCGGCCTTCGCCGCTCTCACCGAGGCTGTCCCCTTCTACGCGGGCATCGCGGACTCCGACATCGCCGGTCGCGGCATCCGCTGGCAAGACACCCCTGCTCGCGCAAACGCTCCCGAGCCGACTGAGGCGCCCGGGGCAGGGTCCCCAAAACACTCCAGCGAGGCTCCCGCCGAGCGTTTTGGGGATCCTGCCCCGGGCGCCCTAGCCCTCGCGACCTACCGCGACCTCTGGACCGGCCCCATCACCGAGCTGAATCCCCCGCTGCGCTTCCTGCAGCCGCAGCAGCGTGTGGAGCTTTCGGTGTCCGACGCCGGGCGCCTTGGCCTGAGCTCAGGCGACAAGGTCTCGGTGTCTCAGAACGGGACCAGCTTGCGCGCCCAGGTAGCGATCCGGGAGCGGGTTCCCGAGGGGGTCTGCTTCCTGCTCGAGGGCACTGCCGAGGGGAACGCCAACCAGCTGCTCAACGGCTCGCCGGTCAGCGTCCGGATCGAGAAGGATGCCGCTCGCCGATGATGCCGATCGCCGACACCCAATTCGTCGAAGCGACCTGGGTCATGGTCGTCAAGAGCCTCGTCATCTTCGGCGTGATCTTCGCGGTCCTGCCGCTGATGACCGTGCTGGAGCGCAAGCTGATCGGCCGCTTCCAGCACCGCTACGGGCCCAACCGCGTCGGCCCCTACGGGATCCTGCAGCCGCTTGCCGACGTCGGCAAGCTGCTCTCCAAGGAGGCCTTCCGGCCGGCCAACGCGATCCCGACCCTGTTCATCCTCGGCCCGCTGCTGCCGGTCCTCTCCGGCGTCCTCGCGCTGGCGATCATCCCCTGGGGGGACGTACAGGACGGCGTCGGCCTCTACGGGATCGACGTGCCGATCGGCATCCTCTACTTCTTCGCCGTCGGCTCGATCGCCTTCTACGGCCTGCTGCTCGGCGGCTGGTCCTCGGGCTCGAAGTACAGCTTGCTCGGGGCGATGCGCGGCGCCGCGCAGCTGATCTCCTACGAGGTCGCGATGGGCCTCGCCCTGCTCGGCGTGATCATGATGGGCGGCTCGCTCTCGCTGGTCGACATCGTCCACGCCCAGGGCGCGATGTGGTTCGTCGTCCCCCAGCTCGTCGGCTTCCTGATCTTCATGCTGGCCGGCTTCGCCGAGACCAACCGCACGCCGTTCGACATGCCCGAGGCCGACGCGGAACTGGTCCAGGGCTTCATGACCGAGTACGGCGGCATGCGCTTCGGCAGCTTCCTGCTGGTCGAGTACATGGAGATCATCGTCGTCTCCGGCGTCGCCGCGGCGATGTTCCTCGGCGGCTGGATGGGCCCCGGGCCCAGCTTCCTCGACCCGATCTGGATGCTGGCCAAGATGCTCGGCCTGGTCCTGCTCTTCATCTGGGTCCGGGCGACCCTGCCGCGGCTGCGCTACGACCAGCTGATGAGTCTCGGCTGGAAGGTGCTGCTGCCGCTGGCGACCCTCAACGCCCTCGTCACCGCGGTCCTGGTGGTGGTGACGTGATGGGTGTGGCGACTTTCCCGTCATATACACGGATAACTCGCCACAGGGGGTCCGTCGATGGCTGAGTTCCCCTACCTGAAGGCCCAGGACGTCGTCGAGGTCCAGCGCGGCCCGGAGCCCGGCGGGGTCGGCGGCGCCTACCGCGCCTTCGGCGAGACGCTGCGCGGGCTGAAGACGACGATGGCCCGCCTGATCGAGGGCCCGCTGACGATCCAGTACCCGGAGGAGAAGACCCCGGTCTACCCGCGCTTCCGCGGCCGCCACAAGCTGCACAAGTTCGAGGACACCGGGCTGGAGAAGTGCGTCGGCTGCTCCCTTTGCGCCGCCGCCTGCCCGGCCGACTGCATCCGCGTCGTCGCGGCGGAGAACATCCCGGGGGACCGCGTCTCGGCCGGCGAGCGCTACGCCGCCGTCTATGAGATCAACCTCTCGCGCTGCATCTTCTGCGGTTACTGCGAGATCGCCTGCCCCTTCGACGCGATCACGATGGGCCACGACTACGAGATGGCCGACTACGACCGCGCGGACCTGATCTTCACCAAGGAGATGCTGCTGGCCGAGCCGATCGAGCGGACCCCGCTGAGAACGGAGGGCGAGTGAGCGTCGCGCTACTCCGGGTCGGGCCGGACCAAGACCGTGTCCATGACCTCGATGACCTCGTCCACGGGCAGGTCCGCGCGGCCGGCGTGTTCCCGGATCGCCTCGGGGCTGGTCGCCTGGTAGATGCAGACCGTGCCGACCGATCCGCCGCCCTCGTCGAGGACGTAGCTGCGGATCCAGCGGATGTCGTCGGACATCTCCTCGTCTCCGACCTGACGGGATCGCTCGGCTGCCTGCTCGAGGTCACCGCCGGACTTCCAGCCACTGCGTCGCAGAATCGCGTAGGTATTCACATGGACTCCGTTTCTCCCCCACCGGTCGCGTTCAGGTCCATACAAGCACTGCCCATGCGCACCGTCAACGCAGCGGGGAGAAACAAGTAATGGAAGCGGTCCTCTTCTTCGCCGCGGCACTCGGCGCCCTCGGCGGCGCCATCGGCGTCGTCGCCCTGCGCAACCCCTTCTACGGCGTCCTCGCCCTCATAGTCCACCTCTTCTCCCTCGCTGTCCTCTTCCTCCTCCTCAGCGCCGCCTTCGTAGCCGCGGCCCAAGTGGTCGTCTACGCAGGCGCAGTGATGGTCCTCTACGTCTTCGTAGTCGCCTACGTCGGCGGCGAAGCCGAGCCCACCCGAGACCCGATCCCCGGCCAGCGCTTCCTCGCCCCCCTGATGGGCGCCGCGCTCTTCGTGGAGCTTTCGATCGCAGTCCTCGGCTCCTCCCTCACCGCCCTGAGCACTGAGGGCACCGACGTAGGTGCCGGCTTCGGCAATCCGGCGGCCATAGGCAAGCTCCTCCTCGAAGACTTCCTCCTAGCCTTCGAGGCCTCATCCATCCTTCTCCTCTTGGCCGCCGTGGGCGCGGTGGTCCTGGCCGGTCGCCAGGGCACGCCCGGAGTGAGCAAGGGCGCCGCGGGGGGGTCCTCAGAACACTCAAGCGAGGCTCCCGCCGAGCGTTCTGAGGACCCCCCCGCGGCGCCCTCCCCCGCCGGCGGTGTCCCCTCGTGAACATCGAGTGGTACATCGTCCTCTCCAGCCTGCTGTTCGCCGTGGGAGCGATGGGGATTCTGCTGCGGCGCAGCCCGATCGTCATCCTCCTCTGCCTCGAGCTGATGCTGAACGCGGGGAATCTCGCCCTGGTCGCGTTCAGCAAGATGGTCGGCAACCAGGAGGGACAGGTCTTCGCGATCGTGGTGATGGTCGTCGCGGCTTGTGAGGTGGTCATCGGCCTGGGGCTGATCGTGGCGATCTTCCGGAGAAAGCTGCCCCTGGACGTCGATGAGCTGCGGGAGCTGCGCGGATGACGGCAACGGCTTGGGCTTGGCTCGTCTTGCTGTTCCCCCTGCTGGGGTCGATCGTGATCGCGCTCGGCTTCAAGGCACTGCCTGCGAAGGCCGCCGGGGCCATCGGCACAGCCGCGATCGGGGTTGCCTTTGCCTGCGGAATCGCCGCGCTCATCTCCTTGCTGGGAGAAGACCCCGAGGCGCGCCACCACGCATCGTCGCTGTGGGACTACGCCAGCGTCGCCGGCCTCGACATCAAGCTCGGCATCTTCGTCGACCCGCTCTCGGTCTTCATGGTCCTGGTCGTCACCGGCGTCTCGACCCTGATCCACCTCTACTCGTTCGGCTACATGCAGTCCGACGAGGGCTACCACCGCTTCTTCAGCTACCTCAACTTCTTCGTCTTCTCGATGCTGCTGCTGGTCCTCGCCGGCAACTTCGTCCTGTTGATCGTCGGCTGGGCCTTCGTCGGCTTCGCCTCCTACGCGCTGATCAGCTTCTGGTACCGGCGCCAAACCGCGACCAGGGCCGGGATGAAGGCCTTCGTGATCAACGTCGTCGGCGACATCGGCCTCGTCCTCGCCGCCTTCCTGATCTTCCGCGAGCTGGGCACCTTCGACTACGGCGAGGTCTTCGAGAAGGCGCCCGAGGTCTTCAGCACCAACGAGTGGACGATCGTCGCTATCTGCCTGCTGCTCCTCGTCGGCGCCTTCGCCAAGTCGGCGCAGCTGCCGTTCCACACCTGGCTGCCCGACGCGATGGAGGGCCCCACCCCGGTCTCCTCGCTGATCCACGCGGCGACGATGGTCACCGCCGGCGTCTACCTGATCGCCCGCACCCACGTCCTCTTCGCGCTTGCCCCGACCGCCGCCGACATCGCCGCCTTCGTCGGCCTGGCGACGCTGCTGGTCGCGGCGTCGATCGCCCTGGTGATGACCGATCTGAAGCGGGCGATCGCCTACTCGACGATGAGCCAGATCGGCTACATGGTCGTCGGCGTCTCGATCGGCGCCTACAGCGCCGGCATGTTCCACCTGATGACCCACGCCTTCTTCAAGGCGCTGCTCTTCATGGCGGCCGGCTCGATCATCGCCGCGATGGCCAACGAGCAGAACATCGACCGCATGTCCGGCTTTGGCAGGGCGATGCGCTTCACCGCGATCACGATGCTCTGCGGCGGCCTCGCCCTGGCCGCCTTCCCCGGCACCTCGGGCTTCTTCTCCAAGGACGAGATCCTCGCCTACGCGACCGCGCGCGGCGGCATGTACCTGATCTTCACCGTGCTCGGCTACTTCGGCGCCCTGCTGACCGCGATCTACACCTTCCGGCTGATCTTCCGCGTGCTGCCGGGGAAGCCCTGCCCTGAGGCGCAAGAGCTGATCGACACCGGCCACGTCCACCACGCCCGCCCCTTCAACCCGGCGACGGGCGAAGAGGAGGACACCGAGGTCGGCTTCCCCGGCGCCGAGCACCACATCGCCGAGCAGTCGTTGCCGATGCGGATCGCGATGGGCGCGCTCGCCTTCGGCGCCCTCTTCGCCGGGCTGGTCCAGATCCCCGGCGTCGACGAGGTGGTCGGCAAGTTCCTCGACCCCGTCTTCGAGGGCCTCGTCCTCAGCCACGTGCATCCCTCGGTGGGCGCCGAGTGGGTCGGCCTGGCGATCGGCGCGGCGATCTCACTGGCCGGGATCGGCATCGCCTACTACCTCTACGTGGCGCGCCCCGAGACGCCCGCCGCCCTGCAGCGGCGCTTCTCCGCCCTGCACACCTTCCTCTACAACAAGTGGTACTTCGACGAGGCGATCGACTTCCTCGTCGTGCGGCCGGCACTGGCGATCGGCCGCTTCGCCGACCGCACCTTCGAGCGGGTGGTCGTCAACGGGCTCGTCAGCGGCACCGAGGACGCCGTCAGCGCGGGCGGCCGCGTCGTCCGCGTCGTGCAGAGCGGCTTCGTCCGCGGCTACGCCCTGCTCCTGATCGCCGGCTTCGCCGGCCTCGCCCTCTACTTCCTGCTCTCCGCCTCATGACCAACTCGCTGCTCTGGACACCGCTCGTCTTCGGCCTCCTCGGCCTCGTCGTGCCCCGCCGGCTCGCCGGCTGGTGGGCGACGCTGGGGACCGCTGTGACGCTGGGCCTGGCGATCGCCCTGCTCGCGGGCTTCGACTCGGGCGCTTCCGGGCTGCAGGACACGGTCGACGTCAACTGGATCCCTGGCCTCGGGGTCGACTACAGCCTCGGCATCGACGGCCTCAACCTCTTCCTGATCCTGCTGACGACGGTGCTCTGGACGGCAGGGACGGCCTTCGCCGCCTTCCGCGAGCAGGAGCGCCCGCACCTCTTCTTCCTGATGATGCTGCTCGGCGAGACGGCGACGCTGGGCGCCTTCCTGGCCCAGGACCTGCTCCTCTTCGTCCTCTTCTTCGACCTGATGCTGGTGCCGTTCTACTTCCTCTTCGGCGCCTGGGGAAGCGACCGCGAGGGCGGTCCGACAGCAGCGGCGGCGACGCTGAAGATGATCGTCTACACGCTGATCGGCTCGCTGCTGATGCTGGTCGCGGCGATCGCCACCGCGATCATCGCCGCCGACGGTGGCCAGATCACATTCTCGATCGCCGACCTGGCGCAGCAGCCGCTGGCCGAGGGAAGCCAGCGCTGGATCTTCTGGTTCTTCGCCGCCGCCTTCCTGGTCAAGATGCCGGCCTTCCTCCTACACGGCTGGATGCCCGACGCCTACCGGGCGGCGCCGCTGCCGGTGCTGGCTGTCTTCTCCGGGGTGCTGGCAAAGGTCGGCGCCTACGGCTTCCTGCGCGTCGTCCTGCCGCTCTTCCCCGACGCGACCGTCGAATTCCAGGAGGTCGTGCTGGTGATCGCCCTCGCCTCGATCCTCTACGGCTCGGTGATGGCCTTCACCCAGACCAACGTGAGGCTCGTCGCCGGCTACTCCTCGGTGGCGCAGCTCGGCTTCATCACCGCCGGCATCTTCGCGCTCAGCGCCGACGGGGCCGACGGAGCAGTCCTACAGATGGTCAACCACGGCCTCGTCGTAGCGCCGCTGCTGGTGATCGTCGCGATCCTCGCCGAGCGCAGCGGCACCGAGGACCTGACGAAGATGGGCGGGATGGCGATGCGGGCGCCGGTCCTGGCGGCGATCTTCCTGATCGTCACCCTGGCGACCCTGGCGATGCCCGGCTCCGCCAACTTCGTCGGCGAGCTCTACATCCTCAACGGCCTCTTCGACACCAAGATCGTCTTCACCTTCGTCGCGATTACCGGGGTTGCAATGAGCGCCTACTACGCGCTGCGCCTCTACCAGCGCACCATGCACAACCGCCGACCCGACGGCATCGAATCGCGCGAGATCGGCTGGCGCGACGGCATCGTCCTGGTGCCCCTGATCGTCTGCATCCTGGGGCTGGCGCTATACCCCCAGCTGATCCTGAGTCGGACCGAGGGCTCGGTGTCACAGGCTGTCGCGGCGGTGAAAGGGCCGTCGGGGGGGTCTCCCAAAACACTCAGCGGGTCGCGCCCCTGGCCCACTGGGACGACGACCCCTCAGATGCGCGAACCCGCGTTTTGGGAGACCCCCCCGACGGCCCATCCCCGTCAGGAAGCAGTGGAACAGTGAACTTCCACGCCCCCCACATCGACTATGCGGCGCTCTCGCCGGTCCTGGCGCTGACCGTCGGCCTCTGCGTCGTCCTGCTCACCGCGGTCTTCAAGCCGTTGCGGCGGACCGCGCCCGCGCTGACGATCCTCGTCCTGGCGACGACGGCCGGCCTCCTGATCTGGCAGTGGGGAGATTCGACCAGCCTCGTTGCCAACGCCCTGCGCCTCGACGACCTGGCGATCTCGATCTCGCTGATCGCGATCCTCACCGCCTCCTTCGCGGTCCTCTTCTCGATCCGAGAGCCGGCCGCCGAGCAGGTCGGCTCGGGCGAGTACCACGCGCTGCTGCTCGGCTCGGTCCTCGGCATGGTCCTGCTCGCGCAGGCCCAGAACCTCGTCTCCTTCTTCGTCGCGATCGAGACCCTCTCGATCCCGCTCTACATCCTCTGCGCCGCCAACATGCGCCGGGAGCGCTCGCTCGAGTCGGGGCTGAAGTACCTGATCGTCGGCTCGCTCGGCTCCGCCACCCTGCTCTACGGGATGGCCTTCCTCTACGGCGGCTCCGGCTCGACCGGCTTCACCGGGATCGCCCGGGGCATCGCCGAAGGGCCTTCCAACGACGCCCTGATCCTCGTCGGCATCGCCCTCACCGCGGTCGGGCTCGCCTTCAAGACCTCGGTCGCCCCCTTCCACCAGTGGACGCCGGACGTCTACGAGGGCGCTCCGACCCCGATCACCGCCTTCATGGCAGTGGCGACCAAGGCGGCGG
Source organism: Solirubrobacterales bacterium (assembly GCA_036376915.1). Classification (GTDB taxonomy): domain Bacteria; phylum Actinomycetota; class Thermoleophilia; order Solirubrobacterales; family 70-9; genus VRUE01. The sequence goes on from DASUZK010000102.1 coordinate 24,712, forward strand.
CCTTCGCCGTCTTCGTCCGCTTCTTCCTCGTCGCGCTCAACGTCGAGGCGAGCGAGTGGCAACCGGCGCTCGCCGTCCTCGCCGCGATCTCGATCGTCGTCGGCAACGTCGGCGCGCTCAGGCAGGACTCGCTCAAGCGCCTGCTCGGCTATTCCGGCGTCGCCCAGGCCGGGTACGTCCTCGGCGGCCTCGTCGTCGCCGACGAGGCCGGCCTCAGCGCCCTCGTCTTCTATCTCGCCGGCTACGCCTTCATGAACCTCGCCGCCTTCGCCGTGATCGTCGCCCGCGAGCGCGAGACCCCCTACGGCGACGACATCCGCGCCGTGCGGGGCCTGGGCGCGGAGCGGCCCCAGCTCGCCTGGCCGCTGACGATCTCGATGCTCGGCCTCGCCGGCCTGCCGGCGACGGTCGGCTTCATCGGCAAGCTCTACCTGATCGAGGCCCTGGTCGACGGCGACTACACCTGGCTCGCCGTCTTCATCGCCGTCGGCACGATGATCTCGCTCGCCTACTACCTGCGGGTGGTGGCCGCGATGTGGATGCGGCCCGAGGCGGCGGCGACCCCGGCGATCGCCGGGGCTTCCCCTGAGGCGGATCCGATCGATCCTGAGGCTGGTCGGCGCATCTACCTTGTCGCGCCCGCCCTGCTTGCTGCTGCGGTCACGATCTTCTTCGGCGTCATTCCCCAGCCCTTGGTTGAGTTCGCCGAACGCGCTGGCTCATCTCTCTTCTGATCAACGCACCCGGCGCGGCGGGTCCTGTCACGGATTTGGTGCCACCACCCCTGCGGTCGCTAAAGCGTCCTCGGGGTGGTCCCCCAAATCCGCGCCACCCCCCGCGAGATACGTATATGGTCAGCCCATGTCTGAGCGGCCGAAAGCACTCTCTGCGGAGACGATGTGCGAGGCGTTCCAGATCACTGCAGAGGAGCGGGCTGGTGAGCCAGCGCTGCGGCTGAAAGACACCGATTACGAAGCCAGCTTCGGTGAATACGCGGAGAGGGCGCGTCGTCGCGCGGCGGGCTTGGCGAAGCTGGGAGTGAAGCGGGGCGACACTGTCGGTTTCATGCTGGTGAACAGGCCCGCTCTGCACCTCACCGACTGCGCCGCGATGCATCTCGGCGCCACCTGCTTCTCCGTCTATAACACCTCTTCTCCCGAGCAGGTGGAGTACGTGGTCGCCGATGCGGCCAACCGGGTGATCGTCACCGAGCAGGCCTTCCTCGACACGGTGCTGGAGGTACGGGAGAAGGTCGACAGCCTCGAGCACGTGGTGGTGGTCGACGGCGAGGCGCCGGAGGGGACGATCTCGGTCGAGGAGCTGGAGTCGATGGGCGATCCCGACTTCGACTTCGAGGCCGCCTGGCGCGCGGTCGAGCCCGAGGACGTGCTCTGCCTGATCTACACCTCGGGCACCACGGGGCCGCCGAAGGGCGTGCAGCTGACCCACGCGAACATGCTCGGCGTCTGGCGGGCCGTCGACCAGGTTCGCCCGGTCACACCGGGCGGGCGCGGCATCTCCTTCCTCCCCACCGCCCACATCGCCGACCGCTGGGCGGGGCTCTACGCCCAGATGATCTACGGCTCCACGGTGTACTGCTGCCCCAACCCGCGCGAGATGGTCGTCTACTCGATCGAGGTCAAACCGACCGCCTGGGGGGGCGTGCCGCGAATCTGGGAGAAGCTGAAGGCGGCGCTGGAGGCGGGGATGGCGGCTGAGCAGGATGCCGAGAAACGCAAAGCCACCGAGTGGGCGATGGAGATCGGGCTGCGCCGGGCAGACGCCTACATGGACGGCGGGGTCCCCGACGAGCTGCAGGCCGAGTGGGACCGGGCTGACGAGATGGTCCTCTCCAAGGTCCGCGGGATGCTCGGCCTCGACGAGGTCGAGTCGTTCGTCGTCGGCGCCGCGCCTACGCCGCCAGAGGTGCTCAGGTTCTTCCTCGCGCTGGGGATCGAGATCTGCGAGACCTGGGGGATGTCGGAGACGAGCGCGATCTCGACCTTCAACCCGCCCGGGCGGGTGCGGGTGGGAACCGTCGGCCCTCCGATTCCCGGAACCGAGGTGAAACTTGCCGAGGACGGGGAGGTGATGGTGCGCGGCCCGCAGGTGATGAAGGGCTATCGCAACATGCCGGAGAAGACCGCCGAAGCCCTGACCGAGGATGGCTGGCTGCTGACCGGCGACGTCGGCGAATTCGACGAGGAAGGCTACCTGCGGATCGTCGACCGCAAGAAGGAGCTGATCATCAGCGCCGGAGGCAAGAACATGTCGCCGGCCAACATCGAGGCGAAGCTGAAGGCAGCCTCGACCCTGATCGCCCAGGCGGTCGCGATCGGCGACAACCGCCCCTACAACGTGGCCCTTTTCGCCCTCGATCCCGAAACCCTCGCCGCCCGGGGGGTCACGGCCGAGGACCCCGCCGTCGCCGATGAGATCGCGGCCGCGGTCGAGGAGGCAAACGCCCGCCTCTCCCGGGTCGAGCAGATCAAGCGCTTCGAGGTCCTCCCCGGCGAATGGCTCCCGGGTGGCGACGAGCTGACCCCCACGATGAAGCTGAAACGCCGCCCGATCGAGCGCAAGTACGACGCCGAGATCGAGGCGCTGTACAGCTGAGCGTCTCTGGCGCGGCGGGTCCTGTCGTGGACGTGTTGGCGCGGCGGGTCCTGTCACCGAATGGGGCCCACCACCCCCTGCGGTAGCTAAAGCTTCCTCGGGGGTGGTCCCCCCATTCGGCGCCACCCCCCGCGAAAGACGAACTCAAACAACGCCCGCACCCGAAAAGCTTTCCGGCAAGCAGCGACGTCGTCGATCTCCAGACTGGTGACTTGAAGCTTGTGAAAGCTGTGAACGGAGCGGGCCGTTCGGTAAGGCGTCTCTCCGCGGGTGGCGCCGGGGGCGGGGGGTGTCTCCGCCGTCCGTAGGCTGCTGAGGGCGGGGTCCCATAGCCAGTACCGCAATGTGCCTCTGCCCGAAGCAGCGCGGAGGACAAGGAGGGCACCCCCCACCCCCGGCGACAGGACCCGCGGCCAAGACGCTTCGAACTGAAAGGGTCCGGCGATCGGGGTCCTGCTCACAACCGCCGCGATCGTCATTGCCGTCGCCATCGGCGTCGGTGCCGAGCGGCGCTGGCCGGCGGGTGCCGCCCACGCGGCGCGGCGGTCGCTGACGCTGTTGCTCTACGTCTTCCTGCCACCGGTGATCTTCTTCAACATCGCCGCCAGCTCGATCGACCCCAGCCACGGGATCGGGCTGGTGCTGGGGATCGTCGCCTCCTCGCTCGGCGCCCTGCTCGCCTGGTGGGTGGCGAGCCGGGTGCTGAAGCTGGCCCGCTTCCAGGTAGGCGCCGTCGTCTGCTGCGTGCTCAGCGTCAACACCGGCTACCTCGGCTACCCGCTGACCGTGGCGCTGCTCGGCCGCGAGGAGCTGCCCACCGCGGTGCTCTATGACGTCCTCGTCACCGGCCCCTGCCTGCTGCTCGGCGCCTTCGCCGTCGGCGCCGCCTTCGGCACCAAGGCCGGCGAAACCCCGCGGCAGCGGGTGGGCGCCTTCTTCACCCGCAACCCACCGCTCTACGCGGCGATCCTCGGCCTGCTCGCACCCGAGGCGCTGGCGCCCGACGTCCTCGTCGACGCCTCTCAGATCCTGATCGTGGCGATCCTCCCGATCGGCTTCTTCGCCGTCGGCGCCACACTGGCCGAGAACGCGGAGCACGGCGAGCTGCCGATGCCGCCGCCGATGACCCGTCCCGTGGCGCTGGCGATCGGCACCCGCCTCGCCGTCGTCCCGGCCCTGCTGATGCTGCTCGCGGCGCCGCTGATCGACCTCCCCGCCGCCTATCGCCTGCTCTCGGCGATGCCGTCGGGACTCAACTCACTGGTCATCGCCCACGCCTACGGGCTCGACATGGAGATCACCGCCGAGGCCGTCACCTGGTCGACCGCGATAGTCGTCGGCGCCGCGCTGGTCTCCCTGCTGCTCTAGAACCCGTGGCGCCCCTCGCTGGCTTCGCATTTAGTCGCCTATACGGCGAAGAAAAGACGAAGTCAGCCGGGAGGTTGCGCCTATGCTGCTTCCATGACCGAGTTCCCGACCGTGCGAGTCGCGGCGATCCAGGCCACACCGGTAATTCTCGACGCCGAGGCGACGATCGAGAAGGCGGTCGGCCTGCTGGAGCAGGCTGCCGCGGAGGGGGCCCAGCTGGCCGTCTTCCCCGAGGCCTTCGTGCCTCTCTATCCCTCCGGCGCCTGGGCGAAGGATGCTGCCTCGTTCTCCGGCTGGGACGAGTTCTGGGAGCGGCTCTGGGCGAACTCGGTCGAGATTCCCGGCCCGCTCGTCGATCGCCTGGCCTCGGTGTGCGCCGCGAAGGACGTGCATTGCGCGATCGGCGTCAACGAGCGCGAGCTGCAGCGCCCGGGGTCCCTCTACAACACGGTCGTGCTGATCGGCCCCGAGGGCGTGATCTGGCGACACCGAAAGCTGATGCCCACCCAGCACGAGCGTCTCTTCCACGGAGTGGGCGCCGGTGACGACCTCGAGGTTGCGCAAACGCCGTTGGGACGGATCGGCGGGCTGATCTGCTGGGAGAACCGGATGCCGCTCGCCCGCTACGCCGTCTACCAGAGCGGGCCGCAGATCTGGCTCGCCCCCACCGCCGACGACAGCGACGGGTGGCTGGCGAGCATGCGCCACATAGCGATCGAGTCCGGTGCTTTCGTCGTGTCGGCGCCGCAGTACATCCCTGCGGCAGCCTTCCCGGACGACTTTCCGGCACCGCTGCCGCAGGGCAAGGACGTCTTCGGCAACGGCGGTGCGGCGATCGTCGAGCCGACCGCGGGAAAGGTGATCGCCGGCCCCCTCTACGGCGAGGAGGGGATCGTCGCCGCCGACTGCGACCTGCGCGTCGGTCTCCATGCCAAGCGCTGGTTCGACTCCGCTGGGCACTACAGCCGCGAGGACGTGCTGGCACCGCAAGTGCGCGACGCCTGATGCTCCACCATGCGACGCTCGAGGTAGCGCCCGCCGAGCTCGGCCGCGCGGCCGAGTTCTGGGTCATGGTCGGCTTCACCAAGATCGTCCCGCCGGCGGACCTCGCCGCCGAGTTCACCTGGTTCGAGCGCGAGGGCACGCAGATACACCTGGCGCACACCGAGTCGCCAATGCCAGGAGCCGGCCACATCGCGATAGTCGTGCCTGATTTCGAGCGGACGCTGGAGCGCCTTCGGGACAGCGGCTTCGAGGTCGCCGACAAGCGTGAACGCTGGGCCTCCCAGCGGGCCGAGGCGATCGCACCCGGCAGGCACCGGGTCGAGCTGATGTCGCAGCCGCCCGCTCCGAGCGCCGAGTCCGCGTCAACCCGTCTATAACACGGGTTTTCGCGGACTCGCGGACGAATCTCCCGGCCGGGGCGGGGACTACGATGCGCCGGTGCGCTACCCGGTCGAGGACTTCACCGTTGAGGAGCGGGCGCTGCTCGCCCCTCGCTTCACCAACCTGGATCGGCCCGTGTTCGCGCTGGTCAACCTGCCGGAGACCGTGAAGGGCGCTCTTTTTGCCCGCTATTCGCGATATTCGGGGACGGTGCGCCGGCTCTACCTGGAGGAGTTCGCGGAGGATGCGGCGGACGGCACGAGGCCCTTCGACGGGGCCGAGGGCGAGCGCGCGGCGGGCCTCTACGAGCGCGTCTTCGTCGGCTACGGCGACGACTCGATCGCCCAGGTCGGCGGCGCACACGTCGCCTGCGAGTTCGTCTCCAACATCCTCACCAAGCAGCTGCAACGGGGCCGCCTCGCCGCTTACCTGGAGCAATCGACCCGCTACATCCCTTACGACGTGCCCCTGCCCGGTGGCGGCTATCGCTACTACCGCGGCGATGACCTCGGGCCCGAGTTCGTCACCGCGATGGACGAGCTCTTCGCGATCTACTCGCGCTCGCTGGCGCGGGTCGAGGAGTGGGCGGCCGAGCGCTGGCCGCGCGGGGATGGCGAACCGGAGGGCCCCTGGCGGCGCTCGATCAAAGCCAAGGCACTCGACCTCCTGCGCGGCCTGCTCCCCGCGGCGACGCTCAGCCATGTCGGCATCTACGCCTCCGGCCAGGCCTACGAGCAGCTGATCCTGAGATTGATGGCCTCGCCCCTGCCCGAGGCGCGCGAGTACGGCGGCATGATCCTGGAGGAGCTGAAGCAGGTGATGCCGAGCTTCGTCTCCAGGGTCGAGCGGCCCGACCGCGGCGGCGAGTGGATCGGCTACCTGCGGCAGCGCCGGGAGCACACCGAGCAGTGGGTCTCGCGACTGGGCCTCGACCGGCGCGGCGGCGACGAGCCGACGCCCTCGGTCGAGCTGGTCCACGTCGACGGCAGCGAAGAGAACCTGCTCGCCTCCTGCCTCTTCGAGTCGGCCGCGGTGCCCGAGACCGAGATCCTCGCCCGCATCGACGTACTCGACAGCGACGAGCGGGCCGAGCTGCTCGGCGCGATGGTAGGCGAGCGCCGCAACCGCCGCCACCGCCCCGGCCGCGGCTTCGAGGCGCTGCGCTACCGCTTCGAGATCGTCTCCGACTACGGCGCCTTCCGCGACCTGCAGCGCCACCGCATGCTGACCTGCCAGTGGCAGCGGCTGGGCCCGGACCTGGGTGCCGGAGTACCCGAGGAGGTGCGCGAAGCTGGGGCCGGGGACGAGTTCGAGCGGGCGCTGGAGATCTCGCGAAGCGAGTACGAGCGGCTGGTCGTCGCTGGCATGTCCGAGCAGGCGCCCTACGCGCTCAGCCTTGCCTACCGGATCCGCTACACGCTCGACCTCAACGCGCGCGAGGCGATGCACCTGATCGAGCTGCGCTCCGGCCGTGAGGGACACCCGACTTACCGCGCGGTGGCCCAGGCGATGCACGAGCGGATCGCCGCGGTCCATCCCGGGGTCGCCGGTGCGATGGAATTCGTCGACACCTCCCAGGAGCCCCGCCTGGAGCGAATCCTGAGCGAGATCCGGACCCATCGGAAGCGAGCCGCAACCGGTCAGTCCCAGTAGGGGTTCCGCTTAGCTTTTGGGCGGCGCTCCCAGGTCCGCGGCTGAAGACGGCGGATCATCTTCGTCTTCAGCTCGGGAGAGCTCGTCGGCGGCTTTCTCCCCTGGTGTCGGCCAGGGGATCGCTTCGCCGGCCGCCCAGGCCGGGGGCCGGCCTCCCGGTACCCAGCCGGCGGCCAGGAGGGCGAAGTAGAGGAACCAGAGCAGGGTGAACTGGATCAGCAGCAACAGGGCGGCGATGCCGAGCGCCATCCCGAGCGAGCCCCAGAAGCGGGTCAGCAGGCCGGTTCGCATCGCCCATAGGCAGCCGTATGCGAGAGCGAAGGCGAGGCCGAGCCGGCCGCCGAGGCTGAGGCCGGTGGCGAGGCCACGAACGCCGGCATCCGCGACCGCGTTGGTGGCGGCGTCGTCTTCGACCTTTTCGGACGCGCACTCGCCGACGGCGGCGCGGCCGCTGCCGAAGTCTTCGCGGAACTGGGCCTTGTCGTCACCGCGGTCCGAAACGCATTCCCGGGTCGCTTCCTTGGCGCTGAGGTCGGCGCTCGCCTTGCCCTCAACGAAGTCCCCGGCCGCCTCGTTGGTCGCGATCGCGTTGCACAGCGCTCCCCCGGCGAGAAAGAGCGGCGCGGCGACGACAAGGCCGATCAGCTGCGGGCGCACCCGCTCGCTGCGGGCTTGGTCGGCGCGAAACAGGAACACCAGGGGGAGCACGAGCAGGGTGAGCCCAATCGCCTGGAGGATGCTGGAGAAGACGATGTCGGAGCGATGCGCGTCGGCGGCGCGCAGGATCTCGGCTTCGCCGTCGCCGCTGACCGAGCTGACCACGATCGTGGACACGATCAGCATCGCAAGCGCGGCGAAGGTCGCCAGGGCTACGGGCATCGCCCAGCGCCGCTCGCGCTCCAGAACGGCCTCCCGGCTCGGCTGCACGTCCACTCAGCCGCGCTCGTGGAAGTAGAGCTGCGGCAGGGCGCCCTCGGCGATGTCGTCGAGCCTGACGATGCCGGCGAGCCTATCCGTATCGACAGCCGAAAGGCGACGCACCCGGTGGCGGACCATCAGCGGTGACGACGCCGGCGGTCCTGATCTCGCTCAATTGCACTGCGCCGTACGCTACCGGCATGAGTGCAGAGCGAGCGACGGTAGACGGGCGCCGACGCACCCCCGTGGTGCCCCTCGAGGCGGGCGCCGGGCCCGAGAACCCCCCCTGCCCCGCCTGCGGCGAGCCGCTCTTCGGCTGGATCGACGCGCGGCCCGGCCTGGCGGGTCCGGTGAGCCGCTGTGAGAGCTGCGGCCTCGGCGCGGTCGGCGCCGCCGGGGGAGCCGAGGAGGCGCTGGAGGCGCTGGACCGGGTGCGCGACGGGGAGACGATCCGGATCGCCAACCGGGCCGGCTTCTCGGCCTGGATCGGCGGCGCCGGCTGGGCCGGCCTGGAGCCCAGCAGTCGCTATCTGTTCACGCCGGAGTCGGTGCGCAGGCTCGTCGCCAGCCGCGACCAGGTCGTCTCCGGCGCCCGCTGGTCTCCCGGGTCCGGCATCGCGACGATGTGGCAAACGGTCCTCAACGGCTTCACCTTCGGCCGCAACCTCGCCATAGCCCGCCTCGGCCATGCCGAAGCAGTACACGCCGAACGCCCCTGGCAGCGCCGCCTAGACGCCCTGATCACTCTCGTGGTAGCCATCCCCGCCCTGCTCGCCGCCGTACCAATTGAGCTGCTCGCGGCCGCCACGAGTCGTGGCTCAGTCACAACCTTGCGCGTAGAGCTGCTCTAGAGGCGGGGGCGGGGAGCCCCTCGGACGGGCGGATACTCAAATCGCCGGTCTCATTAGACCGGCGATTGGACGGCCGAGGGGCTCCCCGCCCCCGCCGCCCTTAAGACAATCCCTCACGCGCCTCGCGAACCAGAGTCACCGACTCGGGGAAAAGGACGCGAATCGCATCGCGAACCTGCATCGCCTGCTCGTCGGGGCTGCCGGAGAGATCGAGGCGGCCGATCGAGGCGACCGTCATCTCGACCGCGAGCTTGATCGCGTTGTCGGCCCAGGCGACGCGCTGGGAGGACTGCATCTGCTCGGAGAGCTCCTCCATGCGGGCGCGAAACTCGTCCGGGTCGCCGAAGAGATTGAAGGGGCTGCCCTCCACCCGTCACATGAAAGCAGAGACCCAGAGGCGACACGGTCCCGTGACGCTGCGCGCGCCACATGCGCGTTCGCCCGCCCTAGCCTCGGCGCCGTGCACTGCGGCGGACGGAAAGCGGAGAGAGGATCGGCGAGCGTCGAGCAGGCCGGCCTGGTGGCGCTCGTCGCGCTCCTCCTGCTCCTCGCCATCGCCGCGGTCGTCGCGAGCGGCGAGGTCGACGCCGGCCGTGAGCTCGCCGGCACGATAGGGAGGCGGATCGCCTGCGGGCCCCGCCTCCCCGACGCCTGTCGCCACCATCCGCTGGTCCCCGCCTACGGCTGGCCCCTCGCGCGCCTGGCTCGGGCATTGGCGCCGGAGCCGGTCGCAAAGCCGGGGCCTTCCGGCCTGCCGCTGGTCCCGGTCGACTTCCGCCGCTGCCGCCGAGAAAGCTGCGCCGTCGCCGAGGGGCCGCACCTGACCGCCTCCGGACGCCGTACCACCGCCTTCACCCAGGTTGTCGACCGGCGGCGCACGCTCGGCTGGGTCGAGCTGACCTACTGGCTCTTCCGCCCCGGTCTCGGCTGGGAAGGCGTCGTCCGACGCGCCGGCCAGGCCCAGGTCGACGCGGCCGCCGGCGTCCAGGTCCTGCTCGGAGACAACCCCGCCCTGGTCCCGCTGGAGACCCTCCCCGGCCGCAACCACTACGAGTTCCCAGCCTCCGAGAGCCCACCCTGGCAATGGCGGGTCCACGGCTTCTACCCCGGCTGGTCGAGCTGATTGCAATGTGGCCCTTTGACGCTAGAATGTGGCTACATGGGCAGAACGGTCGGCATACGAGAGCTGAAGAACAACGTCAGTCGGATCATCGAGCAAGTCGAGGCCGGCGAAACGATCACGGTCACCCGGCGGGGCAAGCCGGTGGCAACACTGGTCTCAGGGGATGTGCCCCCAGGCTTGGCCACCATGATCGCCGAAGGAACGGTACGGCCGCCCGAAAGTCGCTCCCGGCACTTGCCCAAGCCGATCAAGCTTCGCGGACCAGGCCCGACGGCCGCCGAGTACGTATCCGAAGGGCGTCGCTGAGTCTCTACCTAGATACGAGCGCTCTGGTCAAGCTGCTCATCGAGGAGCCTGAGAGTGAGCTGGCGCACGAGGCCTATGGCAAGGCCAGCAGGACAGCGACAAGCGCCGCCGCCTACCTCGAGGCAACGGCCGCCTTGGCGAGGATGAGAAAAGGCGACCGGATCTCTTCTCCCGAATTCGAGGAGGGGCTTGCCGAACTCGATGCCTACTGGCGCGAGTTCTTCATCCTCTCGGTGACGGACGAAGCCATACGAGATGCGTCCCGTGCCGCGATCAAACACGGGCTTCGTGCATACGACAGCCTCCACCTTGCCACCGCACTGGATTTCGCCAAGGCGGGAAATGTGACCTTCGCCTGCTGGGACCTCGAGCTGCGGTCGGCGGCCGGCGAATACGGGTTCGCCCTGATTCCGGAACGCCTCTGAAGCGCTATTCGGGCGACTGAGGACTCAGCATGGCGGCGTCTGAGGCCGCCTCGTCCTGGGCCTGCTTGATCAGCCCCCGCCAGTCGGTGGTCCTGAACACCAGCAGGATCGCCGCGAAGCCGAGCACGACCGACCAGGCGGCCATCGCGATCTGGGTGCCGACCGAGTAGGAGAGGACGGCGGCGCGGGACGGCCCGTGCAGGGTCGCCACCAGCAGCGCCTGCTGGGCACCGGCACCGCCGGGCGTGAAGGGGACGACGTTGGCGATCGCCTGCACGCTCATCACCAGCATCACGTTGCCGACCGAGCCGCCGATGTTGAACGCCTCGAGGAAGAACCAGAAGGCGGCGAAGCGACAGAGCCAGCCAAGGCTCTGCCAGGCGGCGACCTCGCGCAGGTAGCGGCGCGGCTGGCGCAGGATCACGAGCCCCTGTTTGACCCGGTCCCAGAAGCGCCGCACATGGTGGGCGAGGTAGTAGATCCCAATCGCGATCGCCAGGAGCAGCGCCCCGGTGACGATCAGGAGAGTCTTCGGGTGGTCCGCCCAGAAGGAGATCTCGAAGGCGGGCAGGCTCGGGATCCGGGGCAGCGGCGGCAGCAGGCCCTGGGTGATCGCGTAGAGGAGCACCAGCACCCCGACCGTGGTGTCGAAGACGGCCTGGACGAGGAAGGAGGAGGTGACCGCGGGATAGGAGGAGTGCGGAATCTGGCGCTTGACCAGGAAGACTTTGGTGACGTCGCCGGCGTGGGCGGGGACGATCGCGTTGATCCCCGCTCCGGCGAGGTAGGCGGCGCTCAGGAGCGTGAAGGAGATCCGCTCGCCCGGATAGGCGGCGCGCAGGACGTTTCTCCATGCCCAGGCGCGGCAGAGCTGCATCGCAAGCAGAAAGCCGAGCGCGACCGCGAACGGGGTCCAGTCGATCTCCGAGAGATGCCGGAAGAACGCCGAGGCGGCGTTGAAGAAGGAGTTGAAGCTGGATGCGAGATCGGCGTGGGGCACCGCAGTTACACTAGCCCGCTCGTGTCAGAGATCGATCAGCAGATCCCGGCGCAGCAGGCTCCCCGCGACCCCGCCGACGAAGCGATGTGCGCGCGAGCGCGCGAGCGCTACACGGCCGACCGCAAGAGCCGCTTTCGCCGCCGCCGCAAGCGTCACGCCGATCTGCCCAACCTGATCATCATCGGCGGGCTGAAGTGCGGGACGACGAGCATCCACCACTACCTCGGCCTGCACCCCGAAATCCAGATGTCGAAGCCGAAGGAGCTCAACTTCTTCGCCGCCGAGCTGAACTGGGACCTCGGCCTCGATTGGTACGCGAGCCGCTTCGACGACCGCTTCGAGGTGCGGGGCGAGTCCTCCCCGCACTACACGAACCTGCCCCGCTTCGAGGGCGTCCCGGCGCGGATCAAGGAGCATTGTCCCGACGCGCGCCTGCTCTACATGGTGCGCGACCCGATCAAGCGCATCCTCTCGCACTGGGTGCACGCGACCGGTGCGGGCTATGAGACCGGCGACCTCGTCGAGGTTCTCTCCAGCCCCGACTCCTCCTATATGAACCGCTCCAAGTACTGGCTGCAGCTGCAGCCCTACCTGGAGCTCTTCGACCGTGAGCAGATCGAGATCATCGCCCAGGAGGAGCTGCAAGCCGAACGCGAGGAGACGATGCGCAAGGCGTTCGCCTTCGCCGGCGTCGACGAGAGCTTCGTCTCCGAGCAGTTCGACCGCGAGTGGGAGAAGTCGAGCGCCAAGCAGGGCGACAAATACCAGTTCATGGAGAAGCTGATCAAGCTGCCGGGCTTCCGCTCCTTCGACCGCAACTTCGACCGCCTGCCCGAGTCGATGCGCTGGATCGTCGAGAAGGTCGTCCACGACCCCGAGAAGCCCCCCGCTCCGAAGCCGACGCTCCCCGACGACCTCTTCGAGACGATCCGCGGCCGCTTCGGCACCGATGTCGCCGAGCTGCAGCGCTTCGCCGGCCGCGAGTTCGCCGGCTGGCACGACTACTCCTGAGGAGGACTAGGCTCCGCAAACAGTGCGGCGCCTGATCCCGGACCCCGGCGAGACCACGGTCGAGGAGCAGCTCGACTCCTACCGCCCCTGGGAGCGGCCATTCGAGGGGCGCCCGTTCGTGGCGACGAACTTCGTGGTGACGGTCGACGGGAGGGCGACGATCGGTGGGCGGTCGGGGCCAGTCGGCTCCGACCTCGACACGGAGATGCTCGTCCGCCTGCGCACTCGCTTCGACGCGCTGATGGTTGGGGCAGGGACGATGCGAGTGGAGCGCTATGGCAGGGCGATCGCACGTCAGGGCCAGCGCGAGCGCCGTGAGCGTCTCGGTCTCGCGCGGGACCCGTTGATGGTGATTATCAGCGGCCGCCTCGATCTCCCTTGGGATGCGCCCCTCTTCGTCAACGGAGGGGGACGCGTCCTGATCTTCACCACCTCGGAAGCGGAGCCGCCGGAGACGGCGACGAGCCTGCGGATCGTCCGCCATGAAGGCCAGGTCGACCTCGCGGCGGCCTTGCACCACCTGCGCGCAGAGCACGGCGTCCGCGCCTTGCTGAGCGAGGGCGGCCCCCATCTGCACAGTCAGCTCTGGGCGGGCGGCCTGGTCGACGAGCTCTTCCTCACCACGGCGCCGCGGATGACCGGGGGGCTCGAGGCCCCCCGCATCCTCGAGGGCGTGCCCTTGCCACGGGCGACCGAGCTGGAGCTGGCCTGGCTGCTCGAGCACGACGGCGAGCTCTTCGCCCGGTACGCCTTGGCGCGTTAGTCGCAATATGTCCGAGTAACGCGCCAGGCACGAGCTGCCGCTAGCGTTCCCCCACCCAGCCCCGAGGAGAGGACCCAGTCGATGGACTTCACGCCGAGCCCCCAGGTCGAGACGCTGCGCGAGCGCATCCTCGACTTCATGGACGAGCACGTCTACCCGCAGGAGCGGGAGATCATGGAAGCGCTCGACGCCGAGGTGAAACCGGGGACCCCCTACCCGAAGATCCTGGTCGAGGTCCGCGAGCGGGCGAAGAAGGATGGGCTCTGGAACCTCTTCATGCCCGACGAGCGCTTCGGCCCCGGGCTGACGAACTGGGAGTACGGGCTGCTCTGCGAGGAGATGGGGCGCAGCCCGGCGGCGGCGCCGATGGCCTTCAACTGCTCCGCGCCGGACACCGGCAACATGGAGATCCTCGCCGAGCACGGGACCGACGAGCAGAAGGAGCGCTGGCTGGAGCCGCTGCTGGAGGGACGGATCCGCTCCTGCTTCTCGATGACCGAGCCCGAGGTGTCCGGCTCGGACCCGACCCTGCTGCAGGCGCGCGCCGTGCTCGACGGCGACGAGTGGGTCATAGACGGCCACAAGTGGTTCACCTCGGGCGCGGTCGGCGCCGACCTGGCGATCGCGATGGTCGTCACCGACCCCGAGGCCAACCCCTACGCGCGTGCCTCGATGATCTGCGTGCCGACCGACGCGCCCGGCTTCAACCTCGTCCGCCCGATCTCGGTGATGGGCCACGCCGCCGGGCCCGGCCACTGCGAGATCCGCTACGAAGAATGCCGCGTCCCCGCCTCCAACCTGCTCGGCGGTCAGGGCATGGGCTTCGTCGTCGCCCAGGACCGCCTCGGCCCCGGCCGCATCCACCATTGCATGCGAGCGATCGGCACAGCGGAGCGGGCGCTGGAGATGATGTGCCACCGCGCCAACGAGCGTCAGGCCTTCGGCGGCCCGCTGGCCGAGAAGCAGTTCGTCCAGGAGGCGATCGCCGCCTCGCGGATGGAGATCGACCAGGCCCGCCTGCTCACCCTCTACGCCGCCTGGAAGATGGACACCGAGGGCAAGCGCGCCGCTCGCCAGGCGATCTCGGCGATCAAGATCGTCGCCGCCAACATCGTCATGAACGTGCTCGACCGCGCGATCCAGGTCCACGGCTCCCTCGGCATGACCGACGACACCCCCCTCGCGGCGCTCTGGCGCTTCAGCCGCATGCTGCGCCTGGCCGACGGCCCGGACGAGGTCCACAAGATGGTCCTCGCCCGTCGCGAGCTCAACCGCTGGGGAAAACGCGCCGAGGCCGCGGCCACGGGGGAACTGGATCCGAAGCACGCCCGGCGGGCGATCTAAACGAGAAGGGCCGGGCAATTGCCCGGCCCTTTCTCGCGCATTGGAGCTTTCGCTCTAGCTGATGACGGTCGCGGTCGACCAGTACCAGCAGGTGTTTTTGGCCTCGTCTGAGGCAAGGCCGACGAAGGCAGTGAAGCTCTGGCCGCTCGCGGCGGTCGCGCTGACACCGACGTCGCTGGCCGAGTCATAGAAGTAGGTGCCTTCTTTGCTGCCCCAGGAAGGGGACTGCAGCTCCCGTTGAGCCTCCGGCGTGGCCGGACCGAGATCGGTGCTGCCGTCTTCCCAGCTGGTGAATACCGACCCGCTCGTGCTCGACTCGATGTAGGCGCGAGCCCTCAGTTCGTTGACGTTGTAGACCACGCATTTCACGACGATCTTGAACGGGCCATATTCGAAGGCGGTCGCCTGCTGGTCCTTGGCGACGGTCCCCTGCGACGACCTGACCTCGTCGGTGGTCGCCGAGTTCGGCACCGTGCCGAGGGTCGAGAGGTTGACCTTGGCACCCGTCACCGCGCCGTTCTTGAGCTTGGCCGTGGTGACCGCATTCTTCTTGATCTTCGCCGCGGTCACGGCGTTCTTCTTGAGCTTGGCGGTCGTGACCGAGTTGCTCTTCAGTTCGTTGCTGCCGATCTTCTTCGCGGCGACGGCGCTGGCGCCGCCGAGGACGAGGAAGACGGCGATCGACGACATCACGTTGGCGTACGTGAGCCGCTTGCGAGGCTTGGTCAAGGGTCTCTCCTTGTATTTGGCTGGATAGAGCTCGGCCTGCCTTCGCGACGGCTGCTTCGAATCCTGCCGCCGACCGGCGACGCGTCACCGGTCGGCCGAAGAGGTCCCTACTTGGCTCGGGTAACGGCGATCGCCGCCGAAACGGTCGAGCCTTCGGCGCATTTGGGGTCGCCGAAGAGCTTGAGGGAGATGGTCTGCGCGACTCCAGGGCTCGTCATCCCCAGCGGAGCGGTGGCGCCGGCCACCGGGCGCAGCCCGCTGGGGTCCTCGGGCGTCGGTTCGCCGGCGCTGACGACGAGGAAGCCTTCGGCCATTTCGAACGCATCCCCGTTGACATAGGGCCTGACTTCAGGCGCGCAGGGTTCGGCCCCGGTCGCGGCGAGATCGCTCCCCCTCACCTCGACGCTGAGGAAGTCGATCACGCCGGCCTGGGGCGTGAAGCTGGTCGTCCCGGTGAGGGGAATCGTCGCGGTCGTCGCGCTGTCCGCCGCGGTCGGGCCGCCGCTCGCCGTCGCGATCACGTTCGTGCCCGTCGCGATCTTGCCGAAGCCCACGGCCCCATCGGCGATCTTTGCCCCGTCGACCGAGCCATCCTTGATCTTCACGGTCGTGACCGCGTTCTTCTTGATCTTGCGGTTGGTCACCGCGTTCGCCTTGATCTTCAGCGTGGTGACGGCGTTGGCCTTCAGCTGGCGAGGGCCGACGCTGTGCCTGGGCACCTTCGCGGCGATCGCCGTGGCGCCGCCGAGGACGAGGACCAGGGCGAGGGTCGATGTCACGTTGGCGTACGTGAGCCGGTTGCGTATCCGCTTCACGAGGCCTCCTTGGTGGCTAGGGAGCGAGTGTGGAGGCTCTAAGGATGGCAGGCGCGCTTGGTCGCCCGACAAGCAAAGAGGGCGGCCGAAATGGCCGCCCTCTTTGAGCCGGGTGGCCCGGGCCTAGAAGATGCAGGTAGCCACCGGCCGGTATTCGGCGGTCGACGCGCCACCGTCGTAGCTGACCTCGACGGTCGCCGAATCGGGATCGGTGCCGCGTTCGATCTCCGTGACACCTACGAAGTGCCGCTCGTTGTGGCCACCCCCAGCGGTCCAGTCGACGGACACGCTGAGCAGATCCTCGCCGAAGCCACATTCCACTTTCGCCGAACCGATCGCGTAGGCGCCGTCATGAGCCGTCACATCGGTGATTGGGGTAATCGGTCCGAAATGCTCGTGCACCAAGTCGAGCTCATCGGCTCCCACGACGCCCGAAGCGATCTCGGACGAGCCGACCGAGTCGGCCGCGATCTTCGGCGCCGTCACGGCGTCGGTGGCGAGCTTGGCGGTGGTAACGGCCGCATCGAGCAGCTTCACCGTCGTAACGGCTCCGTTGCCGAGCTTGATGGCCACCACCGAGCCGTCGGCGAGCTTGTCGCTCGTGACCGCGGCGTTGACGATCTTGCCCGTCACCACGGATCCGTCGGCGAGCTTGGCGGTGATGACCGCCCCGTCGGCGATCTTGCCCGACGTGACGACACCGTCCTTGATTTTCGTTTCCGTCACGGCATTTTTCTTCAGCTGTTTGCTGCCGACGGTGTTTTTGCCAAGTTTGCCGGCGGCGAACGCAGCGCCACCGCCGATGACGAGGAAGATGGCGATCGACGACATCACGTTTGCGTACGTGAGCCGCTTGCGGATCTGCTTCACGGGATCTCCTTGAGTCGAGGGACGTTTGGGAAGGCCTCGGTCGAGGAACTCTCCCCGGCTATTGCAAAAGCGACCCTTTCAGGTCGGCGGCGAGGATGTCAAGCGGCCTGGACGGCTGCGCTCAACCGCGCTGCTCGGCCTCGTCGGCCGCGTTCGCAAGGCGCTCGACGAGGCGGGCGAACTCTTCTATGCCGGGGTCGACCTTGCCGTACTGGCCGGCCGCGTAGCGGGCGTAGACGCCCTCGAGGATGATCGCCAGCTTCCAGTAGCCGAGGGCGACGAAGAAGTCGAGCTGGGAGAGGTCGCGGCCGGAGCGCTCGGCGTAGCGCGCCTTCAGCTCCTCGCGGCTGGGGAAGCCCGGCGCCAGGCTCGCCGGCTGGCCAAGGGCGACCAGCTCGTCGCCCGGCTCGGGCCAGTAGACCATCAGCAGGCCGACGTCGGCGAGCGGGTCGCCGAGGGTGCAGAGCTCCCAATCGACCACCGCGGCGACCTCGCCGGTCGGGGCCAGGATCATGTTGTCGAGCCGGTAGTCGCCGTGGACGATCGTCGCCGGACCCTGCTCGGGTATCCGCGCCGCGAGCCGCTCGTGAACCGCGTCGATCGCGTCCAGCTCGCGCGTCTTCGACTTCTCCCACTGGCCGTGCCAGCGGTGCAGCTGGCGGGCGACGTAGTCCTCCTTGCGGCCCAGGTCGCCGAGCCCGACCGCGTCGGGGTCGGCGGCGTGAATCTCGACCAGCGTGTCGACGACGCGCTCGCCGATCGCCCGCCGGTCGGCCTCCTCGGGGAAGGCGCTGGCCTCGGCCAGGCCGCGCAGGATCGGCCCCTCGACGAACTCCATCACGTAGAAGGGCGCGCCGTTGACGCTCTCGTCCTCGCAGAGGCCGGCGACCGGCGCCACCGGCACGGCGCTCGGCGCCAGGGCCGAGACGACCCTGTGCTCGCGGGCCATGTCGTGGGCCGAGCCGAGCCGCTTGCCCAGCGGCGGCCGCCGCAGCGCCCAGCGCCCGGCCGCGGTGTCGCGCACTCCGTAGGTCAGGTTCGAGTGGCCGCCCGAGATGCGCTCGAAGGAGAGCGGCGGCCGCACGCCCGGGACATGCTCGGCGAACCACGCTTCGACACCGGCCCTGTCGATGCCCTGCGGGGCCTCGGCGGTGCCGTCGGCCGTGCCTGTAGCCTCGTCGCCCATAGCCGCGCAAGCATATTCCCGACGCCGACTCCGCCTCAGCCCGTCGGTCGCCAACCGGCTGACGATCGGCTTCGCGATCGCATTCGCGGTGCTCACCGGCCTCGCGGTGATCGGCGTCGCCCGCTTCCTCCAGCAGCGCCAGGACTTCGAGGACGCCACCGCGCGCTCTTACCAGGTGGAGATCGCCGCTCGTAACCGGCTGGCCGAAGGGGCGCCCCGGGGCCCGGCCGCGGCGACGATCGTCGCTCAGAAACGAACCCGCCAGCAGCTGCGCGACGACATCGACGGCGAGACCCGCGACACGGCGCTGCTGGTCGGTGCCGGCCTGATCGCCGGCCTGACCGGGGCGGCGCTGCTCTTCGCCGGCCTGATCGCCTCGATGCGACGCCCGCTGGAGGAGCTGGTGGACGCCTCGGGGCGGCTCGCCGGTGGCGACCTGGAGGCACGGGTCAAGGTCGGCGGGCTGTCGGAGACGGCCGCACTCGGCGAAGCCTTCAACGAGATGGCCGCGGAGCTGCAGCGGCGGGCCGGCGAGCGCGACCAGCTGGAAACGATGAAGGACGAGTTCGTGCTCACCGCCTCGCACGAGCTGCGCAGCCCCCTCACCTCGGTGCAGGGCTTCGCCGAGCTGCTGATGCTGGAGCGCGACAAGCTCAGCCCCGCGCAGGCCGACACGGTCGAGATCATCCTCGACAACACCCGCCACCTGGTGCGACTGCTCAACGACCTGCTCGACCTGGCACGCAGCGACGCGGGGCGCCTGACGATCAAGCCGTCGCCCACCGACGTCGCCTCGCTGGTCGAAGACGCGGTGCGTACGATGCGCAGCCAGACCGAAGCGCGGGAGCAGTCCCTGGGCCAGCGGATCGACCCCGGCCTACCCCAGGTCAGCGTCGACCGCGACCGGATCCGTCAGGTGCTGGTGAACCTGATCACCAACGCCCACGAGTACAGTCCCGACCGCGCGTCGATCGAGGTGACGGCCACCCGCCGGGACGGCGAGGTGGAGATGGCCGTCCGCGACGACGGCCCCGGCATGGCAGAGGACCAGCTCGAGCACATATTCGATCGCTTCACGCGGGGCGACGCCGGCCTGACCCAACACGTCGGCGGCACCGGCCTCGGCCTGGCGATCTCCAAGTCGCTGGTCGAGCTGCACGGCGGCACGATCGAGGCCGAGTCGGTCGCGGGTCAGGGCTCCACCTTCCGCGTCCGCCTACCGGCACTCCCTGATTCCACCGCCGACGGGGCGAAATCCGCCTCTATGGGACTGATTTCGTCCCGTCAGCAGGAGGAATCTCTATGACCCGGGTCCTGATCGCTGATGACTCCGAGACGATCCTGCTGCTGCTTCGAACACGACTGGAGATGGAGGGCTACGAGGTCCTGACAGCTGCCGACGGCGTCGAGGTGATCGAAGCGCTGCGGGCCGCCGACCCCGCCCCGGACATCCTCCTGCTCGACGCGATGATGCCGCGAAAATCAGGCATCGACGCCCTGCGAGAGCTGCGCGCCGACGGAGTCGATACCCCGGTCCTCATAGTCAGCGCCCACCAAGACCAGATGGACGCGGGTGCCGCGAACGACGTCGAGGTCAGCGGCTACGTGACCAAGCCGATCGACTTCGAGGCCCTCTTCGTCCGCATCGCCGAGCTGACGCAGACGTAGCGGCTACCTAATTCCGGGCTATCTCCAGCCGGATCTCTTTGCCTTTGAGCTTCGTCCCGTCGAGGAACTCCACGGTGCGCTCGGCCTTCTCGGGAGAAACGCGGACGAAGGAGAAGCGGTGCAGGACGCTGACGTCGTGGATCTCCTCGTCGGAGAGGACGGCGCCCTCGCGGAGGGCCCAGCGGAGGTCGTCCTCGGTGAGGCCGCTGCGCTCGCCGCGGTTGACGAAGAGCTTGACGGCACCGCCCGCCTCCTTCCCACGATCGTCGGCGCTCGGCTTGTCGGCTCCCTTTTCCTCGGGCTGCGGGGAAGCGGCCGGCTTGACCTCGCCGCGCTCGCGGCGGCGCGGGCGGGGCGCGTGCTCGAGTCGCTCCTCCGGCGTTTCCCACTCGCCGATCGTCGTCTTCACGTCGCGCTCGATGCGGCCGATCTCCTCTCGCTGGGCGGGGGTGACGAAGGTGATCGCGCGGCCGGTCCGCCCGACCCGGCCCGTGCGGCCGATCCGGTGGACGTAGACCTCTGAGGAAGCCGGGACATCGAAGTTGATCACATGGGTCACGTGCTCGATATCGAGCCCACGGGCGGCGATGTCCGTGGCGACCAGCAGCCGCACCCGGTGGTCCTTGAAGGCGATCATCACGCCGTCGCGCGAGCCCTGGCTCATATCGCCGTGCAGGGCCTTCACGTCGAGCCCCTTGTCCTTCAGGGTCTTCTCCAGCCGCGAGGCGCCGATCTTGGTGCGGCAGAAGATGATCGCCTGCTCTGGCTCCTCCGCCCGCAGCAGCTCGACCAGCCGCGCCGCCTTCTCTTTGGCGCCGACCTCGACGTAGGCCTGGGCGATCGCGTCGACGGTCAGCGTCTTCGGCGTGATCCGGATCGTCGTCGGGTCGTACATGTAGCTCTCGGCGAGCCGCTTGATCGGCGGCGGCATCGTCGCCGAGAAGAGCGCCGTCTGACGCCCGCTCGGGCACATCCGCAGGATCTTCTCGACGTCCTCGATGAAGCCGAGGTCGAGCATCTCGTCGGCCTCGTCGAGGACGACGTAGCGGGCCGCCGTGAGGACCAGCGAGCGGCGGCCCATCAGGTCCATCATCCGCCCCACGGTCGCCACGACGACGTGGGCGCCGGAGCGCAGCTGGGACTGCTGGGATTTGATCGGGGCGCCGCCGAAGACGGCGACGATCTCGACGTCGAGGTGCTCGGCGTAGGCGCGCAGCGCCTGCGTCACCTGGATGCAGAGCTCGCGCGTCGGCGTCAGCACGACCGCCTGCACCTCGTCGACGCCCGGGTCGACGTACTGCAGCAGCGGCAGCCCGAAGGCGGCGGTCTTGCCGGTGCCGGTCTGCGCCTGGCCGATCACATCGTGGCCCGCAAGCAGCTCCGGGATCGCCTCCTCCTGGATCGGCGTCGGGTCCTCGAAGCCGAGCTCGTCGATGGCCTGCTGGATCTGCGGCGAGAGGCCGAGCTCTTTGAAGGCGGTCATCGGCGACGCCTTTCCGACTTTGACCCACCCAGAGGTGGGTGAATGTCGGATGCGCGGCTCATCGGCTCGGGTCCAGGAGGAGCTTGCCGGAGGTGCGGCGCGCGATCAGGTCTTCGTGGGCGCGGGCGGCCTCCGAGAGCGGGTAGACGTCGCCGACCGTGACCTCGAGCTCGCCATCGGCGACCGCGCCGAGCAGCTCGCCGATCATCGGCGCGACCAGCTCGCGGCGAGCCAGGAGGTGGACGAGCCAGAAGCCGATAACCGACTTGGACCCGCGCAGCAGCGCCGCGGTGGAGACCTCGCGCTGTTCTCGCGAAGCGATCCCGAAGACGACCATCCGCCCCATCGGGGCGAGGATGCCGAGCTCGGCGTCGAAGGCGTCGCCGCCGCTCATGTGCAGGACCGCGTCGACCCGCTCGCCGCCGTTGGCCTCGCGGATCGCCGCGCCGAGGTCCTCCGAGCGCGAGTCGACCGTGGCATCGGCGCCGAGCCGCTCGACCAGCGCCCGCTTCTCATCGCTGGAGGCGAGGCCGATCACCTTCGCCCCGGCTCGCTTGCCGAGCTGCACGGCGAGGCTGCCGGTGCCCCCGGCCGCGGCCTCGACCACCAGAGTCTCCCCCGGCTCGACCCGAGCGCAGCGCTTCACCAGCGCAACCGCGGTAAGTCCCTGCAGCAGCATTGCCGCCGCCTGGTCGTCGTCGACCTCGTCGGGCACGGGAATCAGCAGCGCCTCGGGCACGGCCACCTTCTCCGCGTAGCCGCCGCTGCCCAGCAGCGCCGCCACCCGCCGGCCGTCGGCCGTCCGCCCACTGACCTCGGCCCCCGGAATCAGCGGCAGCGATTGCTCAGCCAGGTAGTCGTTGCGGGTCGCATGGGTATCCGCAAAGTTGATCCCGCTCCGCGCAACCTCGACAACGACCATCCCATCCCCAGCTTCAGGATCTTCAACGTCGACGAGCCGAAGCTTCTCCGGCCCCCCGAACTCTTCTATCCGAACCGCCTTCACGGCGCCGAGCATATTCGTCAGCCGCCACCGCAGCTCGCGCGGGTGGCATGGGGGAGGGGGGTCGAGGACGGACCGTGGCCCGCCCGCAGCGCCCCCCTCCCCCGTGACAGGACCCGCGCGCCGCTAACCTCCGCCGCCGAATGTCCCTCACAGTCGTCGGCTCAATCGCATTCGACTCGGTCAAGACTCCCTTCGGCGAGCGCGACCGCATGCTCGGAGGGGCCGCTGTGCACTTCTCTCTCGCCGCCAGCTTCTTCACCGAGGTGCGGCCGGTCGGCCCGGTCGGGGACGACTTCGGCGCGGCCGAGTTCGAGGTCCTGGAAGGCCGCGGCGTGCTCACCGACGACGTCGAGCGGGTGCCCGGCGGGCAGTCCTTCTTCTGGCGCGGGCGCTACGACTACGACCTCAACGTCGCCCACACCGAGGACACCCAGCTCGGCGTCTTCGGCGAGTTCGAGCCGAAGCTCTCGGCCGCCTCGCGGGAGGCCGACATGCTCTTCCTCGCCAACATCCAGCCCGACCTGCAGCGCCGGGTGCGCGCGCAGTGCTCGGCCCGCTTCTGCGGCCTGGACTCGATGAACCTCTGGATCGACACGGCGAAGGACTCGCTGCTGGCGGCGATCGCCGAGGTCGACTGCGTCGTCCTCAACGACGCCGAGGTCCGCCAGCTGACCGGCGAACCGAATCTCGCCCGCGCTGCCCGAGCCGTGATGGAGCACGGGCCACGCGCGGTCGTCGCCAAGCAGGGCGAGTACGGCGCGGCGCTCTTCACCGCCGACAGCTTCTTCGCCCTGCCCGGCATCCCGCTCGAGGACGTGCGCGACCCGACCGGCGCCGGCGACAGCTTCGCCGGCGGCTTCCTCGGCTATCTCGACAGCCACGAGGGCGAGCTCGACGAGGGGACGCTGCGGCGGGCGATGGGCTACGGCACGGTGCTGGCCTCCTTCAACGTCGAGCGGTTCGGCACCGAGCGCGTCGCCGGCCTGACCCGCGAGGAGATCGACGAGCGCTTCTCCGAGCTGCACGCGATGACCCGCTTCGAGCCGCTGCCGGCGGCGGCCGAGTAGCGCCATTCAGTTCTCCGGAACGCAACAGGCGGGAAAGCCCGAGCTGCGATACTGGCCGCTCCAGTTGAAACGGCTCGAGGAGGGGTGATGGCCACCGAGCAGCAGACAAGAGACGCAGCCGCCGACGGGGCCGCCGCCACCGGCAAAGAGACCCTCACGGTCACCGACAACCGCACCGGCACGACCTACGAGCTGCCGATCGAGGATGGCACCGTGCGGGCGATGGACCTGCGGCAGATCAAGGTCTACCCCGACGAATTCGGGATGATGGCCTTCGACCCGGCCTTCACCAACACGGCCGCCTGCCGATCGACGATCACCTACATCGACGGCGAGGCCGGAGTGCTCGAACACCGCGGCTACTCGATCGAGCAGCTATGCGAGCGCTCCACCTTCCTCGAGGTCGCCTACCTGCTGATCTTCGGCGAGCTCCCGACCGGGCCGCAGCTGGATCGCTGGACTTACGACATCACCCACCACACCTTCGTCCACGAGGATCTCAAGCACTTCTTCGAGGGCTTCCGCTACGACGCCCACCCGATGGGGATGCTGCTCTCGGGCGTGGGCGCGCTCTCCACCTTCTACCCGGCCGCGAAGAAGATCGAAGACCCCGAGGAGCGCTACATGGCGGCGGTGCGGCTGATCGCCAAGGTGCCGACCCTGGCCGCCTTCTCCTACCGTCACAACATGGGGCTCCCGTACGTCTACCCCGAAAACGACCTCAACTTCGCCGAGAACTTCCTCTCGATGATGTTCAAGAAGACGGAAATGAAGCACGTGGCGAAGGAGAGCCTCTCGAAGGCACTCGACGTGCTCTTCATCCTCCACGCCGACCACGAACAGAACTGCTCGACCAGCGCCGTGCGCGGCGTCGGCTCCTCGGACGTCGACCCCTACTCGGCGGTCGCGGCGGGGGTGGCGGCGCTCTACGGGCCGCTGCACGGCGGCGCCAACGAGGCCGTGCTGCGGATGCTGCGCCAGATCGACTCGGTCGAGAACATCCCCGCCTTCCTCGAGAAGGTGAAGGCGCGCGAGGCGAAGCTGATGGGCTTCGGCCACCGCGTCTACAAGAACTACGACCCGCGAGCGCGGATCATCCAGCAGCACATGGACGAGGTCTTCGAGGCGACCGAGTACAACCCGCTGGTCGAGATCGCCCGCGAGCTGGAGAAGCGGGCGCTCGACGACGAGTACTTCACCTCGCGCAAGCTCTACCCGAACGTCGACTTCTACTCGGGGATCATCTACGAGGCGCTGGAGATCCCGACCGAGATGTTCACCGTGATCTTCGCCATCCCCCGTACCGCGGGCTGGGTCGCGCAGTGGATGGAGATGCTCGACGACTCCGAGCAGAAGATCTCGCGGCCACGGCAGATCTACACCGGGGAGCGGGAGCGGGACTACGTCGCGGTGGAGGACCGGCAGGGACCGGAAAAGATTGCCGGGCCGCCGGCGCGGCGTCCAAAGCGGCCGCGGCGGGGGGCGTAGAAGACGGGCGGTAAGGGCCTCCGGTCCTCCTCCCACGGAGACCGTTCGTCTTGCAGTGCCATTTGCTGCGGGAGCGGGTCGCTCCCAAAGCCTCCGTGGGAGGAGGACCGGAGGCCCTTTCGTATTCTGCGGCCCCTTGAGTGCTTGGAAGCTGACGATTCGGGATGGGTCGGGCGTGGAGCACCTGAGCTTTGACGAGCTTGGGGAGGCTGTGGCGGAGATGAGGCGGCGTGCGCTGGAGATTCGGGCTGAGGGGCCGGTGGAGGCTGTGTCTTCCCTCAGGGACTTCGCGCCGGAGGATCAGGTTCGGGCTCGGTTGCAGCTGAGCGGGAGAGGGTGGCTGCGCAAGCCCGTTGCGGGGATCGATGTGCGGGGCGACGGGACGTTCATGCCGTACCGGGGCGGGGTGCGGCGCAAAGAGCTCGACCCGAGCGGGCACGACACGCCGTTCGACCTTGTGCGCGAGACTCTGGAATAGCGTCCCTGGCGACTTATGCGTCATATAGACGCATAAGTCGCCATTCAGAAATGAGCGAAGCAGAGAACGAGATCCCTAAGGGCAGCTACGCCGCCGGGCGGCGGGTGAAGCTGCCCACTGGCGCCGAAGCCCCGTATGCCATCTTCGTCAACGGCGTCGAGCAGCGCGAGGGCGACGACTACCGGGTCTCAGCCGGCGAGATCGTCTTCAGCCGCCAGATCGTCAAGGAGAAGGTCGGCACCGGCCGCTGGCTGGCGATGTACCTGGGCCTCTTCGGCACCTACCGCAAGGACGAGACGATCGACCTCCAGTTCCAGCGCGCCGGCAAGACCGAGCTGGTCTCGAATTTGCCTGTTCAACCGGACTGACCCCGAATCCGACACCACGGGGGCATCGTCCGCTGGCCGCGGGGCACCCCTGCTAGAGGCCTTGGATCTCTTCGTCGGAGAACTCAGTCGCCGAGGCAGAGGCGAGCAAAACCGGGGCATCCTCGGCAACCTCGCCCGGCCCGAGGCGCAGCGCGCCCTGGGGTACCTCAATACCGCCGGGAATCTCGCGGTTCTCCTGGAGGGTCTTGATGAAGTCTTCGAAGGACATCTCTATCGCGTGGCCGGTGCAGCCTGCTTGACGTAACGCTAGGGATACAAGCGAAGATTACGGCGAAGATCGCCCCCCCCAGCTTCCACACGAAGGCGATCGTGCAGGAAGGCAAGGCGAAGGCGAGCGCCGAGGCGGCGCCGAGGCCAACGAGAGCCGAAGCCGCCAAGGTCACGCGTGGCAAAGAGAACGGCGTCTGGACAAGCCGAGTGTCTCCGTTCGCCGGTGCACCCACCGACGCTCTGAGAACAAAAGCCCGTAATACACACGACCGGCGCGCCTGGCGAACTTCTCATACACCTCGTCCGGCCACGGAGACTTCCCACTGTCCGCGTGCTCTCCGGAACGCTCGTCCCCCACCACAATCTCTCACCCTACCGTCGTCGAGCGCGTGAGGCAGAGGTACCTAGTTGAAGAGATAGAGCACCGCGAAGGCGGCGATCACGAAGGCGCCGGCGCCGGCGACCATTCCCTTGTCCTTGGAGACCATGGCGGCGATCGAGCGGTCGTCGGCGCGATCGTAGATCAGGTAGAGGTAACGGAAGATGCAGTAGACGGCCGGGGGGATCGTCCACATCATCTCGTTGCCGACGATCGGCGAGTCGACGGCGTAGATCGAGTAGCTGATCACGGTACCGGTGGTGACCATGGCGACCATCTGGTCGAGGAAGGGAAGTGAGTAGTGCTCGAGGACCGGGCGGCTGCTGGTTCCCTCGTGCAGCTCGGAGACCGCCTCCTGCCTCCTCTTGGTGAAGCCGAGGAAGAGGGCGATCATGCCGGTGCAGAGCAACAGCCATTCCGAGGCGTGGGCGTCGACGGCGCTGGCGCCGGCGGCGACGCGGAGGATGAAGAGGCCGGCCAGGGTCATCACGTCGACGATCACGATCTGCTTGAGGCCGAGGCTGTACGCCATCTGGGCGATGCCGTAGCCGACCACCATCAACCCCACCTCCCAGTTGACGGCGGCAAAGGCCAGCGCGATCGCGAAGACGGCCAGCAGGGGCGCGATCAGCTTCGCCGTGCTCTCCGCGAGCTCCCCGGCCGCCAGTGGCCGGAAGCGCTTCTTGGGGTGATTGCGGTCGAGCTCGACGTCGATCAGGTCGTTGACGTAGTAACCGGCGCTGGAGATCGCGCAGAAGGAGATGAAGGCGAGCGTCGCCTCCAGCACCGCGTGCGGATCGTTGAACTTGCCCGAGAAGAGCAGGCCGGCGAAGACGAAGACGTTCTTGATCCACTCCTGCGGCCGCCCGGTCTTGATCGCCGCCCGCAACGGCGAGCGGCGCGGCACCACCGGCTCGTCCATCGAGGCGGTTGCCGGGACCGTCGGCTGTTCGGAGGTGATCGTTTCCACGCTGGGAGCGGCCGGCGCGATCTCGCTTCCGGCCAGGGAAAGTCGGTCGCGACAGGGTACCGCTAGAGGCCGCCGGATCAGGGGTCGATCAGGACGCCGGGGTTGAGAAGGCCGGCCGGATCCAACTCCGCCTTGGCGGCGCGCAGGGCGGCGGCGAACGGCCCGGGGCGCTGACGGTCGTACCAGGGGCGATGATCGCGGCCGACCGCGTGATGGTGGGTGATCGTGCCGCCGCCTTCGATCACGGCCTCCGAGGCGGCGGCCTTGATCTCGTCCCACTGCTCGACCTCGCCGCCCCGGATCGCCGGGGCGATCACGGTGAAGTAGGGCGCCGGGCCGTCGGGGTAGACGTGGGTGAAGCGGCAGCTGACCCGCGGCGAGCCGGCGCCCCCGCCCGGCGCCCCGCAGACCTCCGCGACCTTTCCCCTGACCGCCTCCATCGTCTCGGCGTGGAACTCCTCGAAGCGGTCCCAGGCGATCGCCGTCTCGAAGGTCTCGCTGAGCACCCCGCAGGCGACGAACGTGTCGCGCAGGTAGGGCGCCAGCAGGAACGCCCCCCGCCAGGCCCCCACCGCGTCCTCGCCTTCCCCGCCGACGGGCCGATTCCGGTCGCCATGCGTCCGCTTTCGGCCCGTCGGGCTCGAAGCGCGAAGGTCGCCGGGGGTGCCGCCGTGGGTGCGAGCTATGTCGAGGGCCAGGCGCATCGGTTCTTCGACCGGGAGCTGGGCGGACTCGAAGCCGAGGACCAAGAGGTTCTTCTCGCCGGAGCCGGCACCGGTGGTGCCGGCCTCGAGCGCGTCGAGAAGACGGCAGTTCGACGGGTACAGGCCGGATTGGGAGATCTCGCGGATCGCCCTCGCCGCGGCGTGGAAGTCGTCGAACTCGACACCGCAAGACGCCTTGAACTGGGGCCGCGGGCGCACTCGCACCCAGGCCTCGGCGATCGCGCCGAGGATGCCCTCGGAGCCGATCAGCGCCCGGTCCGGCGAGGGGCCCGCGCCGGAGCCAGGCAGCCGCCGGCTCTCCCATGTCCCCCGCGGCGTGATCGCCCGCACCGACTCGACCAGGTCGTCGATGTGCGTGTAGAGCGTCGCGAAGTGCCCGCCGGCCCGGGTCGCGACCCAGCCCCCCAGCGTCGAGTACTCGAACGACTGCGGGAAGTGCCGCAGGGTCAGCCCGTGCTCGCGCAGCTGATCCTCCAACCCGGGCCCGGTTGCTCCGGCCTGAATCCGCGCCGCCAGCGACTCCGCATCGACTTCGAGCACCCGATCCAGGCGCCGCAAATCCATAGAGACGAACGGCCTGTCACCCACCCGCCCCTCCACTCCCCCAACCACGCTTGTCCCGCCCCCGAACGGCACCACAGCAGCCCCCTCCGCCTCAGCCCATGAGAGCACCACCTCGATCTCCGACTCGTCCCGGGGAAACGCCACCAGATCCGGCGGATTCTCAAACTCCCCCCGAAACCCCCGCACCACGTCCCGATAGGCCTTCCCCAGCCCATGAGCCACCCGCTCGTAATGCTCATCCGTAAAAAGCTCCCCAAAAGCGTTCGGGACCTTCAGCCGCGGCTTGCGCAGCTCCACCCCCTCGAGCGGCACCGCCTCCTCGACCTCGCCCCCAAACCCAAACCGCTCCCTGATCCCCTTCGCGGCAGCTACAAGCCCCTCTCTAGAGGGCGCCTGATCCTCATACCCCCACCCCCAGTGCTTGAGCCTCCTCGTGCTCATGACAGCGCCCCGCAATAGAGGGTTGGGGTCCCCCTCTGACGGGCGGATACTCAAAATGCCGGGCTCATTAGCCCGGCATTTGGACGGCAGAGGGGGACCCCACCCTCTACCAATGCACGCCTTTCATGAGGTGGGCAAACGCCACTGCCTCGGTGGAGGGCGCCCGGTCCGGCGCCTCCTCGGCCTTCCCCTTGGCAGCCTGCGACTCCGGAAACAGCCGGTACGCCTGGTTCAGGATCCGGTCCGAGACCTTGGGGGCCACCGCGTACAAAAGCTCGCCGAACGTCCCCAACCGCGTCGCCACCTTCTTCGGCTGATGGATCATCGCCCCGGAGATCATCTCCGCCGCCTCCTCCGGCGAGGCCGCCGGGAACATGTCGTACATCCGCGTCGGCGCGATCATCGGCGTGCGCACCAGCGGCATGTGGATCGTCGTCAGGTGCACGCCGTCGTCGATCACCTCCGAGGCGATCACGCGGCTGAACGCGTCCAGCGCCGCCTTCGAGGCCACGTAGGCGGAGAAGCGCGGCGGGTTGGTCTGGGTCCCGATCGAGCTGACGTTGATGATGTGCCCCGACTTGCGCGCCCGCATCGAGGGCAGCAGGGCCAGGATCAGCCGCACCGCACCCAGGTAGTTGAGCTGGATCGTCCGCTCGTAGTCGTGGAAGCGGTCGTAGGAGAGGCCGACCGAGCGCCGGATCGAGCGCCCGGCGTTGTTGACGAGGATGTCGACCTGGCCGTGGTAGGCGAGGACCTCCTCCGCCATCCGCTCGACGTCCTCGACGTCGGACATGTCGCAGCGGTGGATGTGGGCTACGCCGCCGGCCTGCTCGATCTCGTCCTTGGTCTCCTCGAGCTTCTCGATCGAGCGCGCCACCAGCAGCACGGTCGCGCCCGCGTCGGCGACCTTGACCGCTGTCGCCTTGCCGATCCCCGACGAGGCGCCGGTGATCAGCACCACCTTGCCCCGAACCGCCGCGCTCAGCGAGCGATCCTTGAACAAGTCCGGATCGAGGTTGCGCTCCCAGTAGTCCCAGATCCGGTCGGCGTAGGAGTCGAGCGGCGGCACCTCGATCCCCGTTCCCGCCAGCGCCGCCTGCGCGTTGGTCGAGTCGAAGTGGGTGGGATAGCTGAAGTAGTTGAGCACCCCGGCGGGTATGCCCAGCTCACCCAGCCCCGCCTTCATCACCCGCTTCGCCGGGGGGAAGAAGCGCAGGCCGGAGCGCACTAGGGAGGTAGCCGGGTCGGTGATGCCGGAGTCGAGCCGCAGGGTCGCCTGCGGCGCATCGGCGGCACGGGCGAAGAGGTTGATCATCTCCCCGGCGCTTTTCGGCGCCGGGTCGGTTAGGTGGAAGGCTTGGCCGTCGAGCCCCGGCTGGTGGGCGATGTGGTCGATCGCGTCGGCCACGTAGTCGACCGGGACGATGTTGATCTCGCCGCCTTCGACGCCGACGGCCGGCAGCCATCCGGGCAGCACCCTGCGCGCTCGCTGCAGCAGCTTGAAGGCGTAGTAGGGCCCGTCGATCTTGTCGATCTCACCCGTGCGCGAGTCGCCGACGACCACCCCGGGTCGGTAGACGCGCCAGGGCCGATGGCACTCCTCGCGCACGACCCGCTCGGACTCGTGCTTGGTGCGGAAGTAGGGATGGGTGTCGAGGTGCTCGGCCTCCTCGAACATGTCCTCGCGCCACTCCCCCCTGTAGAGGCCGGCGGCCGCGATCGAGCTGACCTGGTGGAAGCAGCCCGCCTCGATCGCCCCCGCCAGTTCGACCGCGTGGCGGGTGCCCTCGACGTTGGCGATCTCCTGAGCTTCGGCGCCGGCGGCCAGGTCGTAGATCGCGGCCAGGTGGAAGAAGTGGTCGACGTCGCCACGCAGCGTGACCAGATCCTCCTCGGAGACGCCGAGCCCCGACTGGGCGAGGTCGCCGGCGATCGGCACGACCCGGGCCCCGTTCGGCCCCCAGGAGGTGCGCAGCTCCTCCAAGCGCCCCCGCGACCCGGCGCGGACCAGGGCGTAAATCGTCCCCTCGCGGTGCAGGAGCCGCTGCACGAGGTTGCGGCCGATGAATCCGGTGGCGCCGGTGACGAAGTAGTTCATCGCTGTTTCATACACTCATTCCAAGAATGGCGCAAACGGCGACCGTGCAGATCGAGATGCCCGAGATGGGCGAGTCGGTCACCGAGGGCATCGTGCTCGAGTGGCACGTCGCCGAGGGGGACTTCGTCCGCGAGGGGGACACGGTCGTCGAGGTGTCGACGGACAAGGTCGACGCCGAGGTGCCGGCGCCTGCGGACGGCACCATCACCAAGCTGCTGGTTGCCGTCGACGACGAGGTTCCCGTGGGAGCCCCGATGGCTGAGATGGAGCGGGGTGAGGGCTCCTCCGAAGGTTCGAACGGGTCGGCCGCGGGGCCCGTCGCGGCCTCGGGGGGGCCTGCGGGCGGGGGCTCCGCCTCCGTTCTCGGCCCCCCCGAGTCCACGCCACCCGCGGATGAGGCGTCTAAAGCTCAAGCCCCCAGCGGTGACGGCGAAGTCCGGGCTACGCCTGTCGCGCGGCGTGTTGCTGAGGCCAATGGCGTCGACCTTGGCTCTGTAGCTGGTTCTGGGCCGGGGGCCAAGGTGACCAAGGGGGACGTGCTTGCGGCCGGGAACGGCGCGGGTCCGGCTGCCGTCGGCGAGGAGAAAGCTCTCAGGGGGCCGGCGGGGATGCTGGCTCAGGCTATGGACGAGTCGCTGGAGGTGCCCACGGCTACGTCGTTCCGGACCGTTGCGGTGGACACGCTCGATGCCAAGCGGAAAGCGCTGAACGGGTTGCTGAAGGAGCGGGGGATGAAGGTCTCCTTCACCCACCTGGTCGCCTGGGCGATCGTGCAGGCGGCGAAGCGGCACCCGGTGATGACGCGAGTCTTCGAGCGGCGCGAGGGCAAGCCGTTCGCGCTCGAGGGCGGACCGGTCAACCTCGGCATCGCCGTCGACATCGAGCGCAAAGACGGCTCGCACAGCCTGATGGTGCCGGCCATCAAGGGAGCGGAGGGATTCGACTTCGCTCGCTTCCACAGCTGCTATGAGGACCTGATCACCAAGACGCGGGAGAGCAAGCTCACCGCCGACGACTTCCAGGGCACCAACATCTCGCTGACCAACCCGGGCGGGATCGGCACCGTCGCCTCCGTGCCCCGCCTGATGAGCGGGCAGAGCGCGATCATCGCCACCGGGGCGATCGCCTACCCGCCCGAGTGGGCCCACGCCTCGCCGGACCGCCTGCGCCAGCTCGGCGTCTCCAAGACGATGACGCTGACGTCGACCTACGACCACCGGGTGATCCAGGGGGCCGAGTCGGGCGCTTTCCTGCGCAGCATCGAGCAGCTGCTGCAGGGCGAGGACGGCTTCTACGAGGGGGTCGCGGCGGACCTCGGAATCGACGCGGCGCCGATCTCATCCGCGCACCCGTCCTCCGCCTCGGCCCCGCCGCTCGGCGTCCAGCAGCAGACCGAGGAGATGGCCGTCACCGCCACCCAGCCCGACGAGGAGCTGCTGCAGGCGGTGCAGGCCGCTACCTCACTGCTCAAGGGCTACCGCACGCACGGCCACCTCGCCGCCCGGCTCGATCCGCTCGGGCGAGAGCCAAAGGGCGACCCGGCGATCCAGCCCGAGAAGCTCAACCTGACGCCGGAGCTGATGGAGCGGATCCCCGCTTCGATCCTGCGCATCGGGGTGGCCGGCGAGACCCTGCTCGAGGCGCTGCCGCGGCTGCGCGAGGCCTACTGCGGCACGATCGCCTACCAGTTCGAGCACCTCTCCTCCCACCATCAGCGCACCTGGCTGCGCGAGATGGTCGAGACCGGGGCCTATCGCCAGCCGCTTGCCGACGAGGAGAAACGCCGCCTGCTACGCCGCCTGGTCGACGTCTTCGAGTTCGAGCGCTTCATCGAGAAGGCCTACCTTGGGCAGAAGATCTTCACGATCGAGGGGCTCGACGTCATCGTGCCGATGCTCGACGAGCTCGTCACCCTCGCGTATCGCGACGGTGCCGAGGAGGTCGTCTTCGGCATGGCCCACCGCGGCCGGCTCAGCGTCCTCGCCCACAACCTCGGCCGCTCGGTCGAGTCGATCCTGGCCGAGTTCGAGGGCTCGAAGCAGATCGACGCGGTAAAGGCCGTCGCCGCGATCCCCCACGGGGGCACCGGCGACGTCAAGTATCACTACGGCCATCAGGGCGTCTACGAGAACAGCGAGGGCGAGAAGATCGCCGTCCGGCTCTACCCCAACCCCAGCCACCTCGAGTTCGTCAACCCGGTGGTCGAGGGCGCCACGCGCTTCCTCCAGTCCGACTTCGAGGGCTCGCGGATCGAGCACCAGGCCAAACGCGCGGTGCCGGTGCTGCTGCACGGCGACGCCGCCTTCCCGGGCCAGGGCGTGGTCGCCGAGACCCTCAACCTGCGCGCGCTGCGGGGCTACACCACCGGCGGCACCGTCCACTTGATCCAGAACAACCAGGTGGGCTTCACCACGGACCCCGAGGACGCCCGCTCGACCCCCTACGCGGCCGACATGGCAAAGGGGTTCAACGTCCCGATCATCCACGTCAACGCCGACGACGTCGAGGCCTGCTCCTCCGCGATCCGGCTGGCGATGGCCTACCGCGAGCGCTGGGGCCAGGACATCGTCATCGACGTGATCGGGTACCGCCGCTACGGCCACAACGAGACCGACGAGCCCGCCTACACCCAGCCCCAGATCGCCGCCGAGATCAAGGCGCACCCGCCGGTCTCCGAGATCTACGCCGAGAAGCTCGTCGGCGAGGGCGTGATCGCCAAGGAGGACGTCGAGGCCTGTGCCGGCGAGCGCCACGACGAGATGTCGGCGGCCCTGAAGAACCTCCGCCACAAGATGGAGCTGGGCGACTACGAGGACCCGACCGTGACCACCTCCAGCACCGGCGAGCTCGACCGCAGCGCCAGCCCCCCTGTCCAGACCGCCGTCCCGATCGAGAAGCTGCGCGAGCTGAACCGGGAGCTGATCGAGGTCCCGGAGAGCTTCACGATCCACCGCAAGCTGCGCAAGCCGCTCTCCAACCGGGTCGACGCGCTCGAGAGCGGTGGGATCGAGTTCGGCCACGCCGAGTCGCTCGCCTTCGCCTCGCTGCTGACCGAGGGCGTCCACATCCGCCTCACCGGGCAGGACACCGAGCGGGGCACCTTCTCGCACCGCCACCTCGTCCTGCACGACGAGAACACCGGCCTGGAGTACTGCCCGATGCAGAACCTCGCTGACGCCGACGCGCCCTTCGAGCTCTACAACAGCCCGCTCTCGGAGATCGCCTGTCTCGGCTTCGAGTACGGCTACTCGGCGGCCACCCCCAACTCGCTGATCCTCTGGGAGGCCCAGTTCGGCGACTTCGCCAACGCCGGCCAGGTGATCGTCGACAGCTTCATCGTCTCCGGCGAGGCCAAGTGGGGACAAACGAGCCGCCTCACTCTCCTCCTCCCCCACGGCTACGAGGGCTCGGGCCCCGAGCACTCCAGCGCCCGCATCGAGCGCTTCCTCGCCCTCGGCGCCGAGGGCAACATCCGCATCGCCAACCCGACCACCGCGGCGCAGTACTTCCACCTCCTCCGCCGACAGGCCCTGATCAAGAAGCCGCGCCCCCTGATCGTCTTCACTCCCAAGGGGCTGCTGCGCCTCGACCGCGCCGCCGCGACGTCGGAGCAGCTGACCGACGAACACTTCCACTTCATCCTCGACGACCCGCGCGCCGGCGAGCGCCGCGAGAAGGTCGAGCGCCTGATCCTCTGCACAGGCAAGGTCTACTTCGACCTCGACGCCAGCGAGCGGCGCGAGAGGGCCGAGAACGTGGCGATCGTCCGGGTCGAGCTGCTCTACCCGTTCGCCGAGGAGCAGTTGACCGAGCTGATCGCGACCTACCCGAACCTGAAGGAGATCACCTGGGTCCAGGAGGAGCCGCGCAACATGGGCTGCTGGAAGGTGATGTCCCGCCGCCTGCCCCACCTGCTGCCCGAGGGTGTCGAGCTCGACTACATCGGCCGCCCGACCCGGGCCAGCCCGGGAGAGGGCTACTCCGGGGCCCACGCGAGGGAGCAGGAGCGGATCGTGCTCACCGCGCTCACGCCTGGGGCCTGATGCGCAAGCCCGTTCCCGGCCCCCTCTTCGTCTGGGTCAAGTGGCTCTCCTGGATCGAGCTGGCGGTCTTCGGCTTCCTGCTCCTGTTCTGGCTCCTGCCCGGGTTCGAGGTCGAGACCATGGTCTTCGGCTGGGCCCACGGCCTCGGCTTCATCGTCCTCTGCCTCGTGATCTGGGTCGCCTGCGGCCGTCGCGAGGCGCCCTACACGCTCCTCGCGGCGACGCTCACGCCGGTGGGCCCGGTCGGCAGCGTGATCGGGATCGAGCTGATCGAACGCAAGGGATGGGGGATTGCGGATTCCCCGCAAAAAGTTGCGGAATCGCCGTAGACACGGCCTTACCGGCTTGACCGCGGGCATTCGGCGCGGTATAGGTAGTCGTTGACTGTTTCTCTGAGCAGTCCCGTTTAGGGGAACGGCCGCGTCGGCATCCCTCCCTGGCTACCGACGCGCAGGTGCAGTGAGGGTCGCGCGGACCCCCCTGCCTCCCGCGGCCCTCCTGCATCTCACTTGCGGGTCGGAGCGGCGGCCCCTGTCAGACGAGACGAGTCAGTTTCTGAGGTTCCGAAGGACGGTCTGCAGGATGCCGCCGTTGCGGAAGTAGTTGACCTCGTTGGGCGTGTCGAGCCTCACGGTCGCATCGAACCCGATCGCTGGGCCGTCCTCTCGCCGAGCCGTCACCGTCACTGACTTAGCCTCGCCGTCCTCGAGATCGCCGACGTCGAAGATCTCCGCGCCGGTGAGGCCGAGGGTCTCCGCGCTCTCACCCTCGGGAAACTGAAGGGGCAGGACCCCCATCCCGATCAGGTTGGAGCGGTGGATGCGCTCGAAGCTCTCGGCGATCACGGCGCGAACGCCGAGTAGCTTCGTCCCCTTCGCCGCCCAGTCGCGGGAAGAGCCGGATCCGTACTCCTTGCCCGCCAGGACCACCAACGGCACGCCCTCGCTCGCGTAGGCCGTCGCCGCGTCGTAGATCGTCGTCTCCTCTCCCTCCGGAAAGCGCCGGGTGAAGCCGCCGGACCGCTCGACCAGCAGGTTGCGCAGGCGGATGTTGGCGAAGGTGCCGCGGATCATCACCTCGTGGTTTCCGCGTCGCGAGCCATAGGAGTTGAAGTCGCCCGGCTCGACCCCGTGTTCCATCAGCCACGCCCCCGCGGGGCTTTCCTTCTTGATCGCACCCGCCGGGGAGATGTGGTCCGTGGTGATCGAGTCGCCGAGCAGGGCGAGCACCCGGGCACCCCGGATCGGCTCCACGCCCGGCGCCTCGGCCGGCATCCCTTCGAAGAAGGAGGGGCGGCGCACGTAGGTCGAGTCGGGCCAGTCATAGCGATCGCCCTCGGGCACCTCGACAGCGCGCCAGCTCTCGTCGCCGTCCATGACCTTGCTGTAGTTGCGGGTGAACATCTCCGAGGCGATCGAGCGGCCGACCAGGTCCTTCACCTCGGCCGCATCCGGCCAGACGTCGCGCAGGTAGACGGGCTCGCCGTCGCCGCCCTCTCCCAGCGGCTCGACGGTCAGGTCGAGATCCATCCGCCCCGCCAGCGCATAGGCGACGACCAGCGGCGGGCTGGCCAGGTAGTTCGCCTTCACGTCCTGGTTGATCCGCCCCTCGAAGTTGCGGTTGCCGGAGAGCACCGCGCAGACGGCCAGGTCCTTCTCCTCCACAGCCGCTGAGATCTCGGCCGGCAGCGGGCCGGAGTTGCCGATGCAGGTGGTGCAGCCGTAGCCGACCAGGTTGAACTGGAGCTCGTCCAGGTACTCGGTCAGGCCCGCCTTCTCCAGGTAGTCGGTGACGACGGTGGAGCCGGGGGCCAGCGAGGTCTTTACCCAGGGCTTGCGCGTCAATCCCTTTTCCACGGCGTTGCGGGCGAGCAGACCGGCACCGACCATCACGCTGGGGTTGGAGGTGTTGGTGCAGCTGGTGATCGCCGCGATCACGACCCGGCCGTGGTCGAGCTCGAAGCTGGTGCCGTCCTCCAGCGTTACCTCGATCGCGTCCTCGCTGCCCTTCCCGATCGTCGCCACCGGGCCGCCGCTCAGCGCCGGGCGAGGCTTGCCGCGCTCGTCGTCGTGGTCCTCGGCCGGCGGGTCGGAGGCGGGAAAGGACTCGTCGTTGGCCTCGTCGACGCCGTTGCCCAGCTGGGCGCCGGCCTCTGGGTCGAACTCCTCCATCGCCTCGAGGAACGCCTCCTTGGCATTGGCCAGCGGCACCCGGTCCTGCGGCCGCTTCGGCCCGGCGATGCTGGGCACTACCTCGCCCAGGTCCAGCTCCAGCAGGTCGGAGAAGACGGGGTCGGCGGACCCCTCCGCGTGGAACAACCCCTGCTCGCGGGCATAGGCGTCGACCAGCTCGAGCGTCTCCGTGGGACGACCGGTCAGCTCCAGGTAGCGCAGCGTCTCGGCGTCGACCGGGAAGATCGCGCAGGTCGAGCCGAACTCCGGCGACATGTTGCCGATCGTCGCCCGGTCGGCCAGCCCCAGCGTCGCCAGGCCCGGCCCGAAGAACTCGACGAACTTGGAGACGACGCCGCGCTCGCGCAGCATCTCGGTGACGGTGAGCACGAGGTCCGTGGCGGTGGCCCCCTCGGGCAGCACGCCGCTCAGCTTGAACCCGACCACCTGCGGCAACAGCATCGAGATCGGCTGCCCCAGCATCGCCGCCTCGGCCTCGATCCCGCCCACTCCCCAGCCCAGCACCCCGAGCCCGTTGACCATCGTCGTGTGCGAGTCGGTGCCGACCAGCGTGTCCGGGTAGGCCCCCAGGACGCCGTCGCGCTCGCGGCTGTAGACCACCTGGGCGATGTGCTCGAGGTTGACCTGGTGGCAGATCCCGGTCGCGGGCGGCACGACGCTGAAGTTGTCGAAGGCCTCCCGTCCCCACTTGAGGAACGAGTAGCGCTCGCGGTTGCGCTCGAACTCACGCTCGGCGTTGACCGCGAAGGCCCGCTCGTTGCCGAAGGCGTCGACCTGGACCGAGTGGTCGATCACCAGGTCGACGTCGACCAGGGGGTTGATCGCCTCCGGGTCGCCGCCGATCTCCGCCATCGCGTCGCGCATAGCCGCCAGGTCGACCACCGCCGGCACCCCGGTGAAGTCCTGCATCAGGACGCGTGCCGGCTGGAACGGGATCTCCACACTCGGCTCGGCAGCGGCGTCCCAACCGGCGATCGCCTCGACCGCCTCCTTCGTCACCGCGACCCCGTCCTCCAGCCGCAGCACGTTCTCCAGCAGCACCTTGATCGAGTAGGGCAGCCGGTCGACTTCGAAGCGATCCGCCAGCGCGTCGAGGCGATGAATCTCGTAGGAGCGGCCGCCGACCTGGAGGTCGGCCCTGGCGCCAAATGAGTCGGGAGAGCTCATAGCTCCATCCTAGGAGGGCGGCGCCGCCGGTGATCCCCGCTGGCCTAGGCTATTGCCTTTAAAGAAGTTGGACTGAGGAAGCCGGTGGGAATCCGGCACGGCCCGCGCCACTGTGTCCCGCGGCCGCTGGAGCAGCGGGGAGCCAGACCACTCGGTTCGAACTCGACATCCTTGGGACGCGGCGACCCCAGGCGAACCGCTCGAAGGGAGAGCCATGTTCGCCCACGATTCCCAGGTCGTCCACCGCACCCGTTCCCCGCTAGTCGCGCTCGAGCGCCACCGGCTCGAACTTGATCCCGGAGTGCTCAGCACCGCGCGGCACGAGCTCCTGGCGGGTGAAGAGGCTGGGACCGATTTCCGCCTCGGATTCCTGCTCGGAGTCGAAGCGGAGGCGGGGCGGCACCCCGCCTGCCTGCGCCTCTCACGCAAGCTCCAGGAACAGACGCTCTGCCCGCTCGAAGAGGCAGATGGGATCTCCTTCGGTCTCTCGTTCCTGAAGCTCGCCATTGGCGACCCGCCAGCGGAGCGCGAGGGACCGCTCTACGAGGGTCCCCACCTCGATTCCCACCCCGGCCTGACCGAGTCGGTCGAGTTGCTGCGGCTGCTCCTCAACCTCTCAGTCCACCCACGGCGGTTCCTGTTTGCGACAAACGACCGCTGGGGACTGGAGGCGGCGGGGGTTCCATACGGCCGCCGCGAGTTCGCACCGCTGGCGCTGCCGGCCGGCAGCGAGACCCGCGTGGTCGGGATCCCAGGTCGCACCGAGACCTCCGTTTACGGCCTCAAGTTCCTTGCCAGCGTCGTGCCCCATGTCGGCCTGAACGACCCGCCGGAGCACTTCCTCGCCTCCTTCGAGAGTCTTGTCGACCTAGGTACGACTGAATGAGGAACTCGGCGATATCCCGCTCAGCGCTTGTCGGTTTGCCCCGCGGCGACGTTTGCCGCAGCCTTCTGGCCAGCCTCGCCGCTGGCGACCTTGACCGAGATGCCGGGGCTGGCGAGCGCGAAGTGGGCGAGGAGGCGCTGCTGGACTGGGGCGACGGCGATCTCGACCTTGTTCTTCTCGATCGCCCGCACCACCGCGTCGGCGACCTGCTTGGGTGAGCCGGTACCCAGGCCCGGGATCGGGTCGGCGCCCGAGTCGGCGTACATGCCCGCTTCGCGGATCGTGCCCGGGGAGACGATCGAGACGCCTATGCCGAGCGGGTCGAGGTCGGCGCGGAGGCCGAGGGCGAAGCCGCGCAGGCCGAACTTGGTCGCGTTGTAGACGGAGGAGAGGGGCGTCGCCGACTTGCCGGAGAGCGAGGAGATGAAGACCATGTGACCGTGGCCGCGGGCGATCATTCCCGGCTCGAGAGCGCGGGCGAGGTGCATCGGCGCCTCGAGGTTGACGCGCAGCGTGCCCTCCAGTCGCTCGCTGCTGTACTCGGGCAGGCGCCCGGTCCCGGGAAGCCCCGCGTTGGCGACGAGGACGTCGATGTCGCCGGCCTCGGCGGCAAGCTTCTCCGCCGCGCCCGGCTCGGCCAGATCCGAGGGCACCACGCGGTGACCCTCTCCAGGCAGCTCGGCCGCAAGCTCTTCCAGCGCCTCGGCCTTGCGGCCGCTCAGCACCAGCTTCGCGCCGCGCCCGGCGAGCGCCTTGGCGATCGCTCGTCCGAGCCCCCCCGTGGCGCCGGTGAGCAGCGCTGTCTTGCCGGCAAGTTCCATCCCAGCGCGCAAGCTAGCACCGCGGACGTCGAAAGGATCTGGGCAGGCTAAGTGCGAAAGACCACAAAATGTTTGTTTTCCATGAGCAAACCGCCGGGCGATCGTCTACACTGCCGCCGTTCCGAATAACCGAAACGCCGAGTCCCGTGCGCTGGAGGCGCCACGGGAGCGGGGGAACCACGTTTTCGGGGCTAACTCGCCTAGCTCAGGCGGGGGCGCAGGCTCCTTTCGCGCCAGCCCGACAGCTAACCCCGTAGGCCGACGAAGGAGATCGGTTTGCGCAACAACAGGCATAGATTCAAGCTGGGCATTGCTACTGGGCTGGTGCTTTCGGCCCTAGCCCTGACGCCGGGGGCCGCATCGGCCGCTTGCGACGGTGGCGGGGTCTCGTCGGCGGAAGTTGACATCTGCACCCCCACGGCCAAAGGGCGGCTACTCGACAATGGGATGCTCGTTCCACCCAAGTCCGCCCCCCCGAAGGTCAAAGCCGTGATCGCCGCGGCCAACAAGATCCGAACCAAGCCCTATGTCTTCGGCGGCGGCCACGCCCGCTGGTGGGACAAGGGGTACGACTGCTCCGGCTCGGTCAGCTATGCGCTGCACGGCGGCAACTTCCTCGAAAGCCCGCTGCCGTCGGGGCCGATGGCAAAGCTGGGCCTGCCTGGAGAAGGCCGTTGGATCACGGTCTACTCCAATCCCGGCCACGCCTACGCGGTGATAGCCGGCTTCCGCTGGGACACCTCCGGCAACACCGACGGGACCACAGGGCCGAGCTGGCACGAAGACCTGCGTACCCCCGCCGGCTTCATAGCCCGTCACCCTCTCGGCTACTGAGCTTCAAGCAGGGCAGTACTCCGCCCCGGCCAATTGGCCGGGGCGAGATTGTCCTTGCTTTCCTGAACTGCTCGGATAACGTTTTCGTGTAGCTGCTACACCCGACATCCGCTTGGCTCACCTCACCAAGCACTACGGTGAGGTGGTCGCGGTTGCCGGAATTGGCCTCGAGATCGAGGCCGGGGAGTTCTTCACGATGCTCGGCCCCTCGGGGTCGGGGAAGACGACGACGCTGCGGATGATCGCCGGCTTCGAGGACCCGAGCGGCGGCACGATCGAGCTGGCGGGCGAGGACGTTAGCGGCGTGCCGCCCTACGACCGCGCGGTCAACACGGTCTTCCAGGACTACGCCCTCTTCCCCCACATGACGGTGGGCGAGAACGTCGCCTACGCGCTGCGCGTCGCCAAGGTCGACAAGGGCGAGCGAGCCCGGCGCAGCGAAGAGGCCCTGGAGATGGTGCGCCTGCCGGGCTACGCTGACCGCAAGCCGGCCGAGCTCTCCGGCGGCCAGCGCCAGCGGGTCGCCCTGGCGCGGGCGATCGTCAACCGGCCCAGGGTGCTCCTTCTCGACGAGCCGCTCGGCGCCCTCGACCTGAAGCTGCGCGAGCAGATGCAGGTGGAGCTGAAGGCGATTCAGGGAGAGGTCGGCATCACCTTCGTCTACGTCACCCACGACCAGGACGAGGCGCTGACCATGAGCGACCGCATCGCCGTCTTCAACGAGGGCCGGATCGAGCAGGTCAGCCCGCCGGTCGAGCTCTACGAGCACCCCGCCACCGAGTTCGTCGCCGGCTTCGTCGGCGTCTCCAACCTGCTCGAGCGCGACGGCTCCCGCTTCACGATCCGCCCGGAGAAGATCCAGCTGGTCGACCCCGGCGCCCCCGCCAACGGCCTGCGCACCGAACGCGGCCGCGTCGCCAGCGTCGCCTACGCGGGGATGGTGACCCGCTACACGGTCGCCCTCGACGCGGGCGGGGAGCTTCAGCTCGTACGACAGAACGTGGGAGGCACGTCGTCAGACGCTGCCTCCGAGCAGGGGAGGGAGGTAATCGTCGGCTGGCGCCCGGAGCACACGGTCGCCGTCCGTGGCAGCTCCACAACAGAGGAGGAACCACCATGAGAACGCATCCAAACTCAACGCGCGCCGTGTGGCTGATCGTCGCCGGCCTCCTGGCCTTCATGCTCTTGCTCGCCGGTTGCGGCTCCAGCGACGACGACAGCACCTCCGGCAGCGAACTGCAGAAGGTCGGTAAAGGCGAGGGATCGCTCAGCCTGATCGCCTGGGCCGGCTACGTCGAACCGGAATGGACCAAGCCGTTCGAACAGAAGACCGGCTGCAAAGTCAGCAACAAGGTCGCCGGCACCTCCGACGAAATGGTGCAGCTGATGCGGACCGGCGAATACGACGGGGTCTCGGCCTCGGGCAACGCCACTGCTCGCCTCGTCGAAGGCGGTGACGTCGACCCGGTCAACGTCGACCTCGTCCCCAACTACAAGACGGTCTTCAGCGACCTCAAGGACCAGCCCTACAACACCTTCGACGGCCAGCCCTACGGGATACCCCATGGCCGCGGGGCTAACCTGCTGATGTGGAACAGCGACTCGGTGCAGCCCGAACCGAAGTCCTGGAACGTCACGCTCGACCCCGAAGTCGCCTCCAAATACAAGGGCCAGATCAGCCAGTACGACGACCCGATGTCGATCGCCGAAGCGGCTGTCTACCTAAAGATGCACAACCCCGACCTCGGGATCGAAGATCCCTACGAGCTGAACGAAGAACAGTTCGAAGCGGCGGTGCAGCTGATGAAAGAACAGCGGCCACTGGTGGGCGAATACTGGTCGGAAGCCGAAAAGCAGATCTCGTCCTTCGCCAGCGGCGACATTCAGGTCGGCACGACGTGGCAGTACCAGTACTTCCTGCTCAAAGAAGAAGGCAAACCAGTGGCGGCCAGCCCGGCGAGCCAGGGCTTCCTGCCCGAAGAGGGCGCGACGGGATGGTCCGACACCTGGATGATCAGCTCCGAAGCCGCGCATCCCAACTGCATGTACATGTGGATGGACTGGATCATCGAACCGCAGGCGAACGCCCAGGTGGCGGAATACTTCGGCGAGGCGCCGGCCCAGGAACTGGCATGCGAGAAAACCGTAAATCCGAACTTCTGCGCTGAATACCACGCGGAAGAACCCAACTTCTGGAAACGCGTCTACTACTGGAAGACCCCGCTCGCCGACTGCGGCAACGGATCCGAAGACTGCAAGGACTACAACGACTGGGTCCAGGCCTGGACCTCGATCAAGGGTTGAGCCGCAGGCTCGCCAACCTGTTCCACGGGCGCCCCCGCCTTCAGGTGGGGGCGCTCTTGGCGGGTCCCGCCGGCTGGCTGGTCGTCGGCTACCTCGGCTCGCTGGCCCTCCTCCTCATCGCCTCGCTGTGGTCGGTCAACGCCGTCAGCGGCGAGCTCGTGAAAAGCCTCAGCTTCGAGAACTTCGAAATTCTCTTCGACGAACCGGTTTACCGCGACATCATCGGTCGCACGGTCCTGATCGCCGCGCTGGTGACGATCACGGACGCGGTCCTCGCCTTCCCAATTGCCTTCTACATGGCCAAGGTCGCGAGTCGCCGGACCAAGGCGATCCTCGTCGTCGCGGTGCTGATCCCACTCTGGTCGAGCTACCTGGTCAAGGTCCTCTCCTGGCGCAACATGATCGGCGGC
Source organism: Solirubrobacterales bacterium (assembly GCA_036376915.1). Taxonomy (GTDB): domain Bacteria; phylum Actinomycetota; class Thermoleophilia; order Solirubrobacterales; family 70-9; genus VRUE01. Next base: position 68,699 of record DASUZK010000102.1, read on the forward strand.
GGCGGCCTGATCGATTGGGTCCTGGAACCGCTCGGCCTCAGCGGCCCCGGCTACGGCAACGCCGCCGTCTGGCTGGTGATGAGCTACCTCTGGCTGCCGTACATGATCCTGCCGATCTTCGCCGGGTTGGAGCGCATCCCCGACTCCCTGATCAGCGCCTCCGAGGACCTCGGCGCCAAACCCTTCACCACCTTCCGCCGGGTGATCCTGCCGCTCTCCTTCCCCGCCGTCGTCGCCGGCTCGATCTTCACCTTCGCCCTCACCCTCGGCGACTACATCACGCCCAGGCTGGTCTCCAACAACCAGTTCATCGGCAACGTCGTCTTCAACAACATCTCCAACAACCTGCCCTTCGCCGCGGCCCTGGCGCTGGTGCCGATCGTGGTGATGGTCGGCTACCTGCTCGTCGCGCGAAAGCTCGGCGCCTTCGAGCACGTATAGATGGTTGAACGGTGAGACTCTCGAGACGATCCACGACCCTGCTCCGCGTCGCCGTCGGCGCGGGGCTCGCGTTCATCTACATCCCGCTGATCGTCCTTGGGATCTACGCCTTCAACTCGAGCAAGATCCTCGAATGGCCGCCACCCGGCTTCACCTTCGAGTGGTTCCCGAAGGCGATCGAAAGCACGGCGCGCGACGCCTTCTGGACCTCGATCAAGGTTGGGCTCGCCGCCACCGCGATCGCCTTGGTGCTGGGGACGCTGGCCTCGCTGGCGGTCGCGCGGCACCGCTTCTTCGGCCGCGAGACGATCTCCTTCCTCGTCATCCTGCCGATCGCCCTGCCGGGGATCGTGACCGGGGTGGCGCTCAACAACACCTTCACGCAGGTGTTCGGCATCGACCTCTCGCTGTTCACAGTGATCGTCGCCCACGCCACCTTCTGCATAGTCGTCGTCTACAACAACTCGATCGCGCGGCTGCGCAGGATGTCCTCCTCCTTCGAGGAGGCCTCAGCCGACCTCGGCGCCAACACCTGGCAGACCTTTCGCTACGTCACGCTCCCCAACATGCGCTCGGCGCTGGGGGCCGGCGGCCTGCTCGCCTTCGGCCTCTCCTTCGACGAGATCATCGTCACCACGTTCACCATCGGCGCCGGCGAAGAAACCCTCCCCTACTGGATCTTCAGCAACCTCTTCCGTGCCCAGGAACGCCCGATCGTCAACGCCGTCGCGGTCATCGTCGTGCTGATCTCGATCGTCCCCGTCTACCTCGCGTACCGCCTCACCCGAGAGGAGGGCGGTCCGGTCGCCGCCCGCGGAGGGAGGGGCAGAGCCGAGGGCGGCGGCGTGGAGACCGAGGCAACCGCCGTCCCTTAGCGGGGGGGTGCGCAGCTTCTCTAGAGCGGGATGTTCCCGTGCTTGCGCTTCGGCTGGGCGACGCGCTTGGTCTGCAGCATGCGCAGCGCCCGGATCAGCTTCGGCCGCGTCTGGCGGGGCTCGATCACGTCGTCGATATAGCCCCGCTCAGCCGCCGAGTAGGGGTTGGCGAAGTGGGCTTTGTAGTCGTCGATCAGCTTCTGGCGGCGCTCGTCTGGGGTTGGCGAGCTTGCGAGGTCTTTGCGGTAGATGATGTTGACCGCGCCCTCCGGGCCCATCACCGCGACCTCGGCGGTCGGCCAGGCGACGTTGAAGTCGGCCAGCATGTGCTTGGAGTTCATCACGTCGTAGGCGCCCCCGTAGGCCTTGCGGGTGACGACGGTGAGCTTGGGCACGGTCGCCTCGGTGAACGCGTAGAGCAGCTTGGCGCCGTGGCGGATGATCCCGTTCCACTCCTGGTCGGTGCCGGGCAGGAACCCGGGCACGTCGGTGAAGGTGAGGATCGGGACGTTGTAGGCATCACAGGTGCGGACGAAGCGGGCCGCCTTCTCCGAAGCCTCGATGTCGAGCACGCCGGCGAGGAAAGCCGGCTGGTTGCCGACGATCCCGATTGGGAAGCCGTCGAGGCGCGAGAAGCCGCAGACGATGTTCTTGGCGAAGTGCTCGTGGACCTCGAAGAACTCGCCGTCGTCGACGACGCGGAAGATCACCTCGCGCATGTCGTAGGGCTTCGAGGGGTCGTCGGGGACGAGCGTGTCGAGGTCGGCGTCTTCGCGCTCGGGGTCGTCGGAGGGCTCGAACCGCGGCGGCGCCTCGAGGTTGTTCGAGGGCAGGAAGCTCATCAGGTAGCGCACGTCCTCGAGGCAGCTCTCCTCGTCCTCGGAGGCGAAGTGGGCGACGCCGGACTTCGAGTTGTGGCTCATCGCCCCGCCCAGCTCCTCGAACTCGACTTCCTCGCCGGTCACCGTCTTGATCACTTCCGGGCCGGTGATGAACATGTGCGAGGTCTCTTTGACCATGAAGATGAAGTCGGTCATAGCCGGCGAGTAGACGGCGCCGCCGGCGCAGGGGCCCATGATCAGGCTGATCTGCGGGATCACGCCGGAGCACTGGACGTTGCGGACGAAGACGTCGCCGTAGGCGCCGAGCGAGACGACGCCCTCCTGGATGCGGGCGCCGCCGGAGTCGTTTATCCCGATCACCGGCGCCCCGACCTGGGCGGCGAGGTCCATCACCTTGCACATCTTCTCCGCCATCACCTCGCCGAGGCTGCCGCCGAAGACGGTGAAGTCCTGCGAGAAGACGAAGACGGTGCGGCCGTCGATCGTCCCGTGGCCGGTGACGACGGCGTCGCCCCAGGGCCTTTTCTTCTGCATCTCGAAGTCGTAGGTGCGATGGCGGACGAAGGTGTCGAGCTCCTCGAAGGAGCCAGGGTCGAGCAGCTTCTCGACCCGCTCGCGGGCGGTCATCTTGCCCTTGGCGTGCTGCTTCTCGACCGCCTCCTCGGAAGCCGAGTGGATCGCTTCCTCGCGCAGCTCGCGCAGGTAGGCGAGCTTCTCCTCGTGGGTGATCGGGTTCTTCTCTCGCATCGAGCGCGAGAGTCTATTTCGGCGGCCCGAGCCGTGTCCCGAGACGACGAAGGGCCCGCCGAAGCGGGCCCTTCGAACCCCGGCCTGGGGCAGGTCCGTGCCTAGAGCTCGGCGCAGACGGCGAAGGCCTCGACGGCCCAAGGATTGCCCTCGGCCCCAACTGCCTCCGCCTCGACCGACCAAGTCCTGGCTTCGGTTGTGGCGCCCAAAATGCCGGGCATGGACTTGGTTATCGCGACCCCGGTGGTAGTGCCGACGATCTGGGCGCCTCCGCCTACCGCCTGCTTGCCGAATGGGCACTCGGCGTAAACCGACTTCGACGGGTTCGTATCCGAATCGCTCCTGCTGGTCACGTAGGACAGGTTCTTGAGGATGCGATTGAGGACGGCTTCAGAGATCTTGGATTCGGTGACCGCTCCGTCCATGATCTTGCTGACCCCCACCGAGTCCTTGGTCAGCTGGCCGAAGTGGATGGAATTGCCCGCGATCTTTTCGGTGTTCACCGCGCTTTTCGCCAGCTTGCCCCTGGTGACCGCTTCCTTGGCGATGTTCTTTGTCTTGACCGCGTTCTTGCCCAGATTCGCCGCATAGGCGGCGCCGCTCAAGGCGACGAACAGGGCAATGCAGGAAAGCACGTTGGCGATGGAGAGATGCTTCTTCAGGTATCTCACTTTGGATCTCTTTCTCTGATCAGATGGCGGATGCCGCTTCGCGCGAGCTCGGTCATGGTGCTGTCTTCAACCGGTACCGGCCAGATCCTCTCTTCAGAGTTCGGCGCAGATGGCGAAGGCCTCGATCGACCAGTTCTCGACCTGACCCGTGCCCGTCTCGTGCGCGAACGCACTCCATCCTGTGCGGCTGCCGTTGCCGGCGACGAACGGGTTCGAGCCGGTCAACGCAACCGATTTGAGTTCGCCACCCAGCCGCGCTCCACCGGCGATCGCAAGCTTGCCGGAAGGACATTCGGCCGTAATCGACTTCGATTCGTCGGAGTTTTCGCCAGTCGCTACGTTCACATACGCCACGTTGCGGACCAGTTGGGCGAGGAAGCTGGAGGCCAGTTTGCCGCTGGTGACCGCGCCGCTGCCGAGCTTGCTCTCGCTCACGGCGCCGTTCTTGATCTTCGGTTCCGTGACTACCTGGCCGCCGAGCTGGCTGGAGCGGACCGAGCCGCCGGCGAGCTGGCTGGAGCCGATCGTCGCGGGGGCGATCTTCGACCCGATGACGGCGCCGTTGCGCAGCTTCCCGGTCGTCACCGCGCCGTTGCGCAGCTTCGGGGTGGTCACGGCGCCGTTGCGCAGCTTGGGCGTGGTCACGGCGCCGTTGCCCAAGGTCGTCTTGGCCGCGACGGCGGCTCCGCTCAGTGCCACGAACAGGGCGATGCAGGAGATCACGGTGGCAGGGTTCAGGTGCCTCTTCATCAGCTTCAACTCGATCCTCTCGTTTCGATTTCAGGCGCCGAACGGCTGCTTGTGCGGTTCGGCCAAGTCGTCCAGGATTCGCTCGAGATCGGCCTCCGCGAGGCCGGAATCGCTCCCGGCGCGCAACTGCACGCGGGTGCCGAAACCCTTCTCGGCCATCGTCACCTCGACTCCTTCGACAGCGGCGACCAGCTCCGCCAGCTCGGGCTCGGACTTCATCAGCGTCCGCGAGACCTCGATCATGCGCCCCGCTTCAACCGCGGCGGCCCCATTCCTTCCCCCCAAATTGCGTGAACGAGACCCTTCATGGGGGAGAGGTGGGCGCCCTTCCGACCTTGACCCATCTCAGGTGTGGTCAATGTCGGAAGGGCGTGACTTCAAGCGGAGCAAGGGAGCCTGGGAGCTGGCCGGGCGCCAGCATGGGATCGTGGCGCGGCGGCAGCTCTTGGCGCTGGGGTTCAACGCGCGGGAAATCGAGCATCGCGTGGCACGAAGGCGGCTGCACCTGGTGATGCGCGGCGTCTATGCCGTTGGGTGGCCGGAGCTGACGCCGAAGCGGCGCTGGATGGCGGCGGCGCTCGCCTGTGGAGACGATGCGGCGCTGAGCCACCACAGTGCCGCGGCGCTCTGGGAGATCGGGACGGAGAGAGGAGGCGTGATCGATGTGAGCGTGATTCGGCGTGCCGAATTGAAGCGGCCCGGCCTGCGCGTCCGTGGGCGCCCAACGCTCTCCGCGGCGAACGTGGCTTCGCGCGACGGCATTCCCGTGACCAGCCCCGTGCAGACGCTCGTTGACCTTGCCACCGAGCTTGGTCCGCTTGGGGTCGAGCGAGCGGTGAATGAGGCAGACAAGCGGGACCTGGTCGATCCCGAGGCGCTGCGGTACGAGCTCGATGGCTATGCCGGCAGGCCAGGTGCACCCCTTCTTCGCCGCATCATCGACCGGCGTACCTTCCGCCTCTCCGACTCCGACCTCGAGATTCTCTTTCGGCCGATCGCGGCCGCTGCGGGGCTCCCTCCCCCACTCACCAAACAGCGCGTCAACGGCTTCGAGGTCGACTTCTTCTGGCCCGAATTGGGCTTGGTGGTCGAGACCGACGGCCTGCGCTATCACCGCACCCCGTCAACCCAGACACGGGACGCCCGCCGCGATCGAGCTCATGCCCTAGCCGGGATGACGCCGCTCCGCTTCACCCACTCCGAGATCAAGCACGAATCTCGGAAAGTCGAGGCCGAACTCGCTCGAATTTCGAGGGCGCTTGGCGAACGCATCCGATATTGACCACACCTGAAGTGGGTCAATATCGGATGCGTTCGCGGGAGCAGAACAGCTGCTAGAAGAACGCGCCGCCCTTGTATTCGCCGAAGACGTCGCGCATGGCGCCGCAGACCTCGCCGATCGAGGCGTTGGCGGCGAGCGCGGCGCGGATCGGGTGTAGGAGGTTGCCGTCGCCGCGGGCAACGTCGCGCAGAGCCTCCAGCTTCGCCTCGACCGCGACTTGGTCGCGGGACTCCTTGAACTTCTTTAGGCGGGTCAGCTGGCGCTCCTCGGCCTCGGGATCGACTCGGAGGATGTCGACGTCGTCGACCTGGTCGGTGACGTACTTGTTGACGCCGACGATGATGTCCTGGCCGGACTTGTAGCGCTCGTGGTAGGAGTGCGCGGACTCCTCGATCTCGCGCTGCATGAACTCCAGCGCCTCGACCGAGCCGCCCATCCCCTCGACCTTCTCCATCAGCTCCCAGGAGCGGGCCTCGATCTCGTCGGTCAGCGACTCGACGAAGTAGGAGCCGGCGAAGGGGTCGACGGTGTCGGCGGCACCCGACTCGTGGGCGAGCACCTGCTGGGTGCGCAGCGCGATCCGGGCCGAGCGCTCGGTCGGCAGTGCAAGCGCCTCGTCGAAGCCGTTCGTGTGCAGGCTCTGGGTGCCGCCGCAGACCGCGGCGAAGCCCTGCAGGGCGACGCGGATGATGTTGACCTCCGGCTGCTGGGCCTGCAGCGTCACGCCACCCGTCTGCGTGTGGAAGCGGATCTTCATCGAGTTCGGGTTCTGCGCCCCGAAGCGCTCCTCGACGATCTTCGCCCACATCCGCCGCACCGCACGGAACTTGGCGATCTCCTGGAAGACGTTGTTGTGCCCGTTGAAGAAGAAGGCGAGGCGGGGGGCGAACTCGTCGATCTTCAGGCCACGCTCGAGCGCCGCCTCGACGTAGGCGATCGCGTTGGAGAGCGTGAAGGCGACCTCCTGCACGGCCGAGCAGCCCTTCTCCCGGATGTGGTAGCCGGAGATCGAGATCGTGTTCCATTTGGGCACGTTCTCGCGGCAGTACTCGAAGATGTCGGTCGTCAGCCGCATCGTCGGCACCGGCGGGTAGATGTAATTGCCGCGCGCCATGTACTCCTTCAGCACGTCGTTCTGGACCGTGCCGCGCAGCTTCTCGGAGGGCACTCCCTGCTCCTCGCCGACCAGCTCGTAGAGCAGCAGCAGGATCGCCGCCGGGGCGTTGATCGTCATCGAGGTCGAGACGCCGTCGAGGGGGATCTCCTCGAAGCAGATCCGCATGTCCTCGATCGTGTCGATCGGGACGCCGGTGCGGCCGACCTCGCCGCGGCAGAGCGGGTCGTCGGAGTCGCGGCCGAGCTGGGTCGGCAGGTCGAAGGCCATCGAGAGCCCGGTGGACCCATGTTCGATCAGGTACCGATAGCGCTCGTTGGTGTCCTCGGGGGTAGCGAAGCCGGCGTACTGGCGCATCGTCCAGAGCCGATCGCGGTACATCCCGTCGTGGATGCCGCGCGTGAAGGGGGGAGCCCCCGGCTCGCCAAGGCGCTCCTCGAGCCCTGGAGCGACGTCGTCCTCGTCATAAACACGCTGGATCTCGATGCCGGAGTCGGTGAAGACGCGCTCGTCGTCGGGGCCGACGAGGGGCGCAATCGTGCGATGGGTCTCTTCTGTGGCCATGTCGACAGGATATGCGGGTATCCCGGGCGTTTGCGGCCGACCGGAACATTGCGGCCAATTACGGTTTGTTAGGGACGCATGCCGGGAATAGTCTTGGCTGCAATCGACATGCCGTAAGTCGCCAAACGGGGCAGCAGGGGGCGGCAGCAAAACGGAGGATCGATATGAGAGAAGTGACCCAGCCGGTAAGGGCCCGGGGGACGATGCCGTCAGCGGTAGCAGTGGTCGCTGCGCTGGTTGCGTTGCTCGCCTTTGCGCCCGTTGCCTCGGCCACCAGCGACCCGCTCGCCAGCGGTACGACGAGCATCACCCTCAACAAGGGCCTGTTCAAGAAGCTGAAGAAGAACGGCGTGAAGGTGCTCAAGGTGAGCCCCGCCACGGTCAAAAACCGCACCGTGAAGCTGCCCGTCAGCGGCGGCTCGCTAGACCCGACCACAGGCGCCGGCACGGTCGAACACAGCGGCGGCATCAAGTTCAAGCGCGGCAAAAAGACCGCCACGGTCAACACCCTGGTGCTCGAATCCGCAACGTCCTCGCTGAAAGCCAAGGTCGCTGGAAAGACGATGAAGCTCGCGTCGGTAAAGGGCTATACCTTCACCCGCAACGGCTTCGGCACGAACGTCAGCATCACGGCCCTGAAGCTCACCGGAAAGGCCGCGAAGCAGCTGAACAAGAAGCTCGGCTTCACCGGCAAGAAGAAGAACAAGCAGGGCAAGAAGGTGCCCGTCAAGCCGCTGTTCAAGGGCAACCAGACCCTCGGCAGCTGCGCCAGCGAAACCCAGCCGAAAACGGTCGCGGTGCTGGCTGGGGGCAACACCAACCTCACACTCAGCCCGGCAGCGCTTCAGAAACTCGCGCGCGTCGGCCCGCCCCCCGGCGAAACCGAAGGCCCGTTCGCGGTCAAACTCGGAATCGTCCCGCCGACCACGCTGGTCAGCGCCGGCCCGCCGCCGACGCTCGGCTTCCCGATCAGCGGCGGCACGATCGCGCCCGATGGGAACGGGGGAATCGTGCAGCACACCGGCGGGATCACGCTGACCCAGAACCTCGAAGCCGTCGGTAAAGGGGTAACGACCCTGACGATGTCCAACATCTGGCTCGACCTGGGAGCAAAGACGGCGACCGTCGAAGTGACGATCGAAAACCCGAAAACCCCGGAAGCCAACCTCGGCAACCTGGGCCGCTCCTCGATCGCCGACATTCAGCTGACGGGGGCGACGATCACGTCGAACCCGCTCACCCACACGGTGAGCGTCCAGAACGGAACGGCCACGCTGCAGGCCGTGACCGCCGAGACGCTGAACTCGGTGTTCATCACGCCGATCGAAAAAGCGACCGCGGAACCGCAGGAAAAATTCGCAGCGGGCGACCCGCTGGGAAGCTTCTCCTTCACGGTGACGACGCAGTAACGGCACCTCCCAGAGGAGCAGAGAGGGCGGCCTACAGGCCGCCCTCTTTCTTTGCCCAAGCTTCAACAGCCGATCGGGGCCCCGGGCCTGCGCGCTTGCAAAGGCCTTGGGTATCGACTCGCCGGACACTCAGCGCGAAGCGCGTCCGCCGAGTCGATACCCAAGGCCTTAATACCTAGTCGGAAGCCCCGGCCAGCCGGTCGACGCCCGACCGCTCGATCGTCATCCGCAAGCCGTCGAGCAACTCGACGGCCGGCTCCCAGCCGAGCAGGTCGCGGGCGCGGGCGATGTCGGGACGGCGCTGCTGCGGATCGTCAACCGGCAGCGGCTCGAAGACGATCTCCGAGCGCGACTCGGTCACCTCGATCACCTTCTTGGCCAGTTCGAGCAGGGTGAACTCGTCGGGATTGCCGATGTTGACCGGCGAGTGGGCGTCGGACTCCGCCAGGGCGACGATGCCGCGGATCAGGTCGTCGACGTAACAGAAGCTGCGGGTCTGCTCGCCCTCTCCGAAGACGGTCAGCGGCCGGTCCTCGAGCGCCTGGCGCATGAAGGTCGGGATCGCCCGGCCGTCGTGCGCGCGCATGCGAGGGCCGTAGGTGTTGAAGATGCGGACGATCGAGGTGTCGACCCCCTGCTGGCGGTGGTAGGCCATCGTCAGAGCCTCGGCGTAGCGCTTCGCCTCGTCGTAGACCCCGCGCGGGCCGATCGGGTTGACGTGCCCCCAGTAGTCCTCGGTCTGGGGGTGGACCTCGGGGTCGCCGTAGACCTCGCTGGTAGAGGCGAGCAGGAAGCGGGCACGCTTGAACTTGGCCACCCCGAGCATGTGGTGGGTTCCGTGGGAGCCGACTTTGAGCGTGTGCAGCGGCAGCCGCAGGTAGTCGATCGGGCTCGCGGGCGAGGCCAGGTGGTAGACGAAGTCGACGTCCTCGGGAATGTCGACGTGCTCGGTGATGTCGATGTTGCGGAACTCGAAGGCCGCGTCGCGGATGTGCTCGATGTTCTGCAGCGAGCCGGTCTCGAGGTTGTCGACGCAGATCACCCGGTGGCCCTGGCCGAGCAGGTAATCGCAGAGATGGGAGCCGAGAAAGCCGGCGCCGCCGGTGACCACGCAGGTGCTCATCGTCGCTGATGCTATCGGCAGCTCTGGGGAACGAGCCTGCAAGGCAGATCCATGCAATTTGCGAGCTACCGGCCCGACCACTCGTCCAGAAGGGGGGAGAACCCGTCTCCGTTGCTCCCTTTCGCTTGGCATGTTTGCACTACGTAACTGAACCGATGCAGGGGAGCTCAGCGGATTGAGGGAGCGGGAGTCGACTGCGATGCGGGGAGTGCGGCTGGAGCCGACCGGGGCCGCGCGGCCGGAAACGGACGCGGCCCGCAAGCGAGCCGCCGTGGAGATGATCGCCCGCCACGAGCGCGCGCTGAAACGGACCGCGCGGCGCTTCTCGCTCGACGCGGAAGACGCCGACGACGCCTATCAGCGAGCCCTGGAGATCGTCCTCACCAAAGCGCCGACGACGGACCCCCGGGAACTGATCCGATGGACGCAGACGGTGATCAGGCACGAGGCGCTTGCCGTGCGCGAGAGCCGCGAAAGACTGCTCGGGTTCCACGCCCCCCGCGAGGGCGCCCCGGATCCGCTGGCGTCGATCCCGGCCGAGGGCAGCGAGCCCGGAGAGCAGGCCGAGCGACGTGAGGCCGTCGCCCGCACTCGCGAGGCACTGCAGGCGCTGAAGCCGGCGGAGCTGCGGGCCTTGAGCCTGCTGGCCAGCGGCTACTCCTACGTCGAGATCGGCGAGATAACGGGCTTTAGCCGGACGAAGATCAACCGGGTCCTGGCTGAGGGGCGCAACAGATTCCGCGCTCTGCTCTCCAGCAGTGAGGATGGCAGCCGCTGCCGCGAGCTGGGGCCGCTGCTCTCGGCCTTCTGCGACGGGGAGGCGAGCCCGGGCGACGCCGCGACGGTGCGCGAGCATCTGCGAGCCTGCGCGCGCTGTCGCTCGACCATGCGCGCCTACCGGGCCGCGCCGCGGATCGCGGCCGCGCTGGCGCCGGCGTTCCCGCCCTCTCGTTCCCTGCTCGAACGAGCTCACGATGCGCTCGCCGGGATCGCCTCGCGCCTGCCCGGTATGGGCGGTGGCGCCGAGTCCGCCACCCAGATGGGCGCGGCGGGCAGCGCCGGCGGTATCGGCGTGACAGGCCTCGCCAAGCTCTTGGCGCTCTGCGCAGGCGCCGCCGGGACCGCCACGGCTTGCATCGCCACCGGAGCGCTCCCAGGTCTCCCTGCCGACGCCGACCCGCCACCCCGCTCGGCAATCGAACGGGCGGCGGATCGCCCGAGGGCCGCGACGGTCGAGTACGAGCCGACACAGCCACTCGCGCCGCGGCCTGACCCCCCAGCCAAGCGGGAGCCGAAGGACCAGGCTGGGGAGGCGAGCGCCGACGTTGCGGCAACCCCAACGGGCGCAGTCGAGTACGAAGCTCCGTCGCCGGTCGAACCCCCGCCGCCGGTCGAAGCTCCGTCGCCGGTCGAACCCCCGCCGCCACCCGAAAGCGTCGCCACGCCTCCGTCGAGCGGCTCCTCCGCTGGAGAGTTCGGCCCATGAAGCGACAGCCCACGTCAGGTGCAACGCGTTACGGCTCTCTCGGGGCCGTAACGCGTTGCACCTTGGCCTGGACGGGGTTCGTTGCGGGCCTGATCCTCGCAGCGGGCTCGGCAGTGCCGGCCGGAGTCGAAGCCAGTGAGTTGCAGCCGCTCGATCTGCGCGTCGATGGCGGCGAGGAAAAATGGCACGCCGGAACGAGCTTTGCCCTGCGCTGGACCAATCCGACGGCAGGAGCGGGTTCGCCGATCGCGGCTGTCCATCACCGCCTCCTCGCCCCTGACGGTCGCACCCTGACCGAAGGGGAAATCGGTTGGGCTGCCACCTCGATCCAGCGCCTGAGCGTCCCGGCGATACCCGGCGCCTACGTCGCCGAAGTGTGGCTGGAGGACGCGTCGGGGGCGGAGGGGGCTCCAGCCATCGCCACGCTCCGCTTCGACAACGCCGCGCCGGGGCGGGTGGACCCCCAGCCGGTCTCCGGCTGGCTCTCCCGCAACGAGCTGCCCTTCACCCTCCGCCTCGGCCGGTCCGCCGGCCCCGAGCCGCTCTCCGGCATCCGCGGCTACGCGGTCTCGATCGACCGAGCCCCCGGCGGAAGCCCGTGCGCCGATCGGCATGCCTGCAGCGAGACCGAGACCGACCTGCGCGGCGGGGCGGATGAAGACGCGCTGCGGATCGACGAGCTCTCCGAAGGGACGAGCTACGTTCACGCGGTCGCCGTCTCGGGGTCCGGGATGCACTCGACGGAGGTTGGCTCCACGGTGCTGCGCGTCGACAAGACAGACCCGCGAACGAGTCTCTTCGGCATTCCCGACGGTTGGTCGAACCGGCCGCTGACGCTCACCGCCAAAGCAACCGACGGCGAGTCCGGGATGCTGCCCGACGGTGCCGGAGGGCCTTTCACGGCGATCCGGGTCGACGGTGGGTCGCCGGTCGCCGCGCCCGGCGACTCCGTCACCGCCACCTCGATCGAGTCCGGTGTCCACTCGATCGCCTACTACGCCCGCGACGCGGCAGGCAACGTAGCCGATGGCGGCAAGCTCAACGGCCGTCAGAACCACGAGCCGGAAACGACGGTGGCTCGCATCGACCGTGAGGCGCCCAGGCTTGCCTTCGCCAACTCCCAGGATCCCGACGACCCGGAGAGGATCGAGGCGCGCGTTGGCGACTCGCTCTCCGGCATCGACCCGAGCCGCGGGCAGATCTCGGTCCGCCCGCTCGGGTCGGACGAGCGCTTCACGGCTCTCCAAACCGAGGTCGACGGCGACGTCCTCCGCGCCCACTGGGACTCCGACGCCCACCCGCCCGGCGAGTACGAGTTCCGCGCCACCGCCTACGACCGGGCCGGCAACGAGACCTCGACCTCGAGTCGCGGCAACGGCACGCCGATGCGCCTCGCCGCACCGCTCAAGGTCTCGACGACTCTCCGTGCCGGCTTTGGCCGCCGGAGCGTCGAAAAGCAGCGAACCGTCCGCTACGGACAGGGCGTCCTCTACGGCGGCCGGCTGCTCGCGGGGCGGCGGACGCCGCTGGCGGGAGCACCGGTGCGCGTGATCGAGCGGTTCGCGGGCGAGTCCGGGGTGCCGGAGCGGGTGACGACGGTGCGGACCACGGTCAGTGGCGAGTTCTGGGTTCGTCTCACCCCGGGACCGGGTCGCGAAGTCGTGGCGCTGGCGGCGGCGACGGCGACCCTGCGTGGCGCGAACAGCAAGCCGTTGAGGCTGGAAGTCCGCGCCGGCCTGCAGCTGAGCGTCTCCGCTGCCGTCGCCGAGGTCGGCGGCCGCCCGGTCCTCTTCCGCGGCCGGGTCTTCTCCCGCGGCGCCGGGATCCCGGCCGAGGGCAAGGCCGTGCAGCTCCAGTTCCGCCTCGCCGGGCTGCCCTGGAGCGAGTTCCGCACGATCCGCACCGACGGGCACGGCCGCTTCCACTACGCCTACCGCTTCGCCGACGACGACAGCCGCGGCGTGCGCTTCCGGTTCCGCGCCTTCGCCCCGGCCCAAGCCGGCTGGCCGTTCAAGCCAGCCGGCTCGGCGCCGGTGCTGGTCGTCGGGCGTTAGCCGACTGGCAGGAGGTCGACGGCCTTGCGTACGCGCTGCTCGAGCTCGTCGCGGTTGCGCTTGAGGGCGCTGGTGGCCTGCTTGCGGGCGGTCGCGCCGCGGCGTTCGGCGCGCTTGACCTCGCGGCGGAGCTGGGTGCGGTAGGTCTTGAGCTGCTTCTCGGCGGCTTTGCGACCGCTGAACGGCTCGACCAGCTCGCCGACGCGGTCGGTGACGGTGAGGACGGCGCCGACCGGGAGGTCGAGGGCCGGGGTCGTGCCGGCACGTTTCGCCGAGGCTTTCGCCGTCGTGCCGGTCGAGTTGCTGTTGCTGCTCTTGCTCTGCGTTGCCATGAAGAGGGAATCCCTTTCGGTATGCGGTTTCCTGCCTGAGGTTCGCGAGTGTAGCGAACGTATGTTCTCCGCGAACACCCGTTCTTAACCGCTTGGCCGCGTCGGGTTACTCGGCCGAGCGCGCGATCATCAAACCGCGCTCGCCGGCGGCGGCTGCAATCGGGTAGCGGGCGGCGAGGCCGAGGCGTGCATCCTCGGGGGCGAGATCGCCGAAGGCGACCCGGCCGCCGGCCTCGCGCACGATCAGCTGAGCCGCCGCCGCGTCGACGGATCGGCAGGGCCGGAGGCTGAGCATCGCGTCGAGGCGCCCGGCGGCGACGTAGGACGTGGTGATCGCGATCGAGCCGACGACGCGCAGGCGGTAGACCCGGTCCGAGAGCGCCTCCAGCGCCGCGAGGGCGCGCGCCGGCTCGGCCGCCTCGAGGCCGAGCAACTCCAGCTTGTCGCGGTCGGCGGCGACGTGAATCGGCGCGGCGCCGAGCGTCGCGCCCTCTCCGCGGCGGGCGGCGAACTCCTCGCCCGCGCCGAAGTCGAAGACGTAGCCGAACTCAACCTCCGCCATCGAGTCCCCGGTCGCCACGGCGATGCTGAGGCTGTGCGAGGGAAGCGTGCGGCGGGCGTTGAGCGAGCCGTCGATCGGGTCGATCACGACGCGGGCCGGGCCGCCCGACCCGAACGTCACCTCGCCCCGCTCCTCGGAGACGGCGACGAACGAGGCGCCCTGCGCCGCCAGGGCCTCGAGCTCGGCGAAGACCTCATCCTCGCAGCGGCGGTCGATGACCAGGGTCCGGTCGCCCCCCTCGCCGACCCCCTCGTAGTCGGTGCGCGCCTCGGTCCCATGCACCTCGTCGAAGATCGCCCGTTGCGCCGCGACCACGCGACGGCAGATTCCCAGCCAGTCTGCGGAGAAAACGTCCACCGAGGCCATCCTATGGAGGCCGCGCACTCGCTAGCGTTGGAGCATGCTCGCCCTCGCCGAGGCACAGCAACAGGCCGTCGAACACGACGACGGCCCCCTGCTCCTGCTCGGCGCCGCCGGGACCGGCAAGACAGAGGCGCTGGCGCGGCGCTTCGCGCGGCTCGTCGGCGACGGGATCGACCCGGAGCGGATCCTGCTCTTGACCTCGAACCAACCGACGGCAAACAGGTTGCGGCAGCGCGTGGAAGCGCTGCTCGACGACTCCTGCGACGAATTGTGGATCGACACCTGGGAAGCACTGGGCGAGCGCCTTCTGCGCGAGCACTCCACCGCTGCCGGTCTCGATCCCTTCTTCGACGTCCTCGGTCCAGCTGAGCGCCTGGCGGTCCTGCTCGACCGGATCGAGGATCTCCCGCTTCGCAACCGGGAGATCCGCGGCAACGCCACCGGCCTTCTCGCCCGGCTTCTCGACCAAATCGACGACCTGAAGACCGGCTCCGAGCCTCCCGAGCCTGAGTTGGCGGAGTTCTGCGCCGCCCATGACCGCATCCTCGCCGAGTCCGGCAACCTCGACCGGGGGGACGTCTTCCTGACGCTGAACAAGCTCCTCCACGAGCGCCTGGACATCTGCGCGAACCTCGCCACCCGGTTCATCCATTTGATGGTCGACGAGTACGAGGACACGACTTCGGCCCAGCGCGTGATTCTGACCATGCTTCGCGCCGAGAATTCGAACCATCTTTACGCCGAAGACCCCTCGACCGCGGGTCCTGTCGCGGGGGAAGGGGGGGCGCTGCGGGCGGACGCACAGCGTCCGTCCTCGACCCCCCCAACCCCCACGCCACCCGCGGAAGAGACGTTGGTCTTGAAAGAGGTATTCCGCCAGCCGGCCGTGCGCCGCTGGAGCTGCACGAACGAGCGGGCGCAGGCGCAAGCAGTAACCCGAGAGGTAGAGCATTTGCTTGCTGAAGGTGCGTCTCCGGACGATATCTGTGTGCTGGTCGACGACCCGGCAACTCAGGGAGGCGCGGTTTCGGCCGCGATGGAGGAGCGCGAGATCCCCTTCCACCTCGTCGGCCCCGCCGCTCTGTTCCATCGGCCCGAGGTGCGCGACGCGATCGCCTGGCTGCGGGCGCTGGCCGATCCCGAAGACTCGGCCGCCGTCGCCCGGGCGCTGACCCGCCCCCCAACGGAGCTGCGCTCGGCCGACCTGGCGCGATTGACAACCATCGCGCGCCGGCGAAAGGTCGACATGGTCTCGGCCTGCGAGGCGGCGCTCTAAAGCCCGCAGATCCCGCCCGAGGGACGCGAGCGGATCCAGAGCTTCCTAAAGCTCTACGGCGAAGCCGCGGCGGCGATGGAGGAGCGGCGCGCAGACGTCTTCGTCCGGAGGCTGATCGAGCGCGTCGGCCTTCGACGCCAACGACTCTTTGCCGCCGAGCCAGAGGTGGCTGAGCGGCTGCTCGGGCTTTCGCGCCTGGCTGAGCTCGCCGCAACCTGGGCTAGGCGCGAACCGCACGGCTCGACCCGCGATTTCGTCCGCTACCTCAGCGCCGTCGCCGAGGCGGGGATGGAGCCAGTCGGCGGTGAGGAGCCGAGGTCTCCCGGCACGGTCTGCGGCCTGGGCCGGCGGGCCGCTAAGGGGACGGAGTTCGATCACGTCTTCGCGCTTGGCGTCGCTCCCGACGCGGTGCAGGCACGCTCGAGCCTGGTTCTCTCGCGGATCGGCCGCGAGGAGGAGGGACTCGACGGCGAAGAGCTCCACCGGGAGGAGCTCTTCGGCCCGGCCGAGGGGCTGCACGCCACCTACCGAAAGCTGCGCGAGGAGGTGCTCGAGGCCTCGTGGAAGGCGGGGCGGGAGCTCTCCGAGCCCCGGCTCGACACCGCCGTCGACGTCAACCGGGCGATCGCCCGCCACCTCGAGCTGCTGAAGCTGGCGGCGCTGGCACAGCGACCGGGCGAGGAGGCGACCGCCGAGGCCGTGGAGGCGGTCAACGGACTGTTGCGCCAGGTCGCCACCCCCGAGCAGCAGGCCGAGCTCGACGCCTCGCCCCTCGACGCCTACCTGCTCGACTCCGAGCGCGAACGCGACGGGCGGCAACGGCTGATCGCGGCCCGCCACGAGCCCTCGCTGGAAGGCTTCCTCCCCCGCCGCGGCGACGGCTCCCTCAGTCTCTCGGCCTCCGACCTCGACCTCTACCTGACCTGCCCGCTGAAGTACAAGTTCACCCGGGTCTTTGGCATCCCCCAGGAGCCGACGATCAACCAGCGCTTCGGGATCCTCATCCACAACGTCCTCGAGCGCTTCCACAAGGACGGGCCCGGCGAGGACGGGCACGAGCGGCTGATGGACCTCTTCGAGGCCGGCTGGCGCCGCTCGGGGTTCGGCACCAGCGACGACGAGCTGCAGTTCCGCGACAAGGCCCGCGCGGCGATGAACCTCTACTGGGAGCGCGAGCGCGAGGCGGAGGGCGAGCCGGTCTGGCTGGAGCGAAAGTTCGACATCAAGATCGGCCCGCACCACGTTCGCGGCCGCGTCGACCGCGTCGACCGCCTCCCCGACGGCAGCCACGAGCTGATCGACTACAAGACCGGCGAACGCAAGAGCGAGGCCGACCTGGAGAGCGACCTGCAGCTGGCGCTCTACCGCCTCGCCGCCCGCGAGGCCTGGGACGTCGAGGCAACCACCGGCAGCTACTACTACGTGCTCGACGCCGACAAGGTCGCCGCGCCGATCAACCCCGACGACGCCGAGCGGGTCGAGCGGACCGTGCTCGAGGTCGGCGAGGGCGTCCTGAGCCAGGACTTCGAGCCCCGCCCCGCGCCGACGACGTGCAGCTGGTGTGACTACCGGCTTATCTGTCCGGCGGCGGAGAGCTGAATTAAGACGCCTGTTCCACCGGCCGGCGAATTCTCGTTTTCGCGACAACGGAAGCGCGGATATGCATTCATGCAGCCGGAAACCGCACTAAACTTCGAAGGCTGACCAACTCCGTTTTGTTTATATCTCGCCTGCCGGGATAAGAGCGTCGCTGTCCTAAAAGCGCATCGATATGCTAGCGGCGCCAGGCGCTGATGGGCACCTTGAACATCACGGATCCTTTTCGGGAAAGAGCCTGACCAGATGGAAGTTGTTCTGTGAGCAAGATCCCGACTTTCGTCTTTCTCTTCCGTTCGAACAGTCTGCGCCCCGCTTCGTTAAGCACGACGGGAACGACCTTCTTGCCCCGAATTGAAAAACGGGTGAATCCGATAGGGACTGACATGCTGTGATCGGGGTCCGTGGCGGCTTCTAGCTTCACCCTCCCATCGCACACATCCCGGCCGACACAGCTCAGAATCATCCGCGCCTTTTTATTCTTGACCCACAGCCCGCCGGTTTGGAACATGATCCAGCCTGGGGGCCGGAAGCCAGGCGTGGTGGGACCCGCGGTTTGAGCAGGTAGTTCGGGTGCAGGTGGCATACCAATGGCAATTTGAGCCTGTCCGGCCGCGACACAAAGTTCGGTAGACGGGCAGGAAATCCTGAGCAAGCCAGCGGGAATGCTTGACACTCCCCAGGCTTCGCGGTTTCCGGATGGCGCGGCGGAAGTCAGTGCTCGATTTGTTTCGTCAATCGCGGCGCAGAAAGTGGATACGGGACAGGAGAGGTCGGAGAGATGTTCTTCGTCGTCAATCAACGACTTTGACCACGCGGTTTCTCCTCCGGTGGGATTGCTGGTGGACCACGCTTCACCCCACTGGTCGACGATCAGGCAAAACGACGTCGACGGACAAGAGATGGCCCGCATGTCGCTGTTGAAGCTCAAGAAGGCTTTCGTCCAAGACCCGACCCCGCCGCTCGGATCAGTCGCTGATACAGCGACGTTCTGTTTAACCGAGAAGCCGCCGCCCAAGCTGTTGAACTGCGATCCGACTGCGAGGCAGAGTTCCGCGCTGGCGCAATCGATCGCCGAGAGGGACAGTGAGCTACTTCCTTTGATGTTCGCAACTGTCCAAGCAGATGGTCCGCCGGTTGGGTCCGTTGAGGTGATGATCTCCCCGTTGGCATCGATCGCGGCACAGAGACCGGCCGTGCAGTCGACGGCGTCGATTTCGCCGATCCCACTTAGGACAGTAGTCGTCCATTCGCCTGCGGCCGGATCGGTAGAGATGACCACCTTCCCATCCGCGCCTACGCCGACGCAGAAAGTTGGAGAGACACATGACACGCCCCGAAGAGTCGAATCGACCACGTTGACCTCTTGCCAACTGGAGGAAGGGCCCATGGGTTCGGTAGAAGAGATCGCGTCGCCGTCTTGATCGACCGCTACGCAGAAAGCGGCAGTCGGACAGTCGACGTCTGTGATCGCGCCAGTGGCCACCGTTTGAGGGGTCGACCAAGTCAGCAGCGGTTTAGCGACTTCCGCCAGTGCTGAGGTGGCTACGGCCAAGGTGCCGACCATTACAATTCCAATCGTCGTCGCGACCTGCCTCAACATAGATACTCTCCCGCAGCCTATCAATGCCATTGCTTTCCGCGGCGCTCGTCGGTAAGGCCGATACGGTCACACAGCGCCAGGCTGCGCTGCATTGCAGCGGTCGACCCGAACAAAGGTGTGTGGGTGTCGATCGAGGGCGATCATCTGCCTGAAGCTCGTAAGGAGCACCCTCTCTCTCCCAACGAGACGCTGCTGGCCGGGGTGAAAGCACCGCGAGCGCACCGGATGGGCGGAGCCGCGTGACTGAGGACCCGATTGCGCCGTAGGTTCTTACTGGTTGCCCTGCTGGCGCAGGAACTGCTGGAAGTCTCTCGCGATCGAGTCCGCGGACGGTAGGTCCTCGGGGTTCTCGAGCTGGTCTTCCTGCTCGGCCTCTATGCGGTCGACCAGCTCCTCGATCTCGGGGTTGGCGGCTATGGCGCGGTTGATCTGCTCTTCGTAGCTGGTCGCCTCCTCCTCCAGCTCGGTCGCCTCGACGGCGATGCCGGTGACGCCCTCGAAGCGGCGCAGCAGCGCCAGGGCGGCCTTGGGATTGGGGACGGCGGCTATGTAGTGGGGCACCGCTGCCCAGAGCGAGGCGGAGGTCATCCCCACCTTGCGGCAGCAGTCGTGGACGACGCCGACGATGCCGGTCGGGCCCTCGTAGGAGGAGCGCTGCAGGTCGAGCTCCTCGACCAGCTTCTCGTCGGAGGCGAGGCCGGTGATCGGCACCGGCAGGGTGTGGGAGACCTCGGCGATCAGAGCGCCGAGGGTGATCACCATCTCCACGCCGAGCGCGTCGGCGGCGGTCGAGATCGTCTCCGAGAAGGTGCGCCAGCGCAGGTTGGGCTCGGTCCCGTCGAGCAGCACCAGGTCGCGCTCGGCAGCCGGGACGCGAGCCGCGATCAGGTTGTTCTGCGGCCACTCGATGTGGCGGACCTCGCCCTCGGTGAGGACGATCGTCGGCCGGGTGGCCTGGAAGTCGAAGTAGTCCTCCGGGTCGACCTGCGCGATCGGCTCCGAGTCGAAGGCGTCGGCGATGGCGTTGACGGCGGTCGAGGCAGCACCGGCGGCGTCGTTCCAACCGCGAAACGAACAGACCAGGATCGGGCTGCGCAGCTGCGGCAGGTCGCCTTCCCAGGTCAGTGAGTCCACCTCTCCCAGAGTACAGGCGGCGACGATGTGAATCACGATTCACTATCCTGCACGCCGTGCTCGAGCTGCGCGAGATCGATAAGTCCTATCCCCAGGGCGGCGAGATGGTCGAGGTGCTGCACGGCGTCTCGCTCGAGATCGAGCCGGGCAAGCTGGTGGCGATCGTCGGGCCCTCGGGCAGCGGCAAGAGCACGCTGCTCAACCTGATCGGGACGCTGGACGTGCCCAGCGGCGGCAGCCTGCGCTTCGACGGCCGCGAGATCGGCGACCTCGGCCAGAAGGAGCGCGCCCGCTTTCGCGCCGCCAACCTCGGCTTCATCTTTCAGTTCTTCAACCTCCTGCCGGGGCTGACCGCGCGTCAGAACGTCGAGCTGGCGGCGGCGATCGCCGGCGGCGAGAAGCACGCGGCCCGGGTCCGGGCAGGCGAGCTGCTCGGTCGCGTCGGCCTCGGCGAGAAGGCCGAGGCGCCGGCGCGCAACCTCAGCGGCGGCCAGATGCAGCGGGTGGCGATCGCGCGGGCGCTGGTCAACGAGCCGAAGCTGATCCTGGCCGACGAGCCGACCGGCAACCTCGACCAGCGCAATGCCCACGGGATCCTCGAGCTGCTGCGCCAACAGACCGCCGAGGACCGCTCCGTGGTGATGGTGACCCACGACCACGACCTGGCCGCCCGCTACGCGGACCAGATCATCTCGCTGGTCGACGGCCGCGTCGCCGACCTCGACCACACGGGGCCGAACGGCGGCGGTCAGGGGCTCATCGCCGGCCTGGCCGGGCTGGCGGATCTGGCCGGCCTGGCCTCCCTGATCCGAAGATGACCCGGGCGATCCGCTCGCAGGCGCACCTGACCGCCCTGCTGACGCGCCACCTGCTGCACACGATGAGCCGCCAGCGGATGCGCGCCGCCGTGCTCTGGGCGGCGCTCGCCCTGGCGCTGGGGATCGGCGTCGGACTGCTCGCCTTCATGACCAGCATCGAAGACTCCTACCGCGACCGCGGCGAGGCGGTCGGCGGGGTCTCCGACGTGCAGGTCGAAGCGATCGGATCCTCCTCCCTGCCGGCGAGGCTGGCCAAGCGGTTGGAGCGGATCGGGGGGACCCGCTACGCGATCCCGATGACCCAGCAGCGGGTCATGCTGGAAGCCGGCGAGGAGGACGTCGTCGCCACCGCGATCGGGGTCGACCGCTCCGCCAGGCGCCTGCGCAGCGCCGTGCAGCGCGACCTGAAGCTGCCCGCCGGGCGCGCGGCGAAACCGGGGCTGGCGCTGCCGAGCGAGCTCGCCGCCGAGCTCGGCGTGCGGCGGGGCGACAGGCTGCGGATCTTCGCCTACCGGCGCTCGCCGCGGCTGCGGGTGGCGCGGGTGGTCGAGGTCGGCCCGGCGATCGAGGACGTGATCACCCTGCCCCGCGACCGGCTCGAGGCGATGCGCGGCGCTCCCGGCCGGCCGACCGTGATCTACGTGAAGTTCGGGCCGAATACCGGGCTCGAGGCCTTCGAGCGCCGCGCCGAGGGGGTGCTCCCGGAGAACGCCGTCCTGACCACGCCGGACACGAGCCAGGGGGAGCTGAGCCACGTCCTCGACTTCACCGTGCGGGCGCCGACCTTCGTCTTCGGCATGGTCGTGCTGGCGATCGCCGGCCTGCTGATCTACGTGCTGCAGCTGATGCGAATGCTGGAGCGCCAGGAGGACCTCGGGCTGCTGCGCGCGCTCGGCTCGCGGCGGTTGCCGCTGATCGCGGCCGAGAGCCTGATCCTCTGCGGCCTGCTGATCGCCGCGCTCCCCCCGGGGGTGCTGATCGGCGCACCGATCGCCAGCTACCTCTCCTCGCAGGTGCCGACCTACCTGACCGACGTCTTCGGCTTCAACATGCAGGTCACGATCCGTCCCGACGTCGTCGCCGGCGCCGCCGCGGTCGCCCTCGTCGTCGGGATCGCGGCGACGATCGGGGCGCTCGCCTCGGCCCGCGGCTCGATCGCCGACCAGCTCGGCCGCTCCCCCCAGGCGGGGGCGACGGTGACCTCGACGATCTCGCCGCGGTCGGCCCTGGCGCTGCTCGGCGGCGGGCTCGCCTGCCTCGCGCTCGGCCTGCTGATCGCCGACGCGGGGATCTTCCCGCTGGCCGCGGTGACGGTCCTGATCGGGCTGGCGCTGGTCACGCCGGGCCTCGTCGGCCTGGTCGCGATCGCGCTCGGCCGTCGCGAGCACGGCGGCTCCAAGGTCGAGCTCGTCGCCCGCGGCGCGGTCGAGGCGAACCCGCGCCGGGCTGCCCTGGCGGCCGCGATCATGGCGCTCGGGGTGGCCGCCGTGGTGCCGCCGCAGCTCGCCGAACACACCCTGCTCGACCGGATCGATCGCCTCAACCAGGTGATCCGGCCCGGGGCGCAGGACCTGCTCGCTTCCGACGACGCCTTCGCCAGCGTTCCCGTCGACCTCTCCTACGGCCGGCGGGCGCTGCGCGACCCGGCGACCGTGACGCGATCGGTCGCCTTTGCCTTCGTCCCCTACGAGGGGCGCAAGATCGAGGTGCGGGGCCTGGTGCCCAGCACGCGCGGGGGGCTCATCCGCCGCGGCCCCGGGCTCCCCCGGCAGTACCCGTTGCTGCGCGAGCACCCCCGCGGCGTGCTCGTCTCGCGGGTGATGGCGGCCGGCCTCGGCGTCGAGACCGGCGAGACGCTCGTGCTGCCGACCGCGAGCGGGCCGCGGAAGCTGCGCGTCCTCGGCGAAGTCGAGGACTTCGCCTGGCCCTCGGGCACCGTCTACATGCGCATGGACCGCTACAGACGGCTCTACCGCACCGACGCCGTCAGCGCCCTCGCCGTCGATCGCGGGAGGAAGATCGACATGGCCGCGCTGCGCCGACTGGCGCCGCTGCACTCGATCACCGGTGCCGAGTTCAAGGGCCGCATCGACGGCCAGATGGAAAAGAGCACGCAGGGGATGCTGGCGATGCGGGTGCTCACCCTGATCGCGGCGCTGGTCGCGGTCGGCGGGATCATCACAACCTCGGTCTTCGCCCGGCGGCGGGAGTGGGCGGTGCTACGGGCGATGGGGATCGGCAACGCCGGCCTGCTCGGTGCCCTGGCGCTGGAGACGCTGCTGGTGATGACGATCGGCGCGGCCTGCGGAGCGATCGGCGGCATCGTCAGCTACCGGGGGCCGACCCTGGGCTTCCTCGAAGCGCAGGGGTACGTGATCGGCGACGAGCTCCAGATCGGCGCCGTCGCCGCGGTCGCGGCCGCGGCGGTGCTGGTCGGGACGCTCGCCGCGGCGCTGCCCGCCTGGCTGACGGCGCGGGCCCCGCTCGCGGATGCGCTTTCCTACGAGTAGGAAGCGATGCCCTCGACTCGATCTAAAACCGGCAGGCGAAACAGCCGAGGCGACCGGACGCGCGAGCGCCTGCTGAGCGCCGCGGTCACGCTGCTCGAGGAGGGCGGCTACGCGGCCGCCTCGGTGGCGGCGATCACCGAGCGCGCCGGTGTCGCCGCCGGCGCCCTGTACAGGCACTTCCCCTCGAAGGCCGAGCTGTTCGTCGAGGTCTTCCGCACGATGGCGGAGGACGCGCTGGCCCACCTCCGCGAGGCGAGCGGCGTCTCCGGCACGGCGGCCGACAAGCTCGACGCGATCGTGCGCGAGTACACCAGCTACTCGCTGAACCAGCCGCGGCTCGCCTGGGCGCTCGGCTACGAGCCGGTCGACCCACGGGTGGACGCCGAGCGGCTCGCCTACCGCCAGACCTACCGCGAACGGCTCGCCGAACTGCTGCGGCGCGGCATCGAGGCCGGTGAGCTGCCCGCCCAGGACGCCGAGCTGACCGCGGCCTCGCTGATCGGCGCGATCAGCGAGGGACTGGTCGGCCCGCTCTCACCGGTGCGCGACGAGCGCGTCTCCACTGAGGAGACCATCGCCGCGATCTCGGCTTTCTGCCGTCGCGCCGTGGGCGCGTAAGCACGGCCTCAGCGGGCTTCGGTGGTGAACGCCCGGCGCACGAGGCCGTAGGCGATGAAGAGGACGAGGGCGGCGAAGGAGAGCTCCAGCGCTCGCTGGGAGAGCTCGTTCGCGACCGCGACGCCGATCAGCACCCCGAGCGGGGAGAGGACGCCGATCACGGCGGCGTCGCGAAGGTTGACGTTGCCGTAGGAGCGCTGGCGGTAGGTCCCGACCAGGGCGACGATGACGATCATCAGCAGCGAGGTGGACTCGCCCTCGACCTGCGTGAGGCCGAGGAAGAGCGTCAGCGCCGGCACGAAGAGGACGCCGCCGCCGACGCCGACCAGCCCGCCGGCGAGCCCGCCGGCGAGCGCGATCAGGATCGCGAAGAGCTCGTCCATCAGAAGAAGATCAACTCGATCGCGATCGCGACGAGCAGGGCGGCGAAGAGAAGCGAGATCGCCCGCTGCGGGATCCGCTGCTGGATCGCCGTCCCGGCGACGACGCCGACCACGGCCGGGATCGAGAGCCAGAGGCCGGTGAGGAAGTGGACGTTGCCGTAGATCCCCCCCTGGGCGAGCGCCCCGAGCAGGCCGATGAGGACGATCGCGGCGAGGCTGGTGCCGGTGGCGAGGCGCTCGCCGTAGGCGAACCAGAAGATCAGCAGGGGAACGATGATCGTGCCGCCGCCGACGCCGAAGAGGCCGCTGAAGATCCCCGCCAGGGTGCCGATCGTGGCGAGCTTGAGCAGGCGGTGGGAGGGCAGGGCCGGGTCGGGGGCCATCGTGCCGCGATACTAGATGCAGTGTCTCGCGAATCTGAGACGGGGGCGGACGGCCTGAGGCGCTCCGCGGTGAAGGCCTTGCGCGCCGATCCGAGGCGGACCGCGATCCTCACCGACGTCGACGGCACCCTGGCGCCGATAGTCGAGCGGCCCGAGCTGGCGGCGGTGCCGGAGCGGGCGACCGAGCTGCTGGCGGCGCTGAGCGAACGCTTCGGCCTGGTCGGGTGCATCTCCGGGCGCCAGGCGCTGGAGGCGCGGCGCCTGGTCGGAGTCGAGGGCATCGCCTACGCGGGCAACCACGGCTTCGAGCTGCTGGCGGCGGGCGAGGCGGAGCCGCAGCTCGACCCCGCCGTGGCCGGACGGGAGCTGGAGGCCGCCGAGTTCCTCGCCGGCCTCTCCGAGGACGAGCTGGGAGGGGCGGGACTGCGACTCGAGGACAAGGGGCCGATCCAGGCACTGCACTGGCGCGGCGCGGCGGACGAGCGCACGGCGGACGCCCGTGCCCACGAGATCGCGGTCGAGGCGGGACGTGCGGGCCTCGAACCGCGCTGGGGCCGCAAGGTGCTGGAGCTGCGCCCGGTCGGAGGGGGCGGCAAGGACGCTGCCGTTGCCGCCCTGCTCGCCGGCCGCGACATCGCCGTGGCGGCCTATGCCGGCGACGACCGCACCGACCTCGACGCCTGCCGCCGCCTGCGCGAGCTGCGCGACGAGGGACGCCTCACAATCACGATCTGCATCGGCGTCGCCTCCCCCGAGGCGCCGCCGGAGATGGCCGAGGAGTCCGACTTCACGGTCGACGGCCCGGCCGGCTGGATCGCCCTGCTCGAGGAGCTGGCCGGGTAGAGATGCCTTACACCGACCTGCTGAGAGTCACCGTCCTGCTCACCGGCGCCGAGGCCACCGCCCTGGCGGCGATAACCGCCGTCGCCATCAATCGCGACAACGACGCCACGACCCTGATCGTCGCCGGAACCTGGTGGCTCATAGCCCTCCTCCTCGGCCTCTATCTGGGTAGACCCGCCCGCGCGGCGGACGCCCTCCGCGACGGGCTGGCCCAGGCCCGCACGGCCACCTCCCTGCCACCCGAGACCCCGGCGAGGATCGCCTTCGTCCGCCTCTGGCCGATAGCCCTGACCGCGATAGTGGCCGGAGCCCTCGGCATCTTCTTCCCCGGAGTCGCCGCCGTCGGCGCCGGCTACGCCCTCCTCGTCTCCCTTGCCTGGCACACGAGAGAGTCCGCAGTGCTGGCAATCGAGCAACGCGACGGCGTCAAGTTCTACGTGGTGCCCAACTCGGCTCTGCAGCCCATACGGCTAGTCCGCACCCCAGGCCTTCGCACGACGCCTCCTAGATAGACCGGGGCGGCAGTGCGACTGGCATCGAAGCATCGTCGTCACTTGACGATGACGACGGGACCAAGTCGCTCGGTTTCTCGATCCGAGTAATGAACCGGCGGCTTACACGTCACACGCATATGAGTTACGTCAAGCTCGTCGTTGGGAGACAGGACCTGCAGGACAACGTCAGTGTCAAGCTGGTATTGGATACCGCTGACTGTGTACCTCCGCGGTGGGCGGATCGTCAGCGATACCGGCTTGATCGCCTGGGTTTCTGAAGAGCGATGAAACTGTAGATGCGTTGGAATTGACGTTTCGCCTTCCGGACCGGATGAACTGGGACCGGAGATGACCTGGTATTCGACCTCACCAGGCCCATTTTCGATGGTAATCCGCCCCCTGAGCACGACGTTGACAGGGCACGGGCCCCTGTAGCCCGTGGGTCTGGAACGATCTCGCGCCTCCGGGAATTCGGCAAATAGAACGGTGTCTGTGACCTCCATTGGCTCATCGCCGAAGCTTATGACGGACCACACGAGCAGCAGGACACCCACTACCCCGAGCGAAATTCTCTGCCACTTACCGGTTGCTTGGATTTCTCCACTGCTGAGTTTTGCTGTTTTGACAATCGCCGCGAGCAGGCAGAGCAACCCAACAGGTAGGACGACGCCTGCGACTGTGTCGGGCAGGACAGGAGGCATACCCGACCAGCATAGTCACAGCAGACCCCCCTACTGTCTACTGTGGTGATCGTACTTACCGCTTGGAGAGCAGCTTGAACTCCCGCCACCCACGCGTGTTCGCCACGTCGTCCGCCGTCAGCCACGCCCGCCGCGCTGTCGCCACCGCGTAGGCCATGTTGCTCAGGGTGTCCACTCCGTGGGCGTCGGTGTTGAGAACGATCGTCACCCCGGCTTCCGCGGCGAGGCGAGCGTGGTGCTCGGAGAGGTCACGGCGGTTGGGGTTGCCGTTGATCTCGAGCATCGTGCCGGTGCGGGCCGCTGCCTCGACCACGGCTTCGACGTCGATGCCGTAGGGCTCGCGGCGGCCGAGCAGGCGGCCGGTGAGGTGGCCAATGCAGTCGACGCGGGGGTTCTCGATCGCAGCCAGCACGCGGGCGGTCATCTCCTTCTCGGAGATCGCGAAGGAGGTGTGGATGCTGGCCACCACCCAGTCGAGCGCGTCGAGCAGGTCGTCGGGGTAGTCGAGGCCGCCGTCGAGGCCGATGTTGACCTCCGAGCCGGCGAGCAGGCGAAAGCCACGCTTGCCCTCGTTCCAGGCCCCCACCTCGGCGATCCGCTCCCAGAGCCGCTCGGCGGTGACGTGGTCGCCGAAGCCGTGACTGGCCGAGTGGTCGGTGACCGCCATGTAGGCGTAGCCGCGGTCGCGACCTGCCTCGGCCATCTCCTCCAATGTGTTGCGGCCGTCGGAGAGGGTCGTGTGCGAGTGCAGATCACCCCGGATGTCGTCGAGGGAGACGAGGTCGGGGAGCTTCCCCTCGCGGGCCGCCTTCAGCTCTCCCCTGCCCTCGCGCAGCTCCGGCTCTATATAGGTGTAACCGAGGCGCTCGTAGACGGCCTCCTCGGTCGCACAGAGCTCGACCTCGCCGCTCTCGACCTCGGTGATTCCGTGCTCGGAGACGGAAAGGCCGCGCGCCACAGCCTCCTCGCGCAGCTGGACGTTGTGGGCGGCCGAGCCGGTGAAGTGCTGGAGCAGGTTGCCGAATGCCTCCGGCGCGACGATGCGCAGGTCGACCGAGACCCCGTTCTGGGTCTGCGCCCGCACGCCGTTCGGCCCCGGCTTCCCGGCGGCGGCGATCAGCGGGCTGGCGACCAGCGCTTCCGCCAGGGCGGTCGGATCCTCGGCGGTGGCGATCAGGTCGATGTCCTTGCAGGTGTCGGCCCGGCGGCGAACCGAGCCCGCGACCTCGACCCGGTCGGCGGCGGGGTGCTCGCGCAGGGTTCGCGCCAGCTCCTCCGCGATCGGGCGCGCCATCGAGAGCAGCACCCGGCCGCCGCCCTCGCCGGGCTCCCCGAGGCGCTCGAGGCCGGCGAGCACGTTCTCCTCCACCTTCTCCCCCAGGCCCTTCAACTCGCGGATGCGCTCTTCCTCGGCCGCCTTTCGGAGGTCGTCCAGCGTGGCGACGCCGAGCTCCTCGAAGAGCCGGCGCGCGGTCTTCGCCCCCAGGCCCTGCACCCGCGTCACCTCGATCAGCGAAGGCGGGTACTTCGCCTTCAGCTTCACCGCCGCGGGGATCTCGCCGGTCTCGATCAGCGCGTCGATCTTCTCGGCCAGGGTCTTGCCGACACCGGGGACCTCCGTCGCCCGCCCGGCGGCGGCGAGGTCGGCGACCGAGACCGGGCTTTCGCGGATCGCCTTCGCCGCGGTGCTGTAGGCGAGGACCCGGTATTTGACCGCGCCGTCGAGCTCGTAGAGGACCCCCAGCTCGTCGAGGGCGGCGGCGATCTCGGCGTTGGTCACGCCCCCACGCTAGCGAGCCTTCTGGCGTTAGCGCTACGGTGCGGTAGTGGGTCAGTTTGAGTTGATCTCGACTGAAACCCGCGATAGGCGCGAGGGTAGTTCGGGGCCATGGCGAGCAGAAAGTCGTTTTGGGATAGCCCCCTAGGACAGATCGCCTTGGTCGTCGTGGTTGTGGTGTGGGCGGCGGCCGTGATCGCACTCGCCTTTGCCGTCTTCCTCGCCGTTGTCTTCCTGCTCTCTCAACTGGGGGTCAGGGTCGACCTGGACATCCGGTAGGCGTCGAATCGCCCCCAAACGAAGGCGATCCGCCCTGGATTGACAAGCACGGGCCAACTCGAACCCGAGGTACAACCCGACTACCCGCCTCCCATGTGGGCAAAGCCAACCAAAACGAAGCATGCGACGACTGCCAGTGCGATTACGAAACCGACAAAGGCCCCCGCGATGACGTAGAGCCATGAGGGTTCGAGGCGAGCCTTCCGATCCATTTTGCCTACGATAAATGCCCGCGGAGCGCGCCGGGGCCTCGATTCGGTTTCAAACTGACCCACTACCCGAGGCAGGGGTCGCTATACTTTCTGAAGTATTGAGCGCTGAAACACGATCCCCAGGAGACCGATTCCAGTGACAGGCAAGCTCCACGACGTGACCGACGCCAACTTCAAGTCCGAGGTCCTCGAGGCCGAAGGCCCCGTCCTCGTCGACTTCTGGGCCCCCTGGTGTGGGCCGTGCCGCGTGGTCCACCCTGTGCTGGAGGAGATGGACGCCGAGCGCGACGACCTGAAAATCGTCAGCGTCAACGTCGACGAGAACCAGCAGACCGCCGCTCAGTACGAGGTCCTCTCGATCCCGACCCTGATCCTCTTCAAGGACGGGGCGATCGCCAAGAAGGTGATCGGTGCGATGCCCAAGCGTCGCCTCGAGGCCGAGCTGGAGCCGGCGCTCGCCTAGCGGGCGAGCGGAGACCGGTTCCGATGCCTTTCGTCCAGGTCCACTGGTTCGAGGGACGCTCCGACGAGCAGAAGGCGGAGATCGCCAAGCGGATCGAAGCGGCGCTGGTCGAGGTG
Organism: Solirubrobacterales bacterium; assembly: GCA_036376915.1. Classification (GTDB taxonomy): domain Bacteria; phylum Actinomycetota; class Thermoleophilia; order Solirubrobacterales; family 70-9; genus VRUE01. The sequence continues at coordinate 98,520 of DASUZK010000102.1, forward strand.
GCCGGCGCCGCCCCCGAGCACTGCTGGGTGAAGTTCTCCGACTCGAAGAAGACCGACTTCATCATCGGCGAGCCTGCCGGGGACTGAGCAAGCTGGACTGGCGACTTACTCGGCTATATGCCGAGTAAGTCGCCAAGGTCAGGTTCGCGTAACGGAGATCTTCAGGTCGCGGCCGTCGACGCGGACCGGAGCGGTCTCAGCCGCGTCGTAGGCGACCGAGGTGGCCAGAACCTCGCCGGCGATGTAGGGCTCGTGGGCGCGGGCGGCGGCGATCAGATCGTCGTCGCCGCCGAGGCTGAGCTCGATCCGGTCGGAGATGTCGAGGCCGGCGGCTTTGCGGGCGTTCTGGACGGCGTGGACGATCTCGCGGGCGAGGCCCTCGCGACGCAGCTCGTCGTCGAGCTCGAGCTGCAGGGCGACCGCGTGGCCGGCCTCGGCCTCGACCTCGTAGCCCTCCAGGGGCTGCAGGGCGAGGGTGACCTCGTCGGGCCCGATCGTGTGCTCGTCGCCGTCGACGTTGATGCCGACCTCACCGCCGCCCGCCATCACCTTGGCGACGTGCACCGGGTCGAGCGCCTCGACCGCGGCGGCGACCTGCGGCATGCGCTTGCCGAAGCGCGGACCGAGCGCACGGTAGTTGGGCTTGACCGCGTAGCTGACCAGGTCCGCCTCCTCGGAGACGAAGTCGAGCTCCTTGACGTTGAGCTCGGCGGTGACCAGGTCGGCGCGCGACTCGATCGCCTCGCGCTCGGCGTCGTTGGCGACGATCACCGCCCGGCGCAGCGGCTGGCGCACCTTGGCCTTGGCCTGGGCGCGGGCGGCGCGGCCGAGCTCCACCGTTAGGCGGACCGCCTCCATCGCTGCCTCCAGCTCGGGGTCGGCGAGGGCCGGGTCGGGCTCCGGGAAGTCGCGCAGGTGGACGGAGTCGGGCAGCTCACCCAGCTCCTCGCCCTCGCCGCCGGCCAGGTTGAGGTGGATCTCGTCGGCGAGGAAGGGCGTGAACGGCGCCAGCAGGGCCGCCGTCTCCAGCAGGCAGTGACGCAGGGTGGCGAAGGCGGCGAGGTCGCCCTCCCAGAAGCGGCGCCGCGAGAGCCGCACGTACCAGTTGGAGAGCTCCTCGACGTACTCGGCGATCGCCCGTCCCGCGGCCGTGCAGTCGAACTCGTCCATCCGCTCGCGCACGGTCGCGATCGTCGACTGCAGCTTCGAGAGCGCCCAGCGGTCCAGGTCCTCGGTCGCCTCGGGCATTCCGGCGAAATCTCTGGGGCCGAGGCCCTCGGCGTTCGCGTAGAGGACCCAGAACGAGTACGTGTTCCAGAGGGTGAGCAGGAACTGGCGGACCGATTCGCCGACCGTGTCGACCGAGAAGCGGTAGCCCGACCAGGGCTGCTGCGCGGTCAGGTAGTACCAGCGGAAGGCGTCGGCCCCGTGGGCGTCGATCACCTCCCAGGGCTCGACCACGTTGCCCTTGCTCTTCGACATCTTCTGGCCCTCGGGGTCGAGGATGAGGCCGAGGCAGACGCAGTTCTTGTAGCTCGACTCGCCGAAGAGCAGCGTCGACTCGGCCAGCAGGGTGTAGAACCAGCCGCGCGTCTGGTCGATCGCCTCGCAGATGAAGTCGGCGGGGAAGCGCTCCTCGAACAGCTCCTCGTTCTCGAACGGGTAGTGGAACTGCGCGAAGGGCATCGCGCCGCTGTCGTACCAGGTGTCGATCACCGACTCGACCCGGCGCATCTCGCCCCCGCACTTCTCGCAATCGAGCGTCACCTCGTCGATGTAGGGGCGGTGCAGATCCTCGGGCACCTCGCCGTGCGCACGCTCGCGCAGCTCGGCGACCGAGCCGGCGCAGAAGCGACCGTCGCAGTCCTTGCCCGTGCACTCCCAGATCGGCAGCGGCGTGCCCCAGTAGCGGTCGCGCGAGAGCGCCCAATCGACGTTGTTCTCCAGCCACTTTCCGAAGCGGCCGGTCCTGATGTGCTCGGGGTGCCAGCCGATCGCCTCGTTGTTGGCGAGGAGCTCCTCGCGGGCCTGTGAGGTCGCTACGTACCAGCTCGACTTGGCGTAGTAGAGCAGTGGCGTGCCGCAGCGCCAGCAGTGCGGGTAGGCGTGCTCGTAGACCTGCTCGCGGAAGAGCAGGCCGCGGCGGTCGAGGTCGTCGATCAGTGCGCGCGTCACCTCGGGGTCCTTGACGAAGCGGTCCTCGAAGCCGCTGACGCGGCCGTCGAAGCGGCCGTCGAGGCCGACCGGGTTGTAGAGGGTTCCGGCGTCGGTGGGGTCGAAGATCCCGGCCTCGGCGGCGACCCGGTAGTCGTCCTCGCCAAAGGCGGGGGCGATGTGGACGAGGCCGGTCCCGTCCTCGGTGGTGACGAAGTCGCCGGCGAGGATCTGGAAGGCGTTGGCGGGACCCTGGAAGGCACTGGGGGGACCGCCATCTTCCAAAGTGAAGACGGGGCCGAGGTAGCGGCGACCTACGAGGTCGGAACCGGGGAAGCGGTCGAGCACCTCGGCCTCCTCGCCCAGCACCTTCTCGACCAGCGGCTCGGCGAGGATCAGCGTCTCGTCCCCAACCCCCGCCTTCACGTAGGTCACGTCGGGCGCCACCGCAACGGCTACGTTGCCAGGCAAGGTCCAGGGAGTCGTGGTCCAGACGAGCAGCGACTCGCCGCTTTCGCTCCCGTCCTCGCCGAGCAACTCGAAGCGCACGTATATAGAGGGGTCCTCAACGTCCTTGTATCCGAGCGCCACCTCGTGCGAGGAGAGGGCGGTGCCGCAGCGCGGGCAGTAGGGCACGACCTTGTGGCCCTCGTAGAGGCGGTCCTCGTCCCAGAGCCGCTTCAGCGACCACCAGACCGACTCGATGTAATCGTCGTGGAGGGTGACGTAGGGGTCGTCGAGGTCGATCCAGAAGCCGATCCGCTCGGTCAGCCGGTTCCACTCCTCGACGTACTCGAAGACCGACTCGCGGCAGCGCGCGTTGAACTCGGCGATGCCGAGCTGCTCGATCTCCTGCTTTGAGGAGATGCCGAGCTGCTTCTCGACCTCGAGCTCGACCGGCAGGCCGTGGCAGTCCCAGCCGGCCTTGCGCGGCACCCGGTACCCGCACATCGACCTGTAGCGGGGGTAGACGTCCTTGAAGACGCGGGAGAGGACGTGGTGGGAGCCGGGGCGGCCGTTCGCCGTCGGCGGGCCCTCGTAGAAGCTCCAGATCTCCGCCCCCTCGCGCTGGGAGAGCGAGCGGTGGAAGACGTCGCGCTCGCGCCAGCGCTCGAGCACCCGCTGCTCGAGATCGGGGAAGGACTGCTTGGCGTCGACGGGCCGGAAGCCGGGCATGGACGCGGGATTCTAGGAGCGGGTGTCTCTTCCCCCCGGGACGGTGGACCCTGGTACGCAATAGTCTTTCCGCGTGCCCGCTTACGACCTGAACGGAAAGGTTGCCCTGGTCACCGGTGCGGCCCGGGGAATCGGCTTCGAGACCGCCCGCCAGATGCACGCGCGCGGCGCCTCCGTCGCGGTCGTCGACCTCGACGCCGCCGAGGCGAGCGAGGCGGCCGAGCGGATCGGCGAGCGCGCGATCGGGATCGCCGCCGACGTCACCGACGCCGGCGCGATGCGGGCTGCTGTGGCCGAGACGGTCGAGCGCTTCGGGGGCCTCGACGTCGCCATGGCCAACGCCGGCCTTGCCCCGCCCTCGATCGCCACGATGCGCTCGGTCCCCGCCGAGGAGTGGGAGCGGGTGGTCGAGGTCAACCTCTTCGGCGTCTGGCACACGCTGCGGGCCGCCCTGCCCCAGGTCTCCGAGCGCAAGGGCCACGTCGTCGTCGTCGCCTCGGTCGCCGCCTTCGCCAACGGGATGCTGGGCAGCTCCTACATGGTCTCCAAGGCCGCGGCCGAGCAGATGGGCCGCGCCCTGCGGACCGAGCTGGTGCCCTTCGGCGCCGGCGCCAGCGTCGCCTACTTCGGCTGGGTCGACACGCGGATGGTCCAGGACACCTTCGACCGTCCCGGCGCCAGCGTGCTGGAGGAAATCGCCCCCGACTTCCTGATGAAGCGGATCACCCCCGAACAGGCGGGGGCGGCCGTCGTCAAGGGGATCGAAGAGCGCGCGCCGCGCATCTTCGCCCCCCGCTGGTGGCGCTACCTCTCCGCCCTGCGCGGCCTGCTCAACCCGCTGCTCGACCGCCGCAGCGAGCGCGACCCGCGGATCGCGGCCGCGATCCGCGACGCCGAGGCGCGGATCGCAAGCGATACCGCGGCCCCGGCAGCCAAGAGCTAGGACAGGCACGCGTGCCCGCCTTCGACGTGAACGGAAAGGTGGCGCTCATCACCGGCGGTGCCCGCGGGATCGGCTTCGAGACTGCGCGCCAGCTGCACCAGCGCGGGACGTCAGTGACCCTGGTCGACGTCGACGCCGAGGAGGTCCGTGACGCGGCCGAGCGGCTCGGCGAGCGGGCGGTCGGGATCGCTGCCGACGTCACCGACGCCGGCTCGCTGCGAGCCGCGGTCGCCGAGACGGTCGAGCGCTTCGGCGGAGTCGACATCGCGATGGCCAATGCCGGGATCGCCCCGCCGACCACAACCACGATCCGGATGGTCTCCGCCGAGGAGTGGGAGCGCGTGATCGACATCAACCTGCTCGGCGTCTGGAACACGGTGCGGGCTGTGCTGCCGCAGGTCGCCGAGCGCCAGGGACACATCGTCGTCGTCTCCTCCGCCTACGCGATCGCCAACGGCATGCTCAGCAGCGCCTACGCGGTGGCGAAGTCGGGCGTCGAGGCCTTCGGCCGCTCGCTGCGGTCCGAGCTGGCGCCGCTCGGGGCAAGCGCGGGAGTCGCCTACTTCGGCTTCGTCGACACGAAGCTGGTCCAGGACGCCTTCGCCAGGCCGGATACCAACCGGCTCGAGGAAACCGTTCCCGCCTTCCTGCTGAAGCGGATCACGCCTGCCGAGGCGGGCGCCTCGGTCGTGCGCGGGATCGAAGAGCGGGCGCCTCGCACCTTCGCGCCGAAGTACTGGCGCTACATCTCCGCCCTGCGCGGCCTGATCAACCCGCTCTTCGACAAGCGCGCCGACAGCGATCGGCGCGTCCGCGAGGCGGTCCAGAGCGCCGAGGCGCTCTCGGAGGCCAGTGCCGCCGGCGACGCCTCGGCTGCTTCGCGCTAGCCACTCGAGCAGGATCACGACCGACTCGTAGTCTGAAC
>DASUZK010000103.1:0-8502 GCA_036376915.1 Solirubrobacterales bacterium
GGGTGCCCCTCCCCAAAACGCGCGGCGGGAGCCGCGCTTGAGTGTTTTGGGGAGGGGCACCCCGGCTCCCTCCGCGATCCGCGTCAGTCTGGGCGACAGCTTGGGATGCGAAGCTGTCTCGGGGGCCGCGGCGGCGAGAGGGGAGCTTCGCCCGGAGCTTCTCGAGACGGAGAGGTTGAGGCTCAGACGGTGGCAGGATGAGGATCGCGGGCCGTTTGCGGCGATGAATGCGGATCCGGAGGTGATGGAGCACTTTCCGGCGGCGCTTGACCGGGGGCAGAGCGATGCGTTGGTCGAGCGGATCGAGGCGGGGTTCGAAGCGCGTGGCTTCGGCCTCTGGGCGCTGGAGCTGCGCGAGAGCGGTGAGTTCGTCGGGTTTGCCGGCTTGGCTGTGCCGGAGCTCGATGCTCACTTCACACCGGCGGTGGAGGTGGGGTGGCGGCTAGCGAGGTCGGCCTGGGGGAATGGCTATGCCACCGAGGCAGGGCGAGCGGCTCTCAACTTCGGCTTCAAGCAAGTGGACCTGGCCGAGATCGTCTCGTTTACGACCGCCGCGAACGCTCGCTCGCGGAGTGTCATGGAGCGACTCGGCATGATCCACGATCCGGCTGACGACTTCGAGCACCCTGCCCTGCCGCCGGGCCATCCCCAGCGCCCCCATGTGCTCTATCGCATCACTGCTCGTTGAAGCTTTGTATGCGCTATAGGCCTGAAAAGCTTCGACGAAGGTTGCGAGAGGTCACGCGAGGGCTAGATCGAAGGTATTCCGGATGACTGTGCCGCCGCCCAGGAAGCCTCGGCCGGAGCTGCCTGAGGGGCCGTTTCTGGTCGTCGGGCTGGCGCGGTCCGGGCAGGCTGTGGCGCGGATGCTGGCCGGGCGCGGGGAAGAGGTCGTCGGGGTCGATTCCGGGCATCCAGATGGGGCGGCAGGGCTTCTGGAGGTGGGCGTCGAAGTCGTCTTGGATGCGGATGGCTTGGCGCTCCTGGAGGGGGTGCGGACGGTGGTGAAGAGTCCCGGGGTGCCCCGGGAGGCGCCGGTGATCGCGGCCGCCCTGGAGCGGGGGGTCGACGTGGTCGGCGAGCTGGAGCTGGGCTGGCGGACGATCCCGAACCGCTTCGTCGCGGTGACCGGGACCAACGGCAAGACGACCGTGGTCGAGTGGCTCGGGCACGTTTACCGAGCCGCGGGAGAGCCGGTGGTCGTGGCCGGCAACGTCGGCACGCCCCTCTCGGCCCTGGCCGGCGACGTCGACCCTGAGACGACCGTCGTCTGCGAGGCCTCCAGCTTCCAGCTCGAGGACAGCGTCGCCTTCGCGCCCGAGTGCGCGGTCTTCCTCAACCTCGCCCCCGATCACCTCGACCGCCACGGGGACCTGCCGGCCTACCTCGGGGTCAAGCTGCGGATCTTCGCCAACCAGGGGAGCGAGGACGTCGCCGTCTACAACGCCGACGACCCGGCGCTCGCCGACGTCGACCTCGGCGGCCGCGCCCGGCGCGTCGCCTTCGGCCACGGCGCCGCACCCGATTGCGAGGTGGCCCTCGCCGAAGGGGCGATCTTCTACGAGGGCGAGCCGCTGCTCGCCAGCGGCGATCTCGGCCTGCCCGGCGAGCACAACGTCGCCAACGCGATGGCCGTAGCCGCCGCGGCGCTGACGATGGGAATCGACCGCGATGCCGTGCGCGAGGGGCTGCGCAGCTTCGCCGGGGTCCCGCACCGGCTCGAGCAGGTGGCCGAGACCGGCGGCGTCCGTTTCGTCGACGACTCCAAGGCGACCAACGTCGCCTCGGCCACGGCCGGCCTGCGCGCCTTCGTCGGGGGCGTCCACGCGATCCTCGGCGGCAGCGAGAAGGGCGAGGGCTACGAGCCGCTGCTGGAGCCGGTGCGAGAGGTGTGCACTGCCTGCTACCTGACCGGCGCCTCGGCCGAGCGGCTGGGGAAGGCCCTGGCGCCGGCGACCGAGTCCGGCGTTGAGCTCCATCGTTGCGACGACCTCGGCGACGCGGTGCGCCGCGCGGCCGCGGCCGCGCGGCCCGGGGAGACGGTCTTGCTCTCGCCTGCCTGTGCCAGCTTCGACGCCTTCGAGAACTTCGAACGCCGCGGCGAGCGCTTCCGCGAGCTGGTCGGAGAGCTCTCGTGAAGATGGGCAGCGGCAAGAAGAAGCCCGCTCCCAAGAAGAAGCGTCGCTCAGCCCCCGCCCCGTCGGCCGAGTACAACATCCTGCTCACCGCGACCCTCTGCCTGCTCGCGCTCGGGGCCGTGATGGTCTTCTCGGCCAGCTCGACCACCCAGGTGCTGAGCGACGGCAACCTCTCCAACAGCGCTCTCTTCCTGAAACGGACGGTGATGTACGGCGTGATCGGCCTGCTGGTCATGCACCTCGTCGCCCGCCACGGCCTCGCTGCGGTGCGCCGGCTCACGCCGGTGTTCCTGGTCGGGTCGCTCTTCCTCCTTCTGGTCGTGCTCGTCGCCGGCACCAGCGCCAACGGCGCCAGCCGCTGGCTCGGCGCCGGCCCCCTGCAGTTCCAGCCCTCCGAGCTGGCGAAGGTGGCGCTGGTCCTCTACGGCGCCGACATGCTGGCCCGCAAACCGAAGATGACGCGCTCGGTGGGTGACCTGATGCCCTACCTGCTGGTCGTCGGTGCGGCCTGCCTGCTGATCATGGCCGAGCCGGACATGGGCACGACGATGGTCGTTGCCTTCTCCACCGGCGCGATGCTGGTCGCGGCCGGCGTCCGCCCGCGCGACCTCGGCTTGATCGCCCTCTGCGTCGGCTCCCTGGCGCTGTTGGCGGCTGTGATCGAGCCCTACCGGATGGCGCGCCTGACCGGTTTCCTCGCCCCCGGCTCCGACGCCGCGGGGGCCGGCTTCCAGGCGGCGCAGGCGAAGATCGCGCTCGGCTCCGGCGGGCTCTTCGGCGTCGGCATCGGCGACGGCGTGCAGAAGGCCTTCTACCTCCCCGAGGCCCACACCGACATGATCTCGGCCGTGATCGGCGAGGAGCTCGGCCTCTTCGGCATCGTCGGCGTGGTCGGCCTCTTCTCGCTCTTCGGCTACGCGGGGCTGCGCGTCGCCCAGCGGGCCAGGGACCGCTACTCGAAGTTGCTCGTCGCCGGCCTCACCTCGATGGTCATGGTGCAGGCGACGATCAATCTCTTCGCCGTGATGGGGCTGGCGCCGCTGACCGGCGTGCCGCTGCCCTTCGTCTCCTACGGCAACAGCAGCCTGCTGACCACGCTATTCGCCGTCGGGTTGATCCTCGGCGTCGCTCGGAGTAGGACCGCTGGCGCTGGCAAACTGCGCGTCGTCGAGGGTGGGCGTGCCGCTGGGGCCCGCAAAAGGAGCCAAAGGAGTCAGACGAGCCGTGGAAAGAGCGCCCAGAGTCGCAGTGGCAGCGGGGGGAACCGCAGGCCACGTCGTGCCGGCGATGGCCGTCGCCGCCGAGCTGCGGGCTAGCGGCGCCGAGGTCTCCTTCCTCGGCGCCCGCGGGAAGATCGAGGCCGAGCTGGTGCCCGAAGCGGGCTTTGAGATCGACCTCCTCGACGTGCGCGGGATCGACCGCCGCAACCCCTTGCGGGCGGCGCTCGCCGTTGGCAAGGCGGCCGGCGCGGTCGCGGCCGCCCGGCGGGTGCTGCGTGAGCGCGGGGTCGACGTCGTCCTCGGCGGCGGCGGCTACGTCGCGGGGGCGGTCGGGATGGCCGCGGTCCTCTCGCGAGCCCCGCTGGTCCTGACCGAGGCCGACAGCCACCTCGGGCTGGCCAACCGGCTGTTGGCTCGGCGGGCGCGGCGCGTCTGCCTCGCCTTCCCGATCGCCGGGCGCGAGGGCGAGCGCTACCTGCTCACCGGCCGACCCGTCCCGGCGGCCGTGCTGGGTGCGGACCGGGCGCTGGCCCGGGAGCGCTTCGGGGTGTCGGCCGCCGACCCCTGCCTGCTGGTGATGGGCGGCAGCCAGGGCGCCCGCTCGATCAACCTGGCCGCGGTCGGGGCGTTCGCCGAGGGCGAGCGAGCGGGCGAGCGCGACTTCCACGTGATCCACCTCAGCGGCGAGCGCGACCACGACGAGATCGCGCGGCGGCTGTCCTCGGCCCCGCACCCCGAGCGCTACACGCTGATCGCCTACGAGCGCGGGCTCGCCGACGTCCTCGCCGCCAGCGATCTGGTGTTGGCGCGCTCGGGAGGCTCGATCTTCGAGGTGACCGCGGCCGGGAAGCCGGCGATCCTCGTTCCCTATCCCCACGCGACCGCCGACCATCAGCGCGGCAACGCGGAGTGGATGGCGGGAGGTGGCGCGGCCGAGATCGTCAACGACGGCGAGCTGGACGCACAGACACTGGCCGCGCGCGTTGCGGCCCTGTTCGCGGACGAGACACGCCTCGCCGCGATGTCGAAAGCCTCGGCCGACCTCGCCCGCCCCGACGCGGCGAGGCGCATCGCCGACGAGGTCCTCGCCGCGGCAGAGGAGCCTTCCGGTGCGCCTTATCCCCCTATGAGGGGGGAAAGGCGCACCGGAACGTGAGTGACGTGACCGACTGGGCCTCGCGGCGGCTGCACTTCATCGGCATCGGCGGCGCCGGGATGAGTGGCCTGGCACTGGTCTGCGCCGAGCTGGGGGCGACGGTGACCGGCAGCGACCGGGCCGACTCCTCTTATATGGAGCGGCTGAGAGCGGTGGGGCTGAAGCCGGCCGTGGGCCACGACACCGCCAACCTCCCCGACGGCGCCGAGGTGGTCGTCTCGACCGCGATCGGGGCCGACAACCCCGAGCTGGCGCTGGCCCGCGAGCGGGGCATCGAGCCGATCCACCGCGGCGCCCTGCTGGCGCAACTCTGTGCCGAGAAGCGCCTGGTCGCGGTCGCCGGGACGCACGGCAAGACGACCACGACCGCGATGCTGGTCTGGGCGCTGCGGTCGCTCGGCGCCGACCCGGCCTTCTTCGTCGGCGGCGAGGTCCCGGGGCTCGGCGATGGCACCGGGGCGGCGAACGCGGGCTGGGGCGGCGGCGAGTGGGTGGTGGCGGAGGCCGACGAGAGCGACGCCAGCTTCCTGGAGCTGCGCCCCGAGATAGCGGTCATTACCAACGTCGAGATGGACCACCACAGCCGTTGGGGGTCGATCGCCGAGCTGCGCGAGGCGTTCGACGCGTTCTCCGCCGGGGCGAGAGCGGTGGTCGGCCCCGAGTCGAGCGCGGCCGAGCCCAAGCTGGCCGTGCCGGGACAGCACAACGTCCTCAACGCGCGAGCGGCAATCGCCGCCGCCGCCGCGGCCGGCTTCGATCCCGAGGCGGTCGCGGGAGCTCTGGCCCGCTTCCCGGGCGTCCGCCGGCGCCTCGAGCTGAAGGGCGCGCGCGGCGGCACTCGCGTGTACGACGACTACGCCCACCACCCGACCGAGGTGCGAGCGGCGCTCTCTGCCCTGCGCGAGCTTGGCCCCGAGCGCCTCCTCGCCGTCTTCCAGCCCCACCTCTACTCGCGCACCAAGGCCTTCGCCGAGCAGTTCGGCGCGGCGCTTGCGCTCGCCGACGAGGCGGTCGTCCTCGACGTCTATCCCGCCCGCGAGGAGCCGGTGGGCGAGCTGGCCGGGGTCAGCGGTCTGGACGTGGCTCGGGCCGCGGCGGACCGGATGGGGGGACGGAGGGTGAGCTGGCTCCCGGATCCAGCTGGGGCGGGAGGCGTGCTCGCCGAGCTTCTCGACCGCAACCGGGCGGCCGGCGTCGAAGGACAGGTGCTGGTCACGATCGGCGCCGGCGACGTCTTCCGGCTAGGCGAGGCGCTGGTCGAGGGGGGCGCGGGGTGAAGCCGCCGCCGGGAGTCCAGGCCGATTTCCCCCTGGGCCGGCTGACGACCGTGCGCACCGGCGGGGCCGCCGACTGGTTCGCCCGCCCCACGACCGAGGCGGCGCTGTCGGAGCTGCTCGCCTGGGCGCGCGCGGAGGGTCTCCCTCTCGGGACGATCGGCTCCGGCTCGAACCTGCTTGTCGCCGACGACGGATTCCGCGGGCTCGCGATCAAGCTCGACGGGGAGCTGGCGGGGATCGAGCGCGAAGGAGAGCGGCTGATCTGCGGTGGCGGCGCGCGGCTGCCCTCGGCTTCGGCCAAGGTGGCGGGCTGGGGCCTCGCCGGGATCGAGTTCGGGGTCAATATCCCCGGCACCGCGGGCGGCGCGGTGAAGATGAACGCCAACGCCTACGGCGGGCAGCTCGCCGCGGTGCTGGAGTGGGTCGACGTCGCCACCGCGGCGGGGGTCGACCGGCGGGTGCCGGAGCAGCTTGGCTTCGCCTACCGGAGCTCGAACATCCAGCCGGACGAGGTCGTCGCGCGGGTCTCGTTCCGTTTGCGCCCCGACGATCCCGCGGCGATCAAGGCTCGGCTCGAGGAGATGCGGGGGAAGCGCCGCGAGGCGCAGCCGTCTGGGATCAAGACCTTCGGCTCGACCTTCAAGAACCCCGACGACGAGCGGGCGGAGGGTCGCGGCGCCGGCCAGCTGCTGGAGGCCGCGGGCTGCCGGGGCCTTCGCCACGGCGGCGCCCGCTTCTCCGAAAAGCATGCCAACTTCGTCGAGAACGCCGGCGAGGCGACGACCGCCGAGGTGCTCGAGCTGATGGCGGAGGGTCGCCGGCGCGTCCACGAGCGCTTCGGCGTTGTGCTGGAGCCCGAGGTGCAGGTGCTCGGAGAGGTTCTCTGGCCCGAGGGCTGGGCGCTGTGAAGCGGCTGTACCAGACGGTCGGCGTGATCTTCATGGTCGTCGTCGTCGCTTTCATCTGGCAGCGCCTGTTCGGAGAGGGGTCGGTAGCGCCGCGATTGGTCTCGAGTCAGCCGGTCGCCCTGATCGGCGCCGAATCCGACGAAGCCGTGGCGGTTGCCGCCGACGGCACCATCCTTGCCTGGTTTCCGGTTCCCGAGGAGCCCACGCTGCCCAGCCTGCCGCTCGACGTACCTCCGGAAGGCCCGCGGCTGCAGGGGCCGATGCTCGAACAGGCTCGCGTCCTCGGGGCCTGTCCGCCGGCCCTGCGCCCTTACGTCGCGAGGAGCTACTACGGCGAAAGCGGGGTGGAGGTCGAGCTCGAGTCGGGAATCGAGCTGCGCTTCGGCGAAGCGACGCAGGCGGCGCGCAAGTGGCGAGCGGCCGCGGCGGTCCTCGCCGACCCCTCGATCGAATCGCTCGATTATGTAGACCTGCACGCGCCCGGCAGGTCCGCGACCTACGGCTCTGGGCATGCGCTTCCGCCGATTCCCTAAACCCTCGACCACAGGGTTAGATTTGTCCAACCCTCAAGTAAGCCTTGAGATATTCCAAGTGCAGGATGTTGCCCGGTCGTTTGACAGACCCCGCGAAATGCCCTACGTTGAGCGCAATTTCCGCAGTCACGGCGTACCCTTGAACCCTTGAGCGTCGCTGTAGCTTCGGATGGAATCAGCTCAGCTCAATCTAAGGCTCAACTCAAACGCCGACCCAGAGTCGGTGGCTGGAGAAATCGGGAGATGGAATCCACATACCTCGCGGTGATCAAGGTCGTCGGCGCCGGCGGTGGCGGCACCAACGCCGTCAGTCGCATGGTCGACGCCGGCATTCGTGGCGTCGAGTTCGTCGCCGTCAACACGGATGCCCAGGCCCTGCAGGCCTGCGACGCCGACATCAAGCTCTCGATCGGCCAGGAGCTGACGCGCGGCCTCGGCGCCGGCGGCAATCCCGAGGTCGGCGCGGGCGCCGCGGCGGAGAGCCGCGACGAGATCAAGGAGGCGCTGAAGGGCGCCGACATGGTCTTCGTCACCGCGGGCGAGGGTGGCGGCACCGGCACCGGCTCGGCGCCGGTCATCGCCGAGATCGCCAAGGAGGAGATCGGCGCTCTCACGGTCGGCGCGGTCACCAAGCCATTCGAGTTCGAGGGAAAACGGCGGATGCAGCAGGCACTCGAGGGCATCGAGAAGCTGCGCAACAACGTCGACACCCTGATCATCGTCCCCAACGAGAAGCTGCTGCAGGCAGTCGAGCGGCGTACCAGCGTGCTTGAGGCGTTCCGCCAGGCCGACGACATCCTGCGCCAAGGCGTGCAGGGAATCACCGACCTGATCACGATCCCGGGCTTGATCAACCTCGACTTCGCCGACGTGCGCACGATCATGCGCGACGCCGGCTCGGCCCTGATGGGGGTTGGCTCCGCCGCTGGCGAGGCCCGCGCCCTCGACGCCGCCAAGGCGGCGATCACCTCGCCCTTGATCGAGGAGTCGATCAAGGGCGCCACGGGGATGCTGCTCAACATCACCGGTCCCGAGGACCTCGGCCTCTTCGAGGTCAACGAGGCGGCCCAGCTGGTCCAGGCCGAGGCCGATGACAACGCCAACATCATCTTCGGCTCGGTGGTCGACCAGTCGATGCGCGACGAGGTCCGCGTCACCGTTATCGCCACCGGCTTCGAGGGCTTCGAGCTGCTGGCTCGCTCGCCGCAGCGGGTGCGCCGTCGTTACGAGAGCAAACCGCGGATTTCCGCTGAAGACACGGATATCCGCA
>DASUZK010000104.1:0-5405 GCA_036376915.1 Solirubrobacterales bacterium
AGTCGCCACACCCCCGGTCTGCGGCCAACGGTAGGTTGCGCCGGTGTCGCAGGGACTCCGCAATTGGCTGACGCCGGCCGCCTGGATTGCAGGGGTCACGCTGATCCTGCTGCTGCTCTTCCCCGTCGGCTTCCCCAACTACGACACGATCTACGCGCTCCTCTGGGGGCGGGAAATGGCGCACGGGCTCAGCCCCGACATGGCCGCGCCGCTGGCGCCGACACCGCACCCGCTCGCCGAGCTCTTCGGCCTAATCACGACCCCGCTCGGCAACGGTGCGATCGAGGCGACGATGGTCGTCGCCTACCTCTCGCTCGGCCTGGTCGGCTACCTCGTCTACCGGCTCGGGGCGCTCTGGTTCGACCGCCCGGTCGGCGCCGTCGCCGCGCTGATCGTCCTCACCCGCGCCCCCTACCTCTCCAACGGCCTGCGCGCCTACGTCGACCTCCCCTATATCGCCCTCTGCCTCGGCGCCCTCCTCATAGAGACCCGCAAGCCCCGCGCCGGCTGGCCCGTCCTGGCACTTCTCGCGTTGGCAGGGTTGCTGCGCCCCGAGGCCTGGCTCTTCTCCCTCGCCTATCTCGCCTACCTCCTCCTCGCTCCCCCACAAGCTTCTAAAGCTTCCGCCGTCCCAGACGAGGCCGCCGAGACTCGACGCTCGTCCCGCCAGCCCGCCCCTGATGGAGAGAGGAGGGCACCCCTCGACCGGGCGGATACTCAAATTGCCGGCCTAATTAGGCCGGCACTTGGACGGGCGAGGGGTGCCCTCCTCTCTCCCCAGGGAATCGCATTGGCGACCCTCGCCCTCGCCGCCCCCATCGCCTGGGCCCTATTCGACTGGGCCACGGCCGGCAGCCCCACGTACTCGTTCACAGGAACGCGCGAAACCGTCGACGAGCTCGCCCGCCAAACCGGTCCGGTCGACCTCGTCCTCTTTGGCCCGCGCCGCCTCGGCGAGGTCCTGCAGTGGCCGGGCATGGTCGGCGCCCTCGGCGGAGTCGTCCTCGGCCTCGCCTTCCTGCGCCACCGCAGCACGATCGGCGTCGCCGCCGCGGCGCTCGCCCTGGCCGCCTTCGCCGTGCTCGCCTCCGCCGGCCTGGCGATCCTCCCCCGCTACACGATGCTGGCCGCCGCCGTGCTGGCGATCTTCGCCGCCCTGGCGATCCTCGGCTGGCGCCTGCTGGAGGCGGGTCACCCGTGGCGGCGCGCCTGGCAGGCGTTCGCCGCCCTCGTCGTCCTCATGTTCCTCGCTTGGGGCCCAAACCAGTACGACCTCCTGCATCGCGTCGACACCGACCTCACCAACCAGGGCCGGATCGAGGACGACCTGACCGACCTCACCGACAGCGGCGCCTTCCCCCGGAGGGACTCCGAGCCTCTCTGCGGCCCGATCGCCGTCCCCAACCACCGCGCCGTCCCCCGCCTCGCCTTCAACCTCGACATCCGCCCGACCCAGATGCTCAGCGCCAGCGAGGAGAGCATCCCGCGGCGCGGCTACTTCCTCGATCCGGCCTCGCCTTTCGTCGTCCACAACTTCATCCTCGACCCCGGCGATCCGACCCTGCTCGACCTCACCGTCCCCCCCGGCTTCCGCGAGATCGCCCGCAACGAGTCCTGGGTCCTCTACCGCCGCTGCTGACCCCAAAACCCCGCCGACGGGCCGATACGTCAACGCATACTTGACGGTATCGGCCCGTCGGCGGGGTAGGGTGGCGGCGTGTTCAGTGGGGGGTTCAGGCGTTCGGGGTTGTTCGGGCTGATCGGGGTCTTCGTCGTCGCCGGGATCGTGGTCGCGATCGCCTTCACGACCGGAGAAGGGCAGAGCAACCCGAAGACGACCTACGCGCTGATCTTCGGCGTCCTCGCCGTCTTCATGATCGTCCTCTTCGCCCTGCAGCGATCGGACCTGAACCGGGTGAGCGGTGGGGACGCAAAGGCGGTTCAGCGCGCCCTCGCGGAAGGGGGCGGCAAGATCGAGAACCCGACGGCGATGCCCGAGCAGCAGCTCTGGGCCGCGCTCGCGGTCGAGCCGATCGGCCGCGAGGCGATCGAGGCGCGCGGCCAGATGTGGGACGTCGGCCGGCGCAGCCAGGGGCTGGCGATGGTCGTGACGCTGCTGATCTTCCTCACCGTCCCCTCGATCTACCTCCTCGAAAGCTTCGTGCCACTGCTGATCGGCGGGCCGCTGATCGTGCTCGCGGCGATCTACGGCAGCATCCGGGCGGTCGCTCCAGGGGGTGAGATGGACAAGGGCTACGAGAGCGTCGGCCTGGCGATGGCACCGCTCGGGTTCGAGGTGACCGAGCGACCCAAGGTCAGCATCGAGACGCGCGACGCGACGACCGGAAGGGTCGGGCCGAAGATCCGCGGTGCGCTCGAGCTGAGCGGCGAGCGGCACGGGCGGCAGGTCTCGGTGCGCCTCGGCGACGGCCGCAGCGAGGTCAAGATCCTCGTCGCCACGCCGGCATTCGAGGCCAAGGCGAGGGACGGCAGGGTACGCCCGGCCAAGGACGCCCCGGCAGCCGTCGTCGAGGCGCTCGAGGCGAGCCCCAACTCGACCCGGTGGAAGAAAGTCACCGCCGAGGGCGGCCCGGAGGGAATCGTCGTCACCCGCAAGGGCGGCGAACAGGCGGACTGGCTCTGCGACCTCTGGCTCGCCGAGCTCCTCGCCGACGCCTAAGGCGATCTGGCCGGCGCATGCCGGCGTCCTCGGTCGCTCACGCGCAGAGCACGCTCCGCTCTGCGTCCTGGGCCTGCTTGGCCAGGTCGCCTTAGCCGCTGTGCTCGACCCGCTCCACGGCGGCGTGGGTCTCGGCGGCGAGGCCGGGGTCGCCGAGCTCGACCCCGGGAGGCAGCTCGACGTGCAGGTCGCTGGAGGGATCGAGCCTGGCCCGCAGGCCGTTCGACCGCGAGCCCAGCACGTGCCCACCGCGCTCGCGGGCATCGTCGACGAAGTGCAGGTGGAACCCGGCGACCTCGATTCCCTCGGCATAGGCGGGGAAACGGAAGCCGAGCATCGTTCCGCTGACGTCGGCGAGCTCGAACACGTGCTGCTCGCCGATGACCTCGGCCAGCGGCCGGTAGGGCGGGCTCTGGCACGGGACCGAGCGTGCGCGCACGAGGTCGAAGTGGCCGTCGAGCCTGATCGCGCAGGAGGGGGCGGTGGCGGGGATCAGCGCGTCCAGGCGGCTCAGCAGATCCTCGTGGTCGAGTGGCCCCTCGATCCGCTCGTCGAGCGTCGCCCCGAAGCGGGTGACGACGGCGAACGGCGTTCTCGCACCGCCGTCGATCTCGCCCACCCTGCCGTCGACGTCGGCGCGGTAGAAGCGGCCGTCGAGGGCGATCATCTCGCCGTCGAGGCCATTAAGCGTGCCCAGGCCGAGATCGCCGTGCTCGGCCAGCTCGTCGAAGCTCAGGTCGCCGTCGTAAGCGCCATCGAGCAGCGCCGCGATCGTCGAGGCCTGGAAGAGCACATGCGCCTCGGCGTGCAGATCCTCCTCCCGCAGCGCCTCCACGTGCAGCGATCTGATCCAGCGCTCGTCCAGCACGCCGCCAGTCTCCCAGGCCCCTCCCAGCAGGGGGTGTCTGAGTTTTCCCACGATATGTCGTGTGTTAAGTCAGACGCCCCTATGGAGGGAGGGGCGGCCGAGACCGCCGATCGTCGAGAATCGGGCCATGGCGGCGATAGAGCTCCGCGGCGCGGTCAAGCGCTTCGGCCCGATCACGGCGGTGGACGGGCTCGACCTCGAGGTGCCGGGGGGCATCTGTCTCGGCCTGCTCGGCCCCAACGGCGCCGGCAAGTCGACGACGATGCGGCTGCTCACCGGGCAGGCGATCGCCGATTCGGGCGAGCTGCGCGTCCTCGGCCACGAGCTGCCCGACGACTCCAAGGCAGCCAGGGCGGAGATGGGCGTCGTCCCCCAGCTCGACAACCTCGACGTCGACGTCACGGTCGAGGACAACCTCGCCGTGTACGCGCGCCTGTATCGCGTGCCGGACGTCGGCGCCGCGGTCGACAAAGCGCTCGACCTGGCCCGCCTGCGCGGTCGCCGCCGCGACGCGGTCGACAAGCTCTCGGGAGGCATGCGGCGTCGCCTCCTGCTTGCCCGCGGACTGGTGCACGAGCCGAAGCTGATCCTGCTCGACGAGCCCACCGTCGGGCTCGACCCCCAGATCCGCACCGAGCTCTGGACGCTGATCGACGACCTGCGCACCCGCGGCACCACGATCCTGATGTCCACCCACTACATCGAGGAGGCGGAGCGCCTCGCCGACGAGGTCGCGGTGATGGACAAGGGGAAGATCATCGCCCGCGCCACGCCGGCCGAGCTGATCGCGGCTCACGCGGGGACTCACACCGCCGAGATATACGGGCCGCCCGAACGCCTGACCGAAGTCCGGGCGATCGCCGAGGGACAGGGCCTGCCGGTACGCCCGGCCGGGCCCGCGATCGCGATCGTCGGCTCCGAGCGCGCCGCGGACGGGGCGGTTCCCGAGGACGCCGTAGTCCGCGCGGCCTCGCTGGAGGACGTCTTCGTCCTGCTCACGGGAGCGGAGGCCGAATGAGCACACACTCCGGCCGCCGGCTACGGCGGCTCGAACCGGCGGCGATCGGCGGCGTGATGAGCCGCGAGGTCGCCAACTTCCGCACCTACTGGAAGGGGACGACCTTCTCCAGCGTGCTCGAACCGATCGTCTACCTGCTCGCCTTCGGCCTCGGCCTCAGCGCAACCCTCGTCGACGAAGTCGGCGGCATCCCCTACGTGCAGTTCGTCGGCACCGGCATGGTGGCCACCGCGGTGATCTTCTCCAGCGCCCTGCCGGCGATGTTCGGCACCTTCGTCAAGCACCGCTTCCAGAACACCTACGATGCGATCCTCGCCGCGCCGGTCGACGTCGAGGAGCTAGTCAGCGCCGAGATGCTCTGGATCGCCGCCCGCGCCAGCGTCTACGGCTGCGTCCCGCTGCTGGTCACGATCGCCTTCGGTCTCGATCCGGCCTGGGGGATGCTGCTGGTGCCGATCTTCTGCTTCTTCACGGCACTGGGCTTCGCCGGCTTCGGGATAACGATGGCGGCGATCGTCGCCAAGATCGACCAGTTCAACTACGTCACCGCGCTCTTCGTCACACCGCTCTTCCTCGTCTCGGGTGCCTTCTTCCCGATCGACGAACTGCCCCAGGGCTTCCAGATCCTCGCTCAGCTAAACCCGCTGCACCAGCTGGTCGAACTGGTCCGCGGCGGCGCCTTCGGCTACGAAGCGGTCGACTTGCTCCGCATCGGGGGCCTCGTCGCCTTCGCCTTCGTCATGTGGCGGATCGCCATCGACCGCATGGAAACCCGCCTGATCGACTGACCCCCGAAATCGCTGACTTCGTCGTTTCCGGTGCATAAGCACCGGAAACGA
>DASUZK010000105.1:0-31425 GCA_036376915.1 Solirubrobacterales bacterium
GAAGGCGTGCCGTTCACGGTGCTGAAGTTCCGCACGATGGTGGTCGACGCCGAGGAGCGGCTGGGCGAGCTCGTCGACCTGGAGGAGCTCGAGGAGCCGGCCTTCAAGATCCCCGACGACCCGCGCATCACCCGCGCCGGCCGGTTCCTGCGGCGCACCAGCATCGACGAGTTGCCACAGCTGATCAACGTCCTGCTCGGCCACATGTCGCTGGTCGGGCCGCGACCGGAGGAGGAGGCCGTCGTCGCCCTCTACGACGAGCGCCAGCGCATCCGCCTCGCGGTCAAGCCGGGCCTGACCGGGCCGATGCAGGTCTACGGCCGCGGCGACCTCACCTTCGAGGAGCGGCTGGCGATGGAGCGCGACTACCTGGACAACCTCTCGATCACCAGCGACCTGGCAATCCTGCTGCGCACGCCGCGGGCGATCGTCCGCGGCGACGGCGCCTACTAGAGAATCGCATGGCGAGCAAGCT
The DNA here is from genome assembly GCA_036376915.1 of Solirubrobacterales bacterium. Lineage (GTDB taxonomy): Bacteria > Actinomycetota > Thermoleophilia > Solirubrobacterales > 70-9 > VRUE01. Next base: position 476 of record DASUZK010000105.1, read on the forward strand.
CGACCTCGAGGTCGTCGTCGTCAGCCACGGCGCCGAAGGGCTGCTGCGGCGCTGCCTGCGCTCGCTCGCCGAGCATCCGGCGAGCGGCTCGATGCGGGTCACCGTGGTCGACAGCGGCAGCACCGACTCGACCCCGGACATGGTCGAGCGCGAGTTCCCTTCGGTGCGGCTCCTGCGCCGCGACAACATCGGCTTCTCCGCCGCCAACAACGTCGTCCTGCGCGAGGACGAGGCCGAGGCGGTGCTGCTGCTCAACCCCGACACCGAGGTCTACGCCGGCACGCTCGACGCGGCGCTGGCGCGGCTGCGCTCGGACGAGCGGATCGGCATGGTCGGCTGCAAGCTGGTGACCGAGTCGGGCGAGCTCGACCATGCCTGCAAGCGCTCCTTCCCCACCCCGCTCAGCGCCCTCGCCCACTTCACCGGGATCGGCCGCGGCGACGGCGCCTCGGCCTCGCTCAGCCAGTACCGAGCCACTCATCTGGGCGACGACGAGGCGGGTGAGGTCGACGCGGTCAACGGGGCGTTCATGCTTTGCCGGGCTGAGGCGGTACGCGAGGTCGGGCTGCTCGACGAGGGCTACTGGCTCTACATGGAGGATCTCGACTGGTGCCGGCGCTTCTGGCAGGCGGGCTGGAAGGTCTTCTACGAGCCCGCGGGCGTCGCCCTCCACGTCAAGGGCGGCTCCAGCGGCAAGCGCCGCGCCCCCAAACAAGAGATCGCCTTCCACCGCGGGATGGGCCGCTTCTACCGCCGCTTTGACGCCCCCGAGCACAACCCGCTCGTCAACGCCGCCGTCTACACCGGGATCGGGGCGAAGCTGGCGGTCAGTCTCGGCATCACCGCGGTCAAGGGTCAGGCCCGTTAGCGGGCCGCCGGCCAGAGGGTGCTTCATTACTCAGTTCTTGCAGATCTAATGCGTCCCGGCTTGGGTGTCGATGGCTCCGCATGGTGGGCCAAAACGCATATGTCCAGAGCCACCCGATCCGGGCCAGGATCCTTGCCTTGTACGAGCAAGACGAGCAGCGGTCGCTCGCGGCCGAAGACCTCCTCCAGGAGCTGGGCGATAGGCAAGCCACTCGTTCCGCCGTGGCGTACCACGTCCGGATCCTGAGAGACGCCGGACTTCTCCCCAAAGCCGGCAGCTAGCTCGAACGCTAGGAGATCGTCAGCACCTCGATCGAGGTCGCCGTTGCGGCGGCTTTGGCGAGACGGACGTCGAGAGTCACCAGCGGCGTGTCGAGCTGCTGGGCCAAGGCGACGTAGAGGCCGTCGTAGAAGCTGAAGTTGTGCCGCAAGGCCCACGCTCGGTCGAGCAGGCCGGCGTGGACGATGCGGCGCAAGGGGAACCCCGTCAAGTCGCGGAGCGCAGCGGCTGCACGATCGTCCTCCAGCCTCCCGATCGAGGCCAGGCGGCGCAGCGAGTGACCGACCTCGGCGTCGATTAGGTGGGGTGCCCATAGCGAGTGGCGCTTGCTTCGGGCCGAGAGCTGCCTCTCCGCCCAGCTGGAGCACTCCCCACCGGTGAGCACCGCGACTAGAACCGACGCGTCCATGACGGCCATATGCGTCGCCTACTCGCCGCGGAGCTCGCGCTGGACGGAGACGATCTCCTCAGCCGTGAGGCCGGAGCTGCCACGGGCGCGAGCACTGGCGAAGACCTCCTCGATCGTCGCCTGTTTGGCCAGCTCTTCGAGGTCGCGCTTGATGTAGTCGGAGAGGGAGAGGCCCTCGGTCGCGGCGCGGACCTTGAGCGTCTTGTGGACCTCGTCGGGCACGTTGCGGATCTGGATCATCTTGGGCATGTGGATGACATTAGGCCATGCGGCGGACATGTCTACTGCGGTCGCTTGGGTCATGGGAGAACCGTTGCAGGCTCCGGTGCACGCGTGGTGCGGCGAATGTGACGGGACCGTGCCAATTCCGGCACCGGAGGCGCTCGACCTCAGAAAGGCAGGGTCTCGGCGAGCTCGGCCAGCGTCGGCGCGGTGCTGTCGCGCTCGCTGACCAGGGGCTCGGAGACGGGCCACTCGACCGCCACCCCGGAGTCGTCCCAGGCGATGCCGGCCTCGGTCGCCGGGTCGTAGACGCTCGAGCAGAGGTAGGCGACGTCGGCGACGTCGCTGATCACGGCAAAGCCGTGGGCGAAGCCGACCGGGACGAAGAGCTGGCGGTGGAGCACGTCGTCGAGGAGGTGGCCCTCCCACTGCCCGTAGGTCGGGGAGTCGCGCCGCAGGTCGACGGCGACGTCGAAGATCTCGCCGCGCGCGCAGCGGACCAGCTTCGCCTGGCCGGGCTCGGTCTGGAAGTGCAGGCCGCGCAGCGTGCCCTTGGCCGAGCGCGACTGGTTGTGCTGGACGAACTCGGCGTCCACCCCGTGCTCGGCCAGGAGGTCGCGGCGGTAGGTCTCGAGGAAGAAGCCGCGATCGTCGCCGTGGACCGCCGGCTCGAGCAGGACGGTCCCGCCGAGCTTCGTGGGCAGGCGCTTCAGCATCAGCCGAGCGCCCTGCCGTACTGCTTCTCGTAGTACTCGCGGTACTCGCCGGAGCGGATCGGCCCCCACCACTCCTCGTTCTCGCGGTACCACCGCACCGTGCGCTCCAGGCCCTCGGCGAAGCGCACCTGCGCTTCCCAGCCGAGCTGCTCGCGGATCTTCTCGCTGCCCAGCGAGTAGCGGCGGTCGTGGCCGGGACGGTCGGCGACGTACTCGATCAGGCCATCGTCGCCGCCGGTCAGCTCGATCACCCGCTTGACCACCTCGATGTTCTCGCACTCGTCGGGCCCGCCGACGTTGTAGGCCTCGCCGGGACGCCCCTTCTCCAGCACGGTGTGGATGCCGCGGCAGAAGTCCTCGACGTAGAGCCAGTTGCGGACCTGGCGCCCGTCGCCGTAGATCGGCAGCGAGTCGCCGTGCAGCGCGTTCAGCACCATCAGCGGGATCAGCTTCTCCGGGTACTGGCGCGGGCCGTAGTTGTTGGAGCCGCGGCAGATCACGGCCTCGAGGCCGTAGGTGTGGAAGTGGGCGGCGACGAGAAGGTCGCCGGCGGCCTTGGTCGCCGAGTAGGGCGAGGAGGGGTCCAGCGGCGAGGCCTCGGTGAAGGAGCCCGACTCGATCGAGCCGTAGACCTCGTCGGTGGAGACCTGCAGGTAGCGGCCGACACCGAGCTCGCGGGCGGCGTCGAGCAGGGTGCCGGTGCCGATCACGTGGGTGCGGGCGAAGGCGTCCTGGTCGTCGATCGAGCGGTCGACGTGGGACTCGGCGGCGAAGTTGACGACGGCGTCGCAGCCCTCCATCGCCTCGCGCACGACCACCGGGTCCTCGATCGCGCCGACGACGAGCTCCGTCCCCTCGGGCAGGTTCTCCCGCCGCCCGGCGTAGGTGAGCTTGTCGAGCACCCGCACCTCGTGCTCCCCGCCGACGAGGCGCACGTAGGTCGAGCCGATGAACCCGGCGGCGCCGGTGACGAGGAGCTTCACGCGGCGGAAGGGTAGCGGTCCTGAAACGACAAGACCCGCCGGAGCGGGTCGAGTCTGGCGAAGCGGGGAGCCACCCCGCAGATGATTGACACCCGTGGACTACGTTACCACGGCCCACCCAGACTCGAACCTGCTCCGGCGGCCTATCTGCGGAGGGCGCCGGACTCGAACCGGATCCGAGGCTAGTCGGACATGATGAGTGTCAATCATCTGAAGACACCCGTCTCCTTCGCCCTCCTGCCGCGACGCTAACAGTGAATTTCAGGGCTAAATCACCACGTATGTCTATTGACACACTTTGCTTGCAGTTCAGTGTGAAAATCCCGCAGCAGGGGCGAGCTACGCGGCAGCCTCCTGCTCGGTCTTGCGCTGACCGAGGTAGGCGACAAGCCCGTCGCGCCAGGGGGGCAGCTCGATCGCGTGCTCGCGCTGGCTGGTGAGCGCTGAGTACGCGGGGCGGGGTGCCGGGCGGCCCAGCATCTCGGTCGTGCCCGAGAGCACGCGGCACTCGACCTTTGCCTGGTCGAAGATCTCGCGGGCGAAGTCGTACCAGGAGCAGGCGCCCCCCGCCGCCATGTGATGGATGCCGAACTCGATCCCCTCGATCAGGCGCACGATGCCATAGGCGAGGTGCCAGGTGTAGGTGGGTGAGCCGACCTGGTCGCGGACCACGAGCACCTCGTTCTGCGTCGCCGCGAGGCGCAGCATCGTCTCGACGAAGTTGGAGCCGCCGATGCCGAAGAGCCAGGAGGAGCGGACGACGAAGTGGCGCTTGTTGGCCGCCGCGGTCGCCTCCTCGCCGGCCAGCTTGGTGCGGCCGTAGGCCGAGAGCGGCGCCGGCTGGTCGGTCTCGACGTAAGGGGAGCCCTTGGCGCCGTCGAAGACGTAGTCGCTGGAGACGTAGAGGACAGAGGCGCCGACGGCGGCCGCGGCCGCGGCGACGTGCCCGGCGCCCTTCCCGTTCACCGCCATGGCCGCATCCTCGGCATCCTCGGCCCCGTCGACGTCGGTCCAGGCGGCGCAGTTGATCGCCACGTCGGGCCGCTCCAGCTCGAACTTCGAGCTGACGCTCGCCTCGTCGGCGACGTCGAGCTCGGTGTGGCCGAAGCCGACCACGTCGTGGCCGGCGTTGCCCGCGGCGAGGACGACGTCGCGGCCAAGCATGCCACCGGCTCCAGTGACCAGGACCTTCATCGCCGCCCCCTCATCAGATGATCTTGATCTCGGACTTGTCCCCGACCAGCATCCGCAGCGTCTTCGGCATGCCGTCACTGCGGGTGAGCTTCACTTCGCGGCCGAGCAGGCTGGCCTCCATGCGGGTGCCCAGGTCCTCGACCACGGAGCCGGCGAGGACGATCGAGTGCTCGATTTCCGAGCGGCAGACGCGCACGTCCTCTCCGATCGAGGTGTAGGGGCCGACGTAGGCGTCCTCGATGCGGGCGCCGGCGCCGATCACGGCCGGGCCGCGAACGACCGAGCCCTTCAGCACCGCGCCCTCCTCGACCACGACCCGCCCCTCGACCCTCGAGCCTTCGTCGACCTCGCCGTCGATCCGGGTCTCGATCTCCTCCAGCACGAGCCGGTTGGCCTCGAGCATGTCGGCGAGCTGGCCGGTGTCCTTCCACCAACCGCTGACGACCTCCGACCGAACGGTCTTGCCCTCCTCGATCAAGCCCTGGATCGCCTCGGTGATCTCCAGCTCGCCGCGCCAGGAGGGCTCGAGAGCGCGAGCGGCGTCGAAGATCGGCGGCGCGAAGAGGTAGACGCCGACCAGGGCGAGGTTCGACGGCGGGTCCTTCGGCTTCTCGATCAGGCGCACGATCCGCTCCCCGTCGAGCTCGGCCACGCCGTATGACTGCGGGTCCTCGACCGGCGTGAGCAGGATCAGCGCGTCGGGCTCCTCGGCGCGGAAGGTGGCGACGAGCCCGCGCAGCCCGTCGGCGAGCAGGTTGTCTCCCAGGTACATGACGAAGGGCGAGCCGGCGATGAACTCCTCCGCGGTGAGGACCGCGTGGGCCAGGCCGGCGGGCTCGTCCTGGACGATGTAGGTGATCTCGGCGCCGAAGTCGGAGCCGTCGCCCGCCGCCTCGCGGATCTCCTCGCCGGTCTCCGGGGCGATGATGATGCCGATCTCGGTGACGCCGGCGTCGACCAGGGCCTCGATCCCGTAGAAGAGCACGGGCTTGTTGGCGACGGGCACCAGCTGCTTCGCCGAGGTGTGGGTTATCGGGCGCAGCCGCGTCCCGGCCCCGCCGGAGAGGATCAGGCCTTTCAGGTCTTGCACTGGCGGGAAGGCTATCGTCGCGTCGTTCATGAGCCGGGACACCTCACCGATCGCAATCGACGTGGCGATCGTCAACTGGAACACCGCAGACGCCGCGCTGGCCGCGGCGCGCGCTTACCTGGCCTCGACCGGAGTCGAGGCGCGGGTGACGATCGTCGACAACGACTCGCGCCCCGAGCAGCAGCAGAGGCTGCGCGAGGGCTGCCCGCCGGGCGCCCGGCTGGAGCTGGGCGAGGAGAACCTCGGCTACGGAACCGCGGCCAACCGCGCCCTGCGCGACGGCGCCGGCCAGCTGGTCTGCGTCAGCAACGCCGACGTGCTGCCCGAGCCCGCGGCGCTGGCGGCGCTGGCGGCAGTGGCGCTCGCCGAACCCGACGCCGGCATGGTGGGACCGGTGTTCGGCGGCGACACCGACCGCTACCACGCGGCCCTGCCGGGGGCCGTGACGATGCTGGGCCGGATCTTCGTCGGGTCCTTCGGCGAGCGGCGCCAGCCGAGCCCCGCCGCGGGCGCCGTCTCCGAGGTCGGCCAGCCCTCGGGTGCCTGCTTCGTCGTCCGTCGCGACGCCTGGGAGGCGGAGGGGGGCTTCGACGAGGGCTTCTTCCTCTGGTATGAGGACGTCGACCTGGCCAGGCGGCTGCACGACGGCGGCCGGCGCAACCTCGTCGCCGGCTCGGCCAGGGTCGGCCACGCCGGGGCGGAGGCCTTCGCCCAGATCGACGCGCGTCGCCTGCAGGCGATCAGGCTGCGCTCGATCGAGCGGTACATCCGCCTCCACCACGGCTGGGCGATCCCAATCGCCGCGCCGCTACTTAGGCTCTCCAGGCGCCTTAGAGCGGGCGGCCACAGATGAACTCGATCACGGTTGTCATCCCGACCAAGGACCGCGCGCCCGTGCTGGCGAGGACGCTGGCCGCGCTGGAGGCCCAGCAAGTGGGCGATGCGGGCGTCGAGGCGATCGTCGTCGACAACGGCTCGAGCGACGACACGGTCGAGCGGGTGCGGCGGCTCGCCGGGAGCGCGGAGATCCCGATCGTCCTGATCGAGCATCCCGACGGCGGGCCGGCGGCGGCGCGCAACACCGCCGCGGCGGCGGCGAGCGGGGACGTGCTGCTCTTCCTCGGCGACGACACCGAGCCCGAGGGCTCGGGATTGCTGCGCGCCCACCTCGACCTGCACGCCGCCCGGCCGCGGGACACCTACGGCGTGCTCGGCCGGATCGCCTGGAGCCCGCGCACCCCGGTGACGCCGTTCATGCACTGGCTGGAGAACGGCGGTCCCCAGTTCCACTACTTCGAGCTCGAGCCCGGGACGGTCGACGCGGCTAGTTACTTCTACAGCTCCCACGCGTCGCTCAAGCGGTCTCTCTTCGAGCGGGTCGGCGGCTTCGACGAGCGCTTCCCCGGTGCGGCGGTCGAGGACACCGAGCTGGGCGTCCGACTAGCCGACGCGGGACTGGAGCTGGATTACCATCCCGACCTTCTCGTCCTGCACGATCATCCGACGACCCCAGAGCAGTCGTTGCGGCGCTCGGTCGCGGTCGGCCGCTCGGCGGCCCTCTACAACCGGCTGCGACCCGATCGGCCGCATCCGGGCGTGCAGCCACCGCGGGGGCTCGCCTGGTCCGCGATCCGGCTTGCCGCGCCCCTGATCGGAGCCCTGGCCCGCCTTCCCCTTCCGGGCGGCATGCGCGAGCGCGTCTGGCTGGCGATGACGCGCGCCGGCTATGCCCAGGGCTACCGGCTGGGACCGGTCGAGGTAGCGCGATGACCCTGCGCCGCCTCAACGCGTCCCTCCTCTCACCGCTGCTGGCATTCCCCCTGGCATGGGCCTTCGGCGCGCTGCTCTCGCAGGTGCGCCTGCTCAACGCCCAGGGCAGCTGGCCGACCGAGATGATCGCTGTCGTCGTCGCCGTACCGCTCGCCTTCGTCGCCGGCGGCCTGATCGGAGAGGGGATCGCCACCGCGGTCACACGGCTCCGCGGCGCCCGGGTCGAGGCCCTGATATCCGAGCGCACCTTCCGACGGCTGCTGATGGCGATCGTCGCGATCGGCCTGCTCGAGGTCGCCCACCAGTTCGCCAAGGCGGGCACGATCCCGTTGCTCAGCGGCAGCATCGACGACGCGCGGTTCTCGCAGGGCGGCCCCACGGTGGTCATCACGGACCTGCTCACGGTCGCGGCGATCATCGCCCTGACCAAACCACGCGACCTCTTCGCCCGCGAGGCCCGCTTCGAGCTGGCCATCGCGGCCGTCGCGATCGGATCCTTCGGCCTGCAGGGCGGCCGCGGCAGCGTCGTCCTGCCGATCGTGGTCGCCATCCTCGCCCGCTGGCTCTACTGGGGGCGACCGAGCCCATACGTGCTCACCGGCGGTGCCGTCCTCGCCGTGCTCGCGATCAGCGCCGGCTTCTTCCTGCGCGTCTACCAGCATCCGATGACGCCGTTCGAGGCCGAGCTGTTCGGCGAAGTCCTGCCGCCACTGCCGTTCTTCCTCAAGCCGCTGGTCCCCGTCTACCTGGCGATCACGACCAACTTCCTCGCGCTCAAGGGGGTAATCGGCCATTTCCCCACCGTCGCCCCGTACGGCCACGGCGTCTACGACGCGGTGGCGCTCGACAACTTCATCTCCGGCACGAAGCACATCGGCGACATCTCCGCCCTGACCACGCCGCCCTGGGTGACGAGCACCGTCGCCGGCCCCCTCTGGGCGGACGGTGGGTTCGCCTGGATCGTGCCCGGCATCGCCCTCACCGGCATCGCCGCTGGGGGTGCCTATGCCGCCGCGATCAGAACCTGCTCGTTCCGCTGGGCGATGGCCGCGGCCTACCTCTTCTTCCTCGCCATGTTCGGCCTCTACACGAATCTTTGGACGCAGCAGATCGACTGGCTGATCGTGGTGCCGTTGCTGATCGTCTTCGGAGCCATCGCCGAGAACCCTGACGATCCACCCGGCATCACCGGTCGGATATTGGGGAAGATCCGCGCGATGCAAGCGTCGCGGACAACGCCCGAGACCCCGGTGAGGAGCGCGGGGGACTACGGCCCGGGCGATGACGGAGGCGGGCGACCGCCGCGCAGCTACCGTGCCGCGGCGATCGCCGGAGTGGCGGCGATCGCGGTCCTGCTCGTCGCCGGGTTGGCGATACAGGCCACCTTGCCCGATCCCTACCCGGTCTCCTCCGTGAAGCGGCTCCCTGCGAGCGTCGCAAGCGCCGAGGCGATCATGACCGACGGCGATCACCCGGGCGAGAACTCCACCCTGTGGTGGGTCGACGTCGAAGGCGACGAGGTCACCGTCCGCGCCATCGACCCCAGCCGCCTCGGCGACGGGCTCACGGTCGAGGAGAGCTTCCGTCTGGCCGGCGCGGGCTCCGCGTCGTTCGACGTGGGCCGCTGGCCGCCGCTGCGCAGCACCGCGCTCTTCGTCAGCCGGCAGCGCGGCAACAACACGGAAACAATCGTCCGCGACACCGAACGCAACGAGGTGCACGCGAGGTTGATCTCGACCGTGGCGCCACCGCTGCCAGGCGCCTCCCGCGACCTCACGGTGGCAACCTGGGCCGGCCTGGAACGGCCGGACCTAATCATCGTCGACCGCAACGACGAGGACTCCCGGGTCCGGGTCCGGGTCCTCACCGGGATGAGCGGCTTCGAGCGCCAGGTGCTGGCGACGACGCTGCCCTTCCGCGGCCTGGCGCCCTCGGAATGGTCGCTCGACGTCGGCTCGGTGGCGGCGGGGGAACCCGACGAACGGAAAAAACCGATCTACCGGGCCGACATCGCGCTCGTGCAGAAGGATCCCGACCGCGCACACGCCAACCTCAAGGTCATGCTCGGCGAGGACGGCTACGAAGGCTTCGCCTTCCAGCGCGACCTCGACGCCTCCGGCGCCGTCGCGCCCGACAGCGTCTTCATGATCGGGACCGAACAGGGGGCGACGAGCCTCTACCAGGTTCTGCCGCACACCCCCCGGGGGCCGCTCCTGAGGGTGTTCTCGATCGAACCGCCGACCGGACTCCTATAGCGAACTTCGAGGAACATCCAGAGCAGTTCGAGGCCGCTCAGCCTCCCGAACCGGCCCTGGGTGCGACGGCGGCCCGCGGAGTCGGGCTGCTCGTCGGCCGGACCCTCGGCCTGCAGCTGCTGACCGCTGGCGTCACCGTGGTCCTGGCACGGATCCTCACCCCGGCCGACTACGGCCTCTTCGCGATCGCCCTCGCCGTCCAGCTGGTCGGCCAGCGCGCCGCCGAGCTGGGCCTGCCCGCCGCCGTGGTGCGCATGGACGAGGCCCCCTCGGAGCGCCTGCAGAGCGCCATCTGGGGATTCCTGCTGGTCAGCTCGGTCATGCTGGCCGCCCTCATGCTGCTGGCCGCCTTCGTCCTGGCGCCGGCGCTCGGCCTCGACGGCGACACCCTCGACGCGATCGCCGTCGCCGGGTGCGCGATCCCGTTCTACGCCGCGAGGGCGATGCCGATGGCGCTGATGGAGCGGGAGCTGCGCTTCGGTCGCGTGGCGATCGTCGAGACCGCCGACACCCTTGCCTTCAACGGCTTCGCCCTCACCGCCGCCCTGGCCGGCCTCGGCGCCTTCAGCCTCTCCGGAGCCGTGGCCGTGGGCGGCATCGCCGGCATGGCCACCGCCTGGAGCCTGCAGCGGTTCGCCCGCCGCCCCAGCCTCGAGCTCGAGCCGGTCAGGCCGCTGATCGGGTTCGGCGCCCAGGTGAGCGTCCTGCAGGGCATCTTCCTCCTCCGGGAGCTCGGCTTCGTCAGCCTCGTCGCCGCCTTCGGCGGGGTCGGGGCAGCGGGCTTCTACGCGATGGCGAAACGGCTCTTCTCCTTCCCGATCGCGCTCGCCTCGGCGGTGGGCAGGGTGTCCTTCCCCGCCCTCGCGCGCGAGCCGCGGCTGCGCCACGAGCGCGCCGCCAAGGCGGCCGCCTACACCGCGATCGCGGTGGGGCTGCCGCTCGCGCTCGTCGCCGGCGCGATCCAGCCGCTGATCGGGGTCGTGCTGGGCGAGGAGTGGAAGCCGACCGCCGACGTCGTCCTCTACGGCTCGCTGGGGATGATGCTGACCGCAAGCGCTGGCGCGACGCTGATCGGCCTCGGCCTCGCCGAAGGCAGGCCGCGCTGGCCGCTGATCGCGGCGGTCGCCGAAACCGCCGTCGCCTTCGCCACCGTCGCCGCCCTGACCGGGCCGCTCGGCGAGCTCGGCGTCGGCCTGGCGCTCTCGATCTCGACCGTGGTCGCCGTGGGCGCCCTCGCCATCGGTACCGACCCCAGCGTGCGCCGCTCGATGCTCGCCGTGGCCAAGGCGACCGCGATCGCGGCCGTCGCGGTCGCGGCAGGGCAGGCGGTCGGCGCGGGCGAAGACCTCGCCGGGCTGATCCTCTCCCTGGGGACCGTGAGCATCGTCTGGCTCACGCTCGAGCTCGTATTCTCCCGCTCCGACATGACCCGGATCTTCGGCATCGTCCGCCCCTTGCTGCGCCGGGCCGTCCCCATATGAGGGTCTGCCTCTTCGACTGGAACGCGGGCGGGCACCACAACTTCTACGCCCGGGCCTTCGCCGAGGCGCTGGCCCCACGCGCCGACGTCGTCGTGGCGGGTTCCGATCCGCTGCTCTCGGGCATCGACGCCTCCGGCGTCCGGCTGCACTCGCTGGGCGCGCAGCGCCCCCGGCCAGGGCCGGAGCCGGGGCGGGACAAGGCGAGCCTGGCGAAGCGCGAGCTCGAGCTGCTGCGCGACGCGGTCGCGGCGACGGAGCCCGACCACCTGGTCGTGATGTTCGCCGACCCGGTCCTTCGCTGGCTGGCGAAAGAGCCGCAGCTGCCCTGCAAGGTCAGCATCTTCGTCATGTTCGCCACCGCGCACTTCCCCCGCGCGTACGGGCTGGCGCTGACTCCGCGCGAACGCGCCAGCGCCCTCTTCAAGGAGTGGAACATCCGCCGCTGGCGGCGGCGCCCCGACGCCCACGCGCTCTTCGGCCTGGACCAGGAGGCCGTGCATGGCTGGCAGGCCAAGCCCGGCGCGCCGGCCAGGTGGCTGCCGGAGCCCGAGCTGGAGGTCGTTCCCGTGCCCCACCCGAGCGCGGAGCGGCGTGGCTGCTTCCTCTTCGGCTACGTCGACGAGCGCAAGGGCATCGGGCGGCTCGCCGACGCCCTCGACCGGGACTGCTCGGGCCTGGAGCTGACCATCTACGGGGAAGTGGCGCCCGAGTACCGGGGACAGCTGGACAAGGAGCTGGCGCGGCTGGAGGGCGCGGGGGTGAAGCTGACCACCGACTTTCGCCGCGTTCCCTACGAGCGGGCGATGGAGGAGATGGCCCGCTCGCGCTGCGCTCTGCTCTCCTTCGGGTGGCGACCCTCGGGCTCGCGGGTACTGCTCGAGGCAGCGGCGGCACGCACCCCGGTCGCGGTCGGCAACGACAACGCGGTCGGCAGGTTGGTGGAGCGCCACGGCCTCGGCCGTACCGCCGACCCGACCGACCCAACAGCGCTGCGCGAGGCGATCCTCTCGATCGCCGCGGACCCGGGGGCGACGGCCCGCTACGAGGAGGACCTGCGCCGCTACGCGGAGGAGCTGCACGGGGATCGCTTCGCCGCCGAGGTGCGCGAGGCCCTCGGCCTCACATGAAACCTACGGTCTACATCCCTACCCTGCGCGCCGGCGAGCGGCTGGCCCGCACGCTGGAGGCCCTGGAGGCTCAGGAGCCGCGTCCCGAGGTCGTCATCGCGGATAACAGCGCCGAGGGCCTGGGCGCGGCGCTCGTGCGCGAGCGCTTCCCCTGGGCGCGCGCGGTCGAGCTCGGCGAGAACCTCGGCTTCGGCACCGCCCTAAACCGGGCGATCGCCGCCGAGGCGGGTGACCCGATCGTCCTCCTCAACGACGACGTCACGGTGGAGCCCGGCTTCGTCGCGGCCCTGCTGGACTCGCTCACGGCCGGCGTCGACTCGGTCGCCGCCGTGCTCCTGCGCGAACGCGACCCGCGGCGGATCGATTCCGCCGGCGTCGTCGCCGACCGCACGCTGCTCGGCTTCGACTACCTCAGCGGCGAACCGGTGAGCGCGCTGACGGCGGCAGAGGACCCGCTGGGGCCGACCGGAGGCGCGGCGCTCTACCGCCGCGACGCATTCGAGGCAGTGGGCGGCTTCGACGAGCGCATCTTCCTCTACTACGAGGACCTCGACCTGGCCCTGCGAATGCGGGTCGCGGGAGCTCGCTGCCGGCTCGCGCCGGACGCGCGCGGCCTGCACGCCTACTCGGAGACGATGGGCGCCAGAACGGCACGCAAGTACGAGATGACCGGCTGGAGCCGCGGCTACATGCTGCGGACCTACGGCTTCGCCCACCGGCCGGCGCCGCTGGCCCGGGCGATCGCCGCCGAGCTGACCATCTGCGCCGGCCAGCTCGCGTCTGAGCGCACGCTACGCGGCCTGCGCGGCCGACTGCGGGGGTGGCGAGCGGGGCGGGGCGAGGGTGGCCGCGAGCTGCCGTCAGACGCCCTGCTCGACATCTCGCTGCGCCAAGCGCTCTCCCTTCGCCGCAGCCGGCACAGCTCATAGGCGACGCCACGGCGAGTCCAATCGGGTGCGGGCAGGCCCGACGCGACTACTAGGATGCCTCCGATGGCGGGTGGGCCGACAGCTCAGATCAAAAAGGCCCTGCGGGGCGTCGGGTTTGAGCTACAGCGTTTCGACCCCGACGGGTCGTTCGCGAAGCGGCGGCAGCGATTGCTCGCCTCCGAGCGCGTTGACCTCGTCATCGACGTAGGCGCCCATGCCGGCGAGTACGCCGGCTCGCTGCGGCATGGAGGCTATGGGAGCCGGATCCTCTCTTTCGAGCCCCAGGCGCAGATGTTCGACCGGCTTCGAGAGGCTTCGAGCGCGGATCCGCTCTGGGACTGCAGGAACCACGCGGTTGGAGCTTCGCGAGGCAGCACGACCCTGCACGTCTCCGGCAACGAAGGCTTCAGCAGCTCGATCCGGCCGATGGCAGCGATTCACGAAGAGGCCGAGCCCGAATCCTCTTATGTCGATTCCGAGTCCGTCAGCGTCGTCACCTTGGACGAAGCGATCGCGGAGATGCCGGAAGGCTCCGATCGCCTCATGCTCAAGGTCGACACCCAGGGCTATGAGTCGGAGGTGCTCGCGGGAGCCCCGGCCACGCTGCGTCGATGTCATCTCGTGGAGCTGGAGCTCGTCTTGGTCGAGCTCTACGAGGGGCAGGCCCTATTTGCCGAGCTCGTCGACCAGATGGCGGATCACGGCTTCCTGCTCACCGATATCGAGTCTGGGTTCCGAGATCCCCGAACGTCCCAGCTTCTTCAGGTCGATGGACTCTTCATCCGGCGCGATGGCTAGCGAACCGGCGAGCCGCTGCGCTGGATGCTGACCATGCCTTCACGCTCGGCGGATTCAAGCGTCGAACGCGCCACGTTGCCCCGGGCAACGTAGGCGGTGCCGCGCCGCGATCCCGTCTCCACGGCGGGCGGGACAGAGGGATAGGCGAGCAGAGCGTCTCCCGGAAGGTCGATCCCATCGGCTGAGAGCGGCACGCCCGCATAGATGTCGTAGCCATATCCGGGCTCACCGGGCACGTGGAAATCGTCGATCACGGCGATGACGTCTTCCCAGTTGGCGAAGAGAGCGTCGAGCTCTTCGGCGAGAGGGACCCGCTCTTCCCAGTGGGCATCGAGGTAGGCCAGGGGTCGGCCGACCGTCCCCTGGCTCGCCAGGTATCGAATCCCGGCAACGGAATCGCCGCACAGCATCGTGACCCCCTCCGACGCGCGAAGCGCCCGCCGCGCCACCGCCTGAAAGCCGGGATTGACCTCAACGGTGTAGGTCGGGATCCCGAGGCCGGCCAAATACCGAGTCGTCGACGCGACGAAAGTACCCGTCTCGACGAAGGCCGTCGGCGCAAACTTCTCGACCAGGAACTCGAAGGCCTCGCGGCGCGTCGCTTGCCCGTTGAACGGTTCGTCGAAGCCTGGCCACGGTGGCCGGCGCTCCCATCGCAGCCGCCGCAGGGTGGCCTTCATTCCCTGTGCAGCCTCCTTGACGCGCTGGGTGCCGCTGCGTGGCTCTAGTCGCTCGACCCTCATCGGACAACCCTACTTCGACTCGAAGATCGAATGGCCGAATGCGTCTGTCATAGGATGCGTTCGTGCCCGACGCAGGTTCTGCCAACCCAGTGCTCGTCACCGGCGGCGGCGGCTTCATCGGCGGCCATCTGGTCGCCGAGCTGCTGCGCCAGGGGCGCGAGGTGCGCTCGGTCGACTGCAAGCCGCTCGAGGAGTGGCACCAGGTCTTCGACGCGGCCGACAATCGCGTGCTCGACGTCTCGCTTCTGGATGCCGCGAGCGAGGCCGTGGACGGGGTCGGCGAAGTCTTCAACCTCGCCGCGGACATGGGCGGGATGGGCTTCATCGAGGGCAACAAAGCCCTCTGCATGCTCTCCGTGCTCCCCTCCACCCACGTGCTGATGGCTGCCCGCGACGCCGGCGTCGAGCGCTTCTTCTACTCGTCCTCCGCCTGCGTCTACGCGGCGGAGAAGCAGGAAACGCCGGAGGTCCCCGCCCTGCGCGAGGCCGACGCGTACCCGGCGATGCCCGAGGACGGCTACGGCTGGGAGAAGCTCTTCAGCGAGCGGATGTGCCGGCACTTCATGGAGGACTTCGGATTGGAGACCCGCGTCGCCCGCTACCACAACGTCTACGGCCCGGAGGGCACCTGGACCGGCGGGCGGGAGAAGGCTCCGGCCGCGATCTGCCGCAAGGTCGCCGAGGCCTCGCTGAGCGGCGGCGGCGAGATCGAGATCTGGGGCGACGGCAAGCAGACGCGCAGCTTCATGTACATCGACGACTGCGTGAAGGGAACGCTGACGATCGCCGCGGGACCGCGAATCGAGCCAATCAACCTCGGCAGCTCCGAGCTGGTGACGATCGACGGCCTGGTCGACATCGTCGAGGGGATCGCCGGCGTCCAGCTCGAGCGCCAGTACGTGCTCGACGCCCCGCAGGGCGTGCGCGGCCGCAACAGCGACAACACGCTGATCGAGGAGACCTACGGCTGGGAGCCGTCGATCTCCCTACGCGAGGGGCTGGAGAAGACCTACGCCTGGGTGCACGAGCAGGTCGAGCGCCGGCTCGCGGCGTCAGCCCGCTGAGCCGAGCTCCGGGCAGACCGTCACCGGCGTCGAGGATTCGAACGCCGCGTGCCAGGGCTGCTGGATGTCGTCGGTCGCGATCGGCACGCGATACCAGCCGCCGCCGACCGCTTCTTCGAGGCGGTAGAAGTCGTCGCCGAAACGGCGCACTCCTAGCTTCGTCTTGCCTCCGTCCGGTAGCTCGAAGGCAAAGCCGCCAGGGCCGACCTCGATGCCGCCGCCGGTGCCGATCGCACCCGGCGGGACGACGCTGCAGCCTCCCCCGGGGCCGGATTCGGCCGACTCGACGCGCACGTCGAGCAGGTAGACGAGCTCCTGGTCGGCGGCGAGGCGAGCGTCGGGGTCGGCCCCCGGCAGCTCGTCCAGCTCGTAGCCGGGGGAGCCGAACGCGTCGGCGCCCTTGAAGTAGTGGCCTGCGGGCAGCGCCATGTCCCGTTCGATATTCACCGGGAACGACTCGACGATCGTGTCCGCCGGCACCCGGTCGCGCAGGCTGTCGAGGATCGCGACCTTCGCCCGGTCCTGAACGCTGACGTGGCGCACGAAGGTGGCGGCGTAGTGAAGGTTGATCACGTTCGGGACGATGGAGATCGCGGCGATCGCCGCGATCGCGCCGACCCCCCAACGCGAGGGACGCCAGCCGCGCCACAACTCGGCTCCGATCAACAGGATGAAGATCGCCGAGGCGTACTGGTAGCGCCCGGTTCCCGGTTCGCGCGCCGGGGAGACGAGCGCGATCGAGGCCCAGTAGACGGCGAGCGTGACGAACGGCGGCACGAAGCGCCACTCGAAGCTCCGCAGCCGGCTCAGGCGCCAACCGACCGCAACGGCGAGCAGGGCTCCGAGCATCAGCCCCGGCTCGTGGTTGACGATGATCACCAGGTCCGGCGTTCCCGGTTCCTGCGCTCCCGGGAAGCGGAAGGCGCCGGCCATCGACGCGGCGGCGGAGGCGAACAGCGAGACTACGGCCGCGGGGGCGCTCGAGAGCGTCTCCGGGGTGATGCTCGACTGGCCGAACTTGCGGGCCCAGAGCCACCAGGGGGCGTAGACGAGCAGCGGTATCGCGACGATCCAGACCCGGCGCAGCCGGTCGGGACGCCCCAGCACCGCCGCGATCGTCCCGGCGAGGATCGCCAGCCCGGTGCTGTGCGCGATCACGCTGAACGTCAGCAGTGCACAGCCGAGGACGTCGCCGCGGCGGTTGTCGCGCTCGAAGGCGATGAGGGCCCCCAGTCCCGCCGCCATCGAGGTCAGCACGTTGATCCCAAGCGAGCCGCCGAACATCTCCCAGGAGGCGCCGAAGACGGCGAGGACCAGAGCCGGGACATAGGCCGCGAAATCGCCTACTCGGCGCCGCATGAGGACGAAGAAGAGAGCCGAGCAGAGGAGATCGAGGCCGATCCAGACGAGCCTCAGCCAGATGTGGTCGTGGGCGCCGCCGACCGTGAGCGCCAGCTTGTAGACGAGCGTCGCGCCGAAGACCATGTTGCCCTGGTCGGGCTGCAGCACCCAGCCGGGGTCGAAGCCGGCGGCGTGGGTGAAGAAGAACCACTCGTCCGCATAAAGCGTCTGGCCGCGGGTCTCCCAGAGCAGGAAGGCGAATACGAGGGCGAACGGGAGGAGCCATAGGGCAAGGTGGCGTCCGCGCAGCGGCGCCCCCCCGGCCTTGAACGACGCCTCGTGCATCGCGCGCAGCCTATAGAGCGACGCCGCCGTTGATCCGCGGCAGATGGAAGGATGCGCGCGCATGCCGGGGCGCCTGAACACGATTCCCTCCTACGTCGTCGCGGGCGCGCTCGTCTTCCTGATGGCCTTCGGCCTGTTCGCCGCGACGACCACGCAGCTGACGGGCTATGAGCCCGAGACGGCAGCCGTGACCGAAGGCCTTGTCCTCGAAGGCCATTTCTACGAGACCGAGAACCCGCCCTTCGAAGGCCAGGGCACCCCCGGAAAGGACGGCCACCTCTACGCCCGCGCGGGCCTCCTGCAACCGCTGATCGAGGCGCCCTTCTTCGCCGCCGGCCACCTCGTCGACCTCACCTTCGGGCCACACGGGACGACCCCCTACAGCTGGGTCTTCATGTGGTTCTTCAACCCCTTCGTCGCGGCGCTGGCGGCGCTGGCCATCTTCGCCCTCGTGTACATCACCCGGCGCTCGCTCGGCTGGGCCGCGGCGATCGCGACGCTCTTCACCGTCGCCAGCATCGCCTGGCCCTACGCGTCGATCGGGATGGAGACGACCTTCATGTTCGCGATCCTCGCGACCTTCGCTCTCGGAGCATGGGCCCGGCGCAACCCAACCTGGCTGAGCTGGGCGGCAACCGGGTTCGCGGCGGGCGCGACGGTGGCGACCAAGCCCTACGCCTGCCTGGCGCTGCCGGCGGTAGCGATCCTGCTCTGGCCCGCATTCAAGGCCCGGGCGAACCCCGAGCGCCTCAAGCTCGCCGCCGCCTCGCTCGCCCCGCTGGCCCTCTGGGTGCTTGCCATCGCGGTCTACAACGCGGCCCGCTTCGACGGCCCGACCGACTTCGGCTACTCCAGCGCCTCGCTCACCCTGGCGATGCCGCTCAACTTCATGGGCCTGCTGACGAGCCCGGGCAAGGGACTGGTCTTCTACAGCCCGCTGGTCGTCCTCGGCGCCCTCGGGCTGAGCCCGCTCTGGCGAGAGGACCGCTCGCTCGCCGCGGCGCTGGTCGTCCTCTTCGTCTCGCTCACCGCCTTCTCCGGTGCCTCGACCTTCTGGGGGGACGAGGTCTGGGGGCCGCGTTACATCGTGCCGGTGGCCTGGGCGTTGCTGGTACCGATCGCCTGGTGGGCAAACTCGCGACTGCGAATGCGCTGGCTGGCTGGCTTCACCGTGGTCGCGGTCCTGGTCCAGATCGTCGCCGTGTCCGACTCCTACACGCGCTACCTCACGGTGGTCAAAGAACTGACCGGCGTGTCCGTGTATGGCGAACGCTTCGGGATCGACCCCGAGGACATCCCCTACGGCGACGACCCGCCGCGCTGGATCGCCGAGCTCTCGCCGCTGCTGCTGCAGGCCGAGGGGCTGGTCTCCTCCCAGGTCGTCGAGCGGCTCGGCGGCGACGGGATCACCGTCACCTACCGCGCACTGGAGGGCCGCGAACGCTCGCTCAACCTCTCCCACCCAGACGTCAGGATCGCCGGCCAGTTCTGGTGGATGGACTCGCTCGACGGCTTCGGGCCGGACCTCGCCGCCGTGCTGATGCTGCTGCTCGGCGGCGCCAGCGGGTACGGCCTCTACCGAGTGGCCCGCGTCGGGCCGGCGGCGGCGGATCGGGCCCAAGATGCCTGAGCAGCGGCCGGAGGTCTCTGTCGTGATGCCCTGCCTGAACGAGGCGGAGTCGGTCGGCGAGTGCGTGCGTCAGGCCCTCGCCGGCCTGCACGCCGCCGGGGCGGAGGGCGAGGTGATCGTCGCCGACAACGGCAGCGACGACGGCTCGCAGGAGATCGCCCGCGGACTGGGCGCCCGCGTGGTCGACGTCCCGCGCAAGGGATACGGGGCGGCTCTGATGGGCGGCTTCGAGGCCGCCCGAGGTGAGTACGTCGTCATGGGCGACGCCGACGCCAGCTACGACTTCGGCTCGCTGCGCCCCTTCTTGGAGCGGCTGCGAGCCGGCGACGACCTGGTGATGGGGAACCGCTTCAAGGGCGGCATCGCGGAGGGGGCGATGCCCTTCCTCAACCGCTACCTCGGCAACCCGGTGCTCAGCTTCGTCGGCCGCCTCTTCTTCGGCAGCAAGATCGGCGACTTCCACTGCGGCCTGCGCGCCTTCCGCCGCGACATGCTGCCGAAGCTCGGCCTGCAGAGCGAGGGGATGGAGTTCGCCAGCGAGATGGTGGTCAAGGCGACCCTGAGTGGGCTGAAGATCTCCGAGGTTCCGACCACGCTGTCACCCGCGCTGCGGTCGCGACCTCCCCACCTGCGGCCGTGGCGCGACGGCTGGCGGCACCTTCGCTTCCTCCTTCTCTTCAGCCCCCGCTGGCTCTTCTTCTACCCCGGGCTGGCGCTGATGCTGGCCGGCCTGGCGATCATGATCGCCCTCCTGCCAGGCGAACTGGAGGCCTTCGGAGCCGGGTTCGACGTGCACACGATGGTCTACGCGAGCGCCCTCGTCGTGGTCGGCTATCAGGCGATCCTCTTCGCCGGCTTCGCCCGGATCTACGCGATGACGGCGGGCTTCCTGCCCGGCAAGCGCTGGATCGAGGACCTGGTCGAACGGATCAGCCTGGAGGCCGGCGTCCTCACCGGCCTGGCGCTGGTCCTCGCCAGCCTGGCGATGTCGGTGGTCGCCCTGCTCGACTGGGGCGGCTCGGGCTTCCAGCAGCTCGAGTACCGGGACACGATGAGGCTCGTGATCCCGGCCAGCACGATGCTTGTCGTGGGCGTGCAGACGGTGCTCGCCAGCTTCTTCGTCTCGATCCTGGGGATCGAGCGCTCCCCTGCATCCAGGCCGTAGACGGTTTGACTCCATCTTGGGGTGGGGGTTTGGGGGCGGGATGCCGGTGCCCTTCCCCAAAACGCGGCAGGAGCCGCGCTTGAGTGTTTTGGGGAAGGGCACCGGCATCCCTCGACAGCGCACGAGCTTCGAAAGCTCCTCCCCGAGGCTCCACCCGGCTCCCCGAAAGCTCCACATGACCCAGGTGCCGTAACGGGCGCCCCAAGCTTTTTTTAAAAAGCTCGGGGACCCTGGTACCGACTTCGCAATCTGGGCGTCACTCGGTGACGTGTTGAGAGGAGCCTGGCTCCTCCTTACCCCCATACCCACAGCGAACCTCGCTCAGCTTCGGCCGAAGCGCAGCAGCGGGACCCGCCATGCTGCCTCGGCGACGATCGCGTGGCCCATCTTCGAGGAGCCCTCGCGACGCTCGTGGAAGACGATCGGCACCTCGGCGACGTCGAAGCCGAGCTGGATCGCCCGGTAGGTCATCTCGACCTGGAAGGCGTACCCGCGCGAGCGGACCGCGTCGAGGTCGATCGTCTCCAGCACCTCGCGACGGAAGCACTTGAAGCCGCCGGTCAGGTCGCGCACCGAGAGCCCGAGGACGAGCCGCGCGTAGGCGCTCCCGCCCCGGCTTATCGCCCGGCGAAGTGCCGACCAGTCGCCGACTTCCCCGCCCGGCACGTAGCGTGAGCCGATCACCAGGTCGGCCCGTTCGCTCGCCCTCAGCAGAGCCGGCAGGTAGCTGGGGTCGTGCGAGAAATCGGAGTCCATCTCGAGAACCAACCCCGCGCCCTCGCCGAGGGCGCGGCGGAAGCCCGCGATGTAGGCGGGGCCGAGGCCTTCCTTGCGAGGCCTGTGCAGAACCGCGATGCCTGGGTCGCCCGCCGCAAGCCGGTCGGCAACCTTCCCGGTACCGTCCGGCGAGTTGTCGTCGACGATCAGCACCCGCGCGGACGGAGGCAGCTCCGCCCTGACGGCCGCGACGAACGCCTCGATGTTCTCGACCTCGTTGTAGGTCGGCAGGACGAGCCACGCCGGGCCGGCAGGCACCGTTGGAGGCATGACCGCGATGCTATTGGTCGCGTCGCTACGGCCGCGCCCGGCCGCCGGTGACGCCGACGAAGGCCCGCCAGGCCGGCTTGGGCCGGAACCCGGCGCCTTCGTGGAAGAGGCCGACCGAGTCGCAGAAGCTGCAGTCGCCCTGAACGTCCTTCCAGGAGAACCAGTAGGTGCCCTCGAGGCTCAGCCGGTGGCGGTTGCCGATCAGGTAGCGGTAAGCGCCGCGGAGTTCGCGCGCCTGGCCCGCCCTCCCCTGCTCGAAGGCGACGATGTGTGGGTCGTTCTGGGAGCCCCAGCCCATCTCGGTGACGTAGAGGCCGATGCGGGAGTCGTCGTTTTCGACGATGACGTCGTGGACGGCCTCGGTCAGGTCTTCCAGGTCGTCGACGTGAAAGGCGTACGGGTGCAGAGCGACCGCGTCGAAGTAGCGCTCGACTTTCCGCACGCGGTAGAGGAGGTCGAGGAAGACGGCGGCGTCCATGCCTCGCCTCCCCTGCTCGTCGGGGGCGCCGAAGAGCCCGGAGAGCAGTACCTCCGCCTGCGGGTCGACCGACTTGATCGCCGGGTAGGTCAGCTTCAGCAGCTTCGCGTAGCGGGACGGGGACACCGGGAAGGCGAAGTAGAAGAAGTTCGCCTCGTTCCAGACCTGCCAGGTGCGGATCGGCACCGGCCGCAGGGGGGTCGGCGCCTCGTACTCGATACCGCCTGCGCCAACGCCGCCGGCGCCGCCGCTCGGCGTGTGCTCGGCCCAGAACGCCCCCCCGGGGCCATAGCGCTCGACCGCCGCCTTTACGAACGCCTTCCAGGCGCTTCTCGCCCGGCCGCTGTCGACCGGCAGCATCGTCGGCTTCGCCGCCAGCCAGCGCGGGGTGCCGTAGAGGAAGGGCAGGATCGTCAGGCCGCGCTTGGCGGCGGCTTCGACGGCGGGGTCGACGCTGCTCCAGTCGTAGATCCTTTTCGCGGTCGGCTGCACCGATCCCCAGCCGACCGGCAGGCGCACGGACCCGATCCCGCCGGCCTTCATGTAGGCGACGTCGGTGTCGGTCAGCGCGGTCTGTGGGCCGATGCCGAAGAACGTGCGCGGCAGGGCGCCGGCTGCCGAGGGCACGGCGAGGACGGCAACGAGGGCCAACAGCAGGATCGTGGTCTTGGCGGTTCTCAAGCTCGGTGGGCTGGGACGACGGTTTTGATGGAGCTGGATTCCTAACACGCCAGGGAGACGGCGGTAGCGCCTTGACGGCGATCGCTCAGTACGTCCCCCCCAGCTTGCGGTGGTCCCAGGTGGCGGTGCGGACCGGCTTGAAATGGATCGCCACGCGCTTCGGCGCCTGCGCTTCGAGCGCCGCCTTGGCGTCGCCCTCGACCGAGGAGATCCCCTCGGCGTATCGCAGCGTCAGCTCCTCGGCGAAACCGATCACGGTCTCGAAATCGCGGTGGATCACGGCCTCGGCCTCGATCATCGCCCCGCGCAGCTCGCCGTACTCGTGACCCGTCTCGACCAGCAGCGTGGCGCGGGGGTCGCGCTCGAGGTTCCGCACCTTCTGGGACTTGGCGTAGGTCCAGATCCAGACCTCACCCTGGCGGGGGACGAACCACATCGGCATCGAGTGCGGCCAGCCGCGCGGGCCGATGCTGGAGACGATCGCGATCCGCTCTTCGCCGAGCAGCTCCAGGCGCTCCCCGTCGGTCAGCTTGATCTGGTCGCGGCGGCTCATCGGGCGAAGATTGACGGATCGGCGCCGAAACCGCCGCAGAGCCGCGTGTATTGGCGCACCACGCGTGAATCCACGGCCTGTAGCGTCGCCTCCACGATGGCGATGCAAGCCCAGATTCCAGTTGCCGCCGCTCCCCGAGATACCGTACGTACGCTTTATCCTTTGCTTGTACGTACGACTCAAGAGGAGCTGGCCATGGCCATCACCGCTTCGAAACTGCGCGCCGACGTCTATCGACTGCTGGACGAGGTCCTCGAGACCGGCCAGCCGCTGGAAATCGAGCGCAACGGCAAGAAGTTGGTGATCGCCCCCAAGCAGGCGCAATCGATCTGGGACCGGCTGCCACGCCGCGAGGGAGCCATCATCGGCGACCCCGACGAGCTGATCCACATCGACTGGTCTTCGGAGTGGAATCCTGATCCTAATTGATACCCATGTGGCCATCTGGCTCTACGCCGGCCTGCTCGAGCGACTCCCGGAATCCGCTCGAGCCCTGATCGCCGGCGAGGAGCTGCGGATATCGCCGCTCGTCTCGCTGGAGCTGGCGTACATGCACGAAATCGGACGGGCTCGCGATCCCGCCCCGATGATGCTTGCCGCCCTTCGCCAGAGCACCGGCCTCGAGGTGGCCGATGTCTCGCTCGCCGAGCTAACGGATACGGCGGTTGGACTCACCTGGACTCGCGACCCCTTCGACAGGATGATCGCCGCACAGGCCATCCTCGCCGACTCACCGCTGGTCACCGCCGACCGGACCATCCTCGAGCACCTGCCGCTGGCCACCTGGGGCTGATCCCCGCGCCTCGCGTCGCGTCCGCCGCCGACGCCGTACGATCGACGCGTGCAGATCGCGATCCTGATCTTCGAGAAGCTCACCGCGCTCGACGCGATCGGCCCCTACGAGGTGCTGCGCTCGGTGCCGGGCTGGGAGGTCAAGTTCGTCGGCCCCGAGAAGGGGCAGGTCCGCACCGACAGCGGCGCGCTCGGGCTCAGCGCCGATTTCGGGCTAGGAGAAGTGGACGAGGCAGACATCGTCCTCGTCCCGGGTGGCGAAGGCAACCTGCCGCTAATGGAGGACGAGGCGGTCCTCTCCTGGCTGCGCCGCGTCGACGAGGGGACCAAGTGGACCACCTCGGTCTGCACCGGCTCGCTGGTCCTCGGTGCCGCGGGCCTGCTCGAGGGAAAGCAAGCGACCAGCCACTGGGCCTTCCTCGAGCAGTTGGGCGAGCTCGGCGCCGACCCGGTCGGCGGCCGCTTCGTGCAGGACGGAAAGCTCGTCACCGCCGCGGGCGTCTCGGCCGGCATCGACATGGCGCTGCACCTGGTCGGCCAGGAGGTCGGCCCCGAGGTCGCCCAGGCCGTCCAGCTCGGCATCGAGTACGACCCCCAGCCCCCGTTCGACGCCGGCTCTCCCGCCAAGGCGCCGGATGCGATCGTCGAGCTCGTGACCGCGGTCACCGGCCCCGACGCGATGCGGGACGGGGCAGCTAGCGACGCAGGCTGAGCCGGACCGCCCGGGTGGCCCGGGCGCCGGGGATGGCGACCAGCAGCTGGGTTTTGAGGAACCCGCGCCGCGCCAGCAGCGGGCGGCCACGCTCGTTGAGCGCGACGCGGTAAGTGTGGGCCTTGCCGCCTGGGAGGTTGAA
Organism: Solirubrobacterales bacterium; assembly: GCA_036376915.1. Classification (GTDB taxonomy): domain Bacteria; phylum Actinomycetota; class Thermoleophilia; order Solirubrobacterales; family 70-9; genus VRUE01. Next base: position 25,290 of record DASUZK010000105.1, read on the forward strand.
GCCGCGCTTGCTCACGCCGACGCGCACGACCCTGGTCGGCACGCCGGGCCGGGCGCGCAGCGGCAACCTCGCCTGCGTGCGCAGGATGATCTGCCCGGGGCAGCTTTCGCCTTCCGCCCAGCCGCAGCGAACCCAGACGCTCACGGTCCCCCGATCCGGCTTGACGCGCCTGACCGTCAACGGCGGCAACGGTGGCGGCACGGTGGCGGCGCCGAACGTCGCCCCTTCGACGAAGTTGTTGTCGATGTTGATCGTCGTCCCGCCCCAGGTCTCGTCGTGGCCTCCGCGGTACTGGTGGATGCGCTGGTGCGCGGTCCACGCGGTGGTCGGGATGTAGGGATCGAGGGCGTTCCTGTTGCCGTTCCAGTTGGCGAACCAGAGGTCGTCGGGGAGCGAGTATTCCTCCCCCACCTGGTCGGCGAGGTCGGCGATGCCCGAGGCGCTGGAGCTGTAGACGCCGGAGGTGTAGCCGAGCGCGTGGATCTGGTCGGTCCAGGCGCCGAGGAAGGTCAGAGTGGCCTTGGTCGCGCTCGAGGTGCGTGTGTAAGCCTCCATGTCGAAGTAGATCGGGCTGCCCGGCCCCATGCCGATCGCCTGGGCGTCGGCGACCGCGTCGCGGGCGGCGGCGATTCCCTGGACCGAGGCGAGGGTGGGGCTCAGCTTGGCGCAGCTGGTGCAGGCGCTGGTCGGGGCCTGCAGGCCAACGTAGGTCGGGATCAGGTGCCAGCCCTCCGCGACCTGTTCGCTCACCCATTCCTCGGTGAGGTTGGGTTGCGAGCAGGCCCGGTTGAGGCCGCCGATGTAGACACCGACGGCGCGGTAGGGCGAGCCCTCCCAGGCCGCCATCGCGCGCGAGGAGGGCGCCGCGCAGGCGTCGAAGCCGAGGCCTGTGTACTCCTCGCCGCTCGCGGCCGGGGTTTCCGCCATGGGCGGCCCCACCGCGCTCGCTCCAGCCCCGGCTCCCGCGCCCGGATCGAGGAGGATCGCCCGCTGGCGCCCGATCGCCTGCGACGGACAGCTCTGGCTCGGCCCCGGATGCCCCAGGTACACCGCGCGGCGGTCCATCCGCACGCACATCCGCGGATGCTCGGCGAGGCGGTAGACCGGCCACCCGGCCGGAACATCGACTCGGTGGCCGTCGAGCTCGACGGTCCTCGCTGCGGCAGGCGTAGCGCAAATCGCTAGCGCGACGGCAGCCGCCAATGCTGGACGGAGCAGGCGCATACCCGTCCCAACCATTGCAATCCAGAAACGATTCGGCCTCCAAGCCGACCAGAGTGCATGAAGAGTGCCGCTTTGGCCCAGCCCGGCAAGGGGAGCGTCTCGAGCCTAAGAAGCGCTTGCGGGCACGAGGTCCAGCTCGCACCAGGGGCCCTCGCCGACCATCGGCTGGGTGCGGCCCTGCAGCCAGTCGGCCTGGAGGTCGTCGTAGTGGGGGCTGGCGGGGTGGCCGGACTGGCCGGTGAACATCTGCCAGCGCGAGCGCTCAGGCGCGGTCGGTTCGGCGACCATGCGCCAGCTCGGCGCCCAGACCGCCTTGTAGGGATCGTTGGGGTCGTAAGCGATCTGGCTCACCGTCTCCTGGGCGCCGCCGGCCCTGAGGCTGCGATTGAGCAGCTTGCGCAGCAGCGGGTTGGCCTCGCCCAGCGGATGGGGGAACTCCATCTCGTGCACGTGGCCCCAGCGCCAGGCCTCGGGGTCGGGGCCGAAGCGGTCGGCGAGGTCGTCGAGGGCGCCGCTGAGCGCCTCCAGCACGAGCCCCTCCCAAGGGCGGCCGATCAGCTCCTCGTCTTCTTCCTCCCAGAGGCTCATCAGGTGAGAGTGCCAGCGCCAGGGCGAGGTGACGTGCGGGGTGAAGCCGTTGTCGGCGCGGTCGAGCCAGCGCTCGCTGAGGTCGCGGTCGCCGATCGCGGCGCGGGCTACCTCGCGGGCGAGGCGCAGCAGGAAGGCCTGGTAGATCGTGCCCGCGATCGAATCGGGATCGAGCCGCCCGTCCCAGCTGCGCAGCCGCTCGATCGCGCTGAGCTCGCGCTGGCTCCGCGGCGAGAGCCGGCCCAACCGGCGCGCCGCCTCGATCCCAGGGATCGAGAGGTTGTCGGACTGCATCGCCTCGAATCCGTCGACGTCGTGCTCGTTGCTGGCGCGCAGAAGCTGCTCGATCCGCTTGGCGCGGAAGCCGTCGAGCCACTCGCTGGTGATGTGGTGCGGGTACTCGTCGCCGACGATGCGATTGTTGGCGGTGACGAGGAAGCCGCTCTCGGGGTCGATCTTCTCCGGCAGCTCCTCGTAGGGGATCGTCCCCTCCCACTCGAACTCACCCGTCCAGCCCGGCTTTGGCAGGTCGGGGCAGCCACCCTTGCGCAGCGGCAGGCGACCGATCAGCTTGTACCCGATCGAGCCATGGCGGTCGGCCCAGATCAGGTTCGAAGCGGGCGAGACGTGGTCGGCGAGCTTGGCGACCAGCTCAGGGCCGGACGTGATCCCGTGCAGCTCGAACATCCCCTTGAAGGCGGTCGGCTGGTCGAGCGTCTGCCAGCGCAGGGCGAGGGGCTCGCCCTCGTCGGCGCCGAGCGCTTCGTTGACCAGTGGCCCGTGGTGGGTGATGCGAACGTCGAGCACCTCGGGCGCGTCGCGGCCCTTGACCGGGATCTCCTCGCGGACGATTTCCAGCGGGCGCCACTCGTCTTCGAACAGGTAGCGATCGCCCTCGACCCGCTCGACGAAGAGGTCCTGGACGTCGGCCATGACGTTGGTGAAGGTCCAGCAGACATCGTTGTTCTGGCCCATGTAGACGCCGGGCATGCCCGGCAGCGAGGCGCCGCGGACGAAACGACCATCGAGGCTGAGTCCGACCTGGTACCAGATGCCCGGCATGCTCGGCGGCAGGTGCGGGTCGCCGGCGATCAGCGGGTTGCCGCTGGCGCTGAGCTTGCCGGAGACCGCCCAGTTGTTGGAGCCGCTGGCCTCGGCGGCTAGGCCGATCGAGTGGCGCACGGCGTCGATCTGCTCGACGATCGCGAGCCCGTCGCCGGTCCAGGCTTCCTGGGTGACGACGGGGTTCTCGGCGGGATAGGCGGCGTCGAGGCGGGCGGCCAGCTCAGGGCCGAGCGCGCGCACCATGTCCGCGCGCAGCAGCTCCCTCTCCCAGTTGGTCGAGAGGCCGAAGGCGAGCAGCTTGCCGAGGCTGAGGATGTCCACCGGACGCCAGGGCTTCCAGGCGAGTCGCAGCAGCTGCATCTCGAAGGGCAGCGCCTTGGCGTCGGCCGCGGCCGCGTTGACCCCCTCGCAGAAGCGGTTGAGCAAGGCGAGCAGCTCGGGGTCCAGCGTCGCCGCCTCGCGCTCGGCCGTGCGGCGGATGCCGAGCGTCCGCATCAGCCGGTCGATCGGCAGCCCCTCCTCCCCCGCCATCTCCGCAACGCGACCGGAGACGACGCGGCGGTAGAAGTCGAGCTGCCAGAGCCGGTCCTGCCCGTGGCAGAAGCCCTCGGCGAACCAAAGGTCGGTGGCGCTGCCGGCCTCGATGTGGGGCACTCCCCAGCGGTCGCGGCGGACCCGGACCGTGCCCTCGAGCCCGTCGAGGGCGATCGTCCCCTTCTGCTTGGGCAGTGGGCGGCGAGCGAGCCAGTGCCAGGCGGCGAGTCCCGTCGCGGTGGCCAATCCGGTCGCGGTGGCGCCCAAGACCACGCCCGTACGCACCGCGCTGCTTTCCTTGCGCGAGCTCATACCCGACTGTGTATCAGTTGGCCAGCCGGCCAGGAAGCCTGGGCGCCGCGAACGGGATCAACATTTTTCCAATCGATCTATGAAATATTCAGTTTTCTAATTGGACCAGCACCTGGAAGATCGTCAGAGCAAAAGCTTCAGCACTGTGTGGCTCGCTTCAATCGCGATCGCCTGCCTGGTGCTGCCTGCCCTGACGACGCCTGACGCAACGGCGCGGATCTCATCCCAGGCTGATCCAAATCAGCACACCGAGAAAGGCGTGCTTGACGCCCGCTTCGGCCGTCAAGGCAAAGTCGTGATCCCAATAGCCCGGCACGACAGCCAATACGGGGGGCTCTCCCTGGGAATCACCGGAGAAGATGAGATAGTCGCCGGCCAGGGCCGCACGCTCATTCTGCTGCGGTCAGACGGGACAGTGGACAGAGAATTCGGCCACCGAGGGAGGGTGGACCTGAGGAAGATCGCGGGGCCCAGCTTCCTGCTCAGCGGGCTGGCAATCGACTCGCGCGATCGCATCGTCGTTTCCGGCACCACATGGCCCACGGCAAGTGAGCCCTCTCCCCCAGGTGTATTCGAAACGCTCAACAGCCCGCCGAAGCTGGCGGCAATAATCCGCCTCCTGCCAAGCGGAGACCCTGACCCTGAATTCGACCAGGACGGCTTTGTCGGCACCGATTTCGGCTTTCCTCCCCCTCCAGCTCCAGGAGCCTCGTCACCGTCAGTTGGAACGACAGCAGTAATGGTCGACCCCGAAGACCGCCCGGTGATCGCCGGCACTGCTGCGACCAGATTCGGCGGCTGCCCAGTGGGGAGCTCCAACCTCGAACCGACCGGCTTCCTGGCACGCCTGACGCCCTACGGGTCCAGCGACACCAGCTTCCACGGGAGCGGAACCTATGCGATGCCCGGCGCCAGTCGGATACGAGGGCCCGTGCAAGCCGCCGCGGGGAGCGTCCTGTCGATTGGGATCCACGATGAATGCCGAGGCTTGCCTCCGCCTTCACTGCTCGTCAGCCTCGATGCAGGCGGATATCCGAGCCCGGATTTCGGAGCAGGCGGGACTGTAACGCTCGGCGACTGGCTCAACCCCCTGCCTGACAGGAACCTCGTCCGCGACCGCTTCGACCGCATTTTCCTGGGAGATTCGACCTTCTCGGAAGGCCCGCCCCGGCACGATTTCTTCCGGATCATCCGGCTGACCGCGGCCGGTGCCATCGACCAAGGCTATGGGAAAAGAGGAGTGGCCCATGTACCTCTTTCCAGCCGAGAAAAGCTCGGATCGCTCACCGCCGATGCGCGGGGAGGACTGCTGATTGCGGGTTCGCTATTCAAGAAGCACCCACTCAGCCCCACCCGCAGGACGGCGAAATTCCTCCTTGTCCGGATGTCTGCCAACGGCAGCCTCGACCCCCGATTCGGGCGCAGAGGCCGGGCGGTGGTGGGCTTTGGCCCGGGCACCAGCGCTTCTGCAAGCCAGATCCTCGTTGACGGGCGAGGTAGGGCCGTCGTTGCCGGAAACGTCAAGAGCCCGGACCTCCCGACCCATCGAGGTATCGCTCTGGCACGCTATGTGAAGCAGTAGTTGACGAGCGGCGGGGAGAACGGGGGCGTCATGGGATGCCACCGCCCGGCACTTTCCCTTCATCCTCCAGCTTGTCGAGGTGGGCCTGCATCACCATCGCCGCCGCGGGACGGACCTCGGCGGGGACGTCGTCCCAGACCTCGGCGAGAAGAGCCTCGCGGGAGCGCTCGCCGCGCTCCAGGGCGGCGAGGAGGCGGCGCTCGCGCATCTCGCGGTGCTCGACGTACTCGGCCAGCTTGGTTGCGGGGGCCTCGACCCAGGGGCCGTGGCCGGGGCAGATCAGCTCGATCGGCTCCGCCTGCATGCGGCGCAGCGAGTCCATGTAGGCGGAGAGCGAGCCGCCGTCGGGCGGGACGAAGGTCGAGCCCATCCCGAGCACGAGGTCGCCGCTGAAGCAGACGCCGTCGGCGGTGAGAAGGCAGACGTGGTCGGGTGCGTGACCGGGAGTGGCGATCGCTCGCAGGTCCCCATGCTCCTCACCGTCTGACGGCAGCACCACCCGCGGCTTCCAAGCCGCGCCGCCGGCCGCCAGCGCCCGCTTCACGACGGCCGCCGCCGCCAGGGCCTCGGCCCCGTCCGCATGGTCGCCGTGGCTGTGGGTGAGTAGCACCAAGCCGACGCCGCCCCTCTCCTCAGCGGCGGCGAGGACGGCTTCGAGATGCGAAGCGTCGTCAGGCCCCGGGTCGATCACGGTGCAGGGGCCAGCCCCATATATGTAGGTGTTCGTCCCCTCCAGCGTCATCGGCCCCGGATTCGGGGCGACGATGCGGCCGATCTCGGGGTGTCCCGGCGCCTGATCCATCTGTCCTTCTCCGCGAGTCCGCGATAACC
>DASUZK010000106.1:0-36941 GCA_036376915.1 Solirubrobacterales bacterium
GTCAACGTCACGTTGACGTATCGGCCCGTCGGCAGTGGGTGGGGGCGGGGCTCGTCGCCGGGTTGGGGCTTGGGTTCGACTTGCTGTTCCTTGCGGTCGATACGTTGCCGGCGACGGCGCCGGTGGCGGTTGCGCTGGCGATCGTCACGCGACTGATGCCGCCCGAGGGGGCGCCAGGCCGGGGCGCCGCTGAGCGAGGTCAGCTGTAGCGGTCCCACTTTTCGAGATAGGGCAACGGGTCGATCGGGCTGCCGCCCTCGTACCAGCCCGGGTCTGTCCAGATCTCGAAGTGCAGGTGGCAGGCGCTCGCCGAGCCGGTGTCGCCGACGATGCCGATCGGCTGGGCGGTGCGGACCGTGTCGCCGGTTTTCAGCGGCGACGGTTCGGCCAGGTGGGCGTACATGAAGTCGAGCGTCGTGCCCTTGCCGTCGATCACGACGTAGTTGCCGGCGGCGCTGTGGTAGCCGGAGTACTGCACCCGGCCGCCGCGGGCGGAGACGATCGGCACGCCGCATTCGGCCATCACGTCGTGGCCCTGGTGGGTGTGGCCCGCGCGACCGGCGCCGAAGACGGCGCCGCTGCCGCCGTAGTCGTGGTCGCCGAGCAGCGGGAAGGCGTAGCCGTAGAAGGCGAAGCCGAGGCTCGGCGCTTCCGAGGAGGTTGCCGACCGGGCGGCGAAGGCGCCGGCCTGCGAGGAGACCTGGAAGGTGTAGCGCCCATTGGGGGCCGCGCGGCCGTCGTTGGTCGTCCCGTCCCAGCGGATCGCGGTCACGGTCTCGGGGGCGACGTCGTTGCGGAAGAAGGTGCGGACGCTGGCGCCGGCGACGTCGACGACGTCGATGCGGATGTCGTTCTGCGCCTGGTTGCTGGCGATCGAGAAGCTCAGCTTGGGGTAGCGGAAGCCGTAGTAGAAGGACTTGCGCGGCGTGGTTTGGGCCGAGATCAGGCGCAGAGCGCCGGCGCTGGGGGCGTCGGAGGCCGGCGTGCCGCTGGGGCTGCCGGGTGGCGGCGGGCTGCCGGCCGCGGTCGGCGCGCCGCCCGTGCTGGCGGTTGCGGTTGCCGCAAGGCAGAGCAGCAACGCCATCGCCGCGATCGTGAAATGCGCTCCCGCCAGCCAAGGCCGGGTGGTCTTGCCTACCACTGCCACTCTCTCTTTCGTTCGCCTACGGAGTTAGCTGTCGGGCTCGCGCTGAAAGAGTTGCGCTACGACCTTTTCGGCCGATTCGCCCCGGGAACCTGCAACGGTTCCTGCGGTTCCTCCGCTCCCAGCCACCTGTGCGGCTGGGATTCGGCACTGTTGGCGCGGCAGTATAGACACCGATGCGGCGTGTACGCGGATGCGGTGTGGCGGCTATCATGCCGTGGCCGCTGGGCGCCGCCCGCGGTTTTTCTCTGATGAAGACCTACGTAGCCACACCCGCAGACCGCCAGCGCGACTGGTACGTCGTCGACGCAGAGGGGCAGACCCTGGGCCGGCTGGCGACCCGTATCGCCGATGCTCTGCGGGGCAAGCGCAAGCCCGAGTACACGCCGCACGTCGACACCGGCGACTTCATCGTCGTCGTCAACGCGGAGAAGATCCACGTGACCGGCGACAAGCTGGCGCAGAAGCGCTACTGGCGCCACAGCGGCTACCCGGGTGGGATCAAGTCGCGGACGCTCGGCGAGATGCTCGAGCGGCGTCCCGAGGAGGTCATCCGCAAGGCCGTCAAGGGGATGCTCCCCCGCAACCGGCTCGCTCGCCAGCAGTTGACCAAGCTGAAGGTGTACGCCGGGCCCGAGCATCCGCACGAGGCGCAACAGCCCAAACCGATGGAGATCCAGACTTGATCGACGACGAGACTCAGAAGGACGAGACGACCCCGGACAAGGACGAGGCGGATCAGGCCGCGGGTCCTGTCGCGGGGGATGACGCGTCGCCCTCGCAAGCTGCGGGCGACGCCCCATCCCCCACGCCACCCGCGGATGAGGCGGCTGAGTCCGAGGCGCCGCAGGCTGAAGGTGAGGCCGTCGAGGAGCCTGGAGAGGGAGAGGCTGAGAAGGCCGAGGCGGAGGCTGAGCCCGAGGCGGAGAAAGCTGAGGAGATCGAGCCCGTTGCTGAGGAAGCTGAGGAGCCCGAGGCTGAGCCCGTTGCTGAGGAGGCAGAGGCGGAGACGGCTGAGCCTGTAGCCGAGAAGGCTGAGAAGCCGAAGGCCGAGGAGAAGAAGAAGGACGTGATTCCGGGGGCTGACCTGGAGCCGATCGCGGTCGAGCCGCAGGAGCGGCCGCTGAGCGCTGAGGAGCAGGCCCGGGTGGAAGCCGAAGAGGAGGAGCGGGCGCAGCGCGAGGCGGCGCTGGTCGGCGACGCGGTCGAGGAGCCGCAGGCCGCCAGCCGTGCCCCGGCGAAGCTGGAGGGCGACGCTCGCTATCTCGCCACCGGCAAGCGCAAGACCGCGATCGCCCGGGTCACGCTGCTGCCCGGCAGTGGCAAGGTCGAGGTGAACAAGCGGGCGCTGGAGGAGTTCTTCCCCCGCCCCCTGCACCAGACGACGGCCATGCAGCCGTTGGTCATCACCGGCTACGAGGGCAACGTCGATGTCCGGGTCCGCGTCCACGGTGGCGGCATCAGCGGCCAGGCCGGGGCGGTGCGGCACGGGATCGCCCGAGCTCTGACCGAGATCGACCCGGAGCTGCGCGGAGAGCTCAAGCGCCGGGGCTTCCTCACCCGCGACGCGCGGGCCAAGGAGCGCAAGAAGGCCGGGCTGAAGAAGGCCCGCAAGCGGCCGCAATTCTCCAAGCGTTAGGAGCCAACCGGTGACCTCGGGGCGCAAGCTCTTCGGAACCGACGGGGTCCGAGGGGAGGCCGGGACGTTCCTCACCGCCGAGCTCGCGACCGCGCTCGGGCGTGCGGCCACGGCCTCGCTGAAGGCCAAGCGACCGCAGGTGCTGATCGTGCGCGACACGCGCGAGTCGGGGCCGATGTTGGAGTCTGCGCTGGCCGCCGGGATCGCCGCCGCGGGCGGGGACGCGCTGCTCGGCGGCGTGCTGCCGACCCCGGCTGCCGCGATCCTCGTCAAGCGCCTCGGCCTCGACCTGGCCGCGGTCGTCTCCGCCTCGCACAACCCCTACCGCGACAACGGGATCAAGTTCTTCTCCGCGCAGGGCACGAAGCTCGACGACGGGACCGAGGCGAGGATGGAGTCGCTGATCGAGGCCGAGCTCGCTGTCGCCGAGCCCGGTCAGGTGCGGGAGCTGAACGGGGGGCTGGAGGACTACCTGCGCGCGCTCGAGGCGGCCTTTCCACTCGACCTCTCCGGCCACACCGTGATGCTCGATTGCGCCAACGGCGCCACCTTTCGTGCCGCCCCGGCGATCTTCGAGAGGCTTGGCGCGACGGTCGAGGCGATCGCGGTCGAGCCCGACGGCCGCAACATCAACGACGGCTGCGGCTCGACCCACCTCGACCTGCTCGCCGACCGCGTCGCCTCCTCGGAGGCGACGATCGGCTTCGCCTTCGACGGGGACGGCGACCGGGTGCTTGCCGTCGACCGCAACGGCCGTACGCACGACGGCGACGAGCTGATCGCGCTCGCCGCTCGCGGAATGTCCGCCCGGGACGAGCTCGACGGCGGCGTCGCCGTCACCGTGATGAGCAACTACGGCTTCCACCAGGCGATGGAGGAGGCTGGGATCGAGGTCGCCGTGACCAAGGTCGGCGACCGTTACGTTCTCGACGAGCTGCGCGAGCGCGGCTGGAGCTTTGGCGGAGAGCAGTCCGGGCACATCATCGACACCCGCTTCGCCGCCACCGGCGACGGCACCGCCGCGGCGCTGGCGACGATGCGCGAGCTCGGCGACCGCGACCTCGCCGAGGTCGTGCCGATGCGCAAGCTGCCGCAGACCCTGGTCAACGTCGAGGTCGCCGACCGCGACGAGATCGCCGGCGCGACCGCCGTCTGGGAGGCCGTAGAGCGGGAGGGCGAGGCCCTCGAGGGCCGCGGCCGGGTACTCCTCCGCCCGTCGGGAACCGAGCCGCTGGTGCGCGTGATGGCCGAGGCGCCGAGTGCCGAGGAGGCAGAGGCCGTCTGCGACCGCTTGGTTGCCGTTGTGCGTCAAGAGCTGGGGTAGGCCCTCTGCGCGCCCCGGGTAACGCCCAGGTTGCGAAAGCGGCCCCAGGGTCCCCAAGCTTTTTAAAAGCTTGGGGCGCCCGAAACGGCACCAGGCATCCGGAGCTTTTCGGGGAGCCGGGTGCCGCAGGGGCTTTCGAGGATTAGCAGCGCCTTCGGGGAGCGAGCTTTTCGAAGCTCGTGCGCTGTCGAGGGCGTACCCCTACCCAACCCCGCCCGGAGGAAAATACCCAGCCCATCGGGGAATTCGGCCATGGGGATCGCCGGTCTCTACCCTTGTTCGTCTCCCTTATGTGCGGAATCGTCGGATACGTCGGTGGGCGCCCCTGCCGCGACCTGCTCGTGGCCGGGCTCGAGAAGCTCGAGTACCGGGGCTATGACTCGGCCGGGATCTCGGTGATCGAGGACGGCCGGATCGCCAGCGTGCGCGCGGTCGGCAACCTCGCCAACCTGCGTGCCGCCGTCGCCAAGCACGACCAGAACGGGGGGGTAGCGGTGGCGGCGCCGCCCGCGACCACCGGCGTCGCCCACACCCGCTGGGCCACTCACGGCCGCGTCACCGAGGAGAACGCCCACCCGCACGGCGACTGCTCCGACCGCGTCCACATCGTCCTCAACGGGATCGTCGAGAACCACGCTGAGCTGCGCCGCGAGCTCGCCGCCGAGGGGCACCATTTCAGCTCCGAGACCGACGCCGAGATCGTCGCTCACCTGATCGAGCGCAACTACGACGGCGACCTCACCGCCGCGGTGCGGGCCTCCTTCGCCGAGCTGCGCGGCCACTACGCCTTCGTCGCCATGCACGCCGAGGAGCCCGGGCGGCTGGTGGGCGCCCGCAAGGAGTGCCCGCTGGTGGCGGGAGTGGGCGAGGGGGAGGCGTTTCTCGCCTCCGCGATCCCGGCCTTCCTGGCCGAGACGCGCGACGCGGTGGCGATCGAGAACGACGAGATCGTCACGATCGACGCCGCCGGGATCGAGATCACCGACGCCGCCGGCGCGCCGGTGCGGCGCGACGCCGAGGAGATCTCCTGGGACGAGTCGGCCGCCGAGAAGGGCGGCTATGAGACCTTCATGCTGAAGGAGATCCACGAACAGGCCGACGCGGTTGCCGAGACGATCGCCGACCGGCTGCCGAGCGACGACGGGGTCGACCTCTCCGAGGTCGAGCTCGACGAGGCCTTCCTGCGCGACCTGAGGCGGATCGTGATCGTCGCCTGCGGCACCTCCTACCACGCGGGCCTGGTCGGCCGCTACGCGATCGAGGAGTGGGCGCGGGTGCCGGTCGAGATGGACGTCGCCTCCGAGTACCGCTACCGCAACCCGGTTATCGGGCCCGACGACCTGGTGATCGGGATCACCCAGTCGGGCGAGACGGCCGACACGCTGGCCGCGATGCGGCTCGCCCGCGAGAACGGCGCCAAGGTGCTGGCGATCACCAACGTGATGGGCAGCCAGGCGACCCGCGACGCCGACACGGTGCTCTACACCCGGGCAGGCCCCGAGGTGAGCGTCGCCGCGACCAAGACTTTCGTCGCCCAGGTCGCGACGATGTACCTGCTCGGCCTGCGCCTGGCCGAGCTGCGGGGAACGCTCGACGCGGGCCGGCTGTCCGAGCTGGTCGCCGAGCTGAAGGCGATCCCTTCGAAGATCGAGGCGACCTTGGCCTCCTGCGCAGAGGTCACCGGCTGCGTGGCCGCCGACCAGTTCGAGCACGGCTTCTTCCTCTACCTGGGCCGGCACATCGGGCTGCCGGTCTGCCTCGAGGGGGCCTTGAAGCTGAAGGAGATCTCCTACATCCCCACCGACGCCTACGCGGCGGGGGAGATGAAGCACGGGCCGATCGCGCTGCTCGACGAGTCGACTCCGGTCGTCTGCGTGGCCACCGAGAGCCCGGTGCTCGACAAGGTCCTCTCCAACATCGAGGAGGTGCGCGCCCGCGGCGCGGACACGATCGCGATCGCGACCGAGGGTTGCGAGCGCGTCGGCGAGGTCGCCGAGCAGACGATCGAGGTGGCCCGGACCGACTGGATCCTGCAGCCGATCGTCGCCATCCTCCCCCTCCAGCTGCTCGCCTACGACATCGCCCGCGCCCGCGGCCTCAACGTCGACCAGCCCCGCAACCTGGCGAAGACCGTCACCGTCGAGTAGCTCCCCAGGGAACAGCGGGCACCCCTCCGGCGGAACACGCTGCCCGCACTTGATGAAGCTATCGGCGCCTCTTCAGCTCACAAGTTCCGCTGGAGGGGTGCCCGCTGTTCCGTGGTGCCGCCCTTGCTCGAGAGCTCGAGGGGCCGGGGAGGGCCCTTCTGAGGAACTTGTGAGCCCATGGTCGGCCGGGGCCTCCAAATATGTGCCGGGGGCGTGTTCCACAGAAGGGCCCTCCCCGGCCCCCGCTCGGTGTGCTTTCCGCGCCTGGGCGCTCGCTAGTCTGCGCGGCCATGCTCAGAACTCGCCTCGTCCTCCCAGTCCTGGCTGCCACGGCCGGAATCGCAATCGCCGGTTGCGGCGGCGGCGGCGAGTCCAGTTCCGATCCGGCTGTCTTCGCCGCTCCGGACTCGCTCGTCTTCGTCGAAGCCGGGCTGCGCCCGACCGGAGAGCTGAAGGCCGACGTGGACGAGATCGCGGGCACGGTCGCGGGCGTCGAGGGCCTCGACGACCTGATCGTCGAAGAGCTGGAAAGCTCGGCTAGCGAGGACGGCGAACCGCTCGACTTCGCCAAGGAAGTCGAACCCTGGCTCGGCGAGAAGGCGGGCGTTGCCTTTCAGAAGCTCGACGAGGAGGGCGATCCGTCCGACCCGGTGATCGCAGTCGAGACGACCGATGCGGCCGCGACACAGAAATTCATCGACGACCAGGCGGAGCAGAGCAACGATCCCTTCGAAGACGGCTCCTACGAAGGGGTCGACTTCAAGGTCGGAGGCGCCGACGAAAACGGGGTCGGCGTGATCGACGACTTCCTCGTCATCGCCGAAGGCAAGAAGGGCTTCAAGGCCGCGGTCGACGCCGTCCAGGGCGACTCGCTCGCGGACGAAGCGCGCTTCACCGATGCGATCTCGGCCGCCTCCGACGGCAGCTTTGCCGACGCCTACGTGGACGTCGGCGGCTTGCTCGAGGCGTCGGACGACGAGATCGATCCCCAGGCGAGAGAGATCCTCCAGAGCGCGGGGATCGACCCGAGCGAAGCGACCGCGGTGGCCAGCATCATCCCCGGCACCGATCAGATCCAGGTCGACGTCAGCAGCGATCTCGGCGGCGAGGAACCGTCGAGCGGCGACGTCTCCGAGCTGATCGGCTCGCTGCCCGCCGACTCCTTCGCGGCCGTCGGGGCTACCGAGTTCGGCGATCAGCTCACCGAAGCGATCGACGAGCTCGACAAGGCCGGAATACCGGACGAGGGAGTGCCGCCCAACCAGCTGAAGAGCACGCTGAAGGCGGCGGGCATCGACCTCGACAAGATCGCCGGATCGCTCGAAGACGCGGCGGTCTTCGCCCAGGGAAGCACCGAGAGCTCGCTTGTCGGCGCCCTCGTGCTGACCAGCGACTCAAGCGAAGCGGCGAAGGCGGTCGCAAATCTCGGCGTCCTGGTGCGCAACACCGGGACACCCGGCGTGACCGCGGTTAGCAGCAACGGTGCCAGCGGCTTCTCGGTGCGCAGCTCCGAGCTCGGAGACAAGCCATTGGTCGTGGTCTCCAAGTCCGACCGCGTCGCCATCGGCTACAGCCTCGCCCCGGCCCTCGCCGGACTCGATACGGAAAGCGGCGAAACCCTCTCCGAGCTCGCCAGCTACAAGGCGGCGGTCTCGGCGCTGGGCGATTTCCCGATCAGCGCCTTCGTCGACGGTCCGGGGGCGTTGCGCCTGGCCGACTCGATGATCTCGCCCTCGGATGACGACTTCGAGGACTTCCAGGAGGCAAAGCCCTACCTCGAGCACGTCGAGTACGTCGCGATGGGCTCGGGGACCGACGACGATCTGGCGACGGCGAAGCTGATCGTGGGCCTGAAGGAGTAAGCGGGCTGGGATGGCCTCCAGGGTCGGCATCGACCTGCTCGAGATCGACCGCCTGGAGCGGGCGCTGGAGCGCCATCCCCGTCTCGCCGGTCGCGTCTTCACCGAGGCGGAGCGCGGCTACGCCGCGGCCCGAGCGCGACCCGGCCGTCACCTCGCGGCTCGCTTCGCCGCCAAGGAGGCGGTGGTCAAGGCCCTCGGCCTCTCCGGCGGCTTCGGCCTGCGCGAGATCGAGATCGTCGCGGGGGAGCCGCCGATCGTGCGTCTCTCGGGACGCGCGGCCGCAGCCGCGGAGGGAGAGCGGATCGACGTCTCGCTGACCCACTCGCGCGAGTTTGCCGCGGCGGTCGCCATCGTCGAGACTGCCTGAGATGGATTCGTGGCTGACGTCGCTGTATGACGCGGAGGGGATCCGCGCGATCGACCGCTGGGCGATCGAGGAGCAGGGGGTGCCCGAGGCGGAGCTGATGGAGGCCGCCGGGACGGCACTGGCCGAGGCCGTCGCCGGGCTGGCGCCGCAGGGGCCGGTGCGGGTCGTCTGCGGCAAGGGCAACAACGGCGGCGACGGGCTCATCGCCGCCCGCCGCCTGGATGCGATGGGCTTCGAGGTCGAGACCCTCGAGCTCTTTTCGGAGAAGGCCCCGGACGACCTCGATGCCTGGCTGTCGGGCTCGGGCGCGATCGTCGACGCGATCTTCGGCACCGGCTTCGCCGGGGCGCCGCGCGAGCCGGCCGTGGCGGCGATCGAGGCGATCAACCGCGCCGGCGCGCCGATCGTGGCCTGCGACCTCGCCTCGGGCGTGGACGCTTCGACCGGGGAGATCGAGGGCGCGGCGGTCGAGGCCGACCTCACCGTCAGCTTCCACGCGGCGAAGGTCGGCCACCGGGTAGCGCCGGGCAAGTGGCACACCGGCGAGCTGCGGGTCGTTCCGATCGGGATCCCCAGGGGTGCGCCCCGGGGCCCGGCCGCGGGCACGATCGAGCCGGCCGTCCTCGCGCTGGCGCCGGCGCGAGGGCCCGGGTCGACCAAGTTCAGCTCCGGCCAGGTCGTCATCGCCGGCGGCTCCCGTGGGCTCACCGGCGCGGTCCAGATGGCCTCTCGGGCTGCGATCAGGGCGGGCGCCGGCTACGCGACCGTGGCCGTGCCCGCGGACCTGGAGGCGATCTTCGAGGCGGCCCAGCCCGAGGTGATGTCGGTCGGCTGTCCCGGTGGAGACGGCTGCCTGGCGCCGGCCTCGCTGAAGGCGCTCCTGCGCAGCTTCGAGCGCGCCGCCGCGGGAGTGCTCGGCCCGGGGATGGGCCGCGACCCCGGCTCGGTCGAGCTCGCCCGCGACGCGGCCGGCGCGATAGGGGTTCCGCTGGTCATGGACGCCGACGGGCTCAATGCGTTCGCGGGGGAGGTCGAGCGGCTCGCCGCCCGCGAGGCCCCGACCATCCTCACGCCGCACGCGGGGGAGCTGGGGCGCCTGCTCGGACGCTCGACCGAGGAGGTCTCGGCGCACCGGCTCTCCTCGGCGCGCGAGGCGGCCCGCGCCGCGGGGGCCGTGGTCGTGCTCAAGGGCGACGACACGATCGTCACCGACGGCGCGCGCGTCGCCGTCAACGCGCTCTCCGCGCCGGCGCTGGCGACCGCCGGCACCGGCGACGTCCTCTCCGGGATCGTCGCGGCGCTCCTCGCCCGCGGCCTGGAGCCTTTCGCCGCGGCCTGTGCGGCAGTGCTCGCCCACGCCCGTGCCGGCCGCGACGCGGCCGTCCGCATCGGCGCCTCCGAGTCGGTGATCGCAACGGACGTGATCGACTCGATCCCGACGGGATTGCTCGCTTGATGCCAGGAGCAGTACAGACCTGTTGCAGCTCGACTCGGAGTGAGTAACACCGGATCCGTGACCTCACACGGATCCGGTGTGCTCTGAAGAGGCCTGTTCCAGCTAGCTACTGATATGTGCCTCTTCTAAGGTTATGAGTAAGAAGTCCAACATTGCGGCTAATTTTAGAGGGCAGCTGCCTATTCCGTGTTCTAATGACGCCGGCTGGTCATATGCCGCCAGGATTGCGCCTTCTTCGCCGCCTACAACTTCAAATTCCACCCCCGCTAAGTTGTAGACACAGTCTCCGAAGACCGGGCATGCCAACCGCAAAGTGCCACTTTGCTCGGTCACCACTCCCATATCTCCTTCGAGATGTAACAGATTGGATAAGGGAGGTTCTTGCACGGAAACCGTGCAGTTGCTGTGTGCTGCGTTTGTACCGCACCCACTGAACGTGAACGTCGTGGTATGAAGCGACTGTGGTTTTCCTAAGCCTAAGACGTCTACGGCACGTAAAGCATTTAAACATAAGACGGGGATTGCACTGTTCTGCATCAGGACTACGGTCCCCGGCGCGTTGACGAAGTGGGTGGAGGTCAACTGGCTTTCAGCCGGACACGGATCTTCGTTTACCCCACATAGTGCCGTGGATCCGTTCGCCATCGCCGGCGAAGCACCCAAAAGTGAGAGGGCGGCAACACTCGCGATAAGGATGCCGAGTCTTGGGATTGTGGTTTTCAAGGCCACTCCTTCCTAAACGGTTTGTCGAGGTTGCGGGTTCGTCGTCGATAGTTGCGTACATTCAGCGCCAGTTAATCAAAGGATGCTGAGCATTTGCGACGTCATGAGGGCGACTGGGCTCACCGAGGCGGACAGTCCGCCTCTTCGAATAAGCTCGACGCATGAAGACCGCCACCGAGATCATGGATGCCGACGTGCCTGCCGTCTCGCCCGACGCCGACGCGCGGGCGGCGATCGAGCTTCTGGCCAAGACCGATATGGGAGCGATCCCTGTGGTCGACGCGGAACGCAAGGTCGTCGGCATCGTCAGCGAGTCAGACCTGATCCTCGGTGACGAGGAAGCGGACCTTCACCTGCCGCATTACCTCAACATCATGGGGGGCGTCGTCTTCATCGGCTCGATGAAGGGCTTCGAGGAGCGCCTCAACAAGGCCTTCGCGACGAAGGTCTCCGAGCTGATGACCCCCGACCCCATCGTCGTCAGCACCGATGACGACGCTGAGACGGTCGCCAGGACGATTGCCGAGAAGCACCACAACCACCTGCCCGTGGTCGACGGCGAGGGGCGTCTCGCCGGGCTGGTGACGCGGGCCGACGCGCTCTCCGCGCTCGTCTCCGACAGCTAGCGCCATGGCGCGGGCCCTCGCCCGGATCGACCTTGGCGCCGTCGAGCGCAACTGCGCGCGGCTGAAGGCGGAGCTGGGGGAGGGCGCCGAGCTCTGCGCGGTGGTCAAGGCCGACGGCTACGGGCACGGCGCCGACGCCTGCGCGTCCGCCGCTCTTGCCGGCGGGGCGAGCAGGCTGGCCGTGGCCACCGGCACCGAGGCGGCGCAGATCGGCCGCCGCTTCCCGCAGGTGCCCCTGCTGACGATGGGCGCCCTGGACGCCGAGGGCCTCGAGGACGCGCTCGCGGCGGGATCCGAGGTCGCGGTCTGGCGCGAGGGCTTCCGGGAGCTCGTCAGCGCCCGGGGGCGGGCTCAGGGGCGGCCGGTCCGCGTCCACGTCAAGCACGACAGCGGCATGGGTCGGCTTGGCAACCCCGATCCCGCCGAGGTGCTGGCGCTGATCCGTGCCTGCGCCGAGGACCCGCAGCTCGAGGTGGCGGGAGTCTGGACGCACTTCGCCACCGCCGACGAACCCGATTCCGACTTCTTCGACCTTCAGCTCGATCGCTTTGCGGAGGTCGCGAGGGCGGTCAAGGCCGAGCTGCCCGGAGTCACGGCCCATGCCGCCAACAGCGCCGCGGTCTTCCGCGACCGGCGCTCGCACTTCGACATGGTGCGTTGCGGCGTCGCCGTCTACGGCCTCGACCCGTTCCAGGGCGACCCGGCCGAGCGAGGCCTGGCCCCGGCGATGGCGCTGCACTCCTACGTGGCGGACGTGAAGCGCTTCGCCGCGGGCGACAGCGCCGGCTACGGCCAGACCTGGCGGGCATCGCAGGACACCTGGGTGGGGGTGCTGCCGCTCGGCTACGGCGACGGCGTGCGCCGCGGCCTCTCCAACAACGCCGAGGTGCTGATCGGCGGTCGTCGCCACCCGCTCGTCGGCACCGTCTCGATGGACAACGTCACCGTCGAGCTCGGCCCGGAGACCGAGGTCGAGCCCGGCGACGAGGCGGTGCTGATCGGCTCTCAGGGCGGTGCCTCGATACGCGCTGAGGAGGTCGCGGCCCGGCTCGGCACGATCAACTACGAGGTCACCTGCGGGATCTCGGCCAGGGTCCCCCGGGTCTGGGCATGAGCGTCGCGGGGCATCTCGCATCGGCCCCGCTCGTCGCCCTCGCCCAGCGCGCGCTCGGCGGAGCGGAGCGAGTCTGGATCGCGGGCGGGGCGGTCCGCGACGCGGCGCTGGGCCGCGAGGTCGACGATCTCGACCTCGCCGTCGCCGGCGATCCGGCGGCAGCCGCGAAGGCGATCGCGCGAGAGGGAGGCGGGCACTCGTTCGAGCTCTCATCCGAGTACGCGACCTGGCGCGCGGTCGCGGCCGACGGCTCCTGGCAGGTCGACCTGACGGCGCTGCGCGGCGAGACGATCGAGGCCGACCTTGCCGAGCGCGACTTCACGATCGGCGCGGTCGCGATGCCGCTGGGCGGCGGGGAGCCGGTCGATCCCTTCGGGGGCCTTCCGGACCTGGAGGCCAGGCTGCTGCGCGTGGTGGGCGAGCGCAGCTTCGCCTCCGACCCGCTGCGCCTCCTGCGCGCCGCCAGGCTCGCGGCGGCGCTCGGGCTGGAGGTGGACCCCGCCACGGCCTCCCTCGCGCGATCGGAAGCCTCGCGCGCGGCCGAGCCCGCCGGGGAGCGCCAGCTCGCGGAGCTGCGCCTGCTCCTCGGCGGGCCCGACCCGCTGCGCGGGATGGCGCTGCTCGACGAGCTCGGCCTCACCCCGGCCGTCCTGCCGGAGCTGGAGGCGCTGCGGGGGGTCCAGCAGGGCCCCAACCACCACCTCGACGTCCACGGGCACACGATGGCGGTGCTCGAGCAGACACTCGCGGTCGAGGCGGACCTGGGGCGCTTCGGGGGCGAGCGGGCCGGGGAGCTGGCGGCCCTCCTCGCCGAGCCGCTCGCCGACGAGATGAGCCGCGGCACGGCGCTGCGCTTCGGCGCGCTCGTGCACGACATCGGCAAGCCGGCCACGCGCTCCGAGAGGGACGGCTTCGTCACCTTCGTCGGCCACGACCGCGACGGCGTCGCGGTCGTCGGCGGGCTGTGCCGGCGCCTGCGCGCGAGCCGCCTCCTGACCCGCCACCTTCAAGATCTGACGCTGCACCACCTCCGCCTCGGGTTCCTCGTCCACGAGGCGCCGCTGCCGCCCCGACGCGTGCACGAGTACCTGCGGGCGACGGAGCCGGTCGGTGCCGACGTGACGCTGCTGACGATCGCCGACCGGCTCTCGGCCCGGGGGTCGGGCCCCTTCGCGACCGAGGAGGCGATCGAGGCTCACCTGACACTGGCCAGGCAGATGCTGGCCGCGACGCTCGACTGGCGCCGCGACGGGCCACCGCAGCCGCTGGTGCGCGGCGACGAGCTGGCCGCGGAGCTTGGGCTCGACGAGGGCCCCGAGGTTGGGGAGCTGCTGGCCGAGCTCGAGGCGGCCCAGTACGCGGGCGAGATCTCGACGAGAGATGAGGCGATCGAGCACTTGCGCCGCCAAAGGTGAGGTAGAGCGCCGAGCGAGGCGCGACTGTTATGTTCCCCGCCGCATGGGAAAAGAGGAGAAGATCGAGATGGAGGGCGAGATCACCGAGGCCCTCCCCAACACGATGTTCCGGGTCAAGCTCGACAATGGCCACGACGTCCTCGGCCACATCTCCGGCAAGATGCGCCGCCACTACATCCGCATCCTCCCCGGCGACCGGGTGAAGATCGAGCTCTCGCCCTACGACCTCGACCGCGGCCGCATCACCTACCGCTACAAATAGCCCTCGCCGTGAGCGAACAGCGCCTGCGGGTCAACACCGAGAACGTCGTCTACGAGGAGGTCGACGGCGAGGTGATCGCGATCGACCTCGGCGGCGGCAGCTACTACAGCCTGGCCGGCAGCGCCCCGGCTGTCTGGGGCCTGCTGGCGAGCGGCGCCACCGAAGCGGAGATCTGCACGGCGCTGGGCGAGCGCTACGAGGCGGATGCCGAGACGCTCGGCGCCGAGGTCTCGGCGCTGCTCGGCAAGCTGGTCGAGCACGGCCTCCTCGTCGCGGCCGAGCGGGCTCCGGACGTCCGACCGAGCCTGGCCAACGGCGATGGGAGCGGCCCGTTCGAGGCGCCGCGCTTCGAGCGCTACGACGACATGCAGGACTACTTTCTGCTCGACCCCATCCACGAGGTCGATACCGCCGGCTGGCCGCGACCGGCTGCCTAGCGCGCGCCGTGGAGCAGGCATCCGCGCTCATGGCCAGCGGCGATCTCGCCGCCGAGTACGTCGGGGCGATGCGCGCCAGCTTCGAGCGGGCGGTCGCGGTGGCGGGCCCGGTCGAGCGGGATCTCGAGCTCGCCGGCCTGCCGCTGCGACTGCGCTTTGCCGGGGAGTCGATACGCGAGGCGCTGCTGCCGCCCTTCGCGCATCTGACCGCCACGGCCGTGGCGACGCCGCGACTCTCGATCTCGATCTTCGACTCTGCTTCGACCGGTGTCGACCCACCGCGGCCGGCCTGGGAGGAGCCGCGGGCGGTGCCCGGGACGAACCCGGTCACGCGCCTGCGCTCCGAGCGTTTCTGCGTCCTGGCCGCGGCCGGCTCCGGTGCGGTGACCGCCGCCGACCCGGAGGGCGGCTCGGCGATCTTCCACCTGCCCGACGCCAGCCGCATCGCGCCCAGCGAGCGGGCGGCACCGCTGCGCGAGGCGCTGCAGCTGCTGATGACGCCGCGGGGCCGCTGGATGACCCACGCCGGCGCCGTCGGTCGCGACGGGCGCGGGGTGCTGCTCGTCGGTCGCGGCGGCTCGGGCAAGTCGACTCTGGCGCTCGCCTGTGCGCTGGCCGGCATGGAGATCGTCGCCGACGACTACGTCCTGCTCGAGAACCCGTCTGAGAACCACCCGCCGCTGGCGCACGCCATGCAGTCGACCGCCAAGCTGACGGAAGACAGCGCCGCGCGGCTCGGCCTGGGCGCCGGGGCGATCGACCCGGCCGGCTTCGAGCCCACCCTCGAGGGCCCCGCCAAGGCCCTGGTCGACGTCCGCGCCCTCGCCCCCGGCCGCATGCGCCGCGACCTCCAGATCGTCGCCATCGTTGCCCCTGTCCTCCACGGGGAGGCGGAGGTGGCGCCCCGCCCCATATCCGCGGCCGAGGGGCTGCGGGCTGTGGCGCCGAGCACGATCGTCCAGTCCGGTTTCCACGGGGCCGCGGCGCTGGCCGCCCTCGGGGAGCTGGTGCGCGCGGTGCCGAGCTACGCGTTGCGGCTCAGCCCCGACCCGGCTGAGAACGCCGCGGCCGTCGACCGGGTGGTGAGAGAGCTTGGCTGAGCCGACGGTCACCGCGGCGATCCCCGTGCACAACGGCGAGGCTTACCTGGCGGAGGCGATCGAGAGCGTCCTCGCCCAGGAGCGGCCCTGCGAGCAGGTGATCGTCGTCGACAACGGCTCGACCGACCGCAGCGGGGAGATCGCTCTTGGCTACGCCCCGCGGGTCGAGGTCGTTCGCGAGCCCAGGCGGGGGGTCTCCGCAGCCCGCAACGCGGCGATGCGCGCCCTTCGCGGGGACTTCCTCGCCTTCCTCGACGCCGACGACCTCTGGCGGCCCGAGAAGACCGCGCTGCAACTGTCCGCCTTCGCCGCAGACCCCGAGCTGAGCCTCGTCTTCGGCCACGTGCAGCAGTTCGCCAGCCCCGGGCTCGGCGAGGAGCGGACCGCGAGGCTGCGCATCCCCGACGCTCCCCAGCCGGGCTCCTACATGGGCGCCATGCTGGCCAGGCGGGCTGCCTGCGAGGCGATCGGGCCCTGGCCGGAGGACGTCAAGGTGGGCGACGGGCTCACCTTCCTGCTGCGCGCCCGCGAGCTCGGCCTGAAGCAGGCAATGCTGCCCGAGACCGTCACCTTGCGCCGCGTGCACGGCGACAACCACTCGATCAGCGGCAAGGGAGAGCGGACCGAGTTCGCGCGGCTGCTCAAGCGGTCCCTCGATCGGCGCCGGGACGCCGCCCGGTGAGCGCCGTTCTCGGCAACAGGCCGACCCCCGAGCAGCTTCTCGTGCTGCACGCCGCGCTCGACGAGCCACAGGCGGCCGTGACCGCCTGGGAGAGCTGGCGGGCCGCGGTCGAGTTCGACGACGTCGACGGCGGCTCGATGCGGCTGCTGCCGCTGGCCTACCGCAACCTCGGCCCCGACGCGTTCGACGCCGAGGTCGCCGGCCGCCTCAAGGGCCTCTATCGGCGCGCCTGGAGCCAGAACCAGCTGCTCTTCAAGCGGGCAGCGGAGGCGATCGGCGCGCTTGAGGCGGCCGGCATCGAGACCCTGGTGACCAAGGGCGCCTCGCTGGCGCTGCTTTCCTACGGCGACGTCGGCGCGCGGCCGATGGACGACGCCGACGTGCTCGTGCCGATCGCCCGCACGCGCGAGGCGATTGAGATCCTGGCCGCCGCCGGGTGGCGAGCCGACCACGACGACCCGCTGGCCTGGACCCAGGTCCACCACTCGCTGGGCTTCGTCGGTCCCGGCGGCGGCAACGTGGACTTGCACTGGTTCGCGCTCTGGCAGCCGGCGCGCGACGACGAGCTCTGGAAGGCAGCCGTGCCGATGAAGCTTGCCGGGGTCGCGACGCGCGCCCCCTGTCCTGCCGACCAGCTGCTGCTCGCCTGCGTCCACGGCACCCCCTGGAGCCCGCTGCCGCCCTTCCGCTGGATCGCCGATGCCGTAATGACCGTCCGTGCCGCGGGGGAGGGGCTCGACTGGGACCGGGTCGCCGAGGAGGCCGAGCGCCGCCAGCTGACCGTCGCCACCCTCACCGCGCTCGCCTACCTGCGCGACGAGTTCGACCTGCCCGTACCCCGGCGGCTGAGCGATCGCCTCTCGGCCGCCCCGGCCTCTCGCCACGAGCGGGCCGCCTTTCGGGCCGCCGGCCGCCCGGACAGCCCCGTGCGCACGTTTCGCATGGCCTGGGATCGTTACCGGCGCCTGCGCGACCTCGATACGGGCGCCCCCGCGCCCGCCGGCTTCGTCTCTTTCGCGCGACGCTTCTGGGGCCTCGAGAGCGCCTGGCGGCTGCCGCTGCACGCCGGCCGGGCGTTCAGCCGGCGGCGCGAGCGCGCTGGCGCTCGATCCTGGCCTTGAAGGCGCGGAACACGCTGGCGCGCACGGCGGCCACGTCCTGGGTGAGGCTGTCGGGGTGGACGCGGCGACGCATCATCACCCGCGGCAGCTTGGCGATCTCGATGTCGGCCTCGACCGCGCGCATCGCCCAGTCGATGTCCTCGGCCGGGCGGATCGATTCGTCGAATGGACCGACCTGCACGAAGACCTCACGCCGCAGCAGCATCGTCATCACATGCACGTCCGGCCCGTCGGAGACCTCGGCCGGGCGGGTCGGCACCGCGGCCTGGGCGCTCGATCCCTCGACCCAGAAGGGCAGTTTGGACCCGGGCTCGACGATCACCTCCTGTTCGCCCATGACGACGCCCACCCCGGGGTTCGCAAGCAGGTGGCCCACCTGGACCTCGAGCTTGTCGGGGGTCATCGCGTCGTCGGCGTCGTGGAAGGTCACGAGGCCACCGCTCGAGGCGGCGAAGCCGCGGTTGCGCGAGGTGGCGGGGCCGGCGTTCTCCTGGCGGATCACCCGGACCTGAGGATAGGAGGCCGCAACCTCCGCGGTGGCGTCCCGCGAGCCGTCGTCGATGACGATCGTCTCGACTGGGGAGTAGGTCTGGGCGAGCACGCTCTCGATCGCCTCGCCGATGAAGCGCTCGGCGTCGAAGGCCGGGATGATGACGCTGACGAGAGGTCTTTGCACGATCGCCATTCTCTCTATAGATGGCTGCCCGCCGCCGCCTGATCGGGCTCGGCCAGCTCGGCGACCAGCGCCGACCAGGCGAAGTCCTTCGCTCCCAGGCCGGTGCCGGTACGGGGGTCGTAGTACTCGCGCAGCCCTTCGCGCTCGACCGCGCCGATCACTCCATCCGCGATCCGCGCCGCGGCCTCCTCGTAGCCGAGGCGGCGCAGCCCGAGCCAGAGCAGCCAGGCCGAGTTGACCCAGGTTGGGCCGCGCCAGTAGCGCCGCACCGGGCCCCGGCTGCCGCCTGGCTCGTAGCTCGGCTCGGCGGCGGAGACCGAGGGCGGCGCGACCGGGGTCAGGAACCGATTCTCGTCGAGCAGGTGCTCCTCCACCAGCCGGCGGCCGATCTCCTCGGGCAGGTCGGGGAGCGCCAGCGGGGCAAGGGAGGCCCAGGTGGCGACGCCGGGCCGGGCGCCGCCCGGCTGCGCCTCGTCGAGGAAGAGCCCGCGACCCTCGTCCCAGAGCCGTTCGACCAGGGCCGGCGTCGCCGACGGGCGGCCCAGCGCCTGCAGGGAGAGCGACCAGAGCGTGTTGACCAGGGTCTCGCAGAGGACCGGCCCGCCCTTGTCGCGGATCCGGCGGGCGTCGAAGCCCAGTCGCCGGTTGCGGTGGACGAGCAGCGGGAAGCCGATCCGTGAGCACGCGCGGCATCCCCAGACGAGATCGAACTTCGGTGAGGCGTCGAGCCCCGACTCGTCGGGCTGGACGATCCAGAGCAGCCCGTCCCCGTCGAGGTCGCGGTTGGCCGCGAGCCAGTCGGCCTGAGCCGCGATCCGCGGCTCTGCCCGCGGGTCGCCGACGGCGATCTGCCAGGCCCAGGCGAGCAGCGGCGGCTGGATCGTCCCGGTCTGGAGCGAGCGGCGCGAGGCGACGTTGTAGAAGGGCAGTCGGGAGAGCGCGACGGGCCTCTCCCAGAAGATCGTGTGGCCGATGAAGCCGTCGTCCCGCTGCGCGCCGAGCAGGGTCTCCAGCTCGGTTCGAGAGCGACCCGGCTCGAAGTGCCGCCAGACGATCGCCGCGAAGCAGGAGTCCCAGTACCACTGCCACGGATAACGGCTGGGACTCGGACGGGTGTAGGCAAACGGCACGCCGCCGCGCTCTCCCTCCACCCAATTCGAGCGCAACACCCGCTCGGCGATCTCAGTGGCCGACGGGCCTATTCCGGCCGATATTCGGCCGGAATAGGCCCGTCGGCGGGGAGTCATCGGGCTGTGCGGCGCATTTCGCGCAGCGCCCAGGCGCCGAGGACGACGAGGAGGCCGAGGAGGGCGACGGCGCCCGGCCAGGTGCCGGCCCAGCTGACACCGCCGACGAACCCCTGTCGGGCGGCTTCGATCACTTCGGTGACCGGGTTGACTTCGGCGACGGTGCGCAGCCACGGCTGCAGCAGGGCCAACGGCGCGTATGCCGTCGTGGTGAAGACCAGGGCCATCATCCCCGCCTGCATCAGCGGCGCCGCCGACTGGCTCTTGAAGCGCAGCGCCAGCGCCGAGCCCCAGCAGGCGGCCACGGCGGCCATCGCGGCGACCATCAGGTAGGTGACGAAGAGGCCGTCGATGCCCGGCCAGCCGGCGCCGAGCGGTAGGGCGATGGCGAAGACGAATGTGGCGGGGATCAGCGCCCGGGCGCTGGCGGAGAGGACCGTGCCGGCGAGCAGGACCCAGCGCGGGGCGGGGGAGACAAGGAGCCGGTCGACCCAGCCCTGCTCCATGTCGCGGGCGAGGTTGACGCCGGCCGCGGCGCCGGTGAAGCCGGCGCCCTGGAGCATGCTGACCGGCACGACGAAGCTCTCGTATGCCCCCACTTCGAACCCGTTCAGCTGGGTGAGCGCGCCGAAGACGCCGTTGAGGCCGAGGAAGAAGATCGTCGGCGCCAGCACCCCCGGGATCGCCGCCCCCGGCACGCGCAGCAGCTCGTTCTTCGCCCGCGCCATCAGCGCCGCGATCGTCGCCAGGTTCGCTCGCCATTCCGGCAGCGCGGCGGCCCGGTCCATCAGCCCACCCTCAGCCTGTGCCGGAGCGCGCGGGCGCTGAGCACGAGGCTGAGCACGACGATCCCGGCGATCGCCAGCAGCGCGTAGAGCAGGTCGGTGGCGTCGACCTCGGCGATGATCGGGTTGCGGATCCCTTCCGCGATGAAGCTGAACGGGTTGTATTCGGCGATCGTCTTCGCCGGCTGGATCATCAGGTCGAGCGGGAAGAAGGCGGAGGAGAGGAAGAGGACGACCAGGACCAGGGGGAAGAGGCCCTGGACGACACTGGCGCTGCCGGTGCGCAGGGCGATCGCGGCGCCGATGCCGCCGACCGCCATCGCCGTTGCGGTGACCAGCACGACCGCGATCAGCGCCCCGGCGACGCCGCTGTGGATCTCGGCGCCGAAGAGGAGCCCGATCGCGAGGAACCAGAGGGCGGAGAAGAGGCCCAGCGCCGCCGTTCCCGCCAGCCGGCCGAGCACGATCGTGAAGCGGGGAATCGGGGCGGCGAAGAGGCGGTCGGTGAAGCCCATCTCGATGTCGACCGCGAAGGCGATCCCGCCGCTGTTGCCGGCCAGCATCAGCGACTGCATCATCGCCCCGGCGAGCATGAACTGGAGAAATCCCTGTACGGGGGGAAAGCCGGGCAGGTCGACGGCCGAGCCCGCGCCGCCGGTCTGGACCGCCAGCAGCAGGGTGGGGAAGACGAGGATCGGCGCCATCAGCTGCGGGCGGCGGAAGGTCTGGCGGATCGAGCGCATCCCCAGGGCCCGTACGACACGCAGGTTGGTCGCCATCCCGCTCATAGGAGAACCTCTTGTTCGCGCCCCAATCGCCACGGATTCGAGCACCCAGCGATCACCGTGACGATTGGGGCGCTCACGTTGCGACCGCGTCCTGCTCGGCCTCGTTCTCCTTCTCCAGGTGGTAGCCGGTCTTGGCTACGAAGACGTCGTCGAGGGTTGGGCGGACCAGCTCCAGCGACTCGACCCCGATCCCGGCCTCGTCGAGGGCTCGCACCGTGCGGGGGATGTCCGCCGCGCCGTTCGCGACCTCGACCAGCACCGTCCTGGCGTCGGTCGGAGGCAGCAGCCTGCCGATGCGCGCGCAGACCTCCTCGGCCTCGGCGATCGAGCCCTCGGCGAGCTGCAGCTGGATGTGGGGGTTGCCGATTTCGGCCTTGAGCGACTCGGGCGTGCCTTCGGCGACGATCCGGCCGCCGTCGATGATGCCGACGTTGTCGGCGAGCTGGTCGGCCTCCTCCAGGTACTGGGTGGTGAGGAAGACGGTCGTCCCTTCGTCGTTCAGCTGCCGCACCTCCTCCCAGATCGTCTTGCGGCTGACCGGGTCCAGGCCGGTGGTCGGCTCGTCCAGGAAGAGCACGCGGGGCTCATGCACCAGCGCCGCGGCCAGGTCGAGGCGCCGCTTCATCCCGCCCGAGTAGGAGCCGACGCGGCGGTCGGCCGCCGCGAGGAGGTCGACCCGCTCCAGCAGGCGCTCGGCGCGCCGCCGGCCCTCGGCGGTGGGCAGGCCCTGCAGGGTCGCCTGCAGGCGGATCAGCTCGCGCCCGGTCATCAGCGGGTCGAGCGCCGCCTCCTGGAGGGCGACGCCGATCGAGGCGCGCACGGCGCGCGGCTCGCCGACCACGTCGTGGCCCGCCACGGCCGCCCGGCCGCCGGTCGGCAGCAGCAGCGTGGTCAGCATCCGCACCGTCGTCGTCTTGCCCGCTCCGTTGGGGCCGAGGAAGCCGTAGATCTCGCCCTCGCCGACCTCGAGGTCGACGCCTTGGACCGCTTTCACCTCGTCGAAGGCTCGCTCGAGTCCCTCGACGACGATCGCCGGCATCAGGCTCCCGCGGGCTCGGTCTGCGCCAGCGGCGACCGGGCATCGACCCAGCGGCGGCCGTTGGCCCGCTCCAGCGCCTCGGCCGCGTCGAGGAGCAGCGCGTCCGCGCCCCAGGCCCCCTGCAGCTGGAGCGCGATCGGAAGGCTCTCCGAGCCGAGGCCCACCGGCACGCTGATCGCCGGGATGCCCGTCAGGTTGGCGAGGGCGGCCCCGCGCACGTTGGCCTGGTCCGCCGTCTGCGTGCCCGAGGGGAGCTCGACCAGCGGCGCCTCCAGGGGTGGGGCGACCGCGGGAATCGTCGGCCAGGCGATCACGTCGACCTCCTCGAACAGGGCCGCCAGGCGCCGCCGCATCAGGGTGCGGACGCGCGCCGCCTGCGCGATCGCCGCGGCCGGCAGCAGCATCCGGTACTTGAGGAAGCCGCGGTTGATCGGGCTGATGTCGGGGTCGAGGTCGTTGAGCCGCTCGGGCGAGACGCCGCCGAGGCTCTCCCCGTTGATGATCAGGATCGCGGCCAGCGTCGCCGCGTCGAGGTCGGCCAGCTCGATCTCGCGGATCTCGCCGCCGGTCTCGGCGCGCAGCGCCTCGATCGCCGCCCCGCAGGCTTCGCCGACCTCAGGCGTCACGTCCTCGGAGACCGTGTCGCGGACGACGCCGATCCGCAGGCCGGAGGCATCGCCGGCGGCGAGCTCCTCGCCGATGAGCGTCGACCCGAGCAGGCGGCAGTCGGCGGCGTCCGCGCAGAGCGGGCCGGAGACGATCAGCGTCGTCACCGCCTCCATGTGGTGGCCGGCCATCGCCGAGCGGCCGAAGGTCGGCTTCAGCCCGGTCAGGCCGCAGTAGGCGGCGGGGAAGCGAACGGAGCCGAGCCCGTCGGCGCCGACGGCGCCGGCGACGAGCCCCGCCGCGGTCGCCGCGGCGGGCCCGCTCGAGGACCCCCCGGGGCAGCGCTCGGTGTCCCAGGGGTTGCGAGCCGCGCCGTAGACCGAGACGTTGCCGGTGCTTCCCGAGCCAAGCTCGTGCATGTTGCCGACGCCGACGATGACGGCGCCCGCGTCGCGCAGGGCGCGGTAGGGGCCGGACTCGCCCGGGGCAGTCTTGGCGAGCAGTTCGGCGGCGCCGAAGCGCTGCGCCCGCCAGGGCAGCGGCCACTCGTCCTTGATCACGACCGGGACGCCGCGCAGCGGCCCGTCGGGCGCCTCGGCCAGCATCGCCCGCGAGCGCTCCGGGAAGGTCGCGACGACGGCGTTGATCGCCGGGTTGCGCTCCTCGATCCGCGCCAGGGCCGCGTCGAGCAGCTCGGCGGCATCGGCTTCGCCAGCGGCGATGGCCGCGGCTTGCCCGCGCAGGGAGAGGTCGAGGGCGCTCAAGGAAGAACCTTCTGTTCGCGCCCCGATCGCCACGGATTCGAGCACCCGGCGATCACCGTGACGATCGGGGCGCTCACTGCGGGGCCCGGGAGAGGTCGGGGTCGCGCTCGGGCTCGAGGTCGCCGAGGTCGAGCGAGAGCAGGGCGCGAATCGCGGGCCAGAACATCTGGTGCGCGGCATTCATCACGGCTAGGTCGACCTCGTCGGCCTCGATCCGCAGGGACGCGAGGCCGACGGGGATGAACTGCTCTGCTCGATCCGCGGCCTCCATTTCCGGGAGGCAACCCTACAGAGGCGGGGTGGCCGGGATCGTGCAAGCGGTCCCTCAGCGGCGCATCCCTCCGCGTCGGTGGGCAGAATCGTGGCCGCAACCCTGATCGCGACACCGGGTTTGCAGCATGAGATCGTGCGACTAGCAGCCAAAAACGGACCGGGCTCGCGTGCGCCAGCGGCGCTCGCGCTCGCCGCGCTGCTCGCCGCGCTGGTCGCGGTCGCCTGGCCGGGGGCCGCCGAGTCCGCGCCCCTGCGCGTCGTCGTGCTCGGCAAGACCACGGAAACGCCGCCGCCCTCGTGCCCGGGGAAGATCGTCAACAACGTCGAGGTCGTCCCCTGCCGGGTGGAGGGCCACGTGACCGGCTTCCAGGTAAATGCCGGCGGGGTCGCCAGGCCATACGAGGCCCCGTTCGACGGCAAGCTGGTGGCTTGGTCGATCACGCTGGCGAAGCCCTCGCGCGCGGACACGAAAACGACCACCGACGAGGTCGGCTTCTTCGACGAATTCCTCGGCGAGCCCTCGCAGGCGCGGATCGGCGTCCTGCGCCCGGTCGAAGGCTCCAAGCCCCCCCAGTACAAGCTCGTTCGCCAGAGCCCGCTGGAGCGGCTCAACCCCCACTTCGGCGGCACCCCGATCTTCGCCCTCGAGCACCCGCTGACGGTGCTCCGCGGCCAGGTCGTCGCTCTCACCATCCCCACCTGGGCGCCGATGTTCGCCTTCAACGTCTCCGCCGAAGACACCTGGCGCGGCAGCCGCCTCACCGGCCATTGCGCCTCCAAGGAGGACATCCAGGGCGGCCATCCCCAGCAGGGCGTGGGGAAGACGAAGACCTACGGGTGCTACTACTCCAACGCCCGGTTGCTGTACACGGCGACTCTGGTCAAGCAGCCGTAAGAGGGCGCGCGAGCCCTTCTGTCCCGGTAAGGCCGCCAGAGCAAAGGCCGGTGCTGGCAGGGTCCCACCCATCCGACATTGACCCACTTCTGGTGTGGTCAATGTCGGATGGGCCAGTCCCCTACTGCGAGGGTTGCCGACCGCCTCGATGCACGACACCGCGGTGCCGACGGGCGCCACAGCTCGAGCTTCCAAATCCAACGGTCCATATTGAGGAGACCTTCGGGCCCGAGCATCTGCGGGCGACCATCAAAACCCGCTGCTTCTCGAGGAGCAGCCACCACGACTGAAGCGATGCAAGTCGGCCCTTGCGGTCGGCCTGCGAGTGCTACCGCCGGGGCTGCGCAATGACTGCTTCGATGAGTGGAGCGAGGAGTTGGAGACAGCAGTGAACTGGGAGCGCCCGTACTGCGGCGCACCATCTCGATCTTGTTGCGGTCGCTGCCGATGATTGCGCTGCGGTCGCGTACCCCAATGCGGACGCGAAAGGAAGGCAGCTGACCGTTGCGAGCGGCGCTCGGTCTATTGCTCGCGGTCGTGCTGGTCAGCCACCTGGGTGGCGAGGTGTGGCACTGGTCGTTGTGCCCCTGCTCGTGACCCTCTTGGCGAGCCAGCTTGACCGCGACGGTGTCGTCTCGGGCTCTCGATCGTTCGAACGGCGGTACAGCTCGTGCCTGGCAAGGAGCGCGAAGATATGCGGGATGAGTGGCTGGACCACGTTAGGAGCGCAGGTGGGCAAGGCCTTGAGCCGCTCAGCCGAGCACTCTCGATCGCCCCGATCGCCGCGCCGACGCTGGCGATCGGCCTGAGGGTTGGCCGCGTGCGGCGGCGGGCCAGAAGGTAGCCGTGGTGAGAAAGGCAGGGCGTTTCGGGCCGAGGAGCATCGACATGAACGCCGTTCACCTGATCCAGGCGTGCGCTTAACGAGTTAAAGCGCTTCTTGGCGCTTGCCGCAGTACTGACAGTCGCTGACGTCGAGGCCGATCAGCTGGTCGCAGCGGGCACAGGCGCGGAGGTTGTCCGGCGTGCGCGGCAGGGACGAGGCGGAGGGGGCGAGCGGCAGGACCATCGCCACCGGCTCCATCTCCTCGCCGGTGTCGCGGTCGAGATAGACCTGGCCGGGCTCGGCGTGGGCCAGGGCCTCGCGGCCCGAGGCCGGCGCGCGCATCCGGAAGAGCTGCTTCGAGTTCACGACGGCGAAGACTAATAGCTTGCGCGGTCCCGATGCGTGTCCTCCTCTTCCACGGCTACATGCTGCGCGGCACCGGCAGCAACATCTACAACGCCAACCTGGCGAGAGCGCTGGCCGGGCTGGGCCACGAGGTCCATCTGCTCTGCCAGGACCGCGAGACCGAGATCGAGGGGGTCGAGATCCACAACCCCGACATCCACGGCCTGCTCCCCGTCTACGTCAAAGATCCCTATGAGGGCTTTGAGGTCAAGACCTTCCCTGAGATGACCGATGAGGAGCTCGATCGCTACATCGAGGCCAACGTCGCCGCCGTGCGCGACGTCGCTGCCCAGGCTGGAGGCATAGACGCGGCCCTCGCCAACCACCTCGTGATGGGCCCGGCGATCCTCGCCCGCGCCGACATCTGTCCCTTCGCAGCCAAGATCCACGGCTCCGCCCTGGAGTACACCGTGAAGCCCCACCCGCGCTTCCTGCCGTATGCCGCTGAGGGGATGGAAGCCGCCCGGGGCGTTCTAGTCGGCTCCCGCCACACCGCGGAGTCCCTCTGGGCTGCGCTTCCGGATGTCTCCGGTTTGCAAGAGAAGACACGGCTAGGTCCACCCGGTGTTGACACGGAGAGGTTTCGGCCGCGGGGCCCGTCACGGCCCCGGGGGGCCCCGCGGGCGGGGGCTGCGCCTCCGTTCTCGGCCCCCCCGAGGCCGCGCCACCCGCGGAGGGTCGTCTTCGTGGGGAAGCTCATCGTTTCCAAGGGAGTCGATCTGCTGTTGGCTGCTTGGCCGCTGGTGAAGGCCGAGCATCCGGATGCAAGGCTCGAAATCGCCGGGTTCGGTGCGTACGAGGACGGGTTGCGGCAGCTGCTTGATGCCCTTGAAGGAGGGGACCTCGGCAAGGCTGGGAAGATCGCGGAAGCTGGCTGGGGCATGGAGGGTGGGGAGGAGAAGCCGTTGCCGATCCTGTCCACGTTTCTCAGCGATCCGCCGGCCGGGTACGCGGAGGCTGCCGCGGCCGCAGCCGGGTCGGTCGAGCTCATCGGACGACTCGAGCACGACGAGGTGGCTGAGCTTTTGCCTGATGCCGAGGCCCTGGTGATGCCGAGCACGTTTCCCGAGGCCTTCGGGATGGTCGCTGCCGAGGCCGCGGCCTGTGGGGTTCTGCCCGTCTCAGCGGGTCATTCGGGGATGCTGGAGGTGTCCACTCAGCTGATGGCGGCGCTGCCGTCCGAGGTCGGCCGGTTGACCTCGTTTCCCGTCGCCGAGGGGGCGGTGGAGGCGATTGCCGAGCGGCTCAACGGGTGGCTGAGCTTGGCCGACGCCGAGCGTGGTGCCGCTCGGGAAAGCTTGGTCGAGACCGCCCGGCGGCTTTGGAGCTGGGAGGGCGTCGCTCGCGGCGTCATCGCCGCTTCACGGGGCGAGCTTGACCGTCTGCCGGATGCATAGAATGGCCGCCGCTCGATGATTGGCCGCCTCCCGATAGCCAAGATGCTCGCCGCCACGCTCGTGGGCACCGTCGTGATCTCGGCGATCATGGTTCCGATCAACTGGAACGGCCAGGGGGCCTCCACCGCGGCGCCGAAGATCGACGAGCTGCTCAGCGTGATGATCGTCCTCTCGGCCTTCGTCTTCTCGCTGGTGATGGTGATGCTCTTCTACGCGCTGTGGAAATTCAAAGCCAAGCCGGGGGACGAGTCAGACGGCGAGCCGATCCACGGCAACACCCGCCTCGAGGTGGCCTGGACCGTGATCCCGACGATCATCGTGCTCTTCGGCGCGGGCTACAGCTGGTTGGTCCTCAACGACATCGAAGAGACGGCAGAGAACCCGCTCAAGGTCCAGGTCTTCTCCCAGCAGTTCGCCTGGAGCTTCGGGTACCCGGGCAAGGACAACGCCTGGTCGGAGGGCGAGCTGCACGTCCCGCTGGATCGCCAGGTCCACTTCAAGATGCACGCCCAGGACGTGATCCACTCCTTCTGGGTGCCGGAGTGGCGGATCAAGAAGGACAACGTGCCCGGGATCACGACGACCGCGATCGTCACGCCCGACGAGCTCGGCACCTACCAGCTGA
Organism: Solirubrobacterales bacterium; assembly: GCA_036376915.1. Taxonomy (GTDB): domain Bacteria; phylum Actinomycetota; class Thermoleophilia; order Solirubrobacterales; family 70-9; genus VRUE01. The sequence goes on from DASUZK010000106.1 coordinate 27,746, forward strand.
TCTGCACCGAGCTTTGCGGCTTCGGCCACGCCGCGATGCGGGCGACGGTGGTGGTCGAAACCCCAGCCGACTTCCGCAAATGGGTCACCGGGCTGAAAGAGACGGTGCCCGAGCCGCTGATGGAGTCCGTCGTCCAAGACACCGAGACCGACCCGGTGCCCCTGGGCGCCGGCGGGGCATAATGGGGGACAAGGGATGACGGCTGCGATCAAGCGACCGGGATGGATTCGTGGCGCGCTCGGCGCGCTGCTCGGGGCCGGCTTCGGCTTCGGCCTCGTCATCGCCCTGCGCGCGATCTCCGACCTGCCGCTCTACCAGACCGAGCAGACCGGCTACCCGCACATCGTCGTGCCGCTGGTCACCGGCCCGCTCGGCTTCCTCGCCGGCTTCGGCTGCTTCGACTACTGGGTGCGCTGGGCGGTCGGCATGCCGACGATTCCCGAGGACCACTCCCAGCACGGCGCCAAGAGCTGGAGGGACTACTTCCGCTTCAACACCGACCACAAGGTGATCGGCATCCAGTACATCGTCACCACCTTCTTCTTCTTCTTCGTGGGCGGCCTGATGGCGATGCTGGTCAGGGCCGAGCTGGCGCAGCCGGGCACCCAGATCGTCGACGCCGCCACCTACAACAGCCTCTTCTCCACCCACGCGGTGCTGATGATCTTCCTCTTCGTTATCCCGGTCTTCGCCGGGATCGCCAACTACGTCCTGCCGCTGATGATCGGCGCGCCGGACATGGCTTTCCCCCGCCTGAACGCGCTCAGCTTCTGGATGCTGCCGCTGGCCGGGCTGCTCTTCATCGGCAGCTTCCTGGCGCCCGGCGGCGCCTTCGACACCGGCTGGACCGGGTACGCGCCGCTATCGACCGGGGCGCCGCTCGGGCAGTCGTTCTTCAACCTCGGCGTCCAGTTCGCCGGCGCCTCCTCGATCGCCACCGCTCTCAACTTCCTTGTGACGATCATCACTATGCGTGCGCCCGGGATGACCTTCTGGCGCATGCCGCTGCTGGTCTGGGCGAACCTCTCGACCTCGCTGCTGGTCGTCGCCGCGACGCCGTTCATCGCCGGCGTCCAGTTCATGGTCCTCTTCGACCGCGCCCTCGGCACCCAGTTCTTCGAGTTCGCCGGCGGCGGCGACGTGGTCAGCTACCAGCACATCTTCTGGTTCTACTCGCACCCGGCCGTCTACATCATGATGCTGCCCGGCTTCGGGATCATCAGCGAGGTCATCTCGACCCACGCCCGCAAGCCGATCTTCGGCTACCGCCTGATGGCCCTGGCGCTGATCGGGATCGTCGTGCTCAGCTACTCGGTCTGGGCCCACCACATGTTCGTCGCCGGCATGTTCAGCTGGCTGCGGGTGCCGATGATGATCACCACGCTGCTGATCGCCGTGCCGACGGGGATCAAGATCTTCTCCTGGCTGGGGACGCTCTACTTCGGCAAGATCCACACCTACTCGACGGCGATGCTGTTCGCGCTCGCCTTCATCGTCACATTCACGATCGGCGGCATCAGCGGCGTGATGCTGGGCATGGTGCCGATCGACATCCACGTCTCCGACACCTACTTCATCGTCGCCCACATCCACTTCGTCCTCTTCGGCGGCTCGGTCTTCACGATCTTCGCCGGCATCTACCACTGGTTCCCGAAGATGACCGGGCGGATGTACGACGAGAGGCTGGGCCGGGTCCATTTCTGGGGCACGCTGATCGGCACCTGGGTCACCTTCATCCCGATGCACTGGGTCGGGATGGACGGGATGCCACGGCGCGTCGCCGACTACGCGACCCAGTTCGGCGAGTGGAACATCCTGATCAGCTGCGGCGCCTTCCTGCTCGGCGCCTGCCAGCTCGTCTTCCTCTACAACATGGTCGTCAGCTGGCGCTTCGGCCCGCGCGCCGAGGCCAACCCCTGGCGGGCCAACTCGATCGAGTGGCAGGTCTCCTCGCCGCCGCCGGTCTTCAACTTCCCGGAGATCCCGCGCGTGGTCGGCGGCCCGTACGAGTACGGCGTGCCCGGCGCGCGGCACGCGATCATGGCCGGTGAGAGCGTCGAGGCCCCGGCGGAGCCGCGGCCGACGGTGGTGGGCTCGACATGAGCGAGGCCCCCGAGGCACGTCCCCTGCTCGTCTTCCTCAACGAGGTTGCGGGTGGGCGCAAGCTGCTGAAGGCCGTCGGCGAGAGGGCGGACCGGGTCCCGTTCGTGGCCGTCGCCGCGCCTCAGAACCAGCCCGCGGTCGGCCAGCTGATCGACTCGGGCGAACTGCGCGACGCCGCCCGAGCCCGGGTCGAGGTGACGATGTCGATCCTCTCCGAGTACGGGGTCGACTCGGTCGGCGAGGTGATGGACTCCGAGCCGTCGCTGGCGCTCGACGACGCCATCCGCGCCCACGAACCCGGCGAGGTGCTGCTCTCCTGCGCCGCGGAGACGCGCTTCGGCATCACCCGCAAGGACCTGGTCGCCTGGGCGACCGACCGCTTCGAGCCGGAGGTCGAGGTCACCCATATCCCGGTGCGGATCTCGGACGACTCGGTCAGCTGGGAGAAGAGCCACACGTTGGTCGTGGCGACCCAGACCGTGGCCGCACCGGACCTGGTCGGCCGGCTCAAGGAGCGCGCCGCCGGCCACCCCCACCGCTACACGATCGTCTGCCCGCGGGCCGAGGACGTGACCGAGCCGCAGATCGTCAGCGACCTCGCCTCCACCCTGGCCGAGCTCTACCGCGCCGACGTCGACGCCACCGGCCAGCCGATGAGCCCCGATCCCTTCCACGCCGTGAAGAACGCGATCGAGCACTACAGCATCGACGAGGTGCTGATCTCGACCTTCGCCGGCGAGAGCTCGCGCTGGCTCGAGGACGACCTGATCGGCAAGGTGCGCGAGATCACCGACAAGCCCGTCGAGCACCTCGAGGTCGGCCGGCCCGCGGCCGCCGTCGCGGCCGCCGTGGCCGAGGGGGGAGAGAGCGTCTGATGGAGAGCGCAACGGTCGCACTGGGGCACGCACACGAGGGGCACCACGGGCCGCCGGAGGCCAACGAGAGCTCGCGGATCGACCGCCAGACGCTCGGGATCCTCCTCTTCATCGTCTCCGAGGTGATGCTCTTCGGCGCCTTCTTCGCCTCCTACTTCTTCCTACGGGTGGTCGTCGACCCACCGACCTGGCCGCCGCACCCCTACGAGCTGCCGGTAGCCGTAGCCGGGATCAACACCGCGATCCTGGTCTCCTCCAGCTTCACGATCCACTACGCGCTGGAGTCGATCCGGCGCGGCAACCACCGCGGCCTGAAGCTTGGCCTGGTGCTGACCTGGCTGCTGGGCGCGACCTTCCTCTTCATCCAGGTCAACGAGTACGTTCACATCGGCTTCAGCGCCCGCGACCTCGGCTTCGGCTCGATCTTCTACAGCCTCACCGGCCTGCACGGCGCCCATGTCTTCGTCGGCCTGCTGCTGCTCAGCTTCGCCACGATCCGCGCCTTCCGCGGCCACTTCGGCCCCGAGGCGAAGGACCACCTCGGCGTCGAGGTCCCCGGCATCTACTGGCACTTCGTAGATGTCATGTGGATCGTCGTCTACACGACGGTTTACATCCTCTAGCGCACGACTCCCCGCTGAAAGGCGAGTGTTAGTTGTCTTGGCTGGATTAGTATGCGTACCTTGACAGTTACGTAGACGTACCTATAGGGTCTTGACGTGGGGCGGCATATGGGCGAGATCCCCGGTAGAAGCTCCGGCTTTGTGCCCGGTTGGGTGGTTGTCCTGACCCTATGTGCCTCAGCGCTCGGTTTTGCCGCTTCTGCGAGTGGGCAAACTTCAGGCGCAGCTAGTCATGGCGAAGACCAGTCGTCCGTCAACGGGGCGAGCAGTCAGGTGATCGACCTGTGCGAATGGGAACCGATCTCTTGCTTTGAAGACCTCGCCACTGTCAATGTTAAAAAGAATGGCTCGGGCTCTGGAACAGTGACCAGCTCTCCGGGTGGAATAAACTGCGGTGTCTTTTGCTCGGGAAAATTCCCAGTGGGTTCAGTGGTGACACTCACCGCCAAAGCCAGCGAAGGCTCCAAATTCACCGGCTGGTCGGGTGGCTACACCCCCATGCCAGGTGATAATTGCTCGGGCACTGACACCTGCAAAATGACACTCGTGTTCATTCGCATAGCTGTGTTTCCGCCCCCGCCCCCGCCCCCAGTCTCGGTCACCGCGACCTTCGACCTCGAATCGAAACCAAAAAACCTCGGTCTCACCATCTCCAAGACGGGCACCGGTTCGGGCACGGTCAAATCGATCCCCGCGGGGATCGATTGCGGCGGCACCTGCACGGCCGAGTTCGAAGAGGGCAAAGAAGTGAAGCTCAGAGTCGGCGCCGCGGCGGGCTCGATCTTCAGCGGCTGGAAAGGCTGTGACGTCGACGTCGGCCGCGAATGCAGGGTGACCGTCGACGGGGCGGAGGCAGTCCGTGCCAGGTTCACCGAGGTCAAGGCGCTTTCGGTGCAGAAGGAAGGTGCGGGTGCAGGATCGGTCACCACGTCGCCCGGCGGTATCACCTGCCCGATGGCATGCTCCTCGACCCGCGCGCTGTTCCCGACCGGCAAGTCGGTTGCGGTTGCCGCTGCGCCGGCAAAGGGGTCGGTCTTCACCGGTTGGGGAGGTGCCTGCTCCGGCGCCGGAGCCTGCACCGTGACGATGTCCGAATCCAAGTCGGTGACGGCAGAGTTCGCGCCTCTTCCGAAGAGATCGCTGACGCTGAACAAGGAAGGAAGCGGCGCGGGTATCGTCAAGAGCCTGCCGTCGACGTTCAACTGCGGCGCGTTCTGCGCGTCCCAGACCTCCTCCTTCGATCAGGGAACGGTGGTCACTCTGATGCCGACGCCTGCGAAAGGATCGGTCTTCAGCGGCTGGACAGGCGCTTGCTCCGGCACCGGTGCATGCACTGTGACGCTTTCCGGGGCGAAGACCGTCGGAGCTGCCTTTGCGCTGGTCGAAGGCAAGCCAGCCGGACCGACAAAGCTCTTGACGGTCGGCAAGGCCGAAGGCACCGGCACCGGGACGGTGGGCAGCTACCCCGGCGGGATCGCCTGCTACGGCGGCTGCACGAATCAGAGCGCGAGGTTCAAAGAAGGCGCCGTCGTCGCCCTCGAGGCCACGCCTGGCCGGGGCTCCACCTTCACCGAATGGGGTGGGGCGTGTTCGGGCTCGGGGAGCTGTGAGGTAACGATGTCCGAGGCCAGGTCGGTCACGGCGGTGTTCACGGCGATCCCGGCCATGACCCTTACCCTCAACAAGACGGGCGAAGGCTGGGGGGTGGTGCTGGGCAAGCCGTCCTTTGGTATCTCCTGCCGCTTCACCTGCACGACGGCCACGGCCTTCTTCCCGCAGACGACGACGGTGTCCTTGAATGCGATTAGCGGCAGGGGCGTCGTGGAATACATCCAGTGGCAGGGATGCGACAACCCCGAAGGGGTCCAGTGCATCGTCACGGGCCCGGGCGACAGGGAGATCACGGTCAAGTTCGAATAGGCCCGGGTTTGCATCCTTCGGTTACGCGGTAAAACAGGGGTATGCACAATCCGCTGAGATCAGAGGCGGACGCGTTTCGCTGGGTCGTCGTGATCGGGGCCGGGGCGGTCTCGGTGATCGTGCTGACGCTTCTCACGCGGCCGGTCGTGGGGGTTGTCTGGGCGGCGCTGCTGATCGGCTTCGGCGTTGGGTTCGGCTACCGAACCGCGCGCGGGTCGCTGCTGCGCAGCGTGGAGGTGACGCGAGGTGGAGACGGCAAGCACCGGATGCTCGTGGTGGCCAACGAGACGGTCGGCGGCGAGGAGCTGCTGGAGGAGATCCGCGGTCGCTGTCGCGGCCGGGAATGCGAGATCCTCGTCGTCACCCCGGCCCTGACCGGATCGCGCGCCTCGCACTGGGCCTCGGACGTCGACGAGGCGATCGAGCTGGCGCGGCAGCGGATGGAGCTCTCGCTGATCGCCATCGGGCAGCTAGGGCTGAAAGCAAGGGGCGAGATCGGCGACTCCGACCCGAACGTGGCGATCGAGGACGCGCTGCGGGTCTTCCCGGCTGACGAGATCGTCATCTCGACCCATCCGCCGGAGCGTTCCCGCTGGCTCGAGCGCGGCGTCGTCGACCGGGCGCGAGAGCAGATCGACCTGCCGATCAGCCACGTGGTCGTCGATCTCGCGGCTGACCGCGCAGCTTCGTGACGATTTCGTTGCTGTATCGCAATGTCCGGCCAATACAAGGAAACCTTTTGTCTTCTAGTCTGCCAAGATGGCGATGATGGCTTCGAGCTGGACGGACGACCGAATGGACGACCTGAAGGGCCAGGTGGGCGACCTGAGCGACCGTATGGAGCAGCGCTTCGGGCAGGTCGACCAGCGCTTTGCCCAGGTCGACCGGCGCTTTGCCGAAGTCAACCGGCGGATGGACAAAGGCTTCGGAGAAGTGAATCAGCGCTTCGATGCGGTCGCTGCGCGAATCGACGCGCTCTCGCGGGCGGTCCTCATCCTTGCCGCTTCGATGTTCGCCGCGATGCTGGGGCTGATCGCCACTCAGCTTTGACTTGCCAGGGGCACCGGAGGATCCGCTCCAGCGCCGTCGATTCCCTGGCGACCAGGTGAGTCGGCCTCGCGCGTTTCCAAGCGCCCCGCCGTCGCCACCGCCCACAGCATCGCCAGCCAGGTGGTCGTGGCGAGGGCGACGTGGAGCCAGACGAGCTCGGCAGGCAGCTCCAGCGCCCACTGGAGGCCGCCCACGACGCCCTGAAGGCCGAGCAGGCCGATGACGGCCCCCAGCGGCTTACACGCCCTTCTGTCGCCCCCTGGGCGGCGCAGGAGGAGCCAGACGGCGATCGCCGCGAGGCCGAAGACGGCGGCGATGGCCGAGTGGCGCTGGACGACCCACTCCAGCGTCCCCGTGCCCTCGAAATCGAAGCGGTGGACGAGCTGCCCCTCGTGGGCTCCGGCGTGGGGGCCGGAGGCGGTGGCGATCGTGCCGGCGAGGATCGTCAGCTGGCCGAGCGGGACGAGGGCTCGCACCGCCCAGACGCCGAGGCGGTCATCTGAGCGCCGCCGCTCCCAGGGCTCGTAGCGAGCGCACCAGGCGAGCGCGAAGGAGGCGTCGAGCAGCAGCATCGAGAGGATGAAGTGGCTCATCACCAGGCCCGGCGCGAGGTGGTACTTGACGACGAGGGCGCCGAGGATCGCCTGGCCGATCACGCCCAGTGGAAGCAGGGCGCCGAAGAATGCGAGGTGGCCGCGGAACGGGTGGCGGAACCAGGCGAGGACGCTGGCGGCGATCACGGCGAAGCCGACGAAGCCGGTGAGCAGCCGGTTGCCGTACTCGATCACCGCGTGGGTGTCGAGCGGCGGCACGGTCCCGCCGTAGCATTTGGGCCAGTCCGGGCAGCCGAGGCCCGAGCCGGTCAGGCGCACGGCGGCGCCCGTCAGCACGATCAGCGCGAGCGCGGCGAGGGCGACCAGCGCCACGGTCGCGTAGAGCTGTGGAGAGATGCGGAGGCGGTCGCGCATGGGAAGAAGAGCCTCAGGAGATGATGCCAGCGGCTAGTCGTCGCCGCGCTGGTGGCTCAGTCGCCGGAGGCGTGAACTGGCGGGCCTTCGTAGGGCGGTGCGGAGCCCTTGCCTGTGCCCTTGCCCTTGCCGCCGCCAGAGGCCGATTCGACCAGATACTGGACCAGCTCTTCCAGTTCCTTCGGGCTGATCAGCGTCTCGAAGTTGGCGGGCATCACGTTCGGGGGGTAGCCCTTGGCGATGACCTTGTCGGGGTCGACGATCGACTCGTCGATCATCGCCGCGCTCTGCCCCGGCAGGACTTCGTCGAGGTTCGGCCCGGTGGTGCCGCCGGAGCCGGCCGCGGCAAGCACGTGACAGCCCCCGCAGCCGTTGTTGGCGAAGACCTGGGCACCGGGCCCGCCCGGGACCTTGGGCGGCGCGGCGCCGGGAACGCCGGCGTAGCGTGCGACGTAGGCCGCTACGTCCTGAAGATCCTGGCCGCTGACGAGGTCGGCGGGCATCGAGACGGCCGGGTTGTCGTTGCTCGGCCTGGGGAACTCGACCTGCGCTTCGACCACTCCCTCGACCGTCGAGTCGTTCTCGCCGGCGGCGCGAGCCGCGGCGAAGGCGTCGTCGAGGTCGGGCCCCTGTGTGCCACTCGTCCCGGCCTGCGCCATCGTGTGGCAGGCGCCGCACTTCTGGACGAAGAGGGCACGGCCCCTTTCGGGGTCGGCGTCGCTGGTGCCGCAGCCGGAAGCCGGCAGCGCCACGGCCGCGACGGCGACGAGGGCGAGCAGGGGTCGGATGACGGTCGAGAGCTTGGGCATAGGGCGCGAAGCGCGCCGGAGTCTATATGTCCCGGCCGCGCGAAAGACGCCTTGCGCGAGTGTGGGCGTGGGGTACGCTTGAGACGATCCTCACTAGTTCGCGAACCCACGGAGGAGGCAGCGGATGCAGGTAAGAGAAGGCATGTCGGACGTGGTCCTGACGGTCGGGCCCTCGCACACTTTGCGCGACGCGGCGACGATGATGGCCGAGAAGGGGATCGGCGCCGCGCTGGTCGCCGACGACGAGACCCCGGTCCCTTGCATCCTCACCGAGCGCGACATCCTGCTCTCCCTGGGCAACGGCGAGGACCCCGACTCCGAGCGCGTCGCCGACCACATGAGCGACAGCGTGATCGCCGCCTCGCCGGACTGGAGCCTCGAGCACGCCGCGGCGGAGATGTCGCGCCGCGGGATCCGCCACCTGGTCGTCTACGACGGCTCCGAGCTGGTCGGCGTCCTCTCGATGCGCGACATCGTCAGGGTCTGGACCTCGGAGGGTGCTACCTCCGGGATGTCACCGGACTGACCGTTCGATTTGCCGGCGGGGAGGGCCTTCGGGGGGTCCCTCCCAAAACGCTCGGCAGGAGCCTCGCTTGAGTGTTTTGGGAGGGACCCCCCGAAGGCCCTTTCAGGTGACACAGCTCTCGGAAGGGCTCGGGGTGCGATCCAGTGTCAAGGTCCCCAAGCTCAAACCCAAAGCCGAGCCTGGCGCTTCGAGAGGGTTTGTTTTCAAAGCTTGTGGCGCCCTTGACGGCACCTAGGGATCTGGAGCTTTCTCGCGAGCCGGACTGGCGTCGGGGGAGGAGCTTTTCGAAGCTTTTCCGCTGTGGAGGGGGATGCCGGTGCCC
>DASUZK010000107.1:0-3414 GCA_036376915.1 Solirubrobacterales bacterium
CGAGGCTCCTGCCGAGCGTTTTGGGAGTGGCCGCCCGGCCCTCCCCCCGCTAATCCTGAAGAACGGAGATCGTGCGGCCCTTACGCGAGGGCTTAAAGTCGACCGTCCCTGGCCGCGTCGCGAAGATCGTGTGATCGCGCCCGAGCCCGGTGCCGTCGCCGGGCCAGAAGCGGGTGCCCCGCTGGCGCACGATGATCTCGCCGCCGGTGACCTTCTGGCCCGCGAAGACCTTGACCCCGAGCATGTTGGGGTTGGATTCGCGACCGTTGCGGCTTGAGCCGAGTCCCTTCTTATGAGCCATCGTCAGAATCCTTTTTAGCAGCCGGTTTGGCTTTTTTCGCTTTCGCTTTGGCTTTGGCAGCGGGTTTTTTGGCTGCCGCTTTTTTCGCGGGGGCTTTTTTGGCAGCCGGTTTCTTGGCGGTCTCTTTTTTCGCGGCAGATTTTTTCGCGGCCGCGGGTTTCTTCTCCGCCGGCTTTTTTGCCTCAGCCGGTTTAGCCGCGGCCTCTTTCTTCTCCGCCGGCTCCTCTTTGGCGGGAGCCGCCGGTTTCCGCGTCAGCAGCTTGACCTCGGTCACCTCGAGCTTGGTCAGCTCGGAGCGGTGGCCGGCGCGCCGGCGGTAGCCCTTCTTCGGCTTGTATTTGAAGACCTTGATCTTTTCGCCGCGCAGGTGCTCGGTCACGGTCGCCTCGACCTTGACCTTCTCCAACTCCTTCGCCTCGGCGACGACCTCCTTGTCACGGAACATCACCGGCCGCAGAGCGACCTTGTCGCCCTGCTTGGCGCTGAGCCGATCGACGAGCAGGGACGTGCCCTTCTCGACCTTGTACTGCTTGCCGCCGCTCTCTATGACTGCGTACGTGTTCATTCGTCCTTGCTGCCTTGGCTTGAACGTGACCGACCCCGACCGCCCCTGCGGCCACGGCGGCGACTGCGCGAGGCGGGGGATTCTAGCTCGGAGCCGTTCTCGCTGCCGCCCGCAGCCCCGTTGGTCGCCTCGACCCCCGGCAGGCTGGCGACCGCGGCGGCCCGCTCGACCCGCTCGATCCGCACCAGCTTGCGCTCGCCGACGAAGCGGCCGCCGCCGGTGACGCTGACGATGTAGGAGTCGACGCGGGCGACGGCGTCGTCGGCGTTGTACATGTGCGGCTCGTCGATCTTGACCAGCACCTCCTCGCCGACCTTGAAGGGAAGCGCCCGCTCCTCGATCTCCTCTCGCGTCCCGGCCTCGACCATGGCGAAGGTGTCGATCGGCAGCGCGTCGCCGCCCTCGAAGTGGAACTGCTTGCCGGTCTCCGCCTCGAGCTCGGCCAGGCCGCTCTCGGGGTCGATCAGCTCGGCGGCCACTTTCGGATGCACGCGGACCAGCAGGGCCTCGGCGTCCTTGGCGCCGGCGGCGACGTCCGGCAGTCGCCGCATCGCGTCCAGCGCCACCGTCTCGGCGGAGAGGACGACCCCCTCCCCCTCGCAGGTCGGGCAGGGCGCGGTGAGGATCTCGCGCACCCCGTCGGTCACGTTCTGCCTGGTCATCTCGACCAGGCCGAGCGGCGAGACCTCGACCACGTAGCTCTTCGACTTGTCGGTGTCGAGGCATTTGCGCAGCGTTTTCAGGACTTTGTCGCGGTTGCGGGCCCTCGCCATGTCGATGAAGTCGATGACGATGATGCCGCCGATGTCGCGCAGGCGCAACTGGCGCACCGCCTCCTCGGCGGCCTCCGTGTTGACCCGGGTGATCGTCTCCTCCAGGCCTCCTTTGCCGCGGCCGGTGAAGCTGCCGCTGTTGACGTCGATCACGGTCAGCGCCTCGGCGTAGTCGATGATCAGGTAGCCGCCCGAGGGCAGATCGGCGCGACGGCCCAGGGTCGACTCGATTTCCTTGTCGATCCCCCATTTCTCGAAGAGCGGCTTGCGGTCCTCGTAGAGCTCGACCCCGTCGACCAGCTCGGGTGCGGTGCGCTGGAAGAAGCTGGTCACCCGTTCGAACTGCTTGGGCGAGTCGATGATCGCCCGCTCGAAGTCGCTGAGGAAGACGTCGCGCAGGACGCGCACCGGCAGGTCGGCCTCCTGAAAGACGAGGTCGGGGGCGACGGTCTGCTCGGTGCGGCGCTCGAGCACCTCGTTGAGCTTGTGCAGGTAGCCGATCTCACGCACGAAGTCGGCTTTTTTCGCCCCGTGGGCGGCGGTGCGGACGATCAGCCCACCGGGTCCTTTGTAGGTGCGGTCGACCATCTTGCGCAGCCGGTCGCGCTCGGAGTCCGAGAGCCGCCGGCTGACGCCGACGCCGCTGCCCTGCGCGGCGTAGACCAGGTAGCGGCCGGCGATCGAGACGTTCATCGAGAGCCTTGCGCCCTTCGTCTTCAGCGGGTCCTTGACCACCTGGACGACGATCTCCTGCCCGGGCTTGATCAGCTCGTCGATCCGGCGGCCTTTGCCGCGGCCGCGCCTCGGAGCCTGTTCGCCGTTGGGCAGGACGATCTCGTCGACGTGCAGGAAGCCGTTGCGCTCGAGGCCGATGTCGACGAACGCGGCCTCCATCCCGGGCAGGACGTTGTCGACCTTGCCCTTGTAGATGTTGCCGACGATCGAACGCCGGCCGCGTCGCTCTATGTAGAGCTCCGCCACGTCGCGTTTGCCGCCTTTCGCTTTCGACTCGAGCACGGCCACGCGGGTCTCGCCACGATCGGCGGACACCAGGATTGTCTTTTTCATGAATTCAGCTCAGTTCGGATAGGTACGCATTGCCGGCGACCCTTTCAAGGGATCACCAGGCGAACCTGCCCCTCTGGCTGAGACGCGCTTGCATGTGGATGCTCTGAAGGACCCCGATCGCCAGGAAGGTCGCCAGTACCGCCGACCCCCCGTAGCTCATCAGTGGCAGGGGAATCCCGGTGATCGGCATGATCCCGAGGTTCATCCCCACGTTTACGAAAACCTGGAACAGCAACATGGCGGCAATGCCGGCCGCCACGAGGGTTCCGTAGGAGTTCTTCGAGAGCGTCACAATCCGCAGCGCCCGCCAGATCAGCAGGGCGTAAAGGGATAGGACTAGCGCGGCCCCCATGAATCCGTAGCGCTCACCGATCACGGCAAAGATGAAGTCGGTGTGCCGCTCAGGGACGAAGTCGAGCCGCGTTTGTGTGGCCCGATCGCCTCGGCCGGTCGTCTCACCGGATCCGATAGCGGTCTTGGCCTGGTTCTGTTGGTAGCCGGCGTCGCTCGGGTCCTCGCTCGGGTGAAGGAACGAGGTGAGCCTCTCTGTCTGGTACTCCTTGAGCAACGGCGTCCCGATGGCGGGTGCTACCGCCAGGACGAACGCCGTCATAGCGACGATGGCCGCGCCGATCACCGCGAAGTGCGTCCAGGGGACGCCCCCCACGTACATCACGGCGAGGGTGATTGCCCCGTACACCAGGGAG
>DASUZK010000108.1:0-10236 GCA_036376915.1 Solirubrobacterales bacterium
ATGGCGTCTACGCAAAGGGCTGGCGGTGCACCGGCCTCTTTCAGGGGATCTTCGGCTGCTGGCATGGAGGGGACGCCGAGGGACTAAATGCCAGCGAGAAGTTCAGGGGTGCCTTGGTGTATTGAGATCATGCTCGACACCTGGAGGACGAAGAAGAGCAGGACGAGGTTGGACTGGCAAGACGGCGCGCTGGGGGGCGATCAAGGCCTACAACTCGCGCGAAGCGGAAGCGTCATCGATTCCGTCTACGTTGAGGCGTCGCGTCGCTGCGACCTTGGCCGGAGACGGACGAGATCCGCCCGGCCAAGGTTCATCAGCGGTTCGAGATCGTGGAGTCGATGCTCAGGCTCGGGCGACCAAACGAAATGGTTGGGCTCCGGCCAGATCTCGATGAACCCACTTGGTAGGTCGCCGGGACGCAGACCCTCCTCTCTATCGGGGTCGAAGAAGCCCAGGAAGTGGAAAACCACATGGCCCACGGCCAGCAGCGCCCGGTACGTGTTGAACTCGTCGCGTGTCGGCCGAGGCCCTGGCGGAGGCTTCGTGCGCCACTCTCCTCCTACCTCCAGCAGCCGATACGGCCAGGCCTCCGGCTCTCGAGGCCGGCGGGCAACGGCGATGCGACAGCGGGTCGGTGCCGCCTGCTCGGCTAGCAGCTCGGCGTAGTGCTCGGTCGGAACAACCCGCTGGTCTCGAGGCAGCGTCGACTGAGCGACCATCAACGTCTTCGCTGCCCAAAGCGCAAGTGAATCTTGCTCGTCGATCGACAGTGGCAGGTTGATCGACGAGGTCATCATCGGGCCGAGGATCGGTCGGACCCTGGTCTCCAGGTCTGCCATCCAGCCGTTGTTGCAGCCACGGCACACCTCACGCACGGTGAGCTCGAACGGCACAATGCGGTAACGGCGCTCTCTGACGGTTCCGTCCTCTACCTCCGCGCGGTGCCAGTGTTCCTGGGTGCCGTCGTTGGGAAACCGCTTGCGGATCCAGCGGGCGAGCACATGCTCCTTCGACATCGGACCCCTGCTCCCACAAAAGATGCACCTGCGACCGATAGGCATCATGCTCCGAGCTTGACATCTGTGGCGGCGATTCCTGCGGGCGCTCGGGGGTCGCCCGCAGCCGTGCCGCATCCTGGCGAATTGAGCCTCAGGAACCGGGCTTCACCGATCGGCGCAGTGATGGATGAGACACGCGGATCTGCAGCAGGTAACTGCCGAGACATGCAAGCTGCGGGATACTTCCGGGATACCTCGACTTCGCGCAAAGCGCTAGCGAACGCAGGCATCCGTTCGGTGCGCGCTTTGGCGTGAGATAGCTTGCCTTCATGCTGGCGGCCGAAACGCACGAACGCGACCATCCGGAGCCGTCGAAGCGCAACTATCTCCTGAAGGCGGATGGTTCCGGCACCGGGACCATCGACAATCCAGCTCAAGGTGCGATCGGAGTCGTCCTCAAGGATCCCGACGGTGGCCTAGTTGAGGAGATCTCCAGGCCGATCGGACCCGCCATCAACACCGTTGCTGAGTATCGGGCTCTGATCGCAGGACTCGAGCTCGCCCGCAGATACAAAGTCCAACGCATCCGGGTGTTCCTTGACTCCGAGCTCGTGGTCGACCAGGTAAACGGCCGCGCGAAGGTTGGCAAGGAGCAGATCAGACCCCTGCACGCGGAAGCTTGCTCCCTGCTCAAGGAGTTTCCCAACCACAGGGTTTCGTGGATCCCGCGGAAATGGAATGCCGAAGCGGACGCACTTGCAACCAAAGCGCTTCGTGGCCGCTGAGCGCAGCGGGTGCACTTAGGCCTAGACCGTGGTCTTGACTTCCGCTTCCGCGTGGAAGCGGCAGTGCTATGCCCCCCAGCAACAAGCCCTCTAGCTGTAGCGATCCCAGCGACCTAGGGAGGGCTCCGGATCCATCGGCTGGCCGCCGACGTGGATCTCGAAATGGAGGTGGCAGCCAACGGTGCGGGCGTTGCCGGTCTTGCCGACGGAGCCGACTCGCTGGCCGGTGTAGACGCGGTCGCCGCGGTTGAGCGGGGACGGGCGGGGCAGGTGGGCGTAGAAGTAGCTGCGCATCTCCCCTTCGCCGTGGATCGTCAGGTGGTTGCCGTAGAGGACCGGGTCGTAGCCGGCGCGCAGGACGCGGCCGCCTCGCACGGCGAGGAGCGGCGTGCCGCAGGCGGCAACGACGTCGAAGCCCTCGTGGACCCGTCCGCCGCTGCGCGGCGCGCCGAACTCGCCGATCGAGCCGCGGGTGCCGTGGGGGCCCTGGACCGGGAAGACGTGATCGCGGTAGAGCAGGCCACCGTCGTCGCCGGCGCCAATGGCGGCGGCCGGAACGGCAAGGACTGCAAGCAGGAGGGCGAGGAGTGCGGGGCGCGTCAGTGGTGCTCGATGACGCGGTCGACGAGGTTGTACTCCTTCGCCTCCTCCGCGCTCATGAAGTAGTCGCGCTCGGTGTCTTTGGCGACCTTCTCGAAGGGCTGGCCGGTGTGCTTGGCGAGGATCTCGTCGAGGCGCTTGCGGACGTCGATGATCTCTTTGGCGTGGATCTCGATGTCGGTCGCCTGGCCCTGGAAGCTGGATGAGACCTGGTGGATGAGGATCTTCGAGTTGGGCAGCGACATCCGCTTGCCCGCGGCGCCGCCGGCCAGCAGCAGCGCCCCCATGCTCATCGCGATGCCGACGCAGATCGTCTGCACGTCGGGCTTGATGAACTGCATCGTGTCGTAGATCGCCAGCCCGGCGTAGACGGAGCCGCCCGGCGAGTTGACGTAGAGGCTGATGTCCTTGTCGGGGTCCTCGGACTCCAGGTGCAGGAGCTGGGCCACGATCAGGTTGGCGATGTCCTCGGTGACGGGCGTGCCGAGGAAGACGATTCGCTCACCCAGCAGGCGCGAGTAGATGTCGAAGGCGCGCTCGCCGCGCGAGGTCTGCTCAACCACCATCGGAACCAAGGGGCTCATGGCCGGCACTCTATAGAAGCCGCAACACGGACTCGGGGCAGGGCTTCACGCCTGGGAGGCAGCCATCACCGCACCGCCGCCGCCCGCCGCCTTGACCACGTACATCGCTCGGTCGGCAGCCGCGAGCAGATCCTCTGCCGGCGGGCATCCGTACTCGTCGAAGAGCGCCACGCCGACGCTGATCCCAAGCTCGACCCGGCGACCGTCGGCCTCGAGCGGCGCCGCCGCCAGGGCAGCGAGGAGACGCTCGGCGACCGCCTCCGCCCCGGCCTCGTCGGCCTCCGGGAGCAGCAGGGCGAACTCGTCGCCGCCGAGCCGGGCGACCAAGCCGTCGGGGTCGCGTGCGACGGTGTCGGTCTGGCGCAGGTTGTCGTCGAGCACGCGCGCGACCTGGCAGAGAGCCTCGTCTCCGGTCGCGTGGCCGTGCTGGTCGTTGATCTGCTTGAAGCGATCGAGGTCGACGATCAGCAGGGCTCCTCCATTGCCGTAGCGCCGCGTGTAGGCGAGCTGACTCTCCAGGGCCTCGTCGAAGCTGCGTCGGTTGAGCAGGCCGGTGAGCGGATCGCGACGCGAAAGCTGCTCGAGCTCGAGCTCGAGAGCCTTGCGCTCGGTCACGTCGCGGGCGACCCCGTAGATCATCTCCTCCTCGGGGATCGGCACCGAGGCCCATTCGATCCAGTGCACCTCGCCGTCCTTGTCGAAGTAACGGTTCTGGAACTGGATCGTGCTGCGGCCTTCGCCGAGCGCCGCCGCCTCCCTTTCGGTCCTCTCGCGATCGTCGGGATGGACGAAATCGAGGAAGGGACGGCCGACGAGATCCTCCTTCGCGTAGCCGAGGATCCGCTCGAAGGCCGGGTTCACGCTCTTGAAGCGACCGTCGAAGCCAGCGGTGCTGATCATGTCGAGGGAGAGGTTGAAGTGACGGGCGCTCTCGGCCTCCAGGGCACGCAGCCGATCGGCGAAGCGACCGACCAACCCTCCGATGAACAGGAAGACGATCGCCCGGTTGACGTAGCCGACCGGGCTGATCGGCAGCTGCTCGACGACCGAGCCGAGCGAGGAGAGGGCGAAGGCCACGGTTCCTGCCGCCAAGCCGCCGCGAAAGCCGACGCCGACCGCGACGATCACCACGGGTATGACGTAGAGAAAGCTGATCGCGTCGCCGACCGTTCCAACGGTCGCCCGCACGACGAAGATCGCCCCGAACAGAAGCGCGGCCGTGAGCCTCGGCTTGGACACGAAATGATTCATTCGCGATACCTAATCGGTATTGGGTATCGCTTTTTTACCTCTGCACGAAAATTCGCACTCGGAAAATCGTATTTCCGGCTAGGAGCCGCCCTCGCCCGGGGTCCAGAGCTCGCCCTTCTCCTCTTTCTCCTTCTCCGGAGTCCAGATCTTCTCGCGGGCCTCGGCCTGCTCGAGCGGTATTGGCTGCGCTGAGTCGGCGATCAGGTCGATCGCCTTGCGCACCTGGATGTCCTCGCGCACCATCGCCTCGCGGCCGTTCTCGCGCAGGCGCTTCAGCAGCTTCTCGGGCGTCGTGCGCTCGTGCTCGGCCGTGTGAGCCAGCGCCTCGATCATCTCCCCCTCGGAGACCTCGATCTCCTCCGCCTCGGCGATCGCGGCGAGCACGGCCTCGCGCTTCAGGTCCCGCTCGGCGTCCGGCCTGGATTCCTCGAGCAGCTCCTCGCGGGTCTTGCCCTGCATCTGAAGGAAGGCGTCCGGGCTCATCCCCTGGCCGGCGATCTGCCGTTCGAAGCGCTCCAGCCGCTCCCCCGCCCGCGCCGCGACGAGCTCGTCCGGCAGCTCGACGGTTGCCGCGTCGACGGCGGCGTCGACGGCGGCGACGCGGAAGTCCTGCTCGGCACGCTCGTCGACCGCTTCGGCGACGCGCTTGCCGATGTCGGCGCGCAGCTCGTCGAGGGTCTCGAACTCGGAGGCCTCGGCGGCGAACTCGTCGTCGAGCTCAGGGAGGACCTTCTCCCTCACCTCCTTCACCTCGACGGCGAAGACCGCGTCCTTGCCCGCCAGGTCCTCCGCCTGGTAGTCCTCTGGGAAGGTGACCTTCACCTCACGCTGCTCGCCCCCGCTGGCGCCGGTCAGCTGCGCCTCGAAACCCTCGATGAAGCGGCCGCTGCCCAGCTCGAGCATGCGGTCCGCCTCCTTGCCGCCTTCGAAGGCCTTGCCGTCGACCGTTCCCTCGTAGTCGATCAGCAGCACGTCCCCGTCGGCGGCCACTCGCTCGACCGGCTCGAGCTTGGCGAAGCCTTCGCGGATGCGCTCGATCTCCCGCTCGACGATCTCCTCGGACGGCTCGGGCTGCGCGCGCCCCACCTCGAGGCCCTTGTACTCGCCCAAAGAGGCCTTCGGCCGCACGCCGATCTCGAACTTGAAGCTGAGCGGCTCTCCCTCTGCCTCGGGGGCGGTGACGATCTCGATCTGGGGATCCCCGACCGGGCTGATCCCGGAGCGCAGCAGGCCCTCTTCGTACCACTCGGGGAGCGACTCGCGGATCGCCTCCTGCAGGACGGTGCCGTAGCCGAGGCGCTGGACCACCAGTGAGGGCGGCGCCTTGCCGGCGCGGAAGCCGGGCATCCGCATCTCCCGCGCCAGGCCGCGCGCCGCACGGGAGACGCCGCGGTCGACGTTCTCGGCGGGAACTTCGACGTCGACCCGCACGCGCGAGTCGGGCAGCTCTTTGACCTCGGTCTTCATTGGTCGCGGGACCCTAGCCGCTGAGCCAACATGGTGCGCAGGGCGAGGGCGAAGTCGATCGCGAAGGCGAGGCCGCGGCCAGGCGAACCGGTGACCAGCCAGGCTCGCACGCGGGTCAGGGGACTACTCGCCATTCGCGTATTCCAGCAGGGAAGAGTCGACGAGCCACTCGACGGGGGCGCGGTCGTCGGTGTAGACCTCGCCGCCGGTGAGGCGCGGCGACAGCCCCTCGGCGACTTCCAGCGCGAGCGGCGACAGCCGCGACGGCAGCGACCCCGCCCTGCCTCGCAGCCGCGCCGCCGAGACCTGCCCCTCCCCCGCCACCAGCAGCGTGTTCGTCGGCGTCACCGCGAAGCGCAGGACGCGAGGGAAGGCGCTGGCCATCGTCCGCCCCAGGACGCGCTCCAGCTCCGTGCTCCCCTCGGGGTGCCCGACGTTGACGATCGCGACGCCGCCCGGAGCGAGCCGCTCCCGGGCCAGCTCGAAGAACTCCCGCGTCGCCAGGTAGAAGGGGATATAGGGCTGCCGATAGGCGTCGAGCATGATCGCGTCGTAGCCGCCCCGCGCACGCCGCAGCCAGGGCCTGGCGTCCTCGGCGAAGGTGCGCATGCGCGGATTGCGCAGGTCGAAGAAGCGCCGGCCCAGCTCGGTCAGCTCAGCGTCTATCTCGACCGCGTCCACCGCGGTCTCGGGGAAGAAGTGGCCGAACGCCCGCGCCACCGTGCCGGCGCCGTTGCCGAGGATCGCGATCCGCCGCGGCGGCCGTGACCGGCCCGCGAAGGGCAGGACGAGGTGAGCGTCCCAGTAGTCGCCGGTCAGGAAGCTGCCGGGGCGGTAGAGCGAGTGCACGGCCTGGCCCTCGTTGAGCTCGAGGACGCGAACGCCGTCGGGTCGTTCCACCACGCGTGCGTACTCGTGGACGGTCTCGGCCTCGTAGAGGACGCGGCCGGTGTCGGCGGCCTTGATCGTGCCGACCGGTAGCGAGACGGCGAGGGCGAGGGCGACTGGGACGACGGCGAAGCGCCAGCCGAGGCCCAGCGCGGCGACGGTGGCGAGCGCCAGGGCGAAGACGAGGAAGGTGCGCTGGGTGCCCAGCAAGGGGATGAGCAGCAGGGCGGCCAGCATCGTGCCGACCAGCGAGCCGGCGGTCGAGGTCGCGTACAGCCGCCCGACCACCTCGCCGGAGCCCTCGACGTCGGCCACCGCGAGCCGCACGGCCCAGGGGGCGGCGGCGCCGAGCAGGGTGACCGGCACCGCGACCAACACCAGCACCCCGAAGAGGGAGCCGGCGAAGCCGCCGACCGAAACGCTGTCGAAGGCGTCGACCGAGAAGCCGAGGAAGGGCCGCGCCGCGAAGGGCACGGCCGCGATCAGCAATGCCGCCGCGAGGACGAGCAGGCAGAGGCCACGCATGTGCGGGTGACGGTCCGCATAACGGCCGCCGAGCCAGTAGCCGACCGAGAGGGCGACGAGGACGACGCCGATCGTGTTCGCCCAGACGATCGTCGAGGCGCCGAAGTAGGGCGCCAGCAGGCGCGCGGCGGCGATCTCGGCGCCGAGGCTGGCCGCCCCGACGACGAAGACGAGCGCCGCCAGCAGCGGCCTCGACTCAGGCGGGGTCGCGCTCGGGCTCATCTGTGGCGCCGGCGATCCGCTGCTCGAGCCGGGCTCCGTGACCGGCCGCGACCGCGCGCTGGGCCCGCCGCTCGTCGAGGGGGACGCCGCGGTCGTGGGCGAGGTCGAGCAGCCGCTGCTTCTCGGCCCCTTCGCGGGCGACCTCGAGGAACACCCAGGCGAGGACGCCGAGGGCGAGGAAGGTCCCCTCGATCATCATCACCACCCCGGCGGTGCTCTGGTCGGCCACCGCGGAGATGCCCCAGTAGCGCTCCCCCGGCGCGTAGATCGGGTAGAGCACCGACCCCGACCACATCAGCACGTTGCCGAGGATCGCGCCGGCGAAGCGAACCCCGATCACGTAGCCGACCTTCCAGGCGGCGCCGAACCACTCCGGCTTCGGCAGCGGCCCGAACACCGGCATCCACATCAGGCAGCCGAAGAAGAGGAAGGTGGAGTGCTCCAGGGCGTGGATCGGGGCCCCGCCGTAGGCCGCTTCGTAGAGGGCCGGTATGTGCCAGAGGTAGAAGTTCAGCGCCCAGAGCGGGAAGGCGACGAGCGGGTGGGCGAGGACCTGAAGCCGGTTGAAGGCACGGATCGCGAGGACCGGCTGCAGCAGCGACTTGGTCAGCCCGAGGACCAGCAGCAGCGAGGCGACGTCGCCGATCAGCAGGTGCTCGACCATGTGGCCGATCACCAGCTCCTCGGCGATGTGGCCGATCGGCGAGAAGAGCGAGATCGCGACGATCGCCAGCCCGGAGCCGAAGCATGCCTGGCGCCAGACGGGGACGGGACGGCCGTCCCAGGAGAGAACGGTCACCCGGTGCCAGTAGAGGATCCCCGCGACTGTCAGCGGCAAGACCTCGATCGGCGCGAATGCACCGGCGAAGTGGGCGAACGGCAGGCTCACGGATTCAGCGTAGCGACGCGGTTTGCGAGGCCGCCGCCCGCATCCGCTGCTAGCTTGGCTTTCGCTTTGGGTCAGGAAAACCACCGCTTTCCGCCGATCGGCAGCTACGGCTTCCTCTCCGACTGCCACACCAGCGCCCTGGTCTCCTACGACGGTGCAGTCGAGTGGCTCTGCCTGCCCCGCTTCGACTCGCCGAGCGCCTTCGCGGCACTGCTCGACCGCGACGCCGGCCACTTCAAGGTCGCTCCCCGGAGCGTCGTCGTTCCCCTCAGTCGCCGCTACGAGCCCGGCACCCTGGTGATCGAGACGACCTGGGTGACCGACACCGGCTGGGTCGTGATCCACGACGCGTTGACGATCGCCGAGTGGGTGAGCGCCGGTGACGACCGCGGGCGACCGGACACCGAACACGAGTCCGATCGCTCCCTGCTGCGGACGATGACCTGCATCGACGGCGAGGTCGAGATGGAGATGGAGTGCCTGCCGAGCTTCGCCTACGGGACCGAGCCGGCGAGCTGGCGCGGCGGCGAGCTGGGCGAAGCGGTGGCGCGCGCGAGCGACGGCACGGAGCTGCTGCTGACCAGCGACATGGAGCTCTCGCTCGAGGGTGGCGTTGCCCGGGGGACCATGAAGCTGCGCGAGAACGAGACCGGCTTCTGCGCGCTGACCTGGGGCAACGAAGACCTGGGCGGCCCGCGCAGCGCCCCGGAGGCGCTGGAGAGGCTCGACTCGACCGAAGAGTTCTGGCGCGAGTGGCTACGCGACGGCGACTTCCCCGACCACCCCTGGCGCATCCACCTGCAGCGCTCGGCGCTGGTGCTGAAGGGGCTCACCTACACGCCGACCGGTGCGATCCTCGCGGCACCCACGACGTCCCTGCCCGAGACGCCCGGAGGCGAACGAAATTGGGACTACCGCTACAGCTGGATCCGCGACTCGACCTTCAGCCTCTGGGCCCTGCACACGCTCGGCTTCGACCAGGAGGCCCGCGACTTCATGCGCTTCATCGTCGACGTCTGCCGCGAATGCCCCGACCTGCAGATCATGTACGGGATCGGGGGCGAGAAGGACCTGACCGAGAGCACGCTCGACCATCTCAGCGGCTATGGCGGGGCGAGGCCCGTGCGGATCGGCAACGGGGCCTTCGACCAGCGCCAGAACGACGTCTGGGGGGCGCTGCTCGACTCGATCTACCTGCACGAGAAGGCGCTGCGCGGGACCGGCACTCCCGCCGACCGACAGCTGATCCGCTACCAGGTCGAAGCCGCGATCGAGGCCTGGCCGAACCCCGACCAAGGGATCTGGGAGTCGCGCGGCGAGCCCCGGCACTACGTCTCCTCGAAGCTGATGATCTGGGTCGCGGTCGACCGCGGCGCCCGCCTCGCGCGTAGCCTCGGCTTCGAGGACGTCGCCGAGAAGTGGGAGCGGACGGCCAAGGAGTTCCAGGCCGAGATCCTCGAGCGGGGCGTGCGCGACGGGGTCTTCCGCCAGCACTACGACACCGACGCCCTCGACGCCTCGATCCTGCTGCTGCCGCTGCTGCGCTTCCTCCCGCCCGGCGACCCCCGCGTCCGCGCCACGGTCGAGGCGGTTGCCGACGACTTGACCGAGCACGGACTCGTCCTGCGCTACAAGGTGCAGGAGACCGATGACGGCCTCAGCGGCGAGGAGGGCACCTTCCTGATCTGCTCCTTCTGGCTCGTCTCCGCGCTCTCGGAGATCGGCGAGCCGGCCCGTGCCCGGGCGCTCTGCGAGCGTCTGCTGGAGGCGGCTGGCTGGCTCGATCTCTACGCCGAGGAGCTGGAGGCAGGGAGCGGGCGCCACCTCGGCAACTTCCCCCAGGCCTTCACCCACCTTGCCCTGATCAACGCGGTCTCGCATGTGATCGCGGACGAGCAGCGCGAGGACGGCGGGACGACGGCGGTGTTCACGGAGATGGGTGGGGTTCGGGAGGACGCTTAGGTTGTTGGGGGGACGCCGGGTGCCCCTCCCCAAAACGCTCGGCGGGAGCCTCGCTGGAGTGTTTT
>DASUZK010000109.1:0-2495 GCA_036376915.1 Solirubrobacterales bacterium
ACTTATCCGTCCATTTCACGGATAAGTCGCCACACCCGATCGTTTCGCCGGTGATTGCGCGGCCGTAGGCCGCGCTCTTGGTTGCACCGCGCTTGTGCGCGGTGCTCAATTCGACTGGAGGATGGCCAGGCTCCTCCACCCCAGCCGCTTACAGGTCGAGTGTGACCTCTGCGGGGCCGCCGGGGCCTGGGATGTGGAGGATCAGGGGGCGGTTTTGCGAGGCCGATTCGGGTAGCTCGAAGAGGACCAGCGCGCCCTCGATCGAGCCCTGCTCGGGGGTCGAGTCGAGGACCGGGATCTGTTCCTGGGGTTCGACTTCGCCGCCGAGCGGCAGCGCGTAGAGGCTTTCGCTCGGGATCGCGTCGAAGGTCTCGTGGTCGGTGTCCTCGATCGTCAGCGACTTGGCGAGGGTCTGCGGCTCTTCGCTCTCGTTCTGGACTTCGAAGAAGACGCCGAAGTAGGACGAGCCCTCGGGTGGCGGCGGCTGACCGACCAGATACGCGGAGTCCTCGTTGTCGTTCGGGTTGAGGAAGCGGGAGAAGGTCACGTTGTAGCTGAGCTCCCCGAGCTCAACCGGCTCGCCCTCGACCACCTCGGTCTCGTGGCTCTCGTAGCCGCAAGCCGAGACGAGAAGCGCCAGCGCCACCAGGGCGAGCGCGGCGAGCAGGGGCTGGGAGAGTCGGTGACGACGGGACATCGGCGGCGAGAGCCTATAGGAGGCTGATCAGGGAATACCGGTCGCGTGAGGGTTGCCGCCGGCGACGGCCATGCGCGGGGCGGCCAGCTCGCCGGACTCGAGCTGCTCGCGCAGGCGGCGCAGGGCCTCGCGCCAGCGTCGCTCGTAGGGGATCGAGGCGGCGGAGAAGATCTCGAGCGTGCGATCGACGGGGTTCGTGGGCTCGGTCCAGTAGGAGACACGCACCTTCGTCAGCGATCCCGGCCCCTCGGTGAGCTCCCACAGCGTGGTCGAGGGGATGCGGTTGGCGCGGCCGCCGTGGCCGTGCTCGACCAGCCGGTGGGGGGGCTCGGCCTCGGCGATCGTCGTGTCCGCCCAGACCCGTCGCGGCCTCACGGCGATGCGAAACCGCGCGCCGGCGCCAACGCCGGTGGGCTCGATCCGCGTGAGGCGAAAGCCGGTCAGGAAGTGATCGGTGAAAGCCGGCCGAAGGGAGAGATCGGCGATCGCGTCGAAGACGCTCTGACGGGGAACGTCGATCTCGACCTCTGCGCTGACGGGGCCCATGGGGAGCGCGATTCTATGCGTGCGAGCGCCCCCAGACCCCCTCCCTGCGGGAAATCCCCGATGCAGCGCCTTGTCCATAACGCTAGTATTTTCGTCCGGAGGCGCCGGGAAGGAGACCCCCATCGTTACCAGTGTCAGTCCCGGCACCAGCGTTGTCAGCATCGACGAGGGCGAGTTCCCGGGTTCGGGAACGTATTTCTGCGCCTCGTGCGGTTCGCAGCTCTCGCTGCGCGAGGACGATCGCATGCCCGAGTGCCCCCGCTGCGGGAGGTCCGAGTTCCAGCGCGACTCGATCTTCGAGCAGATGCAGGACCACGGCCAAACCGCGGAGCTGGCGATCCCGAGCGCTACCACCGGCTACGACTGGCTGGAGGTGGCGAGAGAGAGGCTGCCGCGCCCCGGCCGCTATCTCGCATGGCGCGAGGACGACGGCGACATCCGGATCCAACCGATCGACCAGGGCTGGACGCGGATCGGCCGCAGCGCGGCCGCCGACATCCGCCTCGACGACCCCAGCGTTTCGCGGCGCCACGCCCTGATCGTCTCAGAGCTGCCCGACTCGCTGCGGATCCTCGACGATCGCAGCCTCAACGGCGTCTTCCTCAACGGCGAGATCGTCGACTGGGCGCGAGTCGCGGACGGCGACGAGGTGGCCGTCGGCCGCTTCCGCCTGTTCGCGCTCGAACGCTAGCCATAGTCAGCGGGATTTCCGGCCACCATCGTCCGTAGCATGCGGGGTGGTGGACCGGTTCCCGACCCCAGGCAACCCCTTGCCCGAGCCTCCCGAGGTGGCCGCGGAGCGGGCGCGAGAACGCCTGCACGAGGAGATAGAGCGGGTCCGCGTCGGCGTCGAGGAGATGCTCGCCGAGCAGGAGAACGCAATCAACGGCCCGAACCTCCGCCGCGAGCTGGACGCGATCCGCGACGAGAGCAACGCCCTGCTGAAGCGCCGAATTCGCAAAGCCGAGAAGCGCCTCAACAAGCGCATCGACAAGATCGACGCCCGCACCAGGGAGCTGGAGCAGCGCCTCGACCAAGCCGAGCAGGAGCGCCAGTACGCCGAGTGGCGGATCCACACCAACACCGCAGAAATGCTCGACGGCCTCCTCCGCGAGATCCGCGCGATCGCGGATTTGCTCACAGCTGTGCGGTAAGGGGCCGGGGAGGGCCCTTCTGCGGAACACGCCACCGGGGACATGGTGGGCCTCCAACCGCCGTTGTCTCACAAGTTCCTCAGAAGGGCCCTCCCCGG
>DASUZK010000110.1:0-18324 GCA_036376915.1 Solirubrobacterales bacterium
CACCGAGTGACGATCAACGACGAAGCTTTGGCCGCCGCGGCCGAGCTTGCCGATCGCTACATCTCCGACCGCTTCCTGCCCGACAAGGCGATCGACCTGATCGACGAGGCCGGCTCGCGGATGCGGATCAAGAGCATGTCGACGCCGCCGGTTTACCGCGAGCTCGAGGAGGAAATCGAGACGACGCGGCGCGACAAGGAGGCCGCGATCGAGGCCCAGGAGTTCGAAATGGCCGCCAACCTGCGCGACACCGAGCGCCAGCTGACCACCCGCAAGCGCCAGCTCGAAGACGAGTGGGCCGAGGGTGAGAACGGCGAACGGCCCGAGGTCGGCGAGGAGGAGATCGCCGACATCGTCTCGATGTGGACCGGGATCCCCGTCTTCAAACTGACCGAGGCCGAGACCAAGAAGCTGATCCGCATGGAGGAGGAGCTGCACAAGCGGGTGATCGGCCAGGAGGTTGCGATAACCGCCGTCTCCAAGGCGATCCGCCGCTCGCGCGCCGGGATCAAGGACCCCAAGCGCCCGGCCGGCTCGTTCATCTTCCTCGGCCCCTCCGGGGTCGGCAAGACCGAGCTCGCCCGCACCCTGGCCGAGTTCCTCTTCGGCGACGAGGAGTCGATGATCCGGATCGACATGTCCGAGTACATGGAGAAGCACGCGGTCAGCCGCCTGGTCGGCTCGCCGCCGGGCTACATCGGCTACGACGAGGGGGGTCAGCTGACCGAGGCCGTGCGGCGCAAGCCCTACTCGGTGCTGCTGCTGGACGAGATCGAGAAGGCCCATCCCGACGTCTTCAACATCCTGCTGCAGATCCTCGAGGACGGGCGGCTCACCGACGCCCAGGGGCGCACGGTCGACTTCCGCAACGCGATCGTGATCATGACCTCGAACATCGGCGCCTCGGAGATCGCCAAGAACACCTCGATCGGCTTCACCGTCGCCGACGAGACCGGCATGTCCTACGACGACATGAAGAACCGGATCATGAGCGACCTGAAGAAAGTCTTCCGGCCCGAGTTCCTCAACCGGATCGACGAGGTGATCGTCTTCCACAAGCTGGCCAAGGAAGAGGTCAAGGAGATCATCGACCTGATGATCAACCGGGTCCGCGTCCAGGTCGCCGAGCACGAGCTGCAGCTGGAGCTGACCGACGATGCGAAGGACCTCTTGGTCGACAAAGGCTGGGACCCCTCGATGGGGGCCCGTCCGCTGCGCCGCGCGATCCAGCGCTACATCGAGGACCCGCTCGCCGACGAAGTGCTGCGCCAGGGCGAGATGACGCCGGGCTCGACCGTGATAGTCGAGCGCGACGCCTCCGGCGACGAGGAGGACCGCCCGCTCAGCCTCAAGATCGTAAAGCCGAAGAAGCCCCGTGCGAAAAAAGCGAAGCCCGAGCCGGAGAAGGTCGGCGTCGGCGCGGCCGCCAAGAAGGACGAGGGCCCAGAGGCCGGCGACGATCAAGGGCCAGATCCCGTCGAGCCCAAGCCGGAGGCCGACTAGTTCCATAGTCGATGGCGCGCGGGTCCTGTCGTGGCAGGGGACCCACCACCCCCTGCGGTAGCTAAAGCTTCCTCGGGGGCGGTTCCCCCTACCACGCCACCCGCGCGAGCTGCGGGAATATGGTTCTGGTCATGCGTGAACCGGGTCGCACGGCGATAGGCACTTGGAGCGGGGGGCGGTTCCTGCGTTTCGGGGAGGCCGTCGACGAGGGCCGGTTGGTGGAGCTGTTGAGGCCCGGTGGGGGGATCGACACTGTTCTGACTGCTGACACGTATGGGCAGGGGGAGGCGGATGAGCTGTTGGGGCGGGCGCTGGTTGGGGTGCCGCGGGAGGAGTACTGCCTGGTCGGGGCGGTTGGGCATGACTTCTACGAGGGGGAGCGGGACGGGCCGCGGGGGTTTCCGCGCTTCACCGATCCTCGGCTGAGGGGGGAGGACGGGTATGCGGACTACCTGAAGATGGCGGCGGAGCGGAGCCTGGAGAGGATCGGCGTCAGCTCCTTCGACCTGTTGCTGCTCCACAACCCGGACCGGATCGGCTACTCGAGCGAGGCGGTCTGGGACGGGATGTCGGCGTTGCGCGAGGCCGGGCTGACCGCACAGATCGGGGTTGCGCCAGGGCCGGCCAATGGCTTCACGCTTGATCTGATCGCCTGCCTCGAGCGCTTCGGCGAGCGGATCGACTGGGCGATGATCATCCTCAACCCGTTCGAGCCCTGGCCCGGGGAGCTATGCCTTGAGGCCGCGGAGCGCAATGGGGTCAAGGTGATCACCCGGGTCGTCGACTACGGCGGTCTCTTCTGGGGAGATGTCGTGCCAGGCATGGAGCTCGCCAGGGGCGACCACCGCGCCTTCCGCCCGGAAGGTTGGATCGAGGTGGGGCTGGAGAAGCTGGAGCGGCTTCAGCCCTTCGCCGAACGGGCCAGGCTCACCTTCATCCAGCTTGCCTGCCAGTGGAACCTCGCCCACCCAGCGGTCGAGTGCGTCGTCCCGACCCTGATACAGGAGACACACCCCAAGGCCTGCCCGATCGAGGCAAAGCGACTTGAACTGGCGCATCTGCCGGCTGAGCAGCGACTAACCGCCGACGACGTCGCCGCGATTCGCGTGATCGGCGACAACACCGGCAGCATGGCGTTGAAGGGCGCCAACCCGCAGCACGAGGGCGAGGAGCGACCCGATCGCTGGTCGCTCAGCGACGAGCTCGCGGCGGTCGGCGGGCGCTGGGGCATCGACCCCGATCGCGACCTGATCGCTTCGTAGCTCCCCGGTGCATCCGTGCGGGCGGATAGCGTCGCGGCGATGCGCATCAGCGAAAGGAACCGGCCCTGGTGGACCCTGATCGGGGCCTGTTCCGGCCTTTTCATCCTGATGCTCGACTCGACCGTCGTCGCCCTCGCCCTGCCCAGCATCAGGCGCGACATCGGGGCGAGCGCCGAGGGCCTGCAGTGGGCGATGAACGGCTACCTGCTCGCGATCACGATCCTGGTCGTCACGGCTGGGCGGCTCGGCGACATGTTCGGTCGCAAGCGGTTGTTCCTCGCCGGCATGACCCTCTTCGCCCTCGGTTCGGTGCTCTCCGCCAGCGCCGGCGACCAGCAGGCGCTGATCGCGGGCCGGGTGCTGCAGGGCATTGGCGCGGCGCCGATGCTGCCCCTCTCGCTGGCGATCGTCTGCAACGCGTTTCCGGCCGGCAAGCAGGCTCGCGCGCTGGGCATCTGGGCGGCGATCTCGGCCCTGGCCCTGGCGATCGGGCCGCTTGTCGGCGGGCTCCTGGTCGAAATCGACTGGCGGGCGATCTTCTGGATCAACCTGCCGATCGCGGCCGTCGGGATCGCGATCATGGCCCTGGCCGCGCATGAGTCCACCGACCCTGGCTCGGGGCGCCACGTCGACGTCCCCGGCCTGCTCGCGCTCAGCCTCGGCCTCACCGCGGTGATCCTGGCGTTGATCCAGAGCCGGGCATGGAGCGGGGCCACGACGGCTGCGCTCGCGCTCGGCGGCCTGGCGGCGCTCTGGTTCTTTTGGCGGATCGAGCACCGCTCGCGCGAGCCGATCGTCGACTTCGCGCTGTTTCGCAACGGGCCCTATTTCGGCGCCTGTGCGGCGGCCTTCGCCCTGGTCGGCTCCTACTGGGCCGTGATGTTCTTCCAGCCGCAGTACCTCCAGGACGTGCGCGGCCACTCGGCAGTGCTGAGCGGCCTGATGATCATGCCGATCACGGTGCCGATGGTCGTCATCTCGCCCCTCTCCGGCCGCTTGATCGCCCGCTTCGGCGCTCGCGGCCTGATGACGGCGGGAATGTTCTGCGGGGTTGCCGGCCTGCTCGTGCTGACCCGCCTGGAGGCCTCCAGCTCATATGGCCTGCTGCTGGCCGGCTTCCTGCTGTTCGGGATCGCCCTGGGCCTCGTCTACGCGCCGATGTCGACCGCGGCGATGGCGGCCATGCCGGCCGAGAAGGTGGGCATCGCCTCCGGCGTGCTGGCGATGGACCGGGTGATGGCGGGCACGATCGCCCTCGCCGCGACCGGTGCCGTGTTCCACGCCCTGCGCGGGGGAGGCGGTTCCTTTGCCGATGCGGTGGCCGGCTCGACCTGGGTATCGGTCGGCCTCTGCGCCCTCGGCACGGCCCTGACCTGGAGGTTCGTGCGCGATCCCGACTCGCCCGGTCCCGACCCCGCGGTTGCCGGCGATCCGCGAGCCGAGGACCTCCAGCACCACCGCCACCACCGTCGTTTCCACCTCTGATCGCGGGACTTGCGGGCTTGGGTGACGAGACTCCTTGACAACGACCATCCCGACCTGTCCACTTGGATTTGCCCACACCGCATTCCAAAGCGGTTTTTGCCATCCTAAATGGCGATGTCAGCACTTCCTGGGGATGAGCTTCATGAGTTGTCCGAACGCCAAGACCCCCGCCTACTGAGAGCTCTCGATGTGGTCGCGCCGGGCGGCGCCCTGCGCGAGGGGCTCGACAACATCGTCCACTCCCGCACCGGCGGCCTGATCGTCGTCGGCGATCCGGGCGACATCTCCCATCTGTTTTCCGGGGGGATCAGGCTCGACATCGACTACACGCCGGCGATGCTGTACCAGGTGGCGAAGATGGACGGCGCCATCGTGCTCAACGCCGAGGCGACGAAGATCGCCTGGGCCAACGTCCAGCTGATGCCCGATCCGACCATCCTCTCGGCCGAGACGGGCACCCGCCACCGCACGGCCGAGCGCGTCTCCAAACAGACCGAGGCGCTGGTGATCGCGATCTCGCAGCGCCGCGACGTCGTCTCCCTCTACGTCGAGGGGACGAAGTACATCCTGCAGGACATCCCCGCGGTGCTGGCCAAGGCGAACCAGGGCCTGGCGACCCTCGACAAGTACCGCGCCCGGCTCGACCAGGTATCCAACCGGCTCACCGTGCTCGAGTTCGAGGGGGGTGGGGTGCTCTACGACGCGCTCGCCGTCCTCCAGCGCGCCGAGCTGGTGACCCGGATGGCGGTTGAGGTCGAGCGCTACATCGTCGAGCTCGGCACCGAGGGCCGCCTGATCGAGATGCAGCTGGAGGAGACGATGGTCGGCGTCGCCACCGACAAGTCGGCCCTGATCCGCGACTACAGCGTCGAAGACTCCGAGGGGAACCTGGCGACGGTGCTTCAGTCGCTGGCGCGACTGCCGCACCAGGACGTGCTCGACTTCGGCCGTCTCGCCGAGCTGCTCGGCTACGACCGCAAGCTCAACACCCTCGACTTCCCGGTCGCCCCGCGGGGCTACCGCGTGCTCGGCCGCGTGCCGCGCATCCCCAAGCTTGTCGTCCAGAAGATCATCCGCGAGCTGGGTGGGCTGGAGGAGGTCCTGGCTGCCTCCGACGCCGATCTGGAGGCTGTCGAGGATGTCGGCCCGACCAGGGCCAAGGACATCCGCGAGGGCCTGCGCAGGCTCCAGGAGGTCGATCTGGTTGACCGGTACCTACAGAGCTGAACGGCGATTGGCGCCGTCGAACAAGAAAGGAGCACCCGATTTCTGAGCTAGCAGAGGAGGCCATGGAGGTGGGCTTCGAGTCCGACATCCCTTATGTCTGCGACTTCGAAGAGGGGGACAAGGTCGTCTATCCCCACCACGGCGCCGGCCTTGTGTTGAAGAAGGAGTCTCGCGAGCTGATGGGGGAGGAGCGGGACTACCTGACGATCAAAATCCTCCACAACGAACTCACGGTGATGGTTCCCTGCGAGAACGCCGGTGTTGCCGGTCTTCGGCGGGTGATCGACGAGGTGGAAATCAAGAAGGTCACGGACGTCCTCACGGATGAGGTGTCCGACATGCCGAAGAACTGGAACCGGCGCTTCAAGTACAACCGCGAGAAGATCAAGACCGGCGACGTGTTCGAGCTGGCCGAGGTCGTCCGCAACCTCGCGATTCGTGAGATGGAAAAGGGCCTCTCCACCGGTGAGAAGCAGATGTACACACGGGCGAAGAAGATCCTCGCCTCGGAGTTCATGTACGCGCTCGATAAGGACGAGGAGGGCGCGGAGGAGTACCTCGACGGCCTGCTGGAGGAGCGCTTCGCCGCCACGGCGACCGCGTAGCGCCGGCAGCGTCACCGCGGTCCTCGCGGCCGCCGGCTCCGGGGAGAGGCTCGGAGCCGGCGGCCCGAAGGCCTTCGTGCCGCTGGCCGGGAGGCCGATGGTCGCGTGGTCGATCGCGGCCTTCCGCGCCGCGCCGTCGGTCCACTCGATCGTCGTCGCCTGCCCGCCGGGGCATGCGCACGATCTCGGGGGTGGTGACGTCGCCGTGGTCGACGGTGGCGCCACCCGCGCCGAATCGGTGTCCAACGCCCTGCGGGCGGTCGACACCGAGCTGGTGGCGATCCACGACGCGGCGAGGCCGCTGGTTACGCCTGAGCTGATCGAGGGCGCGATTGCGGCCCTCGCCTCGGATCCGGAGGCCGCCGGCACCATCGCCGCGGCCCCGGTTACCGACACGGTCAAGCAGGTCTCGAGCGCCGATACCGGGGCGAATCCTGCGTTGACCACGCAGGACGGGGCAAATGCAGGACTCGTCGTCGGGTCGACCCTGGATCGCGACCGCTTGTGGGCGGCGCAGACGCCCCAGGTCTTCAGGGTCGCGGCGCTGCGCGAGGCGCTCGCCGACGATCCGGAGCGGGTCGCGGCCGCGACCGACGAGGCGATGCTGGTCGAGGCGGCTGGAGGGCGGGTGCTGATCCATCCCTCCTCGCCCGAGAACCTCAAGGTGACCACGCCGCTCGACCTGCGGTTGGCGGAGCAGCTCCTCTCGGAGCGCTCAGATCAGTAGGGCCCAGGCGAGGGCGGCGACGAAGCAGAGCTGTCCGACCCCGAGGGCGACGCCGAGGCTGGCTGCGCCGAGGGCCCCGGCCAGGGCCGTGCCGCCGGCGAAGGCGGCGAGGAGGATCCCCAGCTGGCGGATCACCGCGACGACCTGCCGGTCGGCGGCGGCTCCTCGGGCAGGCCGGCGGCCGCGCGCAGCCCGTCGCTCATGTGGCGCTGCCTTCGCCGCTCATAGAGCCTGCGCTGGATGTAGAGGGTGATGACGCCGGCGAGCACGATCGCGCTCAGGTTGACCGAGAGCTGCGTCATCGCGCCGACCCAGTCGTCCCAGTTGCCGAGCGCCGCGGCGACGCCGATGTTCGCCGCCGCGGGGATCGTCGTGACCGAGATCAGCACCCCGATCAGCGCCCCGGACTTGGCGGAGGTCAGGGAGAGGACTCCCGCCGCTCCTGCGAAAGCGGCGACGACGAAGGAGAACGTGTCGGGCTCGGCGATGAACCGTGTGAGTGGATTCTGGATGCTCTTGAAATCGGCGTCGACGAGCCCCGTGGCCACGCAGATCAGCGTGAACAGGAAGGCGGCCGTGATGCCGACCGGGAACCCCACCGCCAGGGCGGCCAGCGAGCGCAGGGCGACGCGGGGCCGGCGCTCCACGGCGGCGACGCAGAGGCCCGCCAGGGGACCGAACTCGGGGCCCACGACCATTGCCCCGACGATCAGGATCGGCGAGCCGAGGAAGATGCCGACCGAGGCGATCAGGCAGGCGAGGACCATGAAGACGAGGAAGTTGCCGCCCAGCTCGGTGGTCTCCGAGGTGCGTGCCTCGACCTCCTCCCAGACGACCGCGTCCGAGGGCATTCCGCGTGCCGCCTTCTCGGCCCGGTCGGCGGCGTCGGAGAGCTGCGAGTCGATCTGCTCGAGCGCGATCGAGCCGTCGCGTGCCACCCCCAGCTCCTTCAGGTCCTCGATCAGGACGCTGGCTTCCTCGCGGGCGATGTCGCAGAGGACCACGTCGCCGCGAGGCTGGCGGGCGGCGCCGGGCAGGAAGACGAGGTTGGAGGTCGACGGGGCCGCTTCGAGCAGGTCGAGGACCTTTTGGCAGCGGTCTTCGGGAACGACGATCCTCAGGTGGACCATGGCGTCAGCGTATCCGCGCCCCGGGTCGCCTACCCTGCGCCCTCGATGCTCACCGACTACCACCTTCACCTGCGCCCGGACGATACGGATACCCCACCCGAGCGTTTCTTCACCCGCGAGAACGTCGACCGCTACCTGGCGGCCGCCCGCGAGGCCGGGATCGAGGAGCTCGGCGTCTCCGAGCACGTCTACCGCTTTACCCAGGCGCTCGACGTCTGGCGCCACCCGTTCTGGCAGGAACAGGCGCGCGACGACCTCGACGCCTACTGCGAGTTCGTCCGCGGGACGCCGTTGCGGCTCGGGATCGAGTGCGACTTCGTCCCCGGCGCCGAGGACCGCACCGCGACGATGCTGGAGGCACGGGACTTCGACTACGTGGTCGGCTCGGTCCACTTCGTCGGCGAGGCCGCGGTCGACCACGAGGGCTGGGACGTCTGGGACCGCAGGGGGGACGCAGACGAGGTGTGGCGCCGCTACTTCGACGCTCTGGCCGAGTGCGCCCGCTCCGGCCTCTTCGACGTCCTCGCCCATCCCGACCTGGTCAAGGTCTGGGGCGCCGCCCGGCCGATGCCCGAGCGCGATCCGCGGCACTTCTACGAGCCGGCGGTCGAGGCGATCGCGGAGAGCGGCATCGCGGTCGAGGTCTCCACGGCCGGCCTGCGCAAGCCGGTTGGCGAGATCTACCCCGCCCGCGCCTTCGCCGAGATGTGCGTCGAGGCCGGGGCCGCCTTCGCGCTCTCCTCCGACGCCCACCACCCAGAGCACGTCGGCTATCGCTACGGGGACGCGGTCGGGTTCCTCGGCGAGCTCGGCGTGGGGGAGATCTGCGTCTTCGAAGGGCGGCAGCGCCGGCTGGAGCCGCTCGGCGCCGAGGTGCGCGAGGATTGAATCCATGAGCGTCGGCATCGGCTACGACAGCCACCGCTTCGCCGAGGGGCGCCGCCTGGTCCTCGGCGGGGTCGAGATCGAGCACGCACGCGGCCTCGCCGGCCACTCCGACGCCGACGTGCTCACCCACGCGGTGATCGACGCCCTGCTCGGCGCCGCCGGGATGGGCGACATCGGCACGCTCTTCCCCGACGACGACGACCGCTGGCGCGACGCCGACTCGATCGACCTGTTGCGCACGGTGGTCGGCACGGTCTCCGGTCGGATCGTCAACGTCGACGCGACGCTCGTCTGCGAGGAGCCGCGCATCGGCCCCTTCCGCGCGGAGATGGAGCGGACCTTGGCCGAGGCGACCTCGGCTCGGGTCAGCGTCAAGGCCACCACCAACGAGGGCATGGGCTGGATCGGGCGTGGAGAGGGGGTCGCCTGCATCGCGGTGGCCTCTGTCGATAGCGAATAACCTTCTCGCTCCGTGGGGAAGCTCGGCTCCATAGCTGCTGGCGCGCGCCAGTCCGTCTCCGACTCGGTCTTCGAGGTGAAGGTTCTGCGCGAGGCCGGCGTCCTCGGCCTCTCGCGGCCCGACAGGGCCGCCAAGGTCGCGGCCACCTTCCTCCGCTGGGGCGCCTCGCCGGCGACCGGCGTCGCCACCGCGGCGCACAAATACCCGCACGAGACGATGCTGATCGACGAACGGGGCTCGCTCACCTTCGAGCGGATGCACCGCCGCACCAACGCGCTCGCCCATGCCTTCGCCGGCATGGGGATCGGGCATGGCGACGGCATCGGCATCATGTGCCGCAACCACCGCGGCTTCATCGAGGCCACCCTGGCGGCGGCGAAGATCGGCGCCAGCGCGCTCTATCTCAACACGATGTTCGCCGGCCCCCAGCTGGTGGAGGTGACGCGGAGGGAGAGGCCCAAGGCACTCGTCTACGACGAAGAGTTCGCCGGGCTGCTCGAGGGCGTGGACGACGGCATCGAGCGCATCGTCGCCTGGGCCGACGGGAAGCCGGAGGCGCACACCCTGGACTCCCTGATCGCCGCCAACGACGACTCCAACCTCAAGCCGCCTCCCGACAAACCGCGCTTCGTCATCCTCACCTCGGGCACCACCGGCACTCCGAAGGGGGCGCAGCGCTCCAGCCCCGACGGCCTGCTGTCGCTGGCCGCGCTGATCGACAGGATTCCCTTCCGGGCTCGCGAGACGATGATGATCGCGGCGCCGCTCTTCCACTCCTGGGGCTTCTTCCACTTCGTCATGAGCCTGCCCACCGCTTCGACGATGGTCCTGCGCCGTCGCTTCGACGAGGAGGGCACGCTGGCCGCGATCCAGGAGCACCGCGCCCAGGTCCTCGCTGTCGTGCCGGTCATGCTGCAGCGCATCCTGCGGCTGCCCGCGGAGACGCTCGACGCCTACGACCTCTCCTCGCTGCGGATCACCTCGGTCTCCGGCTCGACCCTGCCGGGCGAGCTGGCCACGGAGTGGATGGACCGCTTCGGCGACACCGTCTACAACCTCTACGGCTCGACCGAGGTCGCCTATGCGACCGTCGCCACCCCGGAGGATCTGCGGGCGGCGCCGGGCACCGCGGGGCGGGCGCCGCGCGGCACGGTGGTCAAGCTCTACGACGAGGCGGGTCGAGAGGTCCCGACCGGCGAGGTCGGTCGGATCTTCGTCGGCAACGAAATGTCCTTCGAGGGATACACCGGCGGCGGTGGCAAAGAGGCGATCGACGGACTGCTCTGCAGCGGCGACGTCGGCCACCTCGACTCCGCCGGGCGGCTCTTCATCGACGGCCGCGACGACGAGATGATCGTCTCAGGCGGGGAGAACGTGTTCCCGCGTGAGGTCGAGGATCTGCTCGCCGACCACGGCGCCGTGGTCGAGGTCGCGGTGATCGGGGTCGAGGACGAGGAGTTCGGCCAGCGGCTGAAGGCATTCGTCGTCATCGCCTCCGGGGCCGACGTCACCGCGGAGGAGCTGCAGGCGCACGTCAAGGCCAACCTCGCCTCCTACAAGTCGCCGCGCGAGATCGAGTTCATGGACGAGCTGCCTAGGAACGCCACCGGCAAGGTCTTGAAGAGAGAGCTGCACGAGCGGCATTCGCAGCAGTCGGTGTAGGGGCCTCCCCCGACGGCCCTCTCAGGTCCCCGCTTCCTACCGGACAGGGCCCGTAACGGTGCGGATGTCGCTAATTGCGAGATCGCCGGCGGCAGGGGGTTTGGAGCTTCCGATGGCGGTTGTAGGTTGCAATGCCAATGGGTGAGCCTGCGAGGCATTTGAAGGCGGTTGGCGCGGCTACTGAGGAGCTGCGCGAGACGGCTAGCCAGGCGCTGGAGTGGGTCCGGGTGAGCGAGGAGCGGGTCGCCAGGGCCGAGGCGCGCAGCGAGGAGGTTCGCGCCGAGCTGAAGGAGCGGGCGATGGCGACCTTGCGCAAGCTCGGCGAGGAAGGCCGCGAGCGCATTGCCGTCGAGCGCGACCGCAGGCGCGAGGCCGAGGCGCGGGCGACGCGTGCCGAGGAGGCGCGGGATCGCGCCGAGAAGGCATTCGAGCAGGCCCGAGAGCGCGCGCTAGGCGATCGGGAAGCGCTCGCAGCGGAGCTGGCGTCGGTCCGCGAGGGAGCAGAAGAGTCGCTGGCCGCTGAGATTGAGAAAGCAGAACGTGAGGCGGAGAAGCGCTACGAAGAGGCGTTCGACCGGGCCAAGCTGGATGCTGACCAGCGCGTTGCCGCGGCCGAGCAGCGTGCCGCCGAAGCTGAGGCGGCCGCGAGCGAGGCGCACGAGCTCGCCCTGCGCCTCGAGGCCGAGATCGAGGAGCGCGTGATGCAGGGCACCGTGGACGTGCGGCGTGAGGCCGAGGAGCGCGTGCGGTCGCTGGTCGAGAAGGTCGAAGGCGAGGCGACCGAGCAGGCGAGGGCGCGCGCCGAGGAGGCGCTGAAAGCCGAGTCCGAGCGGATCAGGGTGCAGGCCGAGCAGCGCGAGGAGCGGGTCCGCGAGGCCGCCGAGGAGGAGATCAAGGCGACCGCATCGCGGGCACGCCGCGAGGCTCTTGCCGCCGCGGATGCAACCGCGCCGTCGTGGGCCCGTCGAGAAGCAGCTGCTTCGGGCTCCGGATACCGAACGTTCTAGGACCGACGCGGTCGGCCGCGGGTCCTGTCGCGGGGGAAGGGGGGCGCTGCGGGCGGGCCACGGTCCGTCCTCGACCCCCCTTCCCCCACGCCACCCGCGGAGATGCGCATAGCATCTAGCGCATGCGGGAGGTTCGAATACGTGACACCCTCAGCGGGGAGCTGGTGGCACTCGACGCCAATGCCGAGGTCGGGATCTACGCCTGTGGGCCCACGGTCTACAGCCGGATCCACATCGGGAACGCTCGGCCGTTCGTTGTTTTTTCGCTTTTGGCACGGTTTTTGAAGTCGGAGGGGTACCGGGCGAAGCTGGTCGTCAACGTCACCGACGTCAACGACAAGATCTACGCTGCCGCTCGCGAGGCGGGGGAGGGGTCGGCCGAGTTCGCACATCGGATGACCCGGGCCTATCTCGGGGACACCGATCGCCTGGGTCTCGGCAGGCCCGACGCGGAGCCGCTGGCGACCGAGACGATCGAGGGGATCGTCGCGCTGATCGCCGACCTGATCGAGGCCGCTTGCGCATACGAGTCGGGCGGCGACGTCTACTTCAGGGTGCGCAGCTTCGAGGGCTACGGCAAGCTCTCCAACCGTCGCACCGAGGACATGGACCAGGGCGAGGAGGCCGGCTCGGAGTCGCTCAAGGAGGACCCGCTCGACTTCGCGTTGTGGAAGGCGCGCAAGCCCGACGAGGACACCTCGTGGGATTCGCCCTGGGGGCCGGGGCGGCCTGCCTGGCACATCGAGTGCTCGGTGATGGCCGAGCAGGAGCTGGGCCCCTCCTTCGCGATCCACGGCGGCGGCTCGGACCTGATCTTCCCGCACCACGAGAACGA
The DNA here is from genome assembly GCA_036376915.1 of Solirubrobacterales bacterium. Lineage (GTDB taxonomy): Bacteria > Actinomycetota > Thermoleophilia > Solirubrobacterales > 70-9 > VRUE01. The sequence continues at coordinate 12,792 of DASUZK010000110.1, forward strand.
GATCGCCCAGTCCGAGGGGGCGGGGCGGCCGTTCGCCAGGGTCTGGATGCACAACGGGATGATCGAGACCGGGGCGGAGAAGATGTCGAAATCCGAAGGCAACATCTTTCAGCTGTCCGAGGCGTTGGATCGCTACGGGCGCGAGGCGGTCGTCGCCTACTTGATCTCCGGGCATTACCGGCAGCCGCTGGCATTTGGGCCCGAGCAGATGGATCAGGCCGTCGCGCAGGTGGGGCGGTTGCGGAACTTCTTCCGAGAGAACCCGGTGGGTGGGGGGGCGAGAGGGGGGGTCTCGGCGGAGCAACAGCGGGGAGGCTCCGGCGAGACCCCCCCTGTCGCCCGTCTCCACGCCTTTCGGGATGCCCTGGCGGATGACTTCAACACTCCCCGAGCCATGGCCGAGGCGTTTGAGCTTGTTGGCGAAGCAAACCGCGGCGATGTCTCCGCGCACGAGGCTGCTCTGGCGCTGGCGGAGATGCTCACGCTCGTCGGCCTCAGCTCCCTTACCCAGCCGGATGAGGGAGCTGAGGCCGACGAGGGGGCGCAGAAGCTGCTTGGGGAACGGGAGCAGGCCCGGGCGGCCAAGGACTTTGAGCGGGCCGATGAGATTCGCGATCGTCTAGCTGAGCTGGGCTGGGAGGTCCGCGACGGGGCCGAGGGCGCGAAACTGGTCCCAAGAGGCTAGGTATGCCCCTTGGTCGCGCATCCGACATTCACCACACCAGAGGGGGGTCAATGTCGGATGCGTCGCAGGTGATCTACGGCACGCAGCCGGTGGCTGAGGCGGAACGAGGGAGGCGGCGGGTGCACCGGGTTTGGCGGGCGCCTGAGGCGTCGGCGGAGGAGCTGGAGCGGCTCTGCGGGTCGCCCGACCACCAGGGGGTGGTGGCGGAGGTCGATCCTTATCCCTACGTGGGGGCGGGGGAGCTGCTGGGCAGGGAGAACGCCCTGCTGGTTGCGCTGGACCAGGTCCAGGACCCGCGCAACCTCGGCGCCGTCTGTCGATCGGCGGAGGCTGCCGGTGCCGCGGGCGTTGTAATCCCCGACCGCCGCTCCGCCGAGGTGACGCCGACCGTCTGCAAGACCTCCGCCGGCGCCGTCGAGCACCTCCCGATCGCCCGGGTCCGCAACCTCGCCGACTGGCTCACCGAAGCCAAGCAGGCCAACTTCTGGATCTGGGGCGCCGACGCCGAGGCTGGCAGGACACCTTGGGACACAGACCTGACCGGCCCCGCCGTTCTGGTCCTGGGGGGCGAGGGCAAAGGCCTGCGGCCGCGCGTTTCGGCTTCCTGCGACGGTCATATCGCCCTGCCCCAACAAGGTCAAACGGCTTCCCTCAACGTTTCCGCAGCCGCCACCGCTCTGCTCTACGAGGCAGTCCGGCAACGAACCTGACCGCCTCTCTGCGGGTGGCGTGGGGGGTGGGGGGTCGAGGACGGACCGTGGCCCGCCCGCAGCGCCCCCCTCCCCCCACGCCAGGACCCGCAGCCAGCCACTCTCATTCGTACGAACATATGTTCCGGGTTGACAGAACACCGCACGCCCGTAAACTACCGCCGCAATAAGGGTGAACCTCAGCTTGAGTCTGAGGTCGACCCAGTCATAAGCGGCGCCCCAGGGGAGGTAAACGGCGCCACGAACCCTTCGTGCAAGGAGAAGGATCCGTGGCTCTATCTTCGCCTACCCAGGAAATGCAACTCCCCACCGGCCGTCTCAACGGTTCGCTCAGGCCGGCGGACACTAACCCTCAACCGGAGCTTGATGACCATTACCTGGTCGCTCTCGCCAAGGACGGCCGTGCCGACGCATACGACGCGATCGTGCGGCGCTACCGCGGCTTCGTCCGGCTCAAGGCATCCTCCTACTTCCTGCTCGGAGGCGAGTCCGACGACCTGATCCAGGAAGGCCTGCTCGGCCTCTACAAGGCGATCCGCGACTACCGCACCGATCGCGAGTCGAGCTTCCGCAACTTCGCCGAGCTCTGCATCACGCGCCAGATCATCACCGCGGTCAAGACCGCGACCCGCAACAAGCACACGCCGCTCAACCAGTACGTCTCCTTCAGTCAGACCCCGGCCGCGGCGGGCGACTCCGACACCACGCTCGACGAGATCCTGCCCGGGCCGAGCGTCCACGACCCGGTCAACCAGGTGATCGCCTCCGAAGAGCTGGAGAGCCTCGTCTCCTGCCTCTCGGGTGTCTCGGGGGTGCTCTCGGACCTCGAGAGCCGGGTTCTCTCCCTCTACCTCGACGGGCACTCCTACGAGGCGACCGCCGAGCGGTTGGAGTGCGACACCAAGACCGTTGACAACGCGCTGCAGCGCGTCAAGCGCAAGGTAGGCGCCCACCTTGCCTCCCGCGAGGCCTGAGGCTGTCCGGCCGGCGCATATCGGCGTCGGTCGCTCGCGTGCGGAGCACGCCACGCTCCCTGCGTCCTTGATCTGCTTGGCCGGACAGCCTCAGGGGAGATCCGAGAGCACATAATCGAGCAGTTCCCTGCCGTGCTCGGAGGCGACGGAGACGTCGTCGGCCTTGATCCGGGCACGGTGCAGCGACTGCATGCGCAGTACGTCGCCGTCGCAGCGGCTGTTCGGGAAGACGCCCGAGTAGGACACCCCCAGCCGCTCGAGGTGGTCGGCCACGAGGGCGGTGGCCGGCGTGTCGAGGGGCAGGTCGAGGTAGACGGCGTCGAGGCCAAGGCGGTGGAAGAGGTGGCGGCGCTCGGCCGCGACCGCGGCCTCGAGGTCGGCGCCGGGGACGTGGACAGTGATCAGCGCCAGGTTGTGGTCGGCATCGACCGCCACGTGCAGCTCGGTCCGCTCCTCCAGCGCGAAATCCGTGGGAGACGTGGCGAGCGTGCCGCGCAGATCGCACAGCTCCAGCGTCCGCCCGACGATCCCGAGGTGGCGCTCAGGAGCGTAGACCGGTCTCTCGTGGCCATCGTTCAGCTTCGTGTAGAAGAGGGCGGCCGATTGGCGGCCGCGCCGCCCGTCGCCGGCGGCGTCGTTCGACACCGAGGCCGGGATCCAGCCCAGCAGGAACCCGGTCTCGTGAGCGCCCAGCTCGACGTTGGCGCGCTGGCTGTAGGGGTGCGCCGCGGTCGCCTCGCTGTACATGCCCGCCATCCCCCGCTCGGCCGCCCAGTCCATGAGAAAGCGCTTGGTCCTGGTGAAGAGGTGCTGCCCCCGCGCCGCCGGCATCGTCACCGCCTGCCCGGAATGCCCGACCGCGTCGCCCGCGGCCGCCATGCTCATCCCCTCGTGGCAGAGCAGCTCTCCCTGTGGGGTCTCCGCCACGCATGAGACGTAGGTCCCGTCGGCGAGCCGCCTCGACACCTCCTCGGCGTCGTAGACCCAACGCACGTCATAGCTCTCGCCGTAGGCGACCCGGATCGCCTCGCTGAGCAGCGCCCCTTCGTGGGGCTCGAGGAAGCGGAAGGTTGCATCGATCTTGTCGCTAGGTTCGCTCATGGCCTCTATATTCGGCACGCTGCCCGCCTAGCTCAATTGGTAGAGCACTTCCCTTGTAAGGAAGATGTTTCCGGTTCGAGTCCGGAGGCGGGCTCTGTGTGACTAGGCGTCTTTGCCGGCGCCGCTGAGGATTCTTGCCTTCTCCGCCGCCAGCTCCTCGTCGTCGAGGATGCCCTTCTCGTGCAGGGTGGCGAGGCGCTCGAGGCGGGCGATGCGGGTGTCGTCGTCGAGGGCCTGGGTGGGGGCCTCCGAAGGGGTGGCCGCCGACTCGGGCTTGCGCATCTCCGGCAGCCTCAGCTTCGAGGCCCGCTCGCTGAGGTTGGCGTCCTTGACGGCGCCGACGACACGCTCCTTGGTCCGGCCGAAGAAGTCGCCGTACTCGGCGTCGGGGAATTCCTCGCCGGCTTGCTTGCGCAGCTCGTGGATGCCGAAGGCGGCCAGCCCGGCGATGAGGAGGGTGGTCAGGAAGGAGCGCAGGTTCTGGGTCGGAGCCCGGAGGAAGTAGATGCCGACGACGATCGCCAGCGCGGCGTAGACGTAGGCGGGGTACTCGCGCAGGACCGGTGCCACGAACTTGCGGGTCGAGCGCGCCGAGGACGTCGGTGAGGCCAGCCAGCCGGCGATCCCGAAGAGGACGCCGACCACGATCACGGTCGTCGCGATGCTGGTCATCAGCGAGGTGCCGATCGACCAGGTCGCTTCCGCCGCCGGCCGCGCGCTTTCTTCGACGACGAGCTGGTCGACGACGACCCCGCCGAATATCTCGCGGGCGACGATCACGGCGAAGCCCGCCGCGATCAGCCCGACGCCGCAGAAGAGCACGGTCACCCAGCGTTCCTCACGGGCGAGGTAGATCGCCAGTCCGAAGCAGAGGAACGTGAGCAGCGAGAGCACCAGCGCAAGGCCCTTGATCGCGACGACGATGTCCTGCGCGGTCTTCAGCTGGTCGGACTTGAGGATCGTGAACCTGCCCGCGTCGGGCGGCAGCTTTTCCGCCAGGTCGGCGCCGATCCCGACCTGGTCGGCGAGGTTGGTGACGAGGCTGCCGAGGTTGAGGCTGACTTCGCCTTCTTCGGTCGAGACCGTGCCCTCCTTTTCCTCGAGGACGGCGATGAGTTCTTCGTGGGCGGTTCGGTTCGCGTCCTTCCAGAGCTCCTGGGCGGTCGACGTTTCCAGGACCCGGTTGGCGCCGTCGCCGGCCACCTGGCGCAGGCCGCCGGAGATCGGACCCGCCAGTTCCTTGGTCTCGCCGGGCAGGATCTCGCTCAGTTCCTGCTCGACGTCGACGTTTTCGTAGAGCTGGTCGACTAGGTAGTCGCCGACCGCTTCGCGGATCGTCGGGTCCTGGATCAAGCGCCCGCTGGTGTCGACCCAGTCGTCGGTATTGAGAGCCTGCCGCTCGGTCCAGATCGCGAAGACGCTGAGGAAGGCCAGCACGGAACCGAGCACCACGAGTACTCGGACCATGCGTCGTCGTCCGCGGCTCATGCGCGGATGCTATACGTGATGTCGTGAAGCTGGAGGGAATTCACCACATCACCGCGATCACCGCCGACGCGCAGAGCAACGTCGACTTCTACGCCGGGGTGATGGGTCTGCGCTTGGTCAAGAAGACCGTCAACCAGGACAACCCGACCGTCTACCACCTCTTCTTCGCCGACGAGAAGGGCAGCGCCGGCTCCGATCTCACCTTCTTCGAGTTCCCCGGTGTGCCCCCCGGCCGGGCCGGGGCGGGGGACGTGCACCGGATCGTCTGGCGGGTCGGCTCCCATGAGGCGCTGGATTTCTGGGCCGAGCGGCTGCGCGCCAACGACGTCGAGTCCGAGCGCGACGGAGACAGCCTCGTCTTCTCCGATCCCGAGGGGCTCGACCACGAGCTGCTGGTAATCGACGTGCCCGACCGGCCGCTGATCGCCGACCATCCCGAGGTGCCGGGCGAGCTGGCGCTGCAGGGCTTCCACGCGGTCCGGGCGTATTCCGCCTCGCCGGGGGCGAGCAGCGGGTTGCTCGAGGCGCTGCAGTTCGAGCAGGTGGAGGGCGGATGGGAGGCGCGCGGCGAGCAG
>DASUZK010000111.1:0-10429 GCA_036376915.1 Solirubrobacterales bacterium
TGAAATGGACGGATAAGTCGCCACACCCGATGCGGGATTGCATTTCCGCGGCTTCGCGACATTCGTTTGGAGGACGGCCAGACTCCTTCCAACGCATTTGGGGAGGGACATCCGCCATCCCCATCCAACCGGCCTAGGGTCAGCCTGATTCCGTCCGCGGGTGGCGGACCTGATGGCGCCCCTCGCCGTAGCTGCGTGTCTCGTAGGCGATCATCGCCCAGATCAGGACGTTGGCGACGGCGAGGGCAACGAGGGCTGGCACCTCGGTCGCGACCGGGATCAGGAGCAGCAGCACAAGCGCCAGCAGCAGGCGCTGGCGGTTGATCGTGTGGATGTGGCGGTAGCGAAAGGTGACGTGGCCGAGCAGGTAGAGGGCGAGCCCACCGAGCAGGGCGAAGGCAAGCACCCCGTCGAGGTGGGCGTCGAAGTGGCCGATCGTCTTCTTCAGGCCGAGGGCGACGAGCACGATCCCGGCAACCATCAGCAGGTGCAGGTAGGAGTAGGAGTCGCGCGCCATCTCGTTTTGGATCTTGCCCGGCTCGGCCTCGGCGAGACGCCTGGCGGCGACGATCGCGACGATGTCGAAGTAGATCCACCACATCGCCGCGGTCAGGGTGACGCCGAGCACGGCGGCGGCGCCGATCCCGAGCGTGAGCTCGTGGGCGGCGCCGAGGCCGATCGCGACGATCGACTCGCCGAGGGCGATGATCACGATCAGCCCATGGCGCTCGGCGAAGTGGCCGGGGACGAGCTTCCAGCCTTCGGAGCCGAAGAAGTAGGGGCCGCTCATGTCGAGCAGGAGGGCGAGCGCCCACAGTGACCCCTGGGCGAGGCCGTCGAAGAGCGAAGCCGTGGCCAGCAGCGCGACCGCGACGGCGGTGCTGGCGGCCAGGGCCAAGACCGAGTGGCGCAGCGCGTCGTCCTCGGGGCTGGCGAGCATGAAGAGGGCGATGTGGGCGGTTCGCACCAGCCCGTAGATCAGGGCGAAGGCGAGCGCGAGGTTGCCGAACGCTTCCGGCACGCAGAGGGAGACGAGCAGCAGCGCCGCTATCGCGCCGAACATGACCAGCCGCACCGCGCCCTCCTCGGGGTCGATCACGCTGGTCAGCCAGGAGTACCCGGTCCACGACCACCAGAGCATGCCCAGGACCAGCAGCCCCTGGACCAGCCCCTCCCAGCTCGGGTGGTGCGCCATCAGCGCCGTGCACTGGGTCAGCGCCAGGACGAAGACGAGGTCGAAGAAGAGCTCCAGCGGCGTCACCCGCTCCCCTTCGCGCAGGGTCGCGGTCAGGCGCGAGGAGCGGTTCGGGTCGTTGACCGCCACCGCAGCATCATCGCAATCCCGGCCCATTCCCTTCCGGTGCGACTTTATGGACTTGTGAGGTCAATAAGTCGCACCGGAAGCGCCGGGGTGGGGCATAGGATCGCAACGTGGACAAGGCCAAGCGCCGGGTGCTGATCGCGATCGTCGTGCCGTTGATCATGGTGGGGATCGACGGCACGATCCTCAACGTCGCCCTGCCGACGATCGCCCGCGACCTCGACACCAACTCCTCGGAGCTGGTCTGGATCAACTCCGCCTACATCATCGCCTTCGGCAGCACGATCCTGCTCTCGGCTTCGCTGGGCGACAAGTTCGGCCGCAAGCGGGTCCTCCAGCTCGGCATGGCCGTCTTCATCGTCGGCTCGGCGATGTCCGGCCTCTCCGACGTGCTCGACAGCGCCACCTTCCTCATCTTCGCCCGGGCGATCCAGGGCCTCGGCGCCGGGGCGATCCCGCCCTCGACCCTTTCGCTGATTCGCTCCGAGTTCACCGACGAGGGAGAGCGGGCGCGGGCGATCGGCCTCTGGGCCGGGATGTCGGCGATCGGCCTCGCCGCCGGCCCGATCCTCGGCGGCCTGATCCTCAACTCGACCTCCGCCTGGGGCTGGATCTTCTACATCAACGTCCCGATCGTGATCATCGGCCAGGTGCTGATCCACCGCTCCGTCAACGAGTCGCGCGACCCCGAGGCGCCGCCGATCGACACGATCGGCGCGCTGCTCTCGCTGACCGGGCTATTCGCCCTCTTCTTCGGCCTGATCGAAGGGCCCGAGCGCGGCTGGGGCTCGGCGCCGGTCCTCGTCTCCTTCGTGCTCGCGGCCGCCCTGCTCGCCTACTTCGTCGTCTTCGAGCTGCGTCAGAAGTTTCCCCAGCTCGACCCGAGGCTGTTCAGCTCGGCGCCGTTCACCTCGGGGATGCTGGCGATCACCGTCGCCTTCCTCGCCCTGATGGGCCTGGTCTACGAGCTCACCCTCTACCTGCAGACCGTGCGCGACTTCTCGCCGCTGAAGGCCGGCGTCTCGCTGGTTCCGTTCGCGGTCGCGCTGATGGTCGTCGCGCCGCTGGCGCCGAAAATCGCCGAGCGCAGAGGGGACCGGGTGACGGTAATGGCCGGGATGGTCGCCCTCGGCGCCGGGATGCTCGTCCTGCTCGCCGCCACCACGAGCTCTTCCTATTGGGTCATCCTGGTCAGCCTGGTCCTCTCGGGCGCCGGCGTCTCGCTGGTCCAGCCACCCGCCTCGGCGGCGATGATGAGCTCGGTCTCGGCGGCGAAGGCCGGCATGGCCTCGGGGACGAACGCGGCGATCCGTCAGATCGGCGCCTCCTTCGGGATCGCGATGATGGGCGGCATCGGCGAGTCCGTCTTCGCCAGCTACCTGACCGACTCCAAGATCTTCGGCCAGCTCCCACCACCGGCTCAATCGACCGCCGAATCGAGCATCAACGGCGCGATCGCGGTTGGCGAAAAGGCCGGCGGCCCAGCGGGCCAGGAACTGATCGAAGTCGCCTCGACCGGCTTCGTCAACGGCATGCACTGGGCGGTGATCGTCGCCGGCGCCTTCTGCGGCCTCGGTTTTGTCCTCGCGGCGAAGCTGATCCCCAAGCGCGCCGACGCCGACGCAGACCACCGCCGTCCCGCCGGCGGCGTTTAGGCAAGCCGCTTTCCAGCGGCCTGGGGAAGGGTCCCCCATAGCCCCCAACGCTTCGACTCCTGAGAGGATGCGCGCCGATGGCCGATCGCAAGCGCCCCGAGGCGCCGCGCACTGAGAAGGTATTGCCGGGCATCTGGCGGCTGCGGCTGCCGTTGCCCTGGCCGGGGGTGCCGCATGGCAACGTCTGGGCTGTCGCCGCCGACGGCGGCATCGTCCTCTTCGACACGGGTATCGGCGGCAAGGGGCGGATGCGGCAGTTCGACCTTGCCCTCGCCCAGGCCGGCTTCGGGCTCGAGGACGTGCGGCTGCTCGTCTGCACCCACTCCCATACCGACCACTACGGACTGGCGGCGCCGATCGTCGAGGGCGCCGGCTGCGAGCTCTGGATGCACCCCGCCTGGGAACACGTGCGGCTGCTCGCCGACGACCCCGCGGCTGCCCTGGAGCAGCGCCTGGAGGTGGCGCGGCAGAGCGGCGTCCCCGCCGCGGCGTTGGAGCGCTACCGCGAGTCCCGCAGCGAGGACAACGACAACGGCATCGACGCGATCGTCGAGCCCGACCGCGATCTGCTGCCGGGGGTCGAGGTCGAGACGGACCTCGGCACCTGGCAGGTCCACGAGACGCCGGGGCACGCACCTTCGCACGTCGTCCTGCACCAGCCCGAGCGCAAGCTGATGATCTCCGGCGATCACCTGCTCGGCCGCACCGTCCTCTTCTTCGACCACGGTCACACTCCGGACCCCGTCGGCGAGTTCCTCGGCGGCCTCGACGAGATCGAGCCGCTCAGCGTCGACCTCTGCCTTCCCGGGCACGGCCGGCCCTTCCGCGACGCCGACGCCAAGATCGCCGAGGCGCGGCGCCAGGTCGACGAGCTGACCGGGAAGGTGCGCGAGTCGCTGGCCGAGGGGGAGAAGCCCCCCTTCGAGGTGGTCGGCGACATCGTCGGTGCCGAGAACCTGAACACGCCGGTCAGCGCCTGGATCCTGCAGATCGTCCTCTCCTGCCTCGACCATCTGGCGATCCTGGGCGAGGTCGAGAAGGTGGAGGGGGCCGATCCGCAGAGGTGGAGGTTGGTGTGAGGACCAAGCCCTCCTATAGCCTTCGACGCCGTGGCTAGCTTCACTTTCACTCGCGAGGTAGATGCGCCGGCCGAGACCGTCTTCGAGGTTCTCACCGACCACCGGCGGTACTCGGAGCTCACGCCGCTGAGGAAGTCTGTGCTCGAGAGGGAGGGGGAGCCTGCGCCCAATGGCGTCGGGGCGATTCGAAAGCTGACCGCTGTCGGGCCGGCATTGCGGGAGGAAGTGATCGCCTATGAGGAGCCGAGCCGGTTCTCCTACACGCTCCTTTCCGGCCTGCCGGTTCGCGACCATGTCGGGACCGTGGAGCTGACGCCGAACGGCAACGGGACGAAGATGGTCTACGCGGTGCGCACCCATCCGACCGTTCCCGTCGTCGGGGCGGTCGTGGTCGCGGTCGTCAAACAGGCGGTCAAGGGTCTCGTCGACGGAGTCGTCGCCGAGTCCGAGCGGCGCGCTGCGGCCGGAGGTTGAGCGGGCGCGGATGAGCCCGCGCGTCGACGAGAAGGAGCTGAGGCGGCGTGCCGTCGAGGGCGTCCGCGACGAGGTGGAGGCCTTCGGCAGCGGCGCGCCGGACTCGATCCTGATCCGGCGTGAGGGCCTGATCGCCTCGATCGTTCCGGCCTCTCCCCAGCGCTCGCTCTTCAACGGGGTCTTCTACACCGACCCGGTTGCTCTCGCCGACGAGCTCGACGCCCTGGAAGCCCTCTACGAGTCCAGGGGGGTGCGGGCCTGGACGGTCTGGGTCCCCGATTCCGATCGCGAGACCGCCCGTCTTCTCGCCTCCCGCGGCCACGTCCTCGACGCCGAGCCGCGGGCGATGGCGATGGAGCTCGCCGATCTCGGCGCCGGGCCGCCGGCCCCGGCCGGCATCGACCCGGGCCCGATCGGCGCGGCCGTCTGTGCCGAGCTCAACGACCTCGCCTACGGCTACGGCCCCGACGGCTTCCGCGCCGGTCTCGCCGGGGAGACGTCGATCCGCTGGCATGGCGCGTTCGACGGCGCCGAGCCGGCTGGCTGTGTCGGCACGATCGAGGTCGGCGCGGACTGCTGCATCACCGGTGTCGCCACGCCGCCCGAGCAGCGCGGGCACGGGATCGCGAGTTGGCTCATGCACCGAGCGCTCGAGGAGGCTCGCGCCGCGGGCAGGACCACGGCCTCGCTGCAGGCGACCCGGGCCGGTGCGCCGCTTTACGAGCGCCTCGGATTTCGCGACCTCGGCTTCATCGAGATGTGGGAGCTGCGCCGCTGAAGGGCTTCTGGAGAACGGCGCTGGTGGGCGCTTGGGGCGCCGTCAGCCATTTCTGGCACACGCGGCGTGGGATCGCCGTCGGGCTCATCGCCGCCGGCGTGCTCGCGGTCTCCGCGGCCGCATTCCTCGCCTATCAGGTACTGAAGCGCCCGCCCGACGTCCACAACGCCGGCGTCGCCTTCAAGCCGCAGAAGCCGCCGAAGCCGAAGGCGAAGACGGTCAACTGGCCGGTCTTCGGCCTCAACCCGGCCCGCACCCGCTTCCTGCCGGCCAAGGGCTTGAAGCCGCCCTTCCGCAAGCTCTGGCGCTACAAGGACGGGCCGCTGCTCGAGTTCCCGCCGATCTTCGTCGCCGGCAAGCTCTACTTCGTCGACAACAACGGCAACGCCGTCGCCCTCGACGCCGACACCGGCAGGGAGCTGTGGCGACGCAGCGTCGGCCGCCTCAACGCCTCCTCGCCCGCCTATTACCGGCACCGCCTCTACATCGTCAACCTCGTGCCGGGCCACGTGGTCAAGCTCGACGCGAAGACAGGCAAGACGATCTGGAAGCGCTCGCTGCCGGGCCGGGTGGAGTCCTCGCCGGTGGTGATCGACCGCACGGTCTACTTCGGCTGCGAGGACGGCAACCTCTACGCCCTGAGCACGATCAGCGGCGACGTGCGCTGGTCGACGAGCCTGGGGGGGCCGGTCAAGTCCGCCCCCGCCTACTACGGCGGCACTCTCTACGTCGGCGACTACGGCGGCTCTATGAACGCGGTCGACGCCAAGACCGGCCGGCTCAGGTGGCAGTCGTCGTCGCTGGGGTCGGGCTTCGGCACCTCCGGGGCGTTCTACTCGACGCCCGCCGTCGCTTTCGGTCGCGTATACGCCGGCAACAACGACAGCCGCGTCTACAGCTTCTCCCGCAAGGACGGGACGCTCGCCTGGAGCTACTCGACCGGGGGCTACGCCTACTCCGGGCCCGCCGTCGCCAACACCCGCCACAGCCCGCCGACCGTCTACATCGGCTCCTTCGACGGCAACGTCTACGCGCTCGACGCCAAGGACGGCAGCCTGCGCTGGAGCCGCTCCGCCGGCGGCCAGGTGATCGGCTCCCTCTCGGCGATCGGCGACATCGTCTACGCGGCTGAGTTCACCCACACCTCGACCAGCGGCTACATGATGCGCAGCGGCCGCCGCGTCTTCCGCTACCGCCGCGGCACCTACTCGCCGGTGATCTCCGACGGGCGCCGTATCTACCTCACCGGCTACTCGAGCATCACGGCGCTGGCGCCCTACGGGTACAAGGCCGAGGTCGCGAGGCGGATCGAGGCCCCGGAGGGCAAGGGTCGACCGGCGCTCGAGCAGCGGCCGAGCCAGCGAAACCCCGGCAAGCAGAAGGGGCGCTAGGGCTTCGGGGCAACCCCGCCGGGCGGGGGTGGCGGCGCCACCGGGAAGTTCGGCGCGAAGTGGGGGATGCGCGGGTGGTGCAGCCAGTCGTCGAGAACGGCGAGGCTGGATGGGTAGTTCTGGATCCGGTAGGAGCTCGACGAGCCGAAGTCCTGGTAGTAGATGAGCATCTTGCAGCGGCGGTGGCGGTCCACCCAGGTCAACAGCTTGCGCATGAAGGCCGGGTCGTCGCCGCTGGAGACGCCGAACTCGGGCAGGGCGAACGGCTTGCTCTCGTAGCGGCGGTAGAGCCCGGCAAGGGATTTCCAGTCCTGGTTGTCGGAGTAGAAGTCGGTGCCGACCCAGTCGACCCACTCGTCGCCGGGGTAGAAGTGGCGCGGCCGGTTCTGCGGCACGGTCGGCGAGCCAGCGGGCAGCACGCTCCAGATGACCGCGATCGGCGCCCGCGGCAAGCCTGACTGCTCGCTGCGCAGCGGCGGCACGCCGGCCTCGGCGAGGCGCCGGTCGATCTGGCGCCGCTTGCCGCCGCCGTGCAGGATCACGTACATGCGACGGAAGGCGAGCCGGTACCAGCGCGGCTTGTGAGCCGCGTCGCGGGGCTTGCCCTCGCAGTCGTAGGAGGCGTAGACGTTGAGGCAGCGGTTGGGCTCGCCCAGCGGCCGGATGTAGGCGGGCATCTCCTTCTCCCAGAAGAGCCTGTTGAGCCGGATCAGGTAGTCGTCGCCGTAGCCCTGGGCGATCGACCGCGGGGTGATCAGCTCGTGGCCGTCGTTGTTGTCGGCGGTGGTGAAGTGGAGCACCGGCCGCGCCCGCGCCTCCTGCCAGCGTTCGATCGACTCGGGGAAGTCGGACCCCCAGGTTCGGAAGGTCTCGATCAGCGCCGGGTGCTTGCGCAGCGCCGTGCTGAACTGGCCGAAGTCAGCCGAGTCCCCGGTGTCGCTGACCCCGAAGAAGATCTTCTTGCCCCGGGGCAGCAGCGCCCCCGCGTCGGCGCTGGCCGCTCCGACCAGGCCGATCAGGACCGCGGCCAGCGCGATCAGTGCCGTTGGCTTTCGCGTTCGGTGCATGCGTCCGAGCCTGATTCGACCGCCAAGGTAGCGGTCCCTGCCCGCCGGCGGGCCTGAATCGGAGGTGTAGTTGACACTGACCCGCCGGCGGGAGAGAACGTGAGACGTGTGGCCCTAACACTCGGACGCGGCGATCGATCCGGTGCCGGCGACGATCCCGAGGACGTCGGCGCCGTGTTTGGCGATGAAGCTGGGACCGACGCCGCGGATCGCGGCGAGGCTCCGCTCGTCGGTGGGGCGGGTCGCGGCGATCGCGGTCAGCGTGGTGTTGTGGGCAACCGTGTAGGCGGGCTTGCCCTCCGCGGCCTTCAGGCGCCAGGCCTTCAGCTGTTCGAACAGAGGCGCGTCGGCCTCGGAGAGGTCGACGGGCGGGGGCGCAGCGGCCCTCGCCCGCCGCGGCGGGCGCACGGCGATCGTCTCCGGGTCGGGCAGCCACTCGACCGGGTCGCAGAAGTCGCAGCAGCGTTCCAAGGGCCGGCCCGCCTCGCGGTCGCCGAAGTGGTCGAGCACGCTGCGTCGTCGACAGCGCTCGGAGTAGACGAACGACTTGATCGTGCGGTAGTCGCGCCAACCGCGCTCGCGGGCGATCGCCAGCTCGGGGTCGCCGCTGCGCTGCTCGTTGAAGCGAACCAGCCGGCCTAGGTCAGCTTTCATCGCGAGGAGCACCGCCCGTGCCGGCAGCCCGTCGCGCCCCCCGCGCCCGGCCTCCTGGTAATAGGCCTCGAGGCTGGTCGGGATCGTCATGTGCCAGACCGAGCGCACGTCGGCCTTGTCGACGCCCATGCCGAAGGCGTTGGTGGCGACGACGATCTCGGTCTCGCCGCTCATGAAGCTCGCCTGGGCGGCGCCGCGGCCCTCGGCCTCGATCCCGGCGTGGTAGGCGAGCGCCCGCAACCCCCGCTCGCGCAGATGCTGGGCCAGCTCGTCGGTGTCGCGCCGGGTGCCGCAGTAGACGATCGCCGGGCGGTTGGCCGGGTCGCTCAGCCCCGCCTCGAGCAGAGCCAGACGCCGCGCCTTGGAGCCCTTGCCCTCCAGGGGCACCACGTCGAAGGAGAGGTTGGGCCGGTCGAACCCGGAGCGCACCTGGAGCGGCTCGCGCAGGCCGAAGCGGGAAACGATCTCGGCCGCGACGGCCTTCGTCGCCGTCGCCGTGCAGGCCATCACGGTCGGGCGGCCTAGCCGCTCGGCAATCTCGGGCAGGCGTAGGTAGTCGGGGCGGAAGTCGTGCCCCCACTCAGAGACGCAGTGCGCCTCGTCGACGGCGAGCAGGTCGATGTGGCGGTGGGCAAGCGCGTCGAGGAACACGGTCGAGGCGAAGCGCTCCGGCGAGCAGTAGACGATCCGCGCCGCACCGCCGCGGACCTCCTCGAGCGCCGCCCGCACCGCCTCGGCGCTCATCCCAGAGGAGATCATCGCCACCGGGTGCCCCGCCGCTGTCAGCCGCTGCCACTGGTCGTTGATCAGCGCGATCAGCGGGCTGACCACGATCGTCAGATCCTCGGTCGCCAACCCCGGCAACTGGTAGCAGAGGCTCTTGCCCCCACCTGTCGGCATCACGATCAGCGAGTCCCGGCCTTCCAGCGCGGCCTCGACTGCCTCCCGCTGTCCGGGCCGGAAAGCGGCGAAGCCGAGCGTCCTCAGCAGCTCGTCGGCGCGGTTCAGCGAAGTGGGCATCTCCCGCAGGCTATGCCTGCCAGTGGACGCAGGTGTGTGTCAAGTGCGCCGACTTTGGGTCAAAAGCCTGTTTCAAATTGCACGCAGCCGACAGGCGTGGGGCACGCCCGTGCCCGATGACTGCGGTTTCGATTTCTCCTCACGGGGCATTAGGAGAGTCCCTCAACGTAAAGGAGGCAGCGATGTCAACCCTTGCAATCGTCGCCATAGTCATCGGCGCCCTGATCGTCCTCGCGATTTTGGTCTCGGTTGCCCGGCGTGCCCGCAGCCGCCGCGAGCTCGGCCACATGCAGTCCGCCGCTACGCGGGACGACGCGCACCATCATCGCGAGAGGGCGGAGGAGCGGCGCACCGAGGCCGCGATCGCCGAGGAGCAGGCGAAGCGGGCGCAGGTCGAGGCGGAGCTCGACGAGGAGCGCGCCGAGAAGCGCGAGCGGGAGCTCGAAAGGAACAATTAGGCGTACTGCCCTGGCTGTCGCTTACGGCAGCCAGGGATCGGACCACTGGCAGATGCCGCGAGTCAGCTTCTCCGCCTCGGGCGGCCCCCAGGTACCCGGCGCGTAGGGGTGCACGGGGCCCGGCTCGTCGAGCAGGGGCTGGACTATCCGCCAGGTCTCTTCGACCGTGTCCTGGCGGGTGAAGAGCTGATGGCGGCCCGCGATCGCGTCGCCGAGGAGCCGCTCGTAGGGCTCGGGCTCCTCGCCCGGGACTTTCTCGAAGAGAACCTCGAGGTCGGCGGGCTCATAGGCCTCCTCGCCCGCTTGCTTCGCGAAGAGGCGCATCCGGGCGCCGGGGGCGGGCTCGATTCGCACCGTCATCCGGTTGGGCTCCGGCCGCTTGTCCGGCCCCACTCCCAGCTTCGGCGGGCGCTTGAAGACCACGGTCACCTCGGAGGACTTCACCGGCAGGTTCTTGCCGGCGCGGATGAAGAAGGGCACGCCGCTCCAGCGCCAGTTGTCGATCGCCAGCTCGACCGCGGCGAAGGTCTCG
>DASUZK010000112.1:0-7032 GCA_036376915.1 Solirubrobacterales bacterium
GAACGGTCACCGTGCAGTTGTTGTGCGCGGAGCCGGTGCCGCAACCCGTGAACGTCTGCGACGTGGCGTGAATCTGCTGCGGGTTGCCTAACCCTAATGCCGTGGCTTCGACTAAGAAGCCTAAGCATAAGACGTCGATGACGGCTAACAGTTCCCCGACGGTGCCGGCTGCGAGGACCTGGTGGACCGAGGTAACCTCTTCGTCCTCCGGACATACTAAACGTTCACCTGCTACTTCCTCTAAAAATTCTTCCTCTTGTTCTTCCGTTAATTCCGGGGGCACAGACACATCATGCACCTTGCAAAGCTGCGTGGTGGTCGCCGACGCCGATGTCGCACCAACGAAGGCCATTGCCGCCACGGCCGCTAGGGCGGCGAGGCCGAACATCTTGATGAGTCTCACTTTTGGATTCTCCCTCTCCGGAGGCTTGGCTGCCCCGGCTTGATTGTCGAAGGGCAGATGGTTATCCGTTTCCCGGATACCAGTCAAGAATTTCATTGCAAGTGAGGTCGGTGAGGAAGATTCGGCTTCCGGCTGTTCGATTTTCCCTGCAAATGACAATGGGTCAATCTTGCGCGTTCGCTTATTTACGCATTACACAGATACGCGCAATGACCCACTACGCAGGCTGCCAGCACCTGGCTCGGGCCCTAAACGAAGTGCGGCCGCCCACTGGCGGCGGCGGCCGCGATTCATCGCTCTTCGAGAGGCGCTACCTAGAGACCCCTATCCGAGCACATAGGTGTCCGTTAACGTTTCGAATAATCCGTCGACCACCCCTTCGTCGGGGCAGAAGAATTTGCCGCCTAATTCAAAGGTAGGGGTATTTTCCGCGGTGAGGTGCTGGTTCCCGACCGCGAATTCCATATTTTCTCCGTCATACAAACAGTCCATGCCTAGACTGGGGCACTGGGTTCGCAATCGACCGTTTGTGAATGCCAGCACACCTTCCTCTAATCCCGTCTTTAAGATGTTGGCTAAAGGCTGTTCCTGGGTGGTCACCGTGCAGTTGTTGTGCGCGGAGCCGGTGCCGCAGCCCGTGAACGTGAAGGATGTAGTGTGGATCGATTGGGGGTTTCCTAAGCCTAAGGGGGTTGCTTCGAGTAATATGCCTAAGCATAAGACGTTGACGGTAGGCGATAACAATTGCCCGACCGTGCCCGATGCGAGGACCATGTGATGCGAGGTGACCGCGTTACCTGCTCCGCAGGTTAAGCCTGTATGCACGGTGCAGAGTTGGGTGCTGGTTTCGGCCGACGCCGAGGTGGCGCCGACGAATGCCATCGTGGCCACAGCCGCTACGGCCGCAAGGCCGAATGTCTTAATGAGTCTCACTTGAGTCTCCTTTCCCGGCTTGTCGCCGCCGGGCTCGATTTCGAACGGCAGATGGTTATCCGCCTTCAAGATGCCGTCAAGAATTTCGCTGCAATCGAGGCCAAGGGGTGCCGGATGCCGCTCTCAGTGGTTCGATTTGCCTGTAAACGCAGATACGTGCAATAACCGCGTGCGCGAGGCCGTGCGTCGCAGGAATTCGCGTGCCGGGCGACCAAGCCATGCCGAGAGAGAAGTGCGGGCCGCTCACCTGCGTGAGCAGGCCCGCACCGTACTCGCCGTCCTTCAATAGGGCTGGCTTGAGACTCTATCCGAGAACGTAAGTGTCCCCTAACGTTTCTAGTAACCCGTCGAGCAGTCCTTCGTCAGGGCAGAGGAATTTGCCGCCTAATTCCGTCATGGGTGCTTCTTCCGCAGTGAGGTGGCCGCCGCCATCCGCGAATTCAACACCTTCAGTGTCATACACACAATTAATACCGAGATTAGCGCACTGGGCTCGCAATCTGCCACTTGTAAGCGTCAGCACACCTTCGTCTAAACCTGTCTTTAAGAGACTGCCTAACGGCTGTTCTTCAATGGTCGCAGTACAGTTATTGTGCGCGGATCCGGTGCCACAACCGGAGAACGAGAGGGATGTGCCGTGAATCGATTGGGGACTTCCTAAGCCTAAGGTGGTGGCTTCAAATAAAATGCCTAAGCATAAGATGTCGATATTCGCTAACAGTTCCCCAACTGTGCCTGACGCGAGTACCAGATGCGTCGAGCTCGCTGCACTCGAACAGGTTAAGCCCGTATGGGCGGTGCAGAGCTGGGTGCTGGTGGCCGACGCTGAAGTGGCGCCGATGAATGCCATTGCCGCCACCGCGACTAGCGCCGCGAGGCCGAATGTTCTGATTGGTCTCACTTGAATTCTCCTTTCCCGGCTGGTGCCGCCGGGCTTGATTTCGAACAGCAGATGGTTATCCGCTGTCTAGAGACCAGTCAAGAATTTCGCTGCGATCGAGGCCGGGGGAATCAGTACTGCTTCCGGTGGGCCCGATTTGCCTGTAAATGACAACCGGTTAATCCTGCGCGCTTGCGCGTTCGCGCATCACACAGATATGTGCAACGGCTGCGCTACGCGGCTGCCAGCGCCTGAGCCAAGCCCTGGGTGAGGCTTGCCGGCGAGAGAAGCGCGACCGCTCCCCCTGGGCGGTCGCGCCGAACTAATCGCTTTTCGAGAGGCGATGCTCAGAGGTCCCTATCCGAGGGTGTAGACCTCCGTTAACGCTTCCAGTAATCCGTCGAGCAGTCCTTCGTCTGGGCAGAAGAATTTGCCGCCTAATTCGTTGAGGACGGTTTCGTTCGCGGTGAGGTGTCCTTCGCCGACGTTGAATTCCATGCCTTCCATGTCATACACGCAGTCGATGCCAATATTGGTGCACTGAAGCCGGACCCGGCCGCTTAAGGCCGCCAACACACCTTGGTCTAACCCAACCTTTAAGAGGTCGAGTAAAGGCGTTTCTTGGGTAGTCGCCGTGCAGTTGTTGTGCGCGGAGCCAGTGCCGCAACCCGTGAACGTGAAGGCTGTACTGTGAATCGACTGGGGGTCTCCTAACCCTAAGGGGGTTGCTTCAATTAAGATGCCTAAGCATAAGATGTCGACGACCGCTAAGAGTTCTCCGACCGTGCCGGATGCGAGGGTCAGGTGATGCGAGGTCACTGCGTCACCTTCCCCGCAGGTTAAACCCGTGTGGGCTTTGCATAGCTGGGTGCTGGCTTCGGCCGACGCCGAGGTGGCGCCGGCGAATGCCATCGTGGCCACAGTCGCTACGGTCGCGAGGCCGAATGTCTTGATGAGTCTCACTTGAATCCTCCTTTCCCGGCTGGTGCCGCCGGGCTCGATTTCGAACGGCAGATGGCTCAGGCCTAGATGAGGCTCGAGGCGAGAAGCGCGGCCACCCACTTGCGTGGGCGGCCGCAAATTCGTCGCTCTTCGAGAGACACTGATCAGAGACCTTTATCCGAGGGTGTAGACCTCCGTTAACGCTTCCAGTAACCCGTCCAGGAATCCTTCGTCGGGGCAGAAGAATTTGCCGCCTAATTCGCCGAGGGGGATTTCGTTCGCGGTGAGGTGCCCTTCGCCGACTTCGAATTCCATGCCTTCCATGTCATACACGCAGTCGAGGCCGAGACTGGCACACTGGAGCCGGATCCGGCCGCTTAAGGCCGTCAGCACTCCTTGGTCTAACCCAACCTTTAAGAGGTCGAGTAAAGGCTGTTCCTGAACGGTCACCGTGCAGTTGTTGTGCGCGGAGCCGGTGCCGCAACCCGAGTATTCCTGGGTTAAGCCGTGAATCGCCTGGGGGCTTCCTAAGCCTAAGGGGGTTGATTCAATTAAGATTCCTAAGCATAAGACATCGATGTTTGCTAAAATATTTCCAACCGTGCCGGATGCGAGGACCAGATGATGCGAGGTGACCGCGTTACCTGCCCCGCAGGTTAAGCCCGTGTGGACTTTGCAGATCTGGGTACTGGTTTGGGCAGACGCCGAGGTGGCGCCGACGAATGCCATCGCGGCCACGGCCGTTACGGCCGCGAGGCCGAACATCTTGACGAGTCTCACTTGAGTTCTCCTTTCCCGGCTTGGTTGCTGCCGGGTTTGATTTCGAACGGCAGATGGTTATCCGCTGTCGAAAGACCAGTCAAGAATTTCGCTGCAATGGAGCCCGGGGGTGCCCGTACTGCTTCCGGTGGGCCCGATTTGCCTGTAAACGCCGACCGGTCAACCTTGCGCGTTTGCGCGTTTGCGCATCACGCAGATATGTGCAATGTCCGCGCTACGCGGTTGCCAGTGCCTGGCTCAGGCCCTGAATGAGGCTCGAGGCGAGGTCCTCGTCCCTGCCGCCAATGCGCAGGCCGTCCCGATCGCCGTCGAGGATCGCCGCGACCCAGGCATCGACCGTTCCCAGGACCCAGGTGCCGGGGTCCTGTTCGAGGCGGGAGTGACAGGAGACGACCTCGCCGCGCTCGACGTCGACCCGGACGCCGGCGACCTGCTGCGCGGCGGCGTTCCCCTCACCCGCGGCGGTGTTGACCGCCAGCAGGCAGGAGTCGGAGTTGCGTGGGTCCAGGGTGACGAGCGGAACCGAGAGCAGGAAGGCGGTCTCTATGTCGATCCTGTCAAGGGGGTAGGTGAGCTCGGAAAGGTGCCTGCACTCACACCGTCCCGCCGTGACCAGGGGGCCGACCGCCTGGCGGGTCCACTCGGTGACGGCGTAGGGTTTTGATTTGCCGGTGGCGATCGACTGGGTCTCGATCTGGCGGGCGGCACGCATCGCCGAGAGGCGGCGCTCGAGCGAGGGGTAGCTGAGGTCGGCGATGACGCCGTCGAGCTCGGTGAGCGAGAGGGGGCGCGCGGAGAGGGCGCGCAACACGGTCGAGTCCCAACCACCGACGAGCGCTCTGATCGCGCCCTTCGACGCCTCGCTGCCGAGGGCGATCGGGCCCTGGGGCGCTAGGGAGAGCCAGGCCTCGACCGCCTCGGCGACGTCGAGAATGCCGCGGCCGGCATCGGTCAGCTCGTTCTCGACCGTGTATGGCATTCCGCTGCGCACCTGCCGCTCGAGCGCGCCGATGCTGCGCAGGTTGCCGACCTGGCCACGCAGGGTCGTCTGGGCGGCGCCGCCTATCCGTTCGCGCAGGTCGGGGAGGCGGAGGGGCCCGTCGAGGTGGGCGCGAAGGATCGGCGCGCAGAGCGGACCGGCGAGCAGAGAGAGGACCGTCCCCCCGGCCCGGACCTGCGTGGAGTTGGGAATGCCCTCGGCGCGCATAGAGAGTGTGCAATAGGAAACAAATAGATCGTTTATTGGGAACCGCCGTCAGCGGTGCGCACACTATTCGAAACGGGCGGGCTGTGGCTTGAGCCGGACCGGTGCCGTGGAGAGCGCCTGCACGCGCAGGTCGCTCCAGGTGAGCCCTTCGCGGACGAGGGCGGGGAGCCCGAGGGCGACGGCGGTGGCGATCTCGACCGCCTGCAGGATGACCCCGTAGGCGAGCGCGTCGGCGGTGCCGATGCCGAAGCCGGTGTGCAGGACGCTGATCACGGCGAGCTGGAAGACGCCGATGTTGGAGGGGGTCGCGGGAACCACGGCGGTGACGTTGACGGCGAAGAGGACCGCGGCGGCGGCGCCGATGCCCGCCTGATCGCTCAGCCCGAGGGCGGCGAGCAGCGCCCAGCAGGCGGCGAGCTGGATCGCCCAGGCGCCGAGCTGGGCGATCGTTGCCGCGACGCCACGGCGCGGGTTGCGGAAGACGCGCAACCCGGCGCGCACCTGGACCAGGGCGGTTTGCAGGCTCGCGCCGAGGCGGGCGAGGCGCCCGTTGCCGCCCCGTCGCATCAGCGGCGGGGCGAGCAGGACGAAGAGGAGCAGGGCCAGCGGCACGAGGCTGAAGGCGAAGAGCTTCTCGGTGCTGGAATGGAAGAGGTCGGTGCTGGAGACGATGATCACCCCGAGCAGGGCGAGGGCGACGATGTTGAGCGCCGTCTGGGAAACCAGGGTGCCGAGCAGGACGGGGAAGGTCTCACGCATGCGGCCGATCCGCCGCGCCAGCGACATCGCCCGAGCCGGCTCGCCGAGGCGGGCGGGCAGGGTCGCCGACATCAGCACCCCGATCATCGTCGCCGAGGTGACGTCGCGGCGGCGCACGGGCCGCCGCGGCAGCGCCGCGCGCACGATCCAGTACCAGGAGGCGGCGCGGAAGAAGAGCGAGAGCGCCATCAGAGCGCAGGCGACGAGGACCCAGGTGAGGTCGGAGCGGACGATGCTGGCGACGACGTTGTCGACGCCGATCTTCTGGGCCGCGAGCGCGGTCAAGCCGACGCCGAGCACCCCGGCGGCGCCGAGGCCGACGCGGCGCGCGGCCCGGCGGCGCCGGTCGCCGGGATCGGCCGGCTCGGGGTCGAGCGAGGGCAGCCGTTGCGGCGGGCGGGGCGGCATGCCGTCAGCGGGCCGCACCCCCACCCAGTGGGCGGCGCGCTCGAGCGCGCCATGGGGCTCGGGCACCTCAATCGCCCGCTCGTACACCCTGGTGACGCGGTCGGCGACGCGCGGCCAGGCGTAGCGCTCGGCGCTCTGGCGCGCGGCCCGGCCCATCGCCGCCAGCCGCCCGGGCTCGTGGTAAGCGCGCTGAAGCTCCTCGGCGAGGCGCTGCGCGTCCCCCGGCGGAACGAGGACGCCGTCGACGCCGTCGGTGACGACGTCGCTGTAGCCGGCGATTGCGGAGGCGATCGCCGGGGTGCCGGCGGCGAAGGCCTCGGTCAGGACCATGCCGAAGCTCTCGCCCGAGAGCGAGGGCGCGCAGAGTAGGTCGGCCCCGTGCAGGGCGTGGTCCAGCGCCTCGCCGGAGACGCGACCGCGGACGTCGATGTGGCGCAGGGTTTCGGGGTCGGCGAGGTAGCGCAGCACGTCCTCGCGCTCGGCGCCGATCACGGTGAGCCGGCTGGGCACGTGCTCGACCAGGGCACCGAATGCCGAGAGCAGGACCGGCAGGCCCTTGCGCTCCTCGGGGCGGCCGACGAAGAGCACGCGCAGCTCCTCCCCGACCGGCTTCGAGCCGGCGGGCGCGACGGAGAGGTCGACGCCGTTCGGGATCACCTCGTAGTGGCCGCCGAACCAGCGGCGCCCGGTCCAGGCGGCCGCCTCGGAGACCGCGATCCG
>DASUZK010000113.1:0-29414 GCA_036376915.1 Solirubrobacterales bacterium
TAGGAGGTCAAGGCACCGGTATGGGCCTGTTCGACCGGATACGAGACCTCATCGGGAGCCCGGGAGAGGGGCCCGGTCAGACGCCGGTCCACGTCGGCGAGCCGCGCTTCGAAGCTTGGGAGGTCGTGCGCGAGTTCGGCGACGTGCGGACGGCCCGCGCCTGGCACCAGAGCCTTCTCGAGGCCGGCATCGAGGCCGCCCTCACCGCCGACTGGCCTCTCGACCGCTTCGGTCGCGGAGCGATCTACCTCCAGGTTCCGCCGGAGTCGTGGAGCGAGGCCGAGCTGCTGCTCTCCAACCTCGACTTGGACTGAGCGGATTCCGTTCCGGCGCACGGCCGGGAACCGGGAAATTTTCCACTCGCCAGAGTGGCCCCCCGGTGGTACGGTTGTGCCGAGGCCCGAGCCCGTACGCGAGCCGTCTCACCGTTTGACCCAACACAAACGGCGCGGGAGCTGATCTCTCTCGGTCCCTTGGGATTGCGAGGAGGCCCCCACCCTTTACTTCAAGGGATCAAAGCCAGAGGCGGTACCGGCGGGCTGGAGCCTCTTTTGCCTTCGTCAATCGCCCGGATAGTCGTCTATGTCCAGGTTGGAGAGCAGCATCTCCGCCTCGCTCCAGTCTTCGGGCTGGACCCGGAGCGCGATGTCACCGCGGCCGAAGCGGTCGAGTGGCCAGTCGGCGGTGAGGACCGCCTCGATGCCGCCCTCTTCCAGACCCTGGCGCCAGGCCCGAGCCGTCCGCACGTCGACGAAGTCGCGAACCACCTCCCAGCCGTCGAAGCGGGGATCGTCGACGTGGACCGGCGTCGCCCCCGGTCCGGGCCCCGGCTTGAACACAGCTCGGATCCGGCCGAAGAAGCTCATCACGGCTAGTGCCCGGCGAGCTTGCGCCGGTGCAGTGAGATCCCCAGCTCCTTCAGCTGCATCTCGTCGACGGGCGCTGGCGCGCCGGTCAGCAGATCGAAGCCCGAGGCGGTCTTGGGAAAGGCGATCACGTCGCGAATCGTCTCAGCCCCGCACAGGCGCTGCACGATACGGTCGACGCCGTAGGCGATGCCGCCGTGCGGCGGGGCGCCGTAGCGCAGCGCCTCGAGCAGGAAGCCGAAGCGCGCCTCGGCCTGCTCGGCGTCGATCCCGAGCGCCGCGAAGACAGCCTGCTGGGTGTCGGCGCGGTTGATGCGGATCGAGCCGCCGCCCAGCTCCTGCCCGTTCCAGACGACGTCGTAGGCGAGGGCGCGAGCCGCCCCGGGGTCGTCGGGATCGAACTCGCCGGCGGGAGCCGTGAACGGGTGGTGCAGCGCGTCCCAGCGCCCCTCCCCCGCGTTCCACTCCATCAGCGGCCAGTCGACGATCCAGACCAGACGGTCCTCTCCCTCCGGGATCAGGTCGAAGCGCTCGGCCAGGTCGATCCGCATCTGGCCGAGGACGGCGTCGGTGACCGGCCGCTCGTCGGCCACCAGCAGCAGCAGGTCGCCCTCCTCGGCACCGAGCCGGGTGTTGAGCTCGCGCAGCTCCTCCTCGGAGAGGAACTTCGCGGTTGGCGAGCGCCATCCCTCGCCCTCGCGAAAGGCCCAGACCAGGCCCTTCGCCCCCAGCTCCTGGGCGCGCGAGATGAGCCCGTCGAGCTCGGAGCGCGGCATCTCGCGGCGGCCGGCGTTGAGCCCCCGCACCGCGCCACCGCCCTCCAGCACCGAGCGGAAGACCTTGAACTCGGTCTCGCGCAGCGCCTCGCCGAGGTCGACCAGCTCGAGGCCGAAGCGCAGGTCGGGGCGATCGGTCCCAAAGCGGTCCATCGCCTCGTCGTAGGGCATTCGCGCCATCGGCAGCTGGACCCGCGGCCCGCCGACTCGCTCGAAGACGTGCGCGAGCAGCCGCTCGTTGACCTCGATCAGGTCGTCCACGTCGACGAAGGACATCTCGACGTCGAGCTGCGTGAACTCGGCTTGGCGGTCGGCGCGGGTCGCCTCGTCGCGGAAGCAGCGCGCCACCTGGTAGTAGCGCTCGAAGCCGGCCACCATCAAGAGCTGCTTGAAGAGCTGCGGCGACTGCGGCAGCGCGTAGAAGGCCCCCTGCTGGAGACGACTGGGGACGAGGAAGTCGCGAGCGCCCTCCGGAGTCGAGCGGGTCAGGACCGGCGTCTCGATGTCGAGGAAGCCCTCGCCGTCGAGGAACTCGCGCATCGCCGCGGTGACCCGGTGGCGCAGCTCGAGCGCCTCGCGCATCGGCTCGCGGCGCAGGTCGAGGTAGCGGTGGCGCAAGCGGGCGTCCTCGCCCGCCTCCCCGGCGAACCCCTCGATCTGGAAGGGAGGCGTCTCGGCGTCGGCGAGCAGCTCCGCCGCGCTCACCTTCAGCTCGACACCCCCCGTCGGCAGGTCGGCGTTGACGGTCTCGGGAGAGCGCTGGACGACGGTCCCGGTCGCCGAAAGCACGTGCTCCGCACGCAGGTCGTGCCCGAGCTCGAAGGCGCCCCCGGCCTCGTCGGGGTTGAAGACGAGCTGGACGATGCCTGTGCGGTCGCGTAGGTCGATGAAGACCAGGCCGCCGTGGTCGCGGCGGCGGTGGACCCAGCCGCCGACCCGGACCTCGGAGCCGACCCGGTCGCCGAGCACCTGGCCGCACCAGGTGTCGCGGTATCCGTTCGGCTTCAGCGCGGGAAAATCGCTCATGATCGGTCCCCGGCGATCTCCGCAACCAGGTGGGCGGTGTCGACCGGGCGCTGCTCGCCACTCTCCATGTCGCGCAGCTGGGCGAGCCCCTCGGCTTCGAGGATCAGCACGCGGCGGGCACCGATCCGGTCGGCGTGCTTGAGCTGCCCCTTGAGCCCGCGCCCGGCCAGGTCGAGCTCGGCAGAGAGCCCGGCCCTGCGAAGCTCGTTGACCAGGGTGATGGCGAGGGCATTCTGGGTCTTGCCGATTCCCTGGCTTCCGGTCACGACGAACACGTCGCGCCCCTCCGTCGCCACCTCCTCCTCCAGGGCCAGCAGGATCCGCTCGATTCCCGCGGCCCACCCGATCGCCGGCGTCGGCGGTCCCCCCAGCTGCTCGATCAGGCCGTCGTAGCGACCGCCGCCGCCGATCTCCGACTGGGCGCCGAGGCGGTCGCAGACGAACGAGAAGATCGTCCGCGTGTAGTAGTCGAGGCCTCGCACCAGGGTCGGGTCGATCGTGTGCTCGACGCCCGCCGCGTCGAGCAGGGCGCGCACCTCCCCGAAGTGCTCGGCGTCCTCGCCCTCGAGGCGCTCGACCAGCTTCGGCGCCGACGCCATCGCCGCGCGGGTGCCCTCGTCGTCGGAGTCGAAGGCGCGCAGAGGGTTGACGTCGATCCGTTCGCGCACCTCCTTGGACAGCTCCTCCTCGTGAGCGCGAAGGTGCGCCTTCAGCTCCTCCAGATAGGCCTGGCGGGCGCCCAGCGAGCCCAGGCTCCCCAGCCGCAGCTCGACCCCGGGGATGCCGAGCTCGGCGACGAGTTCGGCGAACAGCCCGATCGCCTCCGCGTCGGCGAGCGGCGCATCGCTGCCGATCGCCTCGATCCCGAGCTGGTGGAACTGCCGATAGCGCCCGGCCTGGGGGCGCTCGTGGCGGAAGAACGGGCCCGTATAGGAGAGCTTCACGGGCTGCGCGAGCTTGTGCATCCCGTGCTCGATGTAGGCGCGGCAGATCGGCGCGGTCCCCTCGGGGCGCAGGGTGAGGCTGCGTCCCCCTTTGTCCTCGAAGGTGAACATCTCCTTGCGGACGATGTCGGTGGAGTGGCCGACCCCCCGCTCGAACAGCTCCGTGTCCTCGAAGCTGGGCGTGGCGATCGGCTCGTAGCCGGCGCGGGCGAAGATCGCCGCGGCGGTCTCCGCGATCCTCCCCCGCGTGCGGGCACGCGCCGGCAGGACGTCGAACGTCCCGCGAGGCGCCTGGTACCTGAGTGCCGCCACAGTGCCGCGACCCTACCTTTCGCGAGCGGGCACGCGCGCTACCCCGAGAGTTCCGCGAGAAAGGGGTTCGTCGCCTGCTCGGCCCCCAGGGTCGTCACGCCCATATGACCCGGGTATACGCCGGTCTCCGGAGGGAGGGACTCGACCAGGGTGCGGATCGACCGCATCAGGGCCGGCCCGTTGCCCCCCGGCAGGTCGACCCGCCCGACCGAGCCCTGGAAGAGCACGTCGCCCGAGAAGATCGTGTCGTGGTCGCGCACCGAGTAGGTGACGTGGCCCGGGCTGTGGCCCGGGGTGAAGATGACGTCGAGGGTGAGCTCGGCCAGCTCGAGGCTCTCCCCACCCTCCACCGCCACGTCTGCGTCATAGCTCTCGTAGGGACCGAAGCCGGCCATCGGCACGAAGGACATGATGTCGGCGAGCACCGGGACCTCGATCTTCGGGCAGTAGACCGGGGCGCCGGTAATCTTCGCCACCGGCGCGACGGCGCCGATGTGGTCGAAATGGCAGTGGGTGACCAGGATCGCCTCGATCTTCACCCCGAGCTCGTCGATCTCGGCCAGGATCCGATCCGGTTCCTCACCCGGATCGACGACGAACCCTTTGCCGGAGCCTTCGCGGCGGACGATGAAGCAGTTCTCGGCAATCGCGCCAACCGTGAGCTGGCGGATGTCGAGGTTCACGGTCGTTCGGCAGCGCGTATCCGCGCCCGCTCCCGACGTCGCCACATCAGCGTGTCCATGTAGTAGCCCGCGGGGATGTAGAACGCGAGCATGAAGGCGCCGAGGCCGAGCGCGGAGCCGAACGGGCGTTTGAAGATCAGCAGGAGCAGGACGGTGAAGATGACGGCCGCCACCAGACCGCGAGTGATCGCGCTGCGCCAGGTCGGCGGCTGGTCGCCGCGCGGTGCGCCCTTCTTCTTGGTGCCGGAGCGAGCCCGGGCTTTCGCCTCGGCGCGGTTGCGCGGGCGCGACGGCCGGCGGTTGGCGTCGACACGGCCTCCCTGGGTGCCGCGGTGCTTGCGACGGCGCTTCTTCTTGGTCTGTGCCATGGGCTGAATCTAGCGTCCGGAGGACTTACGCGGCGGGCGGCAGGCGCGCCTCGATCGTCTGCATGGCGGGATCGAAGTCGCGGATAGGCACGTCGGAGGGATAGCCGGCGAGGGCCGCCGCCGGGACCAGCCCGACGACCTCGGCTTCGACCGGGCGCGCGCCGAGCGGGGCGGCCAGCGCCCGGACGCGCTCGACCACCTCTGCCAACGGCACGGCAAAGGGATCGTGGACGTTGGTCGAGACCTGCGCGCGACCGCTGGAGAGCACCAGACCTAGCGCCCGGACGCCCGCAAGGCCGCCCCCGGACTCGCGCAGGCCCGCGGCGACGGAGCCGGCAAGCTCGAGGTCGCCGCTGTCGAGCTCAATGTTGAAGGCGGCCAGGGGAGGGCGCGCGGTCACCAGCGTCACGCCCGCTGTCCGGTGTGGAAAGGCGGGGCCGTGGTCGGGGCGAAGCTCGCCGCCCTCCATCCGCAGCCAGAGCTCGGAGAGCCCGCCATTGCGGAAGTAGGCACGCTCGGCGTGCTCGGGGCGGCGGGCCAGGTCGCCGTAGAGGAAGACCGGAACCCCGAGGCCGCCGATCTGCGCAGCGAGCTCGACCGCCTCGGCGCGGGCGGCGTCGCGGTCGGTGGGGTCCAGCCAGACGACCGGACAGACGTCGAGCGCGCCGACCGCCGGGTGCAGCCCGTCGTAGTCGCTCATGTCGACCGTCTCGATCGCCTGCGCGGTGCCGGAGAGGAGCGCGTCGCGCAGCGGCGCGGTCTCCGCCGCCAGGGTGAGCACGGTGCGGTGGTGATCGGCGTCGGAGTGGCAGTCGAGCAGGGTCACCCCCCGGGAGAAGGCGCTCTGCAGGTCGGCTATGCGCCCCGCGTCCCGCCCCTCGGCGACGTTCGGCACGGCGAGGAGCAGCGGCGCCACCGGGTCAGAGAAGAAGCTGGCCGCCGCGGACGATCTCCTTGCCGTCCACTTCCACGGTCGGCTCGACGA
Organism: Solirubrobacterales bacterium; assembly: GCA_036376915.1. Classification (GTDB taxonomy): domain Bacteria; phylum Actinomycetota; class Thermoleophilia; order Solirubrobacterales; family 70-9; genus VRUE01. The sequence continues at coordinate 5,961 of DASUZK010000113.1, forward strand.
TCACGCAGTCGAGGTGGACGGGGACCTGGACCGTGCCGCCGATCGCGGCGGAGGCACCGAAGGCGACGTGGGCCGTGCCGAGGATCTTCTCGTCCTCGAGGATGTTGCCGGTCAGGGTGGCCTCTTCGTTGGTGCCGATCCCCAGCTCGGCGACGTTGGTGCCGTCCTCGCCGTGCATGGTCAGCATTTCGAGCAGGGTGGCGCCCTCCGGGCCGGTCGCGTCGGTCAGGTGCCCGTCGCGGACGGTCAGCTCGACCGGGGTCTCGACCTTGCCCACGCCAGCGATCGAGCCGTCGACGACCAGCGTCCCCTCGGCTGTGGTGGGAGCGACGAATGCCTCGCCGCAGGGCAGGTTGCCGAAGGCGCCCCGAGCGTTGAGCACGCCGGCGTCGGCGATCGGGATCCGGTCCTTCAGCCCGAGCCGCAGGTCGCTGCCGTGCTGGCAGGTGATCCGCGCCTCCTCTCCGCTGCGCAGCGCCGCGGCGATCGCCGCGCCCCGGCGGCGCAGGGTGCGCATGTCGGCGTTCATCAGCCGCGAGAGCATGTCCTCGGTCACTCCCGGCAGGGTCGCGATCCGCACGCCCGCCTGGGTCGCGGCGCGGCGGGCGTTGGTATGGGAGAGCGACTGGATCGTCGGCGCCAACACGACTTCGGCGGCGACCATCGCCGCCGCCACCGGCGTCGGCGGCTCGGCCCCGTTGGAGTCGAGCTCGGAGATCACCGCCAGGGTCGCGAACGCCCCATCACCCTCCGCCTCGATCCGCATCAAGGCGCCGATGTCCTCGGTGACCGGGTTGCAGATCACCAGCACCTCTTCGCCAGGTTCGATCCGCAGGCAGTCCCGCAGAACCGTCCTAACCGCCCTGTCCAGCTCCTGCGTCATGTCCCAAGGCTAAGCCTAATGCCGCCCCCGCGACGCCAGCCCCTCCATCGCTACGATCCACTCCCCCGCCGGAGTAGCTCAGCTGGTTAGAGCAGCGGAATCATAATCCGCGTGTCGGGGGTTCGAGTCCCTCCTCCGGCATGGCATCGGCAAGCGGAACGCGCCGCATCCCGAGGTCAAACGGGTCCGATTTGGCAGGGGGGTGGCAAGGGGCAGGCCGCGCAGAGCGATTCGTGTCGCGGCATGACGGCATTACCCTGATCTCCATGCCGTCCCTTTGGGCAGCATCGCTGCTGTTGCTCTTCGCGGTCATCGCGGGTGGTCTCGCCTGTGTTGAAGCAGTCGGGAACGGCGAGTATCTGGCGGCACTCGCATTCGCTGCGATCACGCTGACGTGCGCCGTAGGTTTCTCTGTGCCCTTCGTGTCTCGCCGCGTGAGGCAGTGGTGGTGGTAGCAGCGACCGGGGATCGACCGGAAGTACCAGGGGGTCCAGCCCCGAAAAGCCCGCAGGGGCGACGGCTATCATCGGTCGCGTGAAACCGATCCGCACCAACTTCAAGGGCTACGAGGGCAAGTACGTGGCGACCGACACCCGCACGGGCCAAGTCGTGATCGCCGACGAGGACTTGAAAATCGTGCTGGAAAAAGCCCGCGAGCTGGATCACGTCGTGGTCGGCGGGCGGGTTCCCCACGCGGACGAGCCGATCTACGTCGGCCTTGGCTGAGCCAAAGACCCCCTGGCTCTACCCCTACCGGGAGGACCCCCAGCAAACGCGCCTGGGACAGCCGTGTTTCGGCCTTTCGTGCCCGTCTCGCTCGCCGCGAGCGATGTATCGACGCCGGAGTTGGAGGGACTGATCGACACCGGGGCCGACGCGATCCTTGCGAGCGACCTGCTAGCGGACGAGCTTGGTCTTGACCTGGCCGACAATGAGGGAGGGGAACTGCACGCCGTCGGCGGTCGCACCGTCGTCGCCCGCTACAAGACCGTCTCCCTGTGCCTGCACCACCACGACGATTCCGGCGCTCGATACGAGTGGGAAGCCCCGGTCGGATTCGTCGATGGCTGGCACAGCTTCGGCCTGGTCCTGCTCGGCAACGTCGGCTTTCTCGATCACTTCACCGTCACCGCGAGTCGCTTCTCTCAAGCGGTCGCAGTCGAGTGACTCCAAGATGGCAATCACCGTATCTCCTTCGTACGGCTCAGCCTTTCCGACCTCGCAGCCGATTGCCTTGCCATCGTGAACCCCGGTAATCCGAAAGATGCGCTTCTTGCCGACCCCCCAGCCGAGGCTTTCCTGAGCGAAGGTGCGCGTAGCCTCCCAGACCTTCTCTGCTTCCTCCGCTGAGTCGCAAGCTGGAACGAAAAACTCCATGGACAAAGGCTAGGAGCAACCTCGGACGGGCGGGCCGCCGAAGGTGGCTAGTCTGCCCGGCGTGGCAAGGACGCCAAGGACAAGGCCCGCGCCGAGGTGGAGCACGCTCATCGAAGTTCGCCCGCGTTGACAGCGAGCGCGATCAAGCTCGCGTTGCTCGCCGGTTCGAGTCCCTCCTCCGGCATGGCTATCCCGGTGTTAGTCCCGGACAGCCGCCTTCAGTTCAGTCTCTATTCCGAGAAACGTCGCCAGCCGTCGCCGAGACTAGTTGCCGAGTTACTAGTCCGGCACCAGCCGCGGTTCCACCAGATATGGGCAATCTCACCATTCGCCGCTTCGACAAACACCTCCTGGTGCCCGGCTTCTCTTGAGCCAGCGTTGATCCGGGTCGCCGGCTGCTCCCCGAACGGCAATCCGAGCGATTGGAACTCAGGCTGCCAACCGTCCTCGTAGCGCCACCAATTGTGCAGCACCTCCCCGCGAGGAAGCAGAGCGAAGACCTCGACATGTCCACGACCTATGCTCGCGGACCCAAGGCCGATCGGCCCTTCATCGATGGTCCCCACTTCCGACCAACTGGTCCACCTCTCCCCGTCATGGGCACGGCACTCAATTCGCTCGCCGTGAGCTCGAAACACGCGAAAGGACGAGCCCTCCGGTCCAAACGCGGCTACGCCCCCAGCCGGGGTCGAAATCAGCCTGGTGGCATTCTGATCTGCGATGCGGCGCAGGGCCGGTAGCTCCTCCAGATCTCCGGTCTCGAGCCAGTCACCGCCGGTCTTGTCGACCGCGCAGCCGGCATTCTCCAAACGATTTGCCAACTCGTTGAGGCCCTTGGCCACCCCCGTTAGATGGACGGTGTTCCGACCACCGAGATCGGAGATGGGTCGGGTCGTGCCAATCTCGACCAGAATCGTTTGATCCTGATGACTCTGTAGCGCCATCCCGGCCTCAAGGACAACGTTGAGGCGCGGCTGCGCCCCATCATCGCTGGCGGCGCCCTCTTTGCTGTTCAGCTCGGGATGCAACATGCCGATCTCGTCTGGGGTGAAAAGGACGACAACCGCCTGCGCGGTGTCGAACGCCGCTTCAACAGCTTCTCCGCTGTAGGGCGTTCCTTTGGCGGTCAGCTCAACCAAATGGCTCCACTCCAGCGGTACCAAACCGATACGACGTAGCCAGTCATACATCCACTGCCGCGCCCGCAGGTCGCGGCCGTGCATCACGGCGACCTTGCGCGGATCGCGGGGCTGCTGCGACACCGTCTTCAAGTCGACTGGCTCCACCTTGGAGTCCAATCTCCTCGCCGCCTCCTCCCTGCCCTCCATGGAGAGCGAGAACACCCTCACCTTGTTTGCAGACGGCTCCACTCGCAGCAATCCGAGTTCGCCGAGGTCATCGATGGTCTCCCCTGAGGGAACGGCCCAGGATCGATCCCATCGACGATGCTCCATCTCTCCCTCCGGGCCTCCCGGAAACCGCAGACGGAATTGTTCCGGACCGCGCCCGTTTCCCACCAAAGATCTATCCGCTTCGAAGATCCGGCGCAGCGCGTCTTCGTGCCTGGGTTCCACATCGCGCATTCTGCCGTCTTGGCGGCCGAACTGCTCAATCGACCCCGGCTAAGAATGCGCCCGGCAGCGCGGGATCGCGAGAAGGCGATCCACAAAGTAACCGGGGCAACACCGCTCCCGACGGCGACCTCACCGAAAGCTGCGCAGGCGATGCCCGGCGTCCGAGTCCAACAGGTGAGTAGAAGCACAAGCCCAACCACCGCTGCGGCAGGATGGCTATCACAACCGGTGCGGATCACCTGGCCAATTTGCCCTACAAAACGACGAGCTCGCTCGGGGTCCTTCGTCGAGCCGAACTCGAAGCCGAGGACGACGCGGGCGCCGAAGGCGTCGACGAGCTTCTTGAGGGTCTGGGGGCTGGTGGCGTACTGGCCGCTCTCGACGCGGGAGACTGCAGAGGCGGTGGTGCCCATGCGAGCCGCCAGTTCGGCCTGAGTCAAACCGAGGGTGGCGCGGCGCATGATGAGGATGTGGGCAAGCTCCTCGTACGGGGCCAGGCACTCGTACTCCGCTTTGAACTCGGCGTCCTCGAGGGACTCCTTGATGTCGTCCGAGACGGACTTGCCAACCGGACTGCCTTTGCTCTGCGACAAAAGCCACGCCTCAGTCGCCGTGATGAATGCCAGCAAGGCGATGATGTCGATGAACCCCGGGAAGCTCGGGGAGGCGGTCGGCGAAATAGCCAAGTGCGGTTCCCGTCGCGACAGCGACCACCCCAAGGGCGACAACGGCGATACCCGGGCTTGCATCGAGGCCGTTCAGCAGGACCACGAGACCGGTGACCATCGCCGCAGGGATCGCGAATAGCGCAATGCGAAATGAGACGAACCTGATCACAGTCCCGAGCTTAGCCAAGCCGCAGACAAGAAGCTTCGTCAGAAAGGCGCGCTCAGGTGTTCTGGTACAGCGGCCCGTCGCCGCCCTCGGGGGTCGTCAGGCGTCCGCCCTTGGCCGTGATCGCGCCGCACTGGACGCAGTTGGTGTAGTTGACGATCACGTCGACGTCGCCGGTTTCGGGGGCGTCGTCGGGGATCTCGTAGACGCCGGCGGGGCACATCCACTTCCAGGTCTCGGCGATCTCGCGGGGGATCTGCTTCTGGACGCGGATGTGGTTGGGGGCGTCGTCGCGGGTGGCGTTGCCGGTGATGAAGACGCTGGAGAGCTTGTCGAAGGTGAGCTTGCCGTCGGGCTGGGGGTAGCCGTCCTCGGTGTCGCCGATGAACATCGGCTGGGCGTCGTTGCGGTGCAGCTTCCAGCGGCCGCCGGGGAAGCGGCCCTTGGTGGCGATCATCAGGTTGACCAGGGGACCGCCTTTGAGTAGGCCCTTCTGGAAGGGCTGGCGGGTGTTGCGCTGTTCGTGGAGGTCCTTGCGGATGATCGATTCCTCGACCGCCTGCTCATAGGCGGAGAAGTCGTTGCTGTCGGCCTTGAGAGCGGCGTAGATCTGCTCCGCGGCGAGCATCCCCGCCTTGATCGCGTAGTGGACGCCCTTCAGCGCCGCCAGGTTGACCATGCCGGCGCCGTCGCCGACGATCGCGGCGCCGGGCATCGAGAGCTTCGGCATCGCCCAGTAGCCACCCGCCGGGATCGCCTTGGCACCCCAGCTGACCCGCTCGCCGCCCTCGAGGATGTCGCGCACCATCGGGTGGGTCTTGAACTGCTGCAGGAAGTCGTGGGCGGAGCTGGTCGCGTCGGCGTAATCGAGGTCGAGGACGAAGCCGATCGAGACCAGGTCCTCGCCGGTCTTCTCGTCCTTCATCGGGTAGATCCAGGAGCCGCCGATCTGGTGGTACTTCGCGGATATCTTCAGCGGCCAGCCGGCCAGCGTGTGGATCACGCGGTCCAGCGGCTTGGCCACCTTCCAGACCTCTTTGACGCCCAGCTCCCAGACCTGCGGCTCGCGCCCCTCGTCGAGGCCGAACTCGCGCACCGCGGCATCGGTGAGATGGCCCCAGCAGCCCTCGGCGAGGACGGTCGCCCTGGCCGCGATGTCGGTCCCGGGCTCGAAGTTGCCCAGCTCCTCGCCCTCTTTGCCCCGCCCCTTGTCGCCGGAGCGCACGCCGGCCACGGCGCCGTCCTCGACGATCAGCTGCGTGGCCGCTGTCTCCGTCAGCAGATATGCGCCCGCCTCCTCGGCCTGCGCCTGCATGTAGCGGCAGAGCGCCGAGACCGAGATCACCTCGTTGCCGTGGTTGCGCTGCGGCGGGGGCGGCGGGATGCGGATCTTCCTCTTGCCGTTGGGCAGGAGATAGATCGCCTCCTTCTTCACCTCGCCGAAGGCAAAGCCCTCCTGGCGCCACTGCTCTCGGCTCATCTCAGGGAAGAGCTCCTCCAGCGGGCCCGGTCGCATCACCGCGCCCGAGAGGTTGTGGCCGCCGCAGGTCTTCGCCTTCTCGATCACGGCGACCGGGACCTCTCCGAGCTTCTCCATCGTCTCGGGGTCGTCGGCGAGGAGCTGGAGCAGGCGGTTGGCGCAGGCGAGCCCGGCGGTGCCGCCGCCGACGATCGCGACGCCGATCTCGATCCGCTCGTCCTCGCCGTCGAGCGAGCGCTTGACGAACTCCTCGCGGGGCTCGACCGGGGGCGGGAACTCTGCCGGCACGAACTTTCCATCGCCGTAGGCGAACATGGTCGGGACTATATCCCGGCGGTTGACTGACGAGTCAATCAGCCGAGGGTGGCGCCGACGCCGTGCTGGCGGAACTCTTCGAGCATCTCGGTCATCGCGTCGACCTCACAAGCGACGCCTTCGGCCCAGGGCTTGTCGGGATGCTCGTCGAGGGTCTTATAGCCGTTGCCGCTGACTATCGCGACCACCGTGTCTTCGGAGCCGAGCTTGCCTTCGTTGGCGAGCCTGGCGGTACAGGCGATCGTGGTGCCGCCGGCGGGCTCGGTGAGGATCCCCTCGGTGGCGCCGAGCAGGTCGATCGCCTCGAAGATCTCCCGGTCGGTGGCGGTCGCGGCGCTGCCGCCACGCGACGTCACCGCGTCGACCACGAGCGGGCCGTCGCCGGGCGCGCCGATCGCAATCGAGTGCGCCGCGGTGTGCGGGGTCTGCGGCTCGATCTGACCCGAGCCGTCGCTGATCGCCGTTGCGATCGGGCTACAGCCCTCGGCCTGAGCCACGTCGATCCTGACCCCGGAGGTCTCCGCCAGCCCCACGGTCTCGAGCTCGACCAGGCCCTTGTGCACGCGTGAGGAGAGCGTGCCGCCGGCGGCCGGGATGACGATGTGGTCGGGGGCCGCCCACTCGAGCTGCTCGACCACCTCGTAGGCGACCGTCTTCGCGCCCTCGGCGTAGAACGGCCGCAGGGTGATGTTGGCGAACTGGATGCCGCTGGCAAGGGCGAGCTCGCGGCAGGCGCGGTTGGCTTCGTCGTAGTTGCCGTCGAGCTGGCAGACGGCGGCACCGAGCGCCCGACAGGCGCGCGCCTTGCCGCGCTCCATGTTCGACGGGTAGAAGACATAAGCGGTGATCCCGGCCTTGGACGCCAGCGAGGAGACGGCGGTACCGACGTTGCCGGTCGAGACGCAGCCGATCTCGTCCTTGCCGAGCTCGAGCAGGCGCGCGACCGCCATCGAGACGACGCGGTCCTTGTAGGAGAGGCTGGGGCGCGAGGTGCTGTCGTCCTTGAGGTAGAGCTTCTTGAGGCCGAGCTCGGCGCCGAGCCGGTCGGCGTGGATCAGCGGCGTGCGGCCGCTGTAGCGCCCGACGCGCGCCTGGGCCTTGGCGTCGACGATCGGCAGCAGCTCCTCGAAGCGCCAGATGTTGATCTCGCGCTCGGCCGGCGGGATCTCGCCGAGTCGCTCCCTGGCCAGCTCGTAGTCGTAGTCGATGTCGAGCCCGTTGCCGCAGCCGAGGCACTTGGACGTGGTGTCGAGAAGCGGCAGGCGGCGGCCGCAGTCGCGGCAGACCAGTTCGGTCGCGCAGGAGCGGGTTCGACTCTCAGGGCTCAGCATGGCGATGTCTCCTCCGAGCAGGGTACTGGGCACTCCAAGGTGGTGCCACTACACCGGCTCCGATCGCGCCTCCGCATAGGACTCAGGGGTATAACAGACCCGCCACAACCGATCAACCAACTTTGTGTATTTGTCGAGTCCTACAAGCCCTCCTTAAAGAATTGGGCCCGTCCGAGCGGTGTCAGCATTCCGCGAGGACGGGCCCGAATTCATCGTGGCCATCGATCCGGCCACGGCTAAGAACCTGCGCTGGGGTCAGCTATATGGCCGCCCCCCCTCTCCGAGGGCCTAGCTGCCAGAGGCGAGAGGGCGAAGCGGCCGTCGTGGCGGGCAGCGCCACCTGCGCGAGGTGGGGCAATGCACGCAGCGCCACCGCCTTCCTTGTGATGCACCCGAAACGGCCGTCGTCTCGACTCATGACTCGACACAACTCCTTTAGCCATCGCAAGGCGAGTCGCCCCAGACCGGGATTCTCACCTCTCCGCTAGCGCTTGGTCGTCAGCGCGTCTACGTATAACACACGCTCCCACTACCGGTCAAGGCTTTTTGCGCAAAAGTGGCTGACCGTTGAACGCTCACACCGCAACCTGTGCGGGGCTGCGCCAGCTCGGCACCCGGTAGGCGACCTCGAAGCCCGCCCGGACGAGGCTCGCGCGGTCGCTCACCGGCGGTTCGCCACCGGCGTCGACGAGGACGAGCGCGTCGCACCCTTCCTCCTCCGCATCCTCCATGCAGCGATGCAGGACCGCCAGCTGGCCGTCGCCGTCACGGCCTGCATAGGGTCGCGACGCGAGGGCGATCGAGGCCACGCCTTCATCGACGTGCATCGCCACGTAAGCCAGCGGATCGTCGCCGATGATCGCGCAGTAGCAGCGCCAGTCCTCGTCGCCCATCAGGCAGAGGAAGAAGTTCTCCGCCGTACTGGCAAGGCCGAGGCTCTCGGCAAGCGGGGCGCCGAAGCCTTCGTCCCAGTCGTCCCAGTCGAGCACCTCGATGTCCGGCGCCGGCGCAAACCGGCGCCGCGCCGCGCCGCGAACCAGCTTCGCCGTCCCCCCGTCGCGGAGATGCCCGCACCCCCGCAGCCAACCCTCGGCCGCCGCCGCCTCCGGCAGGCCGGGGACCACGGGAACGCGATAGTCGACACCACGGTCCTCGCTCCATGCGAAGCACCTGGTCTCGAGCCAGCGGACCGCGTCGCCGAGGTGGCCGTTCGAGACCGCCCCGACCTCGCTGGCGCCGAGGATGAAGTTGACCCCAGGGTGTCGGGGTTCCTCGGTGACGCAAACCGCCTGGATCGGGCCGAAGCGCACCGTGTCGGCTCCGGTCTCGTGCAACGTGTCCGGAATCGGGGCCTCCCAGAGCCCAATCCAAAACGCCTTCTCGCTTGCCGTCAGGCGCGCAACGTCGCACGCCGCGGCCTTCAGCTTCCCTTGCTCTCCCATGTCACAGCCCATCCCTTCCCACGAACCCATATATAGAAAACTCAACGTACTTTTTTTGGTACCCCTTGTAAGGAAGAACGCGCGACGGAGGCAAACGGTTTCACCGGGCGGCGCATTCGCCGCACACGACCAGAGCCCGACGACAGGAGGTCGTCGGGCCAGAGCTCAAAGTGGCGGTGCGGTGTGCGTCCCCGACCCGCCGCGGAAGGGAAGAGATGCGCAGGAAGAGGTGGGGGCAACTGGGGTCAGCAGAGCAATGCCGCCGCCATGTCGCGGCTCTTTACCGGACTCTCCCTTTGCCGTGCCAGGCGAGCCTCCGTTGAGTGGGACCCCACCTCTTCGCTGCGCTTGATCGTCAGCAATTCCATTCATAACAGGTTTGGATCCATCAGTCAACTATTTTTGTTCAAAGCGCCTCCTCAGGACGTGCCGGCGCCGGAGGATGCGGTCGGGAGGGCGAGCCTCTCCGGCCACTGGCCCGGAAGCTCGCCGGCATCCGCGCCGCCGGCGAGGAGAAGCGCCTCGCCGGTGTGCGGCGCGAAGGGGATGAGCACCCTCGCAAGCAGGAGCAGGGCCGCGACCTGGGCCTCCGCATCGGCGCGGCTGAGCTCTCCGCGGCGGGCGACGACGCGCTTCTCGAAGTCCTGGATTCGCTCGAAGAGACGGGTGACGTTGCGGACCGCCTTGTGCATCTGCAGCTCCTCGAGGTCCGCGGTGATCCGGGCCAGTCCATTGTCGGACCACTTGCAGAGGCGCTCCCGCAGGAAGGCGGTGTCGGTGGCCGCCTCCGGATCCTCCGGCGCCCTCGCGGCACCCTCGAAGCGCTCATGCGAATAGGCCCAGACGCCGCGCAGGAACCGGCCGCAGAAACGCAGGGCGCCGTCGTTCCAGTTCAGCGTCTTCGCCGGGCCGGCGGCATAGAGGATGGCGAGGCGCACCGTGTCGGCGCCGTAGCGCTCGACCAGCTCGTCGGGATCGACGACGTTGCCCAGGTGCTTGCTCATCTTGCGCCCGTCGGCGATCACCATCTCGTGGAAGAGGCAGCCGGAGAAGGGCTCTCCCTCGGCCATGAACGCGAACGGGCCGATGTCCCTCAGGGCCTTGGTCACGACGCGCTGGTCGAAGACGAACCCACCGCTGTCGGAGCCGGCCACGAGGCGCTCGGACGGCAGCCAGGTGCGCAGCTCCGGGTGGTCGAACATGGACTCGGCCCGGCCCTCGGGCGGGACCGCTGCCGGAACCCACAGCCAGAGCGCATCGAAGTGGCAGTCGAGGGTGTCGGTCTCGCGCTTGGCGGGTGCATCGCACCGCGGGCAGGCGACGTCGACGAAGCTGGCGAGCTCCGCCAGGGGGTTGCCCTCGCCGGTCGGCTCGACGTCGCGGGGAAGAACGACTGGTAGATCCTCCACGGGCACCGGGACCGTCCCACAGGCGTCGCAGTGGACGATCGGGATCGGCGTGCCCCAGAAGCGTTGACGGGAGATCGAGAAGTCCGCTGCCCGATAGCGGACCGCCTCGCGAGCCCCCGTCACCTGACCTCCCGAGCCACTCGCCGGAGCCTCCCCCACCCGCGCCACCCGAGCCGCGATCGACGCGTCGGCCTCGTCGGCGCTGGGAACCCCGAAGGCCGCTGTCGGCCCGTAGCGGGCGTCGACGATCGGTGAGACCAGGACGGGCAGCGGATCCGGTGCCCACGGCGCCCTCACGGACGCACCGGTATCGACGAGCGGCACGGACTTGGCGTCGCGAGCGCTGCGCTCCCACCCTCCGGAGCGCAGCGCGTCGAGCTGCTCCCGCACCGTTGGGTCGGCCGCCCAACCCTCAACCGACGGATGGCGCGGGGAGAGCATCACGAAGCTCGCCTCCGCGACCGCGTCGCCGTGGGGCGTGAACACAGCCACGCCCTCCCCGTCCGGACCGGGCAGCTCGACCTCGACCCCGTCGCTGCGGCCGAGGATGTACTGCTGGGTCGAGAGCGAGATCTCGTCCCAGTCCTCCAGATCGGCGAGGCGACGATCGTTCTCCTCCAGGTAGGGCGTGATCCGCAGGAACCACGTCGGGCGGCGGATCAGACGAACCTCGTTGTGGCAGCGCCAGCAACGTCCGTCCTCCACCTGCAGCGCGGCAAGCGTCGTGCGACAGCTGTCGCACCAGTCGACGGTGGTGTCGTCGCGGTAGATGAAGCCGGCCTCGAGGAGCGTCAGGAAGAGCCACTGAGACCAGCGGTACTGCTCCTCGTCGGAGCTGTAGAAGACGCGGTCGTAGTCGAACGAGAAGCCAAGTCGCTTCATCTGCCCCAACATCCGCTCGCCGCACCCCTCGACCCACTCGGCCGGCGGCACCTTGCGCTCGATCGCCGCCATCTCGGCCGGCAGGCCGAAGGCGTCGAAGCCGAAGCCGAAGAGGACCGCATCGCCGCGAGCGCGGCGGAAGCGGGCATAGGCATCGCCGATCGAGTAGTCGCGGACGTGCCCCATGTGCAGCTTGCCCGACGTGAAGGGACTGGACGGCTTGATGTAGACGCCGCGATCGCCATCGGCCGGCGTGGGCGTTGCGAAGGCGTCATCCCGAGCCCACGCCGCTTGGCGCTCGGCCTCTACCGCTGACGCGTCGTAGCTCGATCTTGCGCTGCTCATCTGCCTGTCTCCTCATGCGCTCCCGTGCGTCACGAGCGAGATAATTTGACCATTGAGCAACGGGCGCTTATCGTCTTATGCCGAGTCTACACTCGCAAACTCTCATAAAGCCGCCCCGGCGGTGCTTGCGACACCCCGGGGCTTGGCCGAGACCTGAAGAGGAGGTCCCAACATGACAGAGGGTAGAGCAGTCAGTGGAGTAGTCGACGGGCAGCTGGACGAACGGCTCGTCGAGAGGACCCTGGAAGCACTGTCCGAGGCGCCGCCGGAGGACCGGGTTCGCGAGGCGGTCGAGACCATCGTCGACGTCGCGGAGCTCGATCCCGCCGGAACCCGAGCGGCGCTCTGGTCCCTGCGCGCCAATCGCGACGCGATCGAGCGTCTCGAGGCCTCGCTCGGCATGAGCCCAACCCGCGCGACGCTCGCGCTGGGCGCCACGATCGAGCTCGCCCGAACCGAGCTCGCCGCACCGAAACCCGACCTGCGCAGCCGGATGCCCGAGCTGTTGGGGTGGCTGGAAGGAGAGTGGTGAGCGGCTGGGCGCCTGATCGCTGATTCCAAGTCCCTGCGAGGGGGTTGTGGTAGAGGAGCCTGGCCGTCCTCCAGTCGAATTGAGCACCGCGCGTCAGCGCGGTGCAACCAAGAGCGCGGCCTAGACGGCCGCGCAAGCATCGGATTGCATAGGCCGCTTCGCGACATTCGCCTGGAGGACGGCCAGGCTCCTCTCAACACGTCACCGAGTGACGCCCAGCTTGCGAAGTCGGTCTCAGGGCCCCCGAGCTTCAAAAAGCTTGGGACACCCGTTACGGCGCCCAGGCCATGCGGGGCTTTCGGGGAGCCGGATGGCGCTGGCGGGACAGGAGCTTTCGAGGATTGCAGTGCCCTCGGGGGACGAGCTTTTCGAAGCTCGTGTGTCGCCACACCTGACCCGCCTACGCAAACGTCCAGAGCTTGTTGCCCAGGAAGTTGAAAGGCATCGCGATCGCCACCGCGATCGCCTGCGCGGAAAGCTCGCCGAGGGTCGTGCTCAACAGGAGCGCTTCGAGAGCGATCAGGTTGACCAGCAGCGCGGCGACGCTGACGGCGAAGAAGCGGGCTGCCTGGAACCCGGCATGACCATCGGCGGCGGCGAAGGTCCAGTGCCGGTTCCAGAGGAAGTTGCTGCTGACCGCGACGCAGAAGGCGCCAAGCGCAGCTGGAACGTGATGCACGCCGAGCTCGCCGCTGAGCAGGGCGAAGACGGCGAGGTTGATCACGTACCCCGAGCCGCCGACGAGACCGAACTTGAGCAGCTGCCACCAGCTGGCTGGGCGGCGGGCGGCGGCACCGAGCCTGTAGGCGAATTCCGCTGCGGGGCTCATCGCGGAAAAGCCTATGGGGTCGGTAGGCGTAAAGTCCCGGCCGCAAATGCGGGGCACAACCTCGATCCTCCTCGCCGCAGGTTCCGCGGCGGTCGTCGCTCTCGTCGTCCTCCTTCTGGGTGGAGGCAAGGACGCGACTGTCGCTCGGGCCGACAGCGACACGGACACGGGTCGCCCCGGCGTGGAGGTGATCTCCCCCCGCAACGGCGCGCGGCAGTCGAGTCACGCGGTCGTGGTCAAGGTCGCCCTGGACAACTTCCAGCTGGCGCCCCTTCACTTCGGCGGCGAACCGCAGCTGGGCGAGGGCCACATTCGCTTCGGGCTCAACCGCGTCCCCGACTGCGTCGACCCGGTGAAGCTCCAGCGAGCGATCGACAGCCCGTTCGGCAAGGGCCGGCTGGTCGGCGCCTCCTTCGACTTCCCCGAGTACGCGGGGCCCAACGGCGTGCTTGCCGAGCGGATCGGCTCAGCCGGCAGCTACTCGCCCGCGACTCGTCCGGAGATCTACTACCACGACCTGCGCTCGGGCTTCTACCGACTCGTCATCACCCTCGCCCAGAACGACGGCTCGCCCACCCCGGTCCACGCGGTGACCAACTTCCAGGTCCTCCCCAGCGACGGCCACGGCCCCAAGTGCAGCGGCGGCAAGGTCCCCAGCGCCAAGGCCGCGGCGTTCGACTGAGGCGCCGCCTGGTTTTGGCCAATACTTCACTTTGTATAGTGAGATTCGATGCGGACCTACCGCCGCCTGACCGGGTTCCTTCGCCCCTACCGCCGCCAGCTCTGGGGATCGCTGGTGTTCGCCTGGGTCGCGATGGGGATGACGGTGCTGATCCCATGGCTGATCGGGCGTGCGAGCAACGCGATCCGGGCCAAAGAACAGCCTGACCTGCTTCCCCTGGCACTGGCGATCGTCGCCGCCGGGATTCTGCGCCTGGGCCTGACCCTGGTGCGGCGGGTGGTGGCGGGAAAGGTCTCGCTGGCGGTCGAGTTCGACCTGCGCCAGCTCTTCTACGGACACCTGCAGCGACTCGAGCTGGGCTTCTTCGACGGCCAGCAGACGGGTCAGCTGATGTCGCGGGCGACCGTCGACCTGCAGTCGATCCGCTTCTTCCTCGGCTATGGCCTGATCTTCATCACCCAGAACCTGCTGACGATCGTCCTCGCCAGCGCGGTGATGTTCGCGCTCGAGCCCTGGCTGGCGCTGATCGCGCTGGCCCCGGCGCCGTTCGTCGTCTACGCGTCCTCCAGGTACAACCGCGTCTCACGGCCTGCCGTGCAGGAGGTGCAGCAGCGACTCGCCGAGCTGACGGCGGAAGCGGAGGAGAACATCTCCGGCGTCCGCATCGTCAAGGCCTTCGCCCGCGAGGAGCACCAGCTGCACCGATTCCGGCGGGCCGTCACCCGCGTCTTCGACCAGAGCGTCTACTCGACCCGCCTGCAGGCCTTCTTCTCGCCGCTGCTCGGCCTCCTGCCCCAGCTCGGGATCGCCCTGGTGCTGCTCGTCGGCGGTCGCCAGGTGATCGCCGGCAGCCTCAGCCCCGACGCCTTCATCACCTTCTATTTCTATGTCGCGATGCTGGCCGCACCGATGCGGATGCTGGGGATGACGTTGGGGATGGCACAGCGGGCCATCGCCTCCGGCAACCGGCTCTTCGAAGTGCTCGATCGCGAGCCGCGGATCGAGAGCCCACCGGGAGCGCCCGAGCTGCCGGCCGGGGACGGGCGAGTCGAGATGCGCGGGGTGACGCTGCGCTACGGCGGGGACCGTGTCAGCGCATCCGACATTGACCACACTGAGGGGGGGTCAATGTCGGATGCGGCGCTCAGCGACGTCGACCTCGACGTCGAGGCGGGGCGCACCGTGGCGCTTGTCGGCCCGTCCGGCTCCGGCAAGACGAGCCTGGTTGCGCTGATCGCCAGGCTCTACGACGCCAGTGAGGGGTCTGTCCTGGTCGACGGCGTGGACATACGCACGGTCGACGTCGCCTCGCTGCGCTCCCAGGTCGCCTTCGTCGCCGACGACAGCTTCCTCTTCAGCGCCAGCGTTGCCGAGAACATCGCCTACGCCCGGCCGCAGGCGAGCCGCGAGGAGATCGAAGTGGCCGCCCGCCGCGCCCAGGCGGACGAGTTCATCCGCGACCTGCCCGGCGGCTACGACACTGCCGTGGGCGAGCGCGGCCTCACCCTTTCGGGCGGACAGCGCCAGCGGGTGGCGATCGCCCGTGCCCTGCTGGCCGACCCGCGGATCCTGATCCTCGACGACGCCACCTCCGCCGTCGACGCGACCACCGAGGCGGCGATCAAGGCGGGGCTGCGCGAGGCGATGAGCGGCCGCACGACGTTCGTCATCGCCCACCGCCTCTCCACCGTCTCGCTCGCCGACGAGGTCGTGGTGATGGACGGCGGCAAAATCGTCGACCGTGGCACCCACGAGGAGCTGCTCGAGGGATGCGGCTTCTACCGCGAGATCGCCGAGCACGGCCTCGCCGACAGGGTCTTCCTCCAGCGCGACCTCGAGCAACGCGAGGAGATGGCACGGCTGTGAAGGCGACCGGCGGCCTCTGGCGCCTGATCCGCGGCGAGGACCAGCGGGGCCGCAAGCTGCGTTGGCTGGCGGGGTTGCTGCGCCCCTACCGCGGGCGGGTCATGCTGACCGTCGTCGCGATCCTCGCCGCCACCGGCGCCGGGCTCGCGCCTCCCTACCTGGCCGGGCAGGCGATCGACGGCATCGAAACCGGCGACACCGACGCCCTGACGCTGATCGTGATCGCCTTCGTCGGCGTGGCGATCGTCTACGCCGCCGCCACCTACGCCCAGACCTACCTGGTCGGTTGGGTCGGCACCCGCGCCCTCCAGGATCTGCGCGAGCGCGTCTTCGCCCACATCCAGTCGATGTCGATCGGATTCTTCACCCGGCGCAGCCCCGGCGTGCTGATCAGTCGCATGACCAACGACATCGAGGCGCTCAACCAGCTCGTCACCACGGGAGCGGTGACGCTGCTCTCGAGCGGCCTCACCCTGATCGGCGTGGTGACGATCATGCTTTTGCTCGACTGGAAGCTCGCCCTGGTCGCCTTCCTCACCTTCCCGCTGCTGGCGATCGCCAGCGTCGTCTTCCGGATCGTCTCCCACGGCGCCTACCGGGCAACGCGCGAGCGGATCGCCGCCGTCACGGCCTACCTCCAGGAGACGCTGAGCGGGGTGCGGGTCGTTCGCAGCTTCGGCCAGGAGGCGAGGCACGCGACCGCGATGGACGAGCTCAACGAGGCCAACCGCGAGGCCAACATGAAGACCGTCTACCTCAACGCCACCTACTTCCCCGGCGTGGAGCTGCTCGCGGCCGTCGGCACCGCCGCGATCATCCTCTACGGCGGCACCCAGGCGATCGACGACGCGGGCCAGGTCGGCACGATCGTCGCCTTCATCGGCTACCTCCAGCTCTTCTTCGACCCGATCCAGCAGCTCTCCCAGCTGTACACGACCTACCAGCAGGGAATGGCGGCGCTCGACAAGATCTTCGAGCTGCTCGACACCGAGCCGGACATGGTCGACGCGCCCGGCGCCGTCGACCCGGGAGCCCTGCGCGGCGAGATCGAGATGGAGGGGGTCAGCTTCTCCTACACGGACAAGGCGGAGCGGACGGGGGAGCAAGCTCGCGAGATCGCCGGTGATGATGAGCGCGAGCTTGCGGGAGCAGAGCATCCGCCGCCTGATTCTTGGGCGCTGGAGAACGTTGATCTGCACGTTCCTCCCGGGCAGACGCTGGCGCTGGTCGGCGCCACGGGGGCGGGCAAGTCGACCTTCGCAAAGCTGGTCGCGCGCTTCTACGACCCCCAGCGGGGCCGGGTGCTGGTCGACGGCCGCGACCTGCGCGAGATGCGCCAGCAGGCGCTGCGCCGCCAGCTCGGAATCGTCCCCCAGGAGGGCTTCCTCTTCTCCGGCAGCGTGCGCGAGAACATCGCCTTCGGTCGGCCGGACGCCTCGCCGGAGGAGATCGAAGCCGCGGCAGCCGCCGTCGGCGCGGCGGACTTCATCGCGAGGCTGCCGAATGGGATCGAGACGGAGATCGGCGAGCGGGGAGTGCAGCTCTCGGCCGGGCAGCGCCAGCTCGTCGCCTTTGCCAGGGCGCTGATCGCCGAGCCCCGCATCCTCATCCTCGACGAGGCGACCTCGAACGTCGACGTGCGCACCGAGAAGACGATCGAGCGTGGCCTGGAGCGGCTGCTCGCCGGCCGCACGGCGATCGTCATCGCCCACCGGCTCTCGACCATCCGCCGCGCCGGCAAGATCGTCGTCCTAGAAGGAGGACGGATCGCCGAGGCCGGTACCCACGCCGAGCTGATCGAGGCCGGCGGGCCGTACTCGCGCCTCTACGGGGCCTGGGAACAAAGCTCGGCTGCCTGAGGCCATCGGGGGTCCTTCCCCAGGCCGCTTCGCGGGAGTTCCTGGGGAAGGACCCCCGATGGCCCCTGGGAAATTCGACTTTGGTTAAGGGCCGATGCCGCCGGAGCTGCCGCCGGTTGTGCCGCCGCTTTCGGGAGCACCAGCCGTGCCGCCGCCTTCGGCTGTGCCGCCAGCTCCGCCGGTTTCGGGAGCGGGTTCGGGGGCTGCTTCGGCTTCGGGTTCGACCGCTTCGGCTTCGGGTTCTTCGGGTGCTTCCGCAGATCCGGTTTCACCGGATTCGGGTGCCGTGCCCGGGCTGACCGGAGCGCTGGGGCCCTCGCTGCAATCTTCGAAGCCGTATTCCTCTGCGGCTTCCTGGAAGCTGGCGAGGGCTGTGGACGCGTTCGATTCGGCGCTTTCGAGGGCCGCTGTGTCTCCACGGTCGGACGCCAGCTCGACTTCGTCCTCGGCCGTGGCGAGCGCTTCCGCCGCGGCGATGAATTCGGGGTAGCCCGCGGATTCCTGAGGCGTCCCGATGCCCTTCAGGCTGTCGACCATGCCGGCGTAGAGGCCGGCGACCTGTCCGGCCGAGCCACCGGCTTCGGCACTGGCCCCGACCGTGCCGACAGCCGCGTTGACCTCGGCACAGATCGCATCCCCCCGTTCGAGCAGTTCCGCCTGGGTCACCGTCTCGACGGTCGGCGTCGTCGCCACAGGCGCCGATTCGGTCGTCTCGTCCCCACCGCCGCCACAGCCGGCAAGAAGCGCAGCCGCAACCAGAGCGACGATCAAGGCGTAAGGGAGTCTCATTGCGGGGGCGAAGGTAGCAAAGGGGCTAGACGACCCGGCCGGGCAAATCCAAGCTCAACCCCGTGGCGTGGCCGGGCCTTCGGGGGTCCTTCTCCAGGAACTCCCGCGAAGCGGCCTGGAGAAGGACCCCCGAAGGCCCGTGCGTCCCACCCCAAAACTGCGGCCCAGGGACTCGAACCCCGACTACCTCGTCCAGAGCGAGGCGTGCTGCCATTACACCAGGCCGCAAGGAGACCGCTTCAGGATATCGACGCCAGATCCGAATCGGCGTCGGCGATCGTCTCCTTGGCCCCGGAGACGTCGACACCGGCCGCGAGCAGGCGGCGGGCCTCGGCGAGGTCTTCTGAGCGCTCGACGCTGAGAGCGCCGGCGACACGGCCGTCCTTCAGGTACCAGACCGAGAACTCGCCGGCGTCGCGATCGCCGCGCCAGATCTCCTCGTCCCATTCGGAGGCGGGCCCGACGTACTCGAGGCTCGCCCAGTCGGCGAGATCGCTGAAGAAGTAGGGAACGACCTCGTAGTCGGAGCCCGCGCCGAGCATGTTCCCGGCGGCATGCATGCCCTGCTGCATCGCCACGTCCCAGTGCTCGACCCGCAACCGCCGGCCGTGGACGACGCTCTCGTACGAGCAGCAGTCGCCGGCCGCGTAGATGCCCGCGGCAGAGGTCTCGAGCTTGGAGTCGCAGACGATCCCGTCGTCGACCTCCAGCCCGGCGCGCTGGGCCAGCATCGCGTCGGGGCGCACGCCGGCGCCGACGACCACGGCGTCGCACTCGACCGCGAGGCCGCTCTTGGCCAGCACCGCCTTGACCCGGCCGTCCCCCTCGTAAGCCTCCAGCTCCTCGCCGCCGTGGATCGTCACTCCCTTGGACTCGAGTAGCTCGTGGAACCAGCGGCCCGCCTCCTCGCCGAAGGTCCGTGAGAGCGCCACCTCCTCCATCGTCACGATCGTGCACTTCGTCCCCCGCGCGGCAAGCGAGGCGGCGACCTCGGCACCGATGTAGCTGCCGCCGACGAGGACGACGTGCTCAGCCGCCTCGGCGTCGGCCCGGATCGCGTCGGAGTTGCCGTAGGCGCGCAGGTAGTGGATCCCCTCGTTCTCGGCGCCCTCGACGCGGAGGATGTTGACCATCGCCCCGGTGGCGATCAGCGCCTTGCCGAAGGCGATCTCCTCTCCCCCCTGCAGCTTCGCGGTGCGCGCCGCCGGGTCGAGCGACATCACGTTGGTGCCGGAGCGCAGCTCGACCCGGTTCTCCTCGTACCAGGAGGGCGGGTTGACGTAGGCGTCCTCGCGGCCGGCTTCCCCGCGCAGGTACTCCTTGGACAGGGGCGGCCGTTCGTAGGGCGGCTCGGGCTCGCGGCCGGCGAGCAGGATCGAGCCTTCCGCCCCCCGCTTGCGCAGCTCTGCCGCGCAGTGGGCGGAGGCCAGGCCCCCGCCGACGAGCAGGAAGTCGACTCTGTCAGCCATCGTCGCCGGTGCCATTGCCACCGGGGCCGAAGAGCTCCTTCAGCTGCTCCTCGTGCCCCGGATCGAGCACCGCGAGAACCTCGTCGCCGGCTTCGAGCACAGTGTCGGCAACCGGCACGAAGCCCTTGCCGCTGCGCAGGACCGAGATCAAGAGGCTTCCTTCCGGCATCTCCAGATCGCCGACACGCCTTCCGGTTACCCCGGAATCCTTGCCCAGCAACATCTCGATGATCTCCAGCTGCTCCTCCTGCAGGTCGAGCAGGTGGACGAGGCCGTACTCGGGCACCTCGTGCTCGAGCAGGCGCAGGATCAGGTCGGTGGCGGAGACCGAGGGCTTGATCCCGAGCAGGTCGAAGTGGGGCTTGTTGCGCGGGTTGTTGACCCTGGCGATGATCCGCTCGACCTCGTACTTCTCGCGGGCGACCTGGCAGATCAGCATGTTGTCCTCGTCGTCGCCGGTCACCGCGATCACCATGTCGGCACGCTGGATGCCGGCCCGCTCCAACACCCAGAGCTCGGAAGCATCGCCGTAGGAGACGTTGTGCTCGAGCTCCTGCTCGACCGTGAGGTAGCGGCGGCGGTCGCTCTCGATCAGCGTCACCTCGTGGTTCTTTTCGAGCAGCTCGCGAGCCAGGTTCCAACCCACCTTCCCCGCTCCGACGACGATGATGTACACGTGCTCAGCCTCCCTGCCCGGTCTCGGCCGGGCCGCCGGCAGAGCCGCCGTTGCGGGAGGGGCCCTCGAGCACGGCGGCCTCGAGCATGTCGATCGCGACTCGCGTTGGGCAGATCGTGTGCATGCCCTGGCGCTCGTACCATTCGGCCCGCAGCGGGTCGAGGATGCGCGCGATCACGTTTGGGACCTCGTAGCGGCGCTGGGCGATCTGGGCGATCACGATGTTGGTGTTGTCGCCGTCGGTCGAGGCGATGAAGGCGTCCGCCTTCTCGATCCCGGCAGCGACGAGCGCGTCCGTCTCGAGGCCCGCGCCGACGGTGAACTGGCCGCCGAGATCCTCCCAGCCCCTGTCGAGGCCGACCTCGAGCCGGGCGTGGGACTCGGGGTCCTCGTCGAGGCAGGAGACTTCGTGGCCCTGGCTCAGCATCGCCCGCGCCACGGAGGATCCGACGCGCCCGCATCCGACGATGAGAATGAACATGGCCGGATACTAGATGTCAGGACTGCAAGGGGTGGGCGGCATCCTCCACGGAGCTTTCGGGAGGGGCTGTCAGCAACACGCGACAGGGGGCCTTTTTCAACACGTACTCGGTCGCGGCGCCGATCTCGGCCGGCTTCGCGGCACCGATGCCGCCCAGCGTCGCTCCGCCCTTGATCCTGCTGGGTGGCTCGCTGCCCATCACGATCACCTCCGTGCCGCTGTGCCCCGCCACCTCGACGATCCCACCGCCGACGTCGCGGGCGCGCACCGCTTCCGCCGTCACCCGCACGTCGGCGTACTCCTCGCCGACGTCGCTGGCGCGGCGGAGGGCGCGGGCCGCCTCCCGCTCGATCTCCGGATCCAGCTCGGCGTCGAGAGCCTCGGTCAGCGGCACCTCGATCACGTAGATCAAGTGGAGACGAGTCGGGTCGGCGTCCGCGGCGGCCTGCTCCTGCTCGGCAGCGGCCAGCCGGCCGGCGGTGGCGACGATGTCGTCATCGAGCTTGGTGCCGAAGATGGGCACGAGGATGCTGCGGAAGGCGACTTCCGGCACCTGCTTGGTCAGCGCCCGCTCGCTCACCGAGACGCGCTTGGTCAGGCTCGTCCCCTCGAAGACCTTGCGGTAGACGACGTAGAACAGGAGCCCGAACAGCATCCAGCCGCCCCCCACCCAGCGCGCGGTGTCGTGATAGCCGAGCACGCTGAGGAACGCGAGGCCGCTGACCAGCGCCGCCACCATCGCCGGGACCGGCAGCCGCGCGCCCCGCCAGGAGACGTTCCAGCGGACGCGGAAGGGTCGCGGCAGGTCCGGCTGAGTGACGCGCAGCCGCACCACTGAGAGGTGCGCGATCGTGATCGCCAGGGTGGCGCCGAAGGCGTAGAGGCCGGCGAGCATCCGCACGTCGGCAGGCACGACGAGGCCGATCGCGATCAACCCCGAGATCGCGATCGCCACGTGCGGGGTCGCGTGGCGGTTCAGCTTGCCCAGCCAGCTGGGGATCTGCCGGTTGATCGCCAGTGTGTAGATGTGACGAGACACGCCCAGAAGCGAGGTCGTCGTCGCCCAGAAGAGCACCGGCGCGGCGACGATCGCGACGGCCCAGCGCATCCCGTCCGCCACCCATTCGGGGTCGTAGGCAGAGACGACGCCGAGGATCGGCGCCTCGACGAACTCGCCGCCGAGCGCCGTTTCGGGACCGCTCGGGCCGGCGATCACCGGCACCGCCATCAACGCGATCGTCGCCATCGCCGCGTATCCGAGCGGCACGGCGAGCGCACCGATCGAGACGATCCGCCTCAACTCGCGCGGCCTGGCTTCGATGTCGGGTGAGAGGTCGGCGGCCGCCTCGATCCCAGCGTAGGCGAGCATCGCGATCACCGCCGCGTAGGCGATGTCGGTGACGTTCGGATCGGTGAAGAGATCGAGCTCGGCGGTGAGCCGGTCGGGGTGGAAGACGACGAGGACGCCGACCGCGACCACCGCCAGCTGGAGGACCAGGTCGGCGAGGGCGAGGCCAGCCAGCAGGCGCTCGCGGCCGCGACCGGTCACGTTGAAGACGTTGAGCATGCAGGCGGCGACGATGACCAGGGCGGCGACCCCCACCTCCCAGCCGGACGAGGCGAGGTCGGAGGAGACCGGAGCGAGGTAGTGGGGGACCGATATCGCGGCCAGGGCGGCGACGATCAGGTAGTCGATCAGGATCGCCCAGCCGGCCACGAATGCGATCAGCTCGTTGAAGGCGTGACGGGCGAAGCTGGAGGAGCCGCCGCGCTCGCGCAGCATCCCCGCCCCCTCGGCGTAGCTGAGCGTGGTGAGGACGAAGAGCAGGCCCGCTGCGAGGAAGATCAGCGGGGTCAACCCGAGGCCGCGCTCGGCGACTACCCCCAGCGCGAAGTAGATCGAGGCTCCGACCGCCGAGTAGACGGCGATGAAGAGGCCGGGCACGCCGAGGCCGCGTTGCAGGAGCGGCGGCAGCGGTGGTTTCTGCGGTGGCTCGGGCTCGGTCAACGCAATGCAATCCAGAGGCGCACGGATCCGAGCAGGAGGAAGGCGACGCCGAGCAGGGCCCCGACCGAGAGTGGGCCGCCGCCGTTGGCGAGGGTGCTGACGAGGATCGCCAAGCCCAGCACTAGGAAGACGAGCGAGAGGGCGCGGACGGAGCCGCGGTAGATCCGTTCGGGCGAGCCCACGCCTGCGATTCTACGGCCGGGTCGGAGACGACGATGACGCGACAGGGGCGCTGGCCGAGCACGGTCTGCAGCGTCTTGTCGTAGAGCGGGCGACCGTTGCGGTAGCGCAGGCCGACGACGACCGCGGCTGCCGAGATCAGCTCCGCCTCGTCCGCGATCGCGTAGCCGGCCTGGCCGGGACGGACGCGCTCGACGTGACCGGTCACGCG
>DASUZK010000114.1:0-86470 GCA_036376915.1 Solirubrobacterales bacterium
CGGCATCCCGGTCTTCGCCTGGAAAGGCGAGACCCTGGAGGAGTACTGGTGGTGCACCGAGCAGGCCCTGCTCTGGCCCGACGGCGAGGGCCCGAACATGATTCTCGACGACGGTGGCGACGCCACCCTGCTCGTCCACAAGGGAGTCGAGTTCGAGAAGGCGGGCGCCGTGCCCGACCCCGCTTCGGCCGACTCGGAGGAGCTCCGCGTGGTGCTCGAGACCCTGCAGCGCTCGCTCGAGTCCGACCCGCGGCGCTGGACCCAGATCGCCGCGGGGATCAAGGGGGTCACCGAGGAGACGACCACCGGCGTGCACCGGCTCTACCAGCTGGCCGAGACCGGCGATCTGCTCTTCCCGGCGATAAACGTCAACGACTCGGTCACCAAGTCGAAGTTCGACAACCTCTACGGCTGTCGGCACTCGCTGATCGACGGGATCAACCGCGCCACCGACGTGATGATCGGCGGCAAGGTCGCCGTCGTCTGCGGCTACGGTGACGTCGGCAAGGGGTGCGCCGAGTCGCTGCGCGGCCAGGGCGCTCGCGTGATCGTCACCGAGATCGACCCGATCTGCGCCCTGCAGGCGGCGATGGAGGGCTACGAGGTGAAGACGCTCGAGGACGTCGTGGAGACGGCCGACATCTTCATCACCGCCACCGGCAACAAGGACATCGTCACCGCGGGCCACTTGGCGCGGATGAAGCACAACGCGATAGTCGGCAACATCGGCCACTTCGACAACGAGATCGACGTCGCCGGGCTCGAAGCGTCTCCCGCCGAGAGGGTCCATATCAAGCCGCAGGTCGACGAGTGGCGCTTCCCGGACGGCCACTCGATCATCCTCCTCTCCGAAGGCCGCCTGCTCAACCTCGGCAACGCGACCGGTCACCCGAGCTTCGTGATGTCGAACTCGTTCACCAACCAGGTGATGGCGCAGATCGAGCTCTTCAGTCGGCCCGAGGGGTTCACGGCCAAGGACGTCACCGTCCTGCCCAAGCATCTCGACGAGAAGGTCGCGCGGCTGCACCTCGCGGCCCTGGGCGTCAGGCTGACCGAGCTGTCCGAGGAGCAGGCCGCCTACCTCGGCATCCCGGTCGAGGGCCCCTACAAGCCTGATCACTATCGCTACTGATCAAGGCACTCAGGCCATGCGCGCGATGATCCTCGCAGCCGGCCTCGGCCCCCGGCTGCGCCCGAGCACCTACGCGATGCCGAAGCCGATGGTGCCGGTGGCGAACCGGCCGGTGATGGAGCACATCGTGCGCCTGCTGGCGGGCCACGGCTTCGGCGAGGCGATCGCCAACCTGCACTGGTTCCCGGAGACGATCGAGGATCACTTCGGCGACGGGTCGGACTTCGGCATAGGGCTCTCGTACAGCTACGAGGAGCAGCTGCTCGGCACCTCCGGCGGCGTGCGCAACGCGTCCGGCTTCCTCGGCGACTCCTTCCTCGTCATCTCCGGCGACGCCCTCACCGACATCGACCTCGGCGCGATGCGCGAGTTCCACGAGTCCCACGACGGAGTCGCCACCCTGGCGACCAGGCGGGTCGCCGACACCAGCCAGTTCGGCGTCGCGATCACCGGTGCCGACGGGCGCATCCAGGGCTTCCAGGAGAAGCCCGACCCGGCCGAAGCGCTTTCGGACCTTGCCAACTGCGGCATCTACATGTTCCGCTCCGAGGTCTTCGACTTCTTTCCGTCTCCCGGGACCAGCGAGGCGGCGGGCGACGGCGACCCGCCCGGCTTCGCCGACTGGGCGATGGACGTCTTTCCGGCGTTGCTGGAGGGCGACGTGCCCTTCTACTCGCACGAGGTCGATGCCTACTGGAACGACATCGGCAACCTCGGGGAGCTGCGCCAGGGCAACCTCGACGCGCTGCTCGGAGAGGTGCGGGTGGAGCCCGGCGCGCCCGAGGTGGCAAGTGGCGTTCGCGCGGCGAGCCCACTCGACGGCGCCGAGGTCGCGGGGCCGGTCCTGATCGGTGCCGATGTCGAGCTCGGCGCCGGTGCCCGCATCGAAGGGCCCGCGATCGTCGGCGACTCCTGCCGGATCGGTGCCGGGGCATGGGTCCGCGACTCGATCCTCCTCGAAGGCGCCGAGCTGGCGCCCGAGGGGATGCTGATCGGCGCCATCGCGGGTCGCGTCGCGAAGAAATAGCGCTTCCGCGACACCCTGCGCGCCACGGGCGCGCCGCCGCCCCACAGGATCGGGGCATGAAGGCTCTGCACGCGATTCCCAACGGTCTCCTGCCTCCCCTGTGCGCGGCCTGTGGGCGTTCCTGCCGGTCCGGGGCGGTCACTTGCACGCGGTGCACGCGGAGGCTCGCCGAGGCGGAGCCACTCGCCGGAAACGGTTCGCAGGGGTTGGATCGCACCTGGTCCTCGGCGCCGCACGAGGGGGTGGCGCGGGACCTGGTCGCGGCGCTCAAGTTCCGCCGCCTGCTCCCCGTGGCCGGGACGATGGCGGAGCGAATCCAGTGGCTCGCCCCGGCGAGCCTGCTCAGCGGCGCGATCGTGCCGGTGCCTACGGCGACGCTGCGCTCTCTGGGGCGCGGCTTCGACCCAGCCGCGGAGATCGCCGCCGCGCTGGCGGCGCGGACCGAGATGCCGCTGGCCGGTTGCCTCCGGCGTAGCGGCGGCGGGCGTCAGGTGGGCCGCCGCCGCGCCGACCGGCTGGGCCACCCGCCGCAGGTGCACGTTCGGAGCGATGTGCCGCGCAGCGTCCTGCTGGTCGACGACGTGCTCACCACCGGCGCAACCCTTTCGGCCTGTGCCCGCGCCCTGCGTAGAGGCGGCGCGGTCCGGGTAGTTGCGATCACCTTTACCAGGCGGTTGTGAGGGCGTAGCATCGGTAAACCGACACCACAAGGAGGCAAGATGCGGATCGAGATACGCGGGCGCAACGTCGAGATAACCGACGAGCTGCGGGGGCATGTGACCAAACGATTCCGCCGAGTGGGCAAACAGGTCTCTGAGCTCGCGACGCTCGACGTCGAGATCCACGAAGAGAAGAACCCCTCGATCGAGGACAGCCAGGTAGCTGAGGCCACCCTGCGCCTGAAGGGCGTGACGCTCCGCGCCCGCGAGGCCTCACCCGAGATGATGCACACGATCCACGAGCTCGCCGAGGACATCCGCCGTCAGGTCAAGAAACACCGCGAGCTCCGCCGCAAGCGCACCCAGACCCGCAAGGCCGCGGCCCGCCTGCGGGGTCGTACGGCGAGCTAGGAACGAGGGCGGGGCGCCTCCCCGCCTGGCAAATGGCGCGCTAATTAGCGCGCCATTTTGAGTATCCGCCAGTTCGGGAGGCGCCCCGCCCTCGTTCGCAAAGACTCGGTGTGCGCCACGCCTGACCCGAGAAGAGCGGATTCGGATAGGTAGCTACCCTCTAGCGGATGGCTAACGCGAGAGACATGGTCACGCGAGCTCTGCGCGTAGGCGAGGGAAGGAAGTTCAAGTCCTACGAGAGGCGGGCGGAGGCGATCAACGGGATCGAGGCGGAGATGGAGCTGCTCGAGGACTCCGAGCTGCTCGCGGAGGCCGACGATCTGCGCAAGCGGGCAAAGGCGGGGGAGTCGCTCGACGACCTGCTGCCCGAGGCGTTCGCGCTGACCCGCGAGGCGGCGCGGCGCTCGATCGGCCAGCGCCACTACGACGTTCAGCTGATCGGCGGCATGGTCCTGCACGAGGGCGCGATCGCCGAGATGAAGACGGGAGAGGGAAAGACCCTGACCGCGACGCTCGCCGTCTTCCTCAACACGCTGGCCGGCGACAGCGTCCACGTCGTCACCGTCAACGACTACCTCGCCCGCCGCGACGCCGAATGGATGGAACCGGTCTACGACGCGCTGGGCATCAGCGTCGCCGCGATCCAGGACGGCGACGGCCACGCCGTGCGGCAGGAGAAGTACGCCTGCGACGTCGTCTACGGGACGAACTCCGAGTTCGGCTTCGACTACCTGCGCGACAACATGGCAGAAGCGCTCGAGCACTGTGTCCAGCCGGGACACAGCTTCGCGATCGTCGACGAGGTCGACAACATCTTGATCGACGAGGCGCGGACGCCGTTGATCATCTCCGGTGCCCCCGAACAGGCCGCCCAGACCTATTACACCTTCGCTCGCCTCGCCAAGCAGATGGACGGGGTCCAGGCCAGGGACAAGCTGCGCTCGCTGGGCGAATCGAAGGACACCTCCGAGGCCGAGCACGACTACGAATTCGACGAGAAGCACAAGACGGTCTCGCCGACGGAGAAGGGCGTGAAGCGAGCCGAGGAGTTCGTCGGCGTCGACAACCTCTACCTCGGCGAGCACGGCAGCCTCGTCAACCACCTGGTCCAGGCGCTGAAAGCCGAGGCGCTCTACAAGAAGGACAAGGACTACGCCGTCATCGACGGCCAGGTGATGATCATCGACGAGTTCACCGGCCGCATCCTCGAGGGGCGCCGCTGGTCGGAGGGCCTGCACCAGGCGGTCGAGGCGAAGGAGGGCGTCGCGATCGGCGAGGAGAACCAGACGCTCGCCACGATCACCCTGCAGAACTACTTCCGCCTCTACGACAAGCTCTCCGGGATGACCGGCACGGCGCTGACCGAGGCGACCGAGTTCATGAAGATCTACAAAGTGCCGGTGGTCGAGATCCCGACCCACCGCCAGATGGTCCGGGCCGACCAGAACGACCAGATCTTCAAAACCAAGGACGGCAAGTGGAAGGCGGTGCTGGAGGAGATCGTCGCCCGCCACGAGAAGGGCCAGCCGATCCTGGTCGGGACCGTCTCGGTCGAGGTCTCGGAGATGATCTCGGGTGAGCTGAAGCGCCAGGGGATCGAGCACGCGGTCCTCAACGCCAAGCCCGAGCACGCCGAGCGAGAGGGTGAGCGGATCGCCCAGGCCGGTCGCAAGGGCGCGGTCATGATCGCGACCAACATGGCGGGTCGCGGCGTCGACATCAAGCTCGGCGGCGATCCCGAGCAGCTGGCGATCCATGAGCTGAAGAAGAAGGGGGTCACCCCGGGCGACGAGGGCTACGAGGAGGCGCTCGCGACCAAGGTCGCCGAGCTGGAGCCTCCGTGCCAGGCCGAGGCGGAAGAGGTGCGCGAGCTGGGCGGCCTCTACATCTGCGGCACCGAGCGCCATGAGTCGCGCCGCATCGACAACCAGCTGCGCGGCCGCTCCGGCCGCCAGGGGGACCCCGGCGAAACGCGCTTCTTCCTCTCCGCCGAAGACGACGTGATCCGGCTCTTCGCCGGCGACCGTATCTACAAAATCCTCGACAAACTCGGCCCTGTCGACGAGGAGGGGAGTGAGATGCCGCTCGAGGCCGGCATGCTGACGAAGACGGTCGAGGGCGCGCAGAAGAAGGTCGAGGAACAGAACTTCCTGATCCGCAAACGAGTGCTCGAGTACGACGACGTGATGAACGAGCAGCGCCGCATCGTCTACAAATACCGCCGCGAGATCCTCGAGGGCCGCGACATGTCGGACATCGCCCGCGACGAGATGGAGGGGGTGATCGAGCGCCTCGTCGACCAGTACACGCCCGGCGACGTGCTCGAGGAGTGGGACATGCCCGACCTGGAGACGCAGCTGCGCCAGATCTGGCCGGTGAGCGTCGAGGTCGGCGCGATGGCGCCCGAGACGGTCGACCGCGAGAAGCTCAAGGACGCCCTCGACGACGATGCGATGAACGCATACGACGAGCGGGAAGGGGTATTCGGCGGAGAGCTGATGCGCTATCTGGAGCGCTCGATCCTGCTCCAGGTGATCGACAACCGCTGGCGCGAGCACCTCTACGACATGGACTACCTGCGCGAGGGCATCCATCTGCGCGGCTTTGCCCAGATCGACCCGCTCGTCGCCTACAAGAACGAGGGCTTCGCCATGTTCGAGGAGCTGATGCACTCGGTCTGGGAGGAGTTCAGCAAGTCGATCTTCCACGTCGAGGTGGAGATCGATCCTGCGCAGGCCGAGCAGGCCTTCGGGCGGGGCGGGGGAAATGCACCGGCGCTGTCGTACTCCGGCGGCACCCCAGACGCCCAGCCCTCGGCGCTGCAGCAGGTCGCGGCGGGCGCCGGAGTGGGCGCCGGGCAGATCGAAGCGGTTGCGGGGCCGGCGGGCGGCAACGGCGCCACCGAGGTGGTCGAGACGGTCGTCAAGGGCGAGCACGAGAACATCGGCCGCAACGACCCTTGCTGGTGCGGGTCCGGCAAAAAGTTCAAGAAGTGCCACGGAGCGTGACGGGCCGCCCTTCGTGAGCCACGATCCGGTTCGGGAGTTCATCCGGGCTTTCAACGACCGCGACTTGGACGGGTTCGTCGGGGTGCTCGATGCGGAGGTCGAGCTTCATTCCATGAAGGGGTTGCGCAAGGGGCGGGAGGCCGCCCGGTTGTGGGCAACCAGGCCACCCGGGGGGGTGCAGCAGACGATCGAGCTGGAGGAGCTGTTCGAGGACGACACCGAGGGGGGCGGCGGCAGGGCGCTGGCGCTGATCAGGCGGGCCTGGCACTGGGACGAGGACGGGTCGCCCGCGGGGGAGGACGAGATGGCCTGGCTCTTCGAGCTGCACGAGCACCGGATTCGCGGCTGGCGCCCCTTCGAGGACCGCGAGGCGGCCTGGCAGGCGTACCATGGGGCCGATGGAGCAAGTCGCCGCGTCGAATAGAGAGGCGTCCGAGGCTTGGAGCGGGCCGCTGTTCGATCGCTTCGTCCGCTACCGCGACCTCGTCGCCGCGGGCCTCGGTGCGCACGGTGAGGCGGCGCTGGCCGCGCACCCGCCGCAGCCCGGCGACCGCGTCATCGATCTCGGCTGCGGCTTCGGCGACACGACCCAGCGATTGGCCGAGCTGGTCGGTCCCGGGGGCGAGGCGCTCGGCGTCGACGTCTCCGAGCCGTTCATCGAGGTGGCCCGCAGGGAGGCCGAGGAAGCCGGCGTGGGGAACGCGCGCTTCGCCGTCGCCGACGTGCAGGTGGCCGAGTTCGGCGAGACCTTCGACTACGCCTTCTCGCGGATGGGGATCATGTTCTTCGCCAGCCCGGTGCAGGCGCTGCGAAACGTCCGCGAGGCGCTGGCGCCGGGCGGGCGCCTCTGCGCTGTGGTCTGGCGACGCAAGCTCGACAACGACTGGGTGCGCCGCGCCGAGATGGTGGTGGAGAAGCACCTCGAGCATCCGGAGGAGACCGACGAGCCGACCTGCGGCCCGGGGCCGTTCTCGATGGCCGACGCCGACACGGTCAGCGAGCAGCTGAAGATCGCCGGCTTCGAGCAGATCACGCTTCAGCGCTCTGACCTGCCGCTGAAGATCGGCAACGACCTCGACCACGCGGTCGAGTTCAACATGGCGCTGGGGCCGGCGGCCGAGGTGCTGCGGCTGTGGGAAGACCGCATCGACGAGATCCGGCCGCGGATAGCCGGCGAGCTTCGCGAGGCCCTTGCCGAGCTCGAGGGCCCCGACGGTGTGGTCGCCCCCGCCTCGACCTGGGTGATCGGCGCCCGGGCGCCTGGATAACCTGTCGGGCATGGCCGAGGCCGCGTCCACAGAATCGGTGCCGGCGCGGCTCGCCGAGATCCGCGAGCAGATGTCCCTGCTCTCGGACTATCTTTGACCCGGCTTCGCTGGAAGGGGAGGTCGAGCGCCTCGAAGCCGAGATGCAGCGCCCGGGATTCTGGGACGACCAGGAGTCCGCGGCCCGCACCTCCGCGGCGCACGCCCGCGCCCAGAAGCGGCTGAGGACCTTCCGTGAGCTGGAGTCCGAGGTCGCCGACCTCGGCGACCTGGCCGAGATGGCGGCCGAGGACGAGGAGATGGCTGCCGAGCTGGGCGGCCAGCTGGCCTCGGTGGAGCGCCACCTGGCGGAGCTCGAAGAGGCTCGCCTGTTCAGCGGCGCCTACGACGCCGGTGACGCTGTGGTCAGCGTCCACGCCGGCGCCGGCGGCACCGACTCCCAGGACTGGGCGGAGATGCTGCTGCGGATGTACCTGCGCTGGGCCGAGGGCCGCGGCTTCGAGGTCGAGATGAAGGAGGCCTCGCCGGGGGAGGAGGCCGGCCTCAAGTCGGCGACCTTCATCGCCCGCGGCGAGAACGCCTACGGCCTCTTCGCCGCCGAGCGCGGCGTTCACCGCCTGGTTCGGATCTCCCCCTTCGACTCCTCGGCGCGGCGCCACACCAGCTTCGCGCAGCTCGACGTCGGCCCGCTGGTCGACGAGGGGGTCGAGGTAGAGATCGACGACGCCGACCTGCGCATCGACACCTACCGCGCCTCGGGGGCCGGTGGCCAGCACGTCAACAAGACCGACTCGGCGGTGCGGATCACCCACATTCCGACCGGCGTCGTCGTGCAGTGCCAGAACGAGCGCTCCCAAACTCAGAACAAGGCGATGGCGATGCAGTTCCTGCGCTCGAAGCTGATCGAGCTGGAGGAGCGCAAGCGGGCCGAGGAGCTCGCGAAGGTGCGCGGCGAGGTCAAGGACGTCGCCTGGGGCTCACAGATCCGCAGCTACTTCCTCCATCCCGACCAGCGGGTCAAGGATCACCGCACCGGCCACGAGGCCGGCGACGCCCAGCGCGTGCTCGACGGCGATCTCGACGACTTCATCCGCGATTTCCTGAACAAGACCGCTGCCGCGAGCGCGAGCTAGCCGCGTCCGAGGTTGGGCCGAGAGGCGTCAGCGGACGCGTGCGAGTCGCCCGGCGGAGACCGTGTGCTCGGTGCGCCCGACGGCGAGCCGCTTGGTTACCTTGGATCGGCAGTTTGACGGTGCCGCGGGAGCCTTCAGCTCGACGATTACCACGCCGCCGCCCGACTTGTCCTGGTCTTGCCGGTCGATGTGGCGGCCCAGGCTCAGCACGCCGGTCTTGTTGAGCCGGCGCTCCGCCGAGCGGTGCCCGCTCGCGTCCTTGCCACCCTTGAGCCAGAAGTCGACACCCACCTTGGTCGGGCTGTCGGCCGTGTAGTGGAGGACCAAGCGCAGCTTGCCGCGATCGCGTTCGAAGACGGCCTTGGGCTTGACAGTGTCTAGCGGACACTCAGCAACCGGGGGAGCTGGCGCGGGACCCACATCCAGATTCGATTCTTCGTCAAAGACCTGCGCCCAGCCGCCGTCGTCTTCACCTTCGACTTCTTCCCAAGCTTCTTCTTCGCATTCTTCTTCTTCACATGTTTCTTCCCATTCTTCTTCCTCTTCGGCGGCGACCGCCTGGGCCTGGGGAGCCGTCGGCGAAGCCGCGAGGGCGGGACGCGCCATCATCGCGATGCCGAGCAGCGCAACCGCGAGGGTCACCCCGAGCATGAGGAGGAGATGCCCAGGTAGCGTGAGAAGGGACGGGAGTCGGTCCTTGGTCTGCGTCATGCAGCCAGGGATCGGCCTTTCGCCCGGAAACTTTAGGTCCGGCTCAGATGTTGGGCTAAAGCACGCCCTCGAGCTTCAGCAGCGCTTCCTTCATCGGCAACCCGCCGCCGTAGCCACCGAGGCCCCCGCCGCTGCGCAGGACGCGGTGGCAGGGCACCACGATAGGGATCGGATTGGAGCCGCAGGCGGTGCCGGCCGCGCGGACCGCGCGCTCGTTGCCGGCGCTGCGGGCCATGTCCATGTAGGTACGGGTCTGCCCGTAGGGAATGCGGTTGATCGCCCGCTGGACCTTCTTGCGGAAGCCGTCGGTGAGCTGCCAGTCGATCGGCAGGTCGAACTCGGTCAGCCTGCCCTCGAAGTAGAGGTCGAGCTCACGGCGGGCCTCGTCGAGGCGGCCGGGGGCCTCCAGCACACGGGGCGACACCCGGGCCGCCAGCTCCTCGAGGGTCTCCTCGGGATCGTAGGCGGGCAGGTTCACACGCACCAGGCCCTTGGCGGTGGCGGCGATCAGCAGCGGCCCGAAGGGCGAGTCGATCGTGGCGTAGGCGACGTCGAGCAGCCCCTCCGACTCGGCGCGCTCGGCGAGGCGTTGCAGGGAGGCCTTCATGCCAGCTCCTTCCTCAGTCGCTTGATTCCCTCGTACAGGCTGCGGCGGGCGGCCTCGGGCGAGCAGCCGAGGGCCGCGGCGATCTCGGCGTGGGGCAGGTCGGAGCCGTAGCGCAGGGCGACCGCGGCGCGCTGCTTCGGCGGCAGCGCCCCGACCAGCTCCCAGATGCCGTCGTCGGCGGGCTCGGGGTCGTTCGTCTCGATCTCGACCAGCTCGGCCACGGGCAACGGTCGCCGTCCGTTGGCGCGGTGGTGGTCGATCGCCTTGCGATGGGCGATCGTCAACAGCCAGCCGCGCAGGTTGCTCGCGTCGCCGAGCTTCGGATACGCCCGCAGCGCCGCCAGGAACGTCTCCTGGAAGCAGTCCTCGGCATCGCCGCGCCCCACGGCCCCCCGCAGCACGCCCATCACCTCGGCGGCGTGCTCGTCCAGCAGTCTCTGAAACGGCGGCAGGGAGGTCACTCACGGGATTAAACGCCGTGGGCGCTCCAAACGTGAGACGCCCCAACCGCTGACTTCGTCATTTTGGGTGACTATGCACCGGGAACGACAAAGTCAGCGGGGGATTTTTTAGGGTGCTGGGATGGCCGATCCATTGAAAGAGGTGGTTGCGCGGGCGCTGGCCGAGGACGTCGGAACGGGGGACGTCACGGCCGAGGCCACCGTTCCCGACGGGGTTCGTGGACGGGCCCGGATCGTGCAGAAGCAGCCCGGTGTGGTCTACGGGCTCGGGGTGGTCGCCGAGGCGATGCGTCAGTGCGGGGTGGAGGACGTCGACAACCTCGTCGTCGAGGGCCAGTGGCGCGAGGAGGTCCGCTTCGACGTTCTCTTCGCCAGCGGTCCCGCAGCGGCGCTGCTGGCGGCGGAGCGGACGGCGCTCAACTTCCTCGGCCACCTCTCCGGGATCGCGACCCTGACCGCTCGCTTCGTCGAGGCGGTTGCCGGCACCGGGGCGGCGATCCTCGACACGCGCAAGACGACGCCCGGCTTGCGCGAGCTGGAGAAGGCTGCCGTGCTGGCCGGCGGCGGTCGCAACCACCGCATGGGCCTCTACGACGCGATCCTGATCAAGGAGAACCACATCGCCCTCGCCGGCAGCCTCGCCAAGGCGGTGTACGGCGCGCGCAGCTCATATCCCGACCTGGCCGTAGAGGTCGAGTGCCGCGATCTCGAAGAGGTCGCCTACGCGCTCGGCACCGGGGCGGACGTGTTGCTGCTCGACAACATGGGCCCGGAGACGCTGCGGGGTGCGGTGAAGCTGCGCGACGAGAATGCCGGCGACGGCAAGGGGCCGTCGCTGGAGGCGTCGGGAGGCGTGACGCTGGAGACGGTGCGCACGATCGCCGAGAGCGGCGTCGACTTCATCTCCGTCGGCGCCCTCACCCACTCGGCGCCCACGCTCGACTTCAGCATGCTGATCGAGCCGGTTACCTGAGCAGTTTCGAGAGACGTCGGTCCTTCAGGACGCGGCCCCCGGTCTGCTCCTGCGGGCAGTAGTTGGTCTGGTGCTCGGAGAAGAAGACCGCCTCGATCGTGGTGCCGCAGCGCGGGCAGGGCTCGCCCTCGTGCTTGTGGACCTGCAGGGGCATCGGCACCTTGTCCGGTAGCTGCTCGCCGATCGTCGCCTCGTAGTGCTCGATCGCGTCCCCGAGGACGTGGAGGGCGGCGTGTAGGCGCGCGACCTCCTCCTCGTCCAGCTCAGACCCTTTCTTGAACGGGGACAGCCGCGCCTCCCAGAGGATCTCGTCGACCCAGGAGCGCCCAATCCCCGCGATGTCTCCCTGGTGACGGAGGAGGGGGTGGAGGTGGCGGGGCTGGCCGATCAGGGTTGCGAACTCGTCCAGCGGCGGTGCCGGCCAAGCTTCAGGCCCGAGCCGGGCGACCGACTCGTCCTCCGTCACCGCATCGGCGGGCATCAGCTTCGCCCAGGCCCTCTGCTTCGTACCGAACTCCCGCAGCCTCAGCTCCCGCCCGTCGTCAAGCCGCACCAGCACCCGCGACGCCCGGTCTTTCATCGATGCACGCTTGTCGAAGAGCCGAAGGCGGCCGGCCGACATCAAATGAATCAGCAACGCCAAATCCCCAAGCTCAACGACCGGCATCTTCCCCACCCGCCGAATCCCAGTCACCTCGCGACCGACGAGCTCATCCAGCCCCGGCTCGAACGTCTTCATCACGTTCATCCCCGGAGCCACCGCCGACTCCACACAAGCTCCAGACAAAGCCGAATTGAGCCGGCGCACCGTGATCTCGACCTCAGGCAACTCGGGCATAGGCCAAAGTCTGGCGCTTTTCCGCCTCTCCGCGGGTGGCGTGGGGGAGGGGGGTCGAGGACGGGCGCTGTGCGCCCGCCCGCAGCGCCCCCTCCCCCACGACAGGATCCGCGGCCACAGCGGCCGAGACCGATAAACTTGAACCACGTTCATTCGACTGGTTCCGGGATCGATTTCCCTGCCAGCGAACATCAGGAAAAGGAAAGCTCCATGCAGGAGTTGCCCACACTCCAACCTACGATGACGCCGGCCCTGGCGCCGGATGAGGTCGCTGCCCTGAGCGAGGAGGTGCGCGCGCTTGCCGCTGAGCGAAACGCGGTCATCCTCGCCCACAACTACCAGCTGCCCGAGATCCAAGACGTGGCCCACCACATGGGCGACTCGCTCGGGCTCTCCCGCCAGGCGGCGGCGACCGACGCCGACGCGATCGCCTTCTGCGGCGTCCACTTCATGGCCGAGACCGCCTCGATTCTCTCGCCCGAGAAGACGGTGCTGATTCCCGACCTCGACGCCGGCTGCTCGCTCGCCGACTCGATCGACGCCGACCAGCTGCGTGCCTGGAAGGCCGAGCATCCCGGTGCGCTGGTGGTCATGTACGTGAACACCTCCGCCGAGGTCAAGGCCGAGACCGACTACTGCTGCACCTCCTCCAACGCGGTCAAGGTCGTCGAGCACATCTGGGCCGAGCACGGGCCCGAGACCGAGATCCTCTTCGGCCCCGACATGTGGCTGGGGGCATTCGTTGAGCGCGAGACCGGCATCCACGAGGACTCCGAACGCCGCGCCCGCTTCCACGTCTGGGATGGCGAGTGCCACGTGCACGCCGGCATCCGCCCTGGCGACATCGCCCAGACCCGTGCCGAAAACCCCGAGGCCGAGTTCCTGATCCACCCCGAGTGCGGCTGCGCCACGCAGGCGATGGAGTACGTCGCGGCCGGCGACATCGAGCCGGAGGGTGTCCACATGCTTTCGACCTCGGGAATGCTCCAGCACGTCGAAGAGCACCCCGACGGCAGCTTCGTCGTCGCCACCGAGAACGGGATGCTCTATCCGCTCCAGCAGGCAGCGCCGCGGGCGAACCTGATCGAGGCCAACCGGATGGCCTTCTGCAGGTACATGAAGATGATCACGCTGCCGAAGCTGCGCGACAGCCTGCGCGATATGAAGTTCGAGGTGAGCGTGCCCGTGGACGTCGCGGAGCGGGCGCGACTGCCGATCGAGCGCATGGTCGCGATCGGCTAGCGCCAGATATTGTCCCGGCCCGTGCACGAGCTAGCCCAGCAGCTGCGAGTCGACTCGGTCCGCGCCGCCGCCGCGGCGAACTCCGGCCACCCGACCTCCTCGATGTCGGCCGCCGACCTGATGGCGGTGCTGTTCTCGGGCTACCTGCGCTACGACTTCGACGCGCCCGAGAACACCGCGAACGACCACCTGGTCTTCTCCAAGGGCCACGCCTCGCCGCTTCTCTACGCGCTCTACAAGGCCGCCGGCGCGATCGACGACGAGGAGCTGCTCACCTTCCGCGAGTTCGGCTCCCGCCTGCAGGGCCACCCGACGCCGGAACTGCCCTGGGTCGACGTCGCCACCGGCTCGCTCGGCCAGGGCTTGCCGATCTCGGTCGGGATCGCGCTTGCCGCCTCGCGCCTTGAGCGCTCCGGCCTGCGGGTCTGGGTGCTCTGCGGCGACTCCGAGCTGGCCGAGGGCTCGATGTGGGAGGCCTTCGAGCACGCCGGCTACGCCGGGCTCGACAACCTGATCGCGATCGTCGACGTCAACCGGCTCGGCCAGCGCGGCCCGACCATGCACGAGTGGGACACTTCGAAGCTCGCCGCGCGGGCGGCCGCCTGCGACTGGGACGTGCAGGAGATCGACGGCCACGACCTCGAGGCGATCGACGCCGCCTACGCTCGCGCGCAGGAGGCCGACCGCCCCGCGGTGATCTTCGCCCGCACCAAGAAGGGATCGGGCGTCGCCGCTGTCGAGGACAAAGAGAACCAGCACGGCAAGCCGCTCGCCGACCCCGAGGCCGCGGTGGAGGAGCTGGGCGGCATCCGCTCGCTCAGCGTCACGGTCGCCTCGCCGCCCGAGCCGAAGCCGTTCGAGATCGAGCGGGCATCGGTCGACCGACCGAGCTACGAGCTCGGCGAGAAGGTCGCGACCCGCGGCGCCTACGGAGACGCGCTCGCCTGGATCGGCTCGATCGACGAGAGGGTCGTGGCGCTCGACGGGGAGGTCGGCAACTCGACCTACGCCGAGCGCTTCGCCGCCAAGCACCCCGACCGCTTCTTCGAGATGTACATCGCCGAGCAGCAGATGGTCGCTGCCGCGGTCGGCCTGCAGACCCGTGGCTGGAAGCCCTTCGCATCCTCCTTCGGCGCCTTTCTCAGCCGCGCCTACGACTTCGTCCGCATGGCGGCGATCTCCGACGCCGACCTGAAGCTTTGCGGATCCCACGTCGGCGTCTCGATCGGCCCCGACGGCCCCTCGCAGATGGCGCTCGAAGACATCGCCTCCCTGCGCGCCGTGCTCGGCAGCGTCGTGCTCTACCCCAGTGACGCCAACCAGGCGGTTCAGCTCCTCGACGCGATGCGCGAGCACCGCGGCATCAGCTACATGCGCACGACTCGCGAGGCGACGCCGGTGCTCTACGAGTCCGCGGAGACGTTCCGCATCGGCGGCAGTCGCACGGTGCGGTCGAGCGACGGCGATGCCGTGACTCTTATCGGCGCCGGCATCACCCTTCGCGAATGCCTCGACGCCGCCGAGCAGCTGGCCGAAAGTGGCATCGCGGCGCGGGTGATCGACCTCTACTCGGTCAAGCCGGTCGACGCCGAGACGATCCTCGGCGCGGCGAGGGAGACCGGGGCGATCGTCACCGTCGAGGACCACTGGGCCGAGGGCGGCATCGGCGAGGTTGTCGCCGCCGTGCTCGCCGATGCGGGCGTCGCGCCGAAGCTCGAGCGCCTAGCCGTAACCGAGCGCCCCGGCAGCGGCCCCCCGGCGGACCTGCTCGCGGCCGCCGGCATCGACGCGGCAGCCGTCGTCACCGCAGCCCAGCGGATTACTAACGCTCGCTAACAATTCGCTAAGCTTTTGCTCATTGCGGTTTGGGCGGGGAATTGCGCGCCCGAGGGTGCGCAGGAGTCACCCTGTCCTCGAAGAAGGGTTCGCGGGCATGGCCAGAGGCAGAAAGCGAAAGACGGGCGGCGAGGAGCCGCAGCAACGGCGTGCCGGTGGCAAGCCGATCATCGAGCTGCGCGACGTGACCAAGGTCTACCCGGGCGGCCACATGGCGCTCGACCGAGTCTCGCTGGCCGTCGACCGCGGCGAGTTCGTCTTCCTCGTCGGCCCCACCGGCTGCGGCAAGTCGACCCTGATCAAGACCCTGATCCGCGACGAGGCGGTCACCGACGGCGTCGTCCGCATCGCTGGCCGCGACATCGGCGCGCTGCCGGAGAAGAAGATCCCGCAGCTGCGGCGCAACATCGGCACCGTCTTCCAGGACTTCAAGCTGCTGCCCGACCGCACCGTCTACGACAACGTCGCCTACGCCCTGCAGGTGATCGGCGCCAGCCGCGCCCAGATCCGCACCCAGGTGCCCGAGACGCTGCGCCTGGTCGGCCTCTCGACCAAGCTGCACAGCTACCCCGACCAGCTCTCCGGCGGTGAGCAGCAGCGCGTCTCGATCGCCCGTGCCTTCGTCAACCACCCGCCGCTGCTGCTCGCCGACGAGCCCAGCGGCAACCTGGATCCGGTCACGTCGATCGGCGTGATGCAGCTGCTCTACCGGATCAACAAGACCGGCACGACCGTAGTAGTCGTCACCCACGACCGCGAGATGGTCGACAACATGCAGCGGCGGGTGATCGAGCTCTACGAGGGCCGCGTCGTCCGCGACGAGGTCAGCGGCGGCTACACCGAGGAGTCGACGACCGAGTTCGGCGTGCGGATGCGGGCCGAGATGGGCGTCGCCCCCGAGGGCCAGACCAACGGACACGACTCGCTCTTCTGATGTCGCGATTCTTCTTCTTCACCCAGGAGGCGTTCCGCGCGCTGCGCCGCAACGGCGCTCCGAGCATGGCGGCGATCGTCACCACGGTCACCACCGTGATCCTGCTCGGGGTCCTCATCCCCGTCTTCCAGACGACCCAGGCCAAGAGCGAGTCGGTGCGCGAGAGCCTCGAGATCCGGGCGGCGATCTACGACGACGCGACCCAGGGCGAAATCGCGGCGCTGCAGACCGAGCTGGAAGCGATCCCCCACGTCGAGTCGGTTGCCCTGATCACCAAGGCAGAGGCCCTCGCGGAACTCGAAGACGACCTCGGCAAGAGCAAGAGCGAAGACCTGCTCAGCCAGCTCCACGACAACCCGCTGCCGGCGAACTTCCAGATCAAGGCCGACGACGCCGCGAACCTCGACGCGGTGCGAGCGGCGATCATGCCGCCGGGCCCGAACGGCAAGCCCCAGCCGATCTCGCCGATCGTCCAGGAGATCTTCGATCGCCAGCAGGAGTCCCAGCAAATCGAGCAGGTGACCAGCGCTCTGAAGATCGTGCTGACCGTGATCACGGCGCTGCTGATCCTCGCCTCGCTGATGCTGGTCGGCAACACGATCCGGCTCTCGATCTACACCCGGCGCCGCGAGGTGGAGGTGATGCGGCTGGTCGGCGCGACCCGCTGGTTCATCCGCTGGCCGTTCATGATCGAGGGCGTCGTCGTCGGCTTCGCGGGCGGGCTGCTCGCCATACTGATCCTGTGGCTGGGCAAGATCACGATCGTCGACCCGCTGAGCAGCACCTTCTCCTTCCTGGCGGCGCAGAACAACAGCACCCTCTCCTTCCCGGCGCTGGTCGCGATCCTCTTCGGCGCCGCGGTGCTGGTCTCGGCGGTCGGCTCCGGTATCACGCTGCGCCGCTTCCTCAAGGTCTGAGCGCGTCGTGAGGAGCTGGGGGTGGGGGGTCGCGGGCCTCGCGGTCGCGATGGCGGTTTTGCTCGGCGCCGGCATCTGGCTCGGCGGCCACCCCGCGCACCTGCCCGAATTCCTTCGCGACCGCTTCGTCGACGATTCGGCCGGGCTGACCGCCGAAGCGACCGAACTGATCGAGGACAACTACTACCGGCCGGTCGGAACCGAGGAGCTGACCAACGCCTCGCTGCAGGGCATGGTTCGCGAGCTGCGCCGCCGCCACGACGAC
The DNA here is from genome assembly GCA_036376915.1 of Solirubrobacterales bacterium. Classification (GTDB taxonomy): domain Bacteria; phylum Actinomycetota; class Thermoleophilia; order Solirubrobacterales; family 70-9; genus VRUE01. The sequence goes on from DASUZK010000114.1 coordinate 17,420, forward strand.
CGCTTCTCCGACTACTTCTCGCCGGACGCGCTGGCCCGCTTCAACGAAGCGATCTCGGGCCGCTTCTCAGGCATCGGCCTCACCGTCGAGGAGGTGAAGCCGGGCCTGCGCGTCGACCGCGTCTTCCCCGACTCACCGGCGCAGGAGGCGGGTCTGAGGACCGGTGACCTGATCGTCTCGGTCGACGGCAGATCGATCGCCGGCAAGAGCAGCGAGTTCTCCACCGAGAAGATCAAGGGCCCGGAAGGCACCGAGGTGACGATCGGGGTGCGCGGGCCTTCGAGCGGGCGGGTCCGCGAGCTGGAGATCACCCGGGCCCAGATCGCGCTGCCGGTGGTCACCAGCACGGTCAAGGAGGTAGATGGGCGCAAGCTCGGCTACGTCCGCATGGTCAGCTTCAGCGAAGGCGTCCACGCGCTTCTGCGCGAAGCGGTCGAGAAGCTCGAGCGCAAGGGCGTCGAAGGGATCGTGCTCGACCTGCGCGCGAACGGCGGGGGGCTGCTCGACGAGGCCGTGCTCACCGCGAGCGTCTTCCTTCCCGAGGGAGAAGTCGTCGTCAGCACCGAGTCGCGCACCCAGGGGGATGTCGTCTACGAGACCGTCGGCGACAACCTCAGGGCCGTGCCGATGGTCGTCCTGATCGGTCGCAACACGGCCTCCGCGGCGGAGATCCTCACGGCAGCCCTGGCCGACAACGCGGGTGCCACCGTGGTGGGCACCCGCTCCTACGGCAAGGGCGTCTTCCAGCAGGAGATCGGCCTCTCCAACGGCGGCGCCCTGAAGCTGACGATCGGCGAGTACTTCACCCCCGACGGCGTCAACCTGGCCGAGAGCCACGGCATTCACCCCGACGTCCGGGTGCGCAACCTGCCCCAGACCGCGCCCGACGAGGCGCTCGACCGCGCCCTGAAGGTCCTGGCAGAGCAGCGATGAGCTTCCGGTGCGCCTTTTCCCCTCTATACCCGGATAAAGCGCACCGGAAGGGCTGTCGGTGAGCAAGCGCGACTGGCGCTACTACAGGGCGCGACAGCGGGCGCGGGGGAGGGGCCGGGAGAAGGTGCCGAAGAACGCCCGCGAGGCGGTCGAGGCGTTGCTCGCCGAGCAGCTCGGGCGCCGGGGCTTTCCCGCCTCGATCGAGGTCGAAGCGGGACGCGCCGCCGATGCCGCCGAGGGCAGCGGGATCCGCCGCCGGGACCTGACCGGGCTGCCGACCTTCACCGTCGACCCCGCGACCGCGCGCGACTTCGACGACGCGGTCTCGGCGCGGCGGGAGGGCGACGCGGCACGCGTCTGGATCCACATCGCCGACGTCGCCGCCCACGTCCGGCCAGGCACGCCACTCGACCTCGAGGCACGCCGGCGTGCGAACAGCACCTATGTGCCGGGCACCGTCGAGCCGATGCTGCCTCGCGCCCTGAGCGAGGACGCGTGCAGCCTGGCGCCGGGCGTGGAGAGGCTCGCGGTGACGGCCGAGATCGAGCTCGGCCCGTCCGGCACGCCGCGGTCGGCGAGCTTCTGCCGCAGCCGCATCCGTTCCCGGGCACGCCTGGACTACGACCAGCTCGACCGGGTCTTCGACGGTCGCGAGAGCCCGCCGGAGGACGTCGCCGAGCCGCTGGCGATGGCCCGTGAGGTGGCGGCGGCCCTGGGCGAGCATCGCGGGACGACCAGCCTCGACGTCGAGTCCTTCGAGCCGGAGTTCCGCTTCGACGCGGAGGGGAACGTGGCCGGGGCTCGCTCGGTGGCGCAGACCGAGTCCCACCGGTTGATCGAGCGGCTGATGATCCTCGCCAACGAACAGGTCGCCCAGCTGCTCGAGCGCAAACGGGTGCCCGCCGTCTACCGGGTGCACGCCCAGCCGGACCCCGGCCGGATCGAGCGCCTGGTCGAGCAGCTGCACGCGCTGGGGGTGCCGACTCCGCCGCTGCGACAGGGCCTGGCTCCGGGCCAGGCAGGGGAGGTCGCGGCGGAGGCGAGCCGGCTGGTGATCGAGGAGGCGGCGCGGCGCGGACACGGCCGCGAGGCGTATACATCGCTCGTGCTCCGCTCCCTGATGCAGGCCTCATACAGCGACCGCAACAGCGGCCACGCCGGCCTGGGCAGCCAGGCCTACTGCCACTTCACCTCGCCGATCCGCCGCTACCCCGACCTGCTGGTGCACCGTGCGCTGCTGGCGACGCTGGGTGAGGGGGAGGAGGCGCCGCGGGCGGCCGAGGCCCGCGAGGTGGCCTGGCACTCGAGCGAGCGGGAGCGCGAGTCGGCAAAGATCGAGCGCAGCGCCGACGACGTCTGTGCCGCCTACCTGCTGGAGCGCGAGCTCGGCGAGCGTGGCGCAGAGGTCGGGTTCGAGGGCGAGGTGTCGGGCGTCGTCCGGGCCGGCGCCTTCGCCGCCTTCGGCGGCGAGCTGGGCGACGTCTACGAGGGCTTCGTGCCGGCGCGCACGATGGCCGGTGAGCGCTTCGAGCTGAACGAGACCGAGACGGCGCTCGTCGGCCGCGAGTCCGGCTCCGCCCTGCGGCTGGGCGATCCGATATCCGTCCGGGTGACGGGAGTCGAAGCGTCCCGCGGTCGGGTCGACCTGGAGGTCGCGGATGTCTGAGCGGTCGAGGGGGCGGGATGGCTAAGAAGTCGAAGAAGAAGCGAGAGCCCGCCTCGGGCGACGTCGCCACCAACCGCCGCGCCCGGCAGAAGTTCGAACCGATCGAGAAGATGGAGGCGGGCATCGTCCTCCAGGGATCGGAGGTGAAGTCGCTGCGCAACGGCAAGGCGCAGATGAGCGACGCCTACGCGGTCGTAGAGCGCAACGAGGTGTGGCTGCGCAACCTCCACATCCCGCCCTACGAGCCGGCCAGCCGCGAGAACCACGAGCCCGAGCGGCCGCGCAAGCTGCTGCTGCACCGGGCCGAGATCGAACGGCTGGTGGGCAAGACGGCGGAGAAGGGGCTGACGCTGATCCCGACCCGGATCTACTTCAAGGGCTCGCGCGCGAAGGTCGAGCTTGCGCTGGCACGCGGCAAGGAGGGGCGAGATCGCCGCCGCGAGATCGCCGAGCGCGACGTGCGCCGTGAGGTCGAGCGCGAATTCAAGAGCCGGATGAGGTAGCTTCGGGGGCATGCGATCACGTTCTGCCCTGGTACTCCCGGTGTCGGCGCTCGTCGTGGCCCTGATCGCCCCTGCGCAGGCGCAGGCAGCCTCTTTCCCGAGCGAAGCCGGCGACTTCATCGGCGACAACATCCAGTACTTCGTCGGTGGCCTCGTGGCGGCGATCCTGCTGCTTCTTCTGGTCGTCAGCATCACCCAGCGCCGCAGCAAGGAGAAGGTGAAGAGGCAGGCTGCCCCACCGGCGCCGTCCACCATGTCTCCAAAGCCGCCCGCCGGGCCCATATCCCCCTCCGCGACGTCCCAGACCGCCGAGCTGCCCGCCGTGCAGGCCCCGGCGGCCGCTCCCCCTCCGGCTGCATCCCCGCCACCTCCCGTCGTCGGCGGGGTGGCGCCGAGTGCCAAGGAGAAGCGCAAGCAGGCGCGCGAGCAGCAGCGCGCGGCGCGGGTCGAGCATCGCAAGCGCCGCCAGGCGGAGTCGAAGCGCAGGCGGGAAGAACGGGCGACGAAACGCGCCGAACGCCGCTTCAGCCCGCCTGGTGGGCGCAGCCGCTCCGGGCGCCGGGCGCGCAAGGACGCGGCGAAGGCAGAGCGACAGCTGGCTGAGGCCAGGGCCGCCCACGAGCGCGAACAGCTTCAGCAGGCGAGCCAGGCCGCCCAGGCCGGCGTCCCTCCGGCCCAGCCGGCTCCGGCGCCCCAGGCGCCGCCCCTGCAGGCGATGCCGCCCGCGCCACCGCTTTCCCCGCAGCCCCCGGTCGCGCCGGCTCCGCCGCCCCCCCCGGCGGCGATGGCTCCGCAGCAGGGGGCGCCTCCCGGCTACGACGGCCCTGCCGCCGCCGAGCAGAGGGTGCAGGCGAAGGTGGGGGAGATCCAGCGTGAGGAGGAGCGCATTCGTGCCGAGGCCGACCGCCGCATAGCTGAGGCGGAACGGCTCCAGCGCGAAGCCGAGCAGCGCACCGCCGCCGCCCAGGGAGGGCAGGCGACCCAGTCGATGGAGGCCTTCCAGCCCGGCTCACCGCCGACCGCCCCGGGCGCGGGTCTCGAGACCGCCGAGCAGCGCCTTCAGCAGGAACGCGAAGCGCAGGAGAGGGCGATGGCCGAGGCGCAGGAGCGCCTGCGCCAGATCGAGGAGCGGACCAGGGAGGCGGAGCGCCGTGCAGCCGAGGCCGAGCGCCTGGCAAAGCTGAAGTCCGAGGAGGAGGAGCGAGAGCGGAGGCTGCGCGAGATCCGCGACAGCGTCGCGCAAGCGGAGGAGCGGGCCCGCGAAGCCGAGCGTCGCGCCGCCGAAGCCGAGCAGGCCGTCATCCAGTCGGTTCAGGGTCAGGGTGTCCAGCCCTCTGCGCCCCAGCCGCCCACTCCGCCGTCTCCCCAGCCCGCGCCGCCCCCGACTCCCGAGCCACCCGCGCCGCAACCGGTTCCACCCCCCGAGCCCGAGCCGCCGGCGCCTTCGCCTGCACCCGACCCCCCGACCCCGGTTCCCCAGCCGCCTGGGCCGCCCCCGGCACCAGAGCCGCCTCAGCCAACGCCGCCGGCCGCGTCTGGCAGCGGCAAGATCGAGCTCAACTCGGTCACCTTCGAGCAGCTCCGAGCCGAGAATCTCTCGGTCACCCAAGCGACCCGTCTGCTCGCCCACCGCGAGCGGCTCGGCCGCTTCGGCTCGGTCGACGATCTCGATGAGGTCGCGGGCCTGCCTCAGGAGCTGCTGGACGACCTAAAGCGCCGCTCGACCGTCTGACGGCCTCAGCCGGCGTCAGTGGGTCTCGTATGCCTCGAGCAGCTTGAGCCAGATCTCGCTGCGGCTGGGGTAGGCCGCGATGGCATGGCGGAGCTTGGGGAGGGGGACTTCGCCCACGATCGCCACTGTTGCCGCGTGGAGGAAGTCGGCGGTCTCGAAGCCGGTGAAGGTGGCGCCGACGACGATCTGGCGGGAATCGTCCACGACGATGCGAGAGGTGCCGCCGGTGCCCTTGCCCTGGAAGCTGGCCCCGGCCGTGCCGTCGGTGGGGACGTCGACGGCACGGGCGTCGATTCCGGCCTCGCGGGCCTGGTCGAGGGTCTTGCCAGCCGCGGCGACCTGGGGGTCGGTGAAGGTGACGCGTGGCGAGCCGAGCCCTTCGGCGACGGCCTCGACCGGGCGCCCGAGGGCGTTCTCGGCGGCGACCCAGGCCTGGTACTTGCCCATGTGGGTGAAGAGGGCGCGGCCGTTGACGTCGCCGACGGCGTAGAGCCAGTCGCGGCCGCCGACCATCATGCGGTCGTTCGTCTCGAGGAATCCGCCCTCGCCCGGCTCCACGCCGACCGACTCCAGGCCGATCCTTTCGCTGCGCGGTTTGCGGCCGACGGCGACGAGGATCTCGGCGGCGGCGACGGTCCCGCCGTCGTCGAGCACGACCGTGACGACGTCGCGCTCCCGGCTCACCTCCGTGGCTTTGATGCCCGTGCGCACATCCACGCCGTGGTGCTCGCTCAGCGCCAGCGCCACCTGATCCCCGGCGAACGGCTCCTCGCGTGGAAGCAGCCGCCCTGCGCCCTCGACCAGGGTCACCCTCGTGCCGAGCGTGGCCCAGGCCTGTGCCAGCTCCGAGCCGACCGGGCCGCCCCCGAGCACGATCATGCTCTCCGGCACCCGCTTCGAGGTCGTCGCCTCGCGGTTGTTTCACGCGCGCGCCGAGTCGAGGCCGTCGACCGGCGGCATCGCCGCGCCGCTGCCGGTCGCGACCACGACGGCCTTGGCGGCCACGAGCACGTCCCCGCCGACGCGCACGCGGCGCTCGCCGTCGAGGCTTCCCTCGCCGCGGAAGAGCTCGATCCCCCGTTCCTCCAGCCAGGGCAGCTGGCCGGAGTCGTCGAGGTCGTGGATCACCTCGTCGCGGCGGTCGAGGATCGCCTGTGGGTCGAGCTTCCCGGTGACCGCCTCGGCGACGCCGGGCACCCGCCGCGCCTCGCCGAGCAGGTCGGCGGGCCGCAGCAGCGCCTTCGAGGGCATGCAGGCGTAGTAGGAGCACTCGCCGCCGACCAGGTGCTGCTCGACGATCGCGACCGACATCCCGCCGTCGGCAAGCCTCCCGGCGCAGACCTCTCCCGGCGCCCCGGCGCCGAGGACGATCGCGTCGAACTGCAAGTCGGCCACCGGGTATTCCTACCCGACGCCGTACAATCCGTCCACATAGCACGGGGGCGACAGGCTTCGACGTGGTCGGTCCGTGCGAACGGTTGCAGGTCGAGGTTGCCGGAGGCCTCGTTAAACCCCGGCACCAACCAATACGTGCGGACCATGAGTTCGCCCTCGCTGCCTAGCTAGAACCTAGGCGATGAGAGTCGGTCCTCTCCCGCCCGCGGAGGGGGCAGCCGGCTTCAGAACGCGGGCTCACCCAGGCGGATCGCCCCGTCTGCCAGGGGACAATTCAGAGGGCTCTATCTCCCGCAGTGCCCGCCGGCGCGGACCCCGGGAGACGAGAATCAAGCGCCGGCTATACCTGTAGACACCTTCGCGCTACGGCCTCGGACGCCGGTTCGATTCCGGCCGCCTCCATGAATATTTGCCGACGGGCCTGCAACACCCCTCATAGGGAGAGTTTTAGGCCCGTCGGCGGGTGTAGCCAGGCGAGGATTTCGTCTGCGTCGCGGTCGGGGGGGAAGACCGGGTAGAAGGTCTTGACGATCTTGCCGGATTCGGCGACGAAGGTGAGGCGCTTGTAGAGGGTCATGTCCTCGACTTCGAAGGTGGGCAGGCGCAGCTCGTCGCGGAGGCGAAGGTCACCGTCGGACAGCAGGGGGAACGGAATGTGCTCGCGCTCGGCGAACTCGCGCTGTTCCTCCGGGCTCTGGGTGCTGATGCCCATCACGGTCGCACCGAGTGCTGAGAACTCGGCCAGGCTGTCGCGGTAGGCGCAGCTCTGCGGCGTGCAGCCACGGGCGCCGGGGATGTCGTCCCAGCCGGCCGGTGAGGGCTGTCCCGGCGTACCGGTTCGCGGGTAGACGTAGGCGACGAGTCGCTCCTGGCCTGACGCCGCGAGATCGACCGGGCCGTCCAGGGTGGAGGGCAGCTGCAGCTCCGGCAGCGTCAGCCCGGTGAGGTGATCCGCGGCGCCGTCGTCCTCGGGAACGGGCAGGTCGGGTGGCAGCTCGGCGAAGTCAGCGTTCACGCGCCCATCGTATGGTGGGCTCATGGATCGCCACGTCGCCTTCCTGCGCGGGATGAACCTGGGCAACCGGCGGATCAAGAACGACGAGCTGCGCCGCTGCTTCGAGGAGCTGGATTTGACCGACGTCGCCTGCTTCCGCGCCAGCGGCAATGTGATCTTCGGTTGCGAGAGAGTGGGCGCCGAGAAGCTGACAGGGCGGATCGAAGCCGGGCTTGGCGAGTCGCTTGGCTACGAGGTGCCGGTCTTCCTGCGCGGTGCTGACGAGCTGAGGGCGATGGCGGCGCACGAGCCGTTCGAGCGGTCTGCCCTCGCGGCCTCGAAGGGCAAGATTCAGGTGGTGCTTCTACAGAGAAAGCCTGCGGCCGCGAACCGCAAGGAGGCGCTGGCGCAATCGAGCGACGACGACCGGCTTGCGATCGACGGGCGCGAGCTCTACTGGCTTCCCCGTGGCGGCATGTCCGAATCGGAGCTTGACCTGAAGGCAATCGGCGCGGCTCTCGGCCGCCACACGATCAGGACCAAGGGCACGATCGACCAGATCGCCGCAAAGCACTTCGAAGACTGATCGCTAACGGCGCCCGAGTCGGCGGTTGATTCGCGAGTTCAGCTCCATATAGACCGTGGCGCCCGCCCACGAGGCGAGGATGAGTATCGCTGGCGGTGCTCCGAAGCCGACGATCGCGATGCCGGCGGCTATCGACACGAGTGAACTGAGGATGATCGCCCCTCGGGGAAATTTGAGAAACCGTGCCATCAGGTCCATATCTTGATGATAAGAGCCACGATGGCTGCCGGCCACCCCCAGGTGAAGCCCTCTCCCAGGCCCTCGTTGACACGCTGGCTGAGGATCTCGGGCGGCTGTTCCTCGGCGATGGCCCGAGATGCGGAATAGCCGCTGAAATATGCCATCGCGCCGCCCAAGACCGAGATGGCCGTCACCGCCGCCTCGATCAGTTCTCCGGCGTCGCCTTGTTCGATCGGGAACACCACACCAGGCTAGGCCCGATGGATGCACGTGTGGTGCGGAGAGTGTCACGCATATGTCGAAATATCCGCACGAGGGAGCGCTGCCAGCCGGGCGTCGGAGCTGACTGAGGCGATTTCGCCGGGGAGGGCGGAGAGCTGGACGTTTGAGACGAACTCCATCCGCTGGCCGAGGGGGCGGAAGAAGTTGTCGTAGTGGGTCGGGACCACCACCGCCGGGTCGAGACGGGGGAGGATCCGCTTCCAGTAGTCCTCGGTGAAGCTGCGGCCGGCGACGCCTGCCAGGAAGACGTCGACGCCCCGCTCGCGGATCGCCTCGTCGATCAGGTTGGCGCTCCCCTGGTGATAGAAGCGGATGCCGGCGACGCGGATCGAGATGCCCCAGACCTGGCCGCAGCGGTAGGCGCTCGGAGAGAGCGCGTCGAGGTGCTCGCAGGTGAGGTCGCCGTCGTAGGGGACGGCGAGGCCGAGCAGCAGCTTCGAGTGGACGCTGGGCGTGAAGCTCACCTCGAACGGCCCCAGCTCGTAGGTGCGGTAGGGCTCGACCGAGACCGCCCGCTCGGCGAGGCCGTGCAGGCCCATCAGCGTCGCCAGCGAGTCCGAGCCATAGGCATTGCAGCCGAAGCGGCGGGCGATCGCCGGGGCGTCGACCGCGTGGTCGAAGTGCGTGTGGCCGACGAGGACGCCGGCGACCTCTCCGGGCGCGTGGACGAAGCGGTCCAGTGCGGCCGGGTCGGGCAGCGTTGGGCGCCGCCGCAGGAGGTCGGCGAACGGGACCCGGGAGAGGTAGGGGTCGACGAACAGAGTCTGCCCCTCGAAGCTCATCCGGTAGCCCGAGACGCCGAGCCATTCGACTTCCAGCCCGGCGGGCAGCTCCAGGGGCCGGTCCTCCAGCTCGCCGAGGGCCTGGCCGTCTTCGCGCTGGGTGGAGCGCCGAGTCAGTTGTGCCTTTGCAAGATCTCCCAGGTGTCGCAGTGGCCCCGCCATCGCCCAGCGAGGTTACGCCTGCTACGCCCGGGCCGCGTAGTGTCAGGGTGCCCATGGCCATCGCCACAGCCACCACGATCGACGTCTACGCCGGCGGGGAGCTGCTCTTCGCCGACGTCTCCTTCAAGCTCGAGCCGCGCGAGCGGATGACCCTCTCTGGGCGCAACGGCGCCGGCAAGTCGACCCTGCTCCGGATCCTCGCCGGCGAGAGGCCGCCCGACTCCGGCAGCATCGCTCTGCGGAAAGGGGCTCGGGTCGCCCTGCACGACCAGCGGCCCCCGCGCGACGCCGAGATCTTGCTCGGCGACTACGTCTTCTCCGGGCGCGCCGACATGCAGGAGACCGAGGCGGAGCTGGCGCGCCTGGAGGAGGAGATGGCGAAGGGCGAGCCCGACGAAGAGACGATGCGTGCCTACTCAACCGCCCAGCAGCGGCTCGAAGCCGGCGGCGGCTACCGCTGGCGCGACGACGTGCTCGCCGTGCTCGGCGGCCTCGGCTTCGGCGAGGAGGCGGCCGAACGGCGGCTCTCGACCTTCTCCGGCGGCGAGCTGACCCGTGCCTCGCTGGCCCGCGCCCTCGCCGCCCGCCCCCACCTGCTGCTCCTCGACGAGCCGACGAACCATCTCGACATACCCTCACTGGAGTGGCTGGAGCGCTACCTGGTCGACCTCGACGCCGCCGTCGTCCTCGTCGCCCACGATCGCTGGTTCCTGGAGGCGGTGGGGACGTCGGTGCTGGAGCTGGAGGCCCGCAAGGGGCGCTTCTTCGCCGGCCCGTGGCACGCCTGGCGCAAGGAGCAGGCGGCGCGCGAGATCGCCCGCGGCAAGGCGATCGAGCGCCAGCAGGCCGAGATCGAGCGGATGGAGCGCTTCGTCGAGCGCTTCCGCTACAAGGCGACGAAGGCACGCCAGGCGCAGTCGCGGCTGAAGCAGATCGACAAGATCAAGCGCGACGGGGTGAAGGCCGAGGCGCGCGACCGGCGCAACCTGCGGTTCTCGTTCGTCACCCCCGAGCGGCCGGGCCGCGTCGTGCTGAAACTGGTCGGCGCCAAGATCGAGGTGCCGGGACGGGTCCTGCTCGAGGGAGCCGAGCTCGAAGTCGAGCGCGGCGAGCACGTCGTCCTCGTCGGCCCCAACGGTGCCGGCAAGACCAGCCTGATCGAGACCCTTGCGGAGAGGCGCGAGCCCGCTGCCGGCTCGGTCCGGACCGGCCACAACGTCAAGGTCGGCTACCTCTCCCAGCACGCCGATTCCGCGGCGGGGGAGGGGACGGTGCTCGATGCCGCCCAGCGCGGCACCGGCCTCAGCGGGCAGAAGGCGCGAGACCTGCTCGGCGGCTTCCTCTTCTCCGGGGCCGACGTGGAGAAAGCGCTCGACGACATCTCGGGCGGGGAGCAGCGGCGGCTCTCGCTGGCGATCCTCGTCGCCTCCGGCGCCAACGTCCTGATCCTCGACGAGCCGACCAACCACCTCGACGTCGAGAGCCGCGAGGCCCTGGAGGACGCGCTCTCGGCCTTCGAGGGCGCGGTGATCCTCGTCTCCCACGACCGCGCCCTGCTGGAGGCGGTCGGCAGCCGCACCGTCGTCTGCGAGGACGGCCGGCTGGAGAGCCACCCGAACGGCTGGGCCGCCTACCAGCGCGAGCGCGACGAACGGGCGGAAGCCGACGCGTCCGCTGCGGCGGCCCAGAAGCGGGCAGGCAAAGCCGCCAAGCGGGCGAAGCCCGGTGCCGCCTCGAAGAGCGCCGCCCGCAAGGCGAGCCGCCTGGCGGAGAAGATCGAGGTGGCCGAGGCCGAGCTGGCCGCGGTCGAGGAGGAGCTGGCCGACCCGGCCGCCTGGTCGACCCCGGCCAAGGCGGAGCAGGCAGCCGAGCGCCACGAGGCTGCGAAGCGCGCGCTCGCCGAGCTCTACGAGCGCTGGGAGGAGGCCGAGCGGGCCGTCAGCGCAGCGGGCGATCCAGCCTGACCCGTGCTTCCCTGGCGGGAGCGACGGTGATGTTGCGGATCCTCGCCCGTTCCGGCTTGGGATCGGGCGCGCTCAACTCGGCCCGTTCGAGGAACTCGCGCAGCACCACTCGCATCTCGTATTCCGCGAAGGCGGCGCCGATGCAGCGCCGCACGCCGCCGCCGAACGGCAGCCAGGCATAGCCGTTGGGCTTGCCGTCGAGGAAGCGCTCGGGCCGGAACTCATGTGGGTCCGGGAAGAGGTCCTCGCGGTAGTGGAGCGCCGCGGCCGCCGGGAAGACGCAGGTCCCGGCCGGGAGGTCGTAGCCGCCGATCCGCAGCGGCTCGTTCAGCTTCCGAGCGGCGTCGATGATCACCGGACGGATCCGCAGGGTCTCCTTGATCGTCGCGTCGAGGTAGTCGTCCTCGCCCGCGGCGAGGGATTCGCGCAGCTTCGCCAGCACTCGCGGCGTGCGCAGCAGCCGCTCCATCGCCCAGGCGAGAGCGGTGGCGGTCGTCTCGTGGCCGGCGCCGAGCACCGTGACCAGCTCGTCGCGAAGTTCCTCGTCGGCCATCGGCGTGCCGTCGTCGTGCCGGGCCTGCAGGAGCAGGGAGAGCACGTCGTCTCGCTCTTCGACCTCGGCCTCGCGCCGGCGGATCTCGATCTCCTCGTAGATGAACTCGTCGAACGCCTCGCGGGCGCGGAGGAAGCGGGCCCAGGGGCTCCAGGGGCCGAGATTGCGGCGCAGGACCGGGAGGGCGATCGCGTTGACGCGCTTGCCGTAGGTGCCGATCAGCCGCTCTGCCCGCTCCAGGCGCTGCTCGTCGTGCATCCCGAATACCGCCTCGAGGATCACGGCCAGGGTGATCCGCTGTGTGTGCGGTCGCAGGGCGAAGGGCTCGCCGACCGGCCAGCTCTCCATCTCGCGCCGGGCGATCGTGCGCATCAGCTCGCCGTAGCGGCGGATCCGCTCGCCGTGGAACGGCGGCAGGAGGAGCTTGCGCTGGCGCATGTGCGGAGCCTCGTCGAGGGTCAGCACGGAGTTGGGGCCCAGCACCGGCTCCAGCACCGTCGCGTTCGCCTCGCCGGCGTGGAACTGCTCGGGCGTGCCCGTGAACACCTCCTTGACGAGGGATGGCTCGGCGACCCAGACCACCCGGCCGAGGATCGGGAAGGAGACGGTGAAGATGTCGCCATAGCGGCGCTGGAAGCGGCTGAGGAAGCCGTGGGGATCGCGTGCGTAGCGCAAACCCTGGAGGAGAGCGGGTCCTTTTGGGCCAGGAGGCAGCTCGCTGCGAGCCCTGGCGGCCGGCGCGCGGGGGAGTGTCGCCTGCTCCATCGCGCCAACCTTAGACCAACCACCGGCTGGCTGGACAGCCAGTGAGCTGTCTAAAACACGATAGTGCGGGCGCCGTCGAGTAGGACGCGGTCGTCGACGTGTGCCTTGACCGCCCGGGCGAGCACCAGCCGCTCGATGTCGCGGCCGATCCGTTTCAGGTCCTCGACCTCGTCGCGGTGGCTGACTCGGGTCACGTCCTGGTCGATGATCGGCCCGGCATCGAGCTCCTCGGTGACGTAGTGGGCGGTGGCGCCGATCAGCTTGACGCCGCGCTCGTGGGCCCGGCGGTATGGGTCGGCGCCGACGAAGGCGGGCAGGAAGCTGTGGTGGATGTTGATCGCCGGCGTGCCCAACCGCTCCAGGAACTCGGGGGAGAGGATCTGCATGTAGCGGGCGAGGACGAGCAGGTCGACGCCGGCGAAGAGCTCCAGCGCCTGCGCCTCGGCCCGCTCGCGCGCGTCCGGGGCGATCGGCACGTGGTGGAAGTCGAGTCCCAGCGACTCGACCTGCCCGCGGTGATCGTCGTGGTTGGAGACGACGGCAACGATGTCGGCGCCGAGCTCGCCGCTGCGCCAGCGCCAGAGCAGGTCGGAGAGGCAGTGGTCTTCGCGCGAGACCATGATCGCCACTCGCTTGCGCTCGCTCGACTCGGCGAAGCGGTGCTCCATCTCGAAGCGCGTGGCAACCTCGCGCTCGAAGCGCTGCCGGATTGCAGCCAGCTCGTCCTCGGGGATGGCGTCGAACACCATGCGCATGAAGAAGCGCCCCTCGTCGCTGGAATGCTGGTCGGCGTCGACGATATTGAGGCCGGCATCGGCGAGGAAGCCGCTGACGGCGGCGATCAGCCCCGGGCGGTCGGGGCAGGCGAGCAGCAGGCGCGAGGTCGGAGAATCCACGCCCTCATCATCCCGGCTTTCTGCTCGATTGCAGCCCGTCCCCGTTTATCTGAGCCGCAAGATTCAATTCATCGTCCGTCCATTGGAAGGGATTCTGTGCCTGATGTCGTGCGAGACGGCACTTACTTGGTGAGCAGTGTGAGCGCGATCACATTCTGCGGCCGCGAATACCGCCACGGTTCCGCGCTTGCTCACAAAACGCACATATTTCATCCCTGTCCTGATCGCCTGCATCGCCTTCCCCGCGGTCGCTCTCGCGACCACCGGCGACGGTCCCGCGCCTCCACGGGTCGGCGTGGCCGACGCGGTGCCCATCAAGATCGGCGCCCTGCAGCGCCCGGTCGCCCGCTTCCACAAGACGATCAGCGCCACCGTCAAGCGCATGGAGGCCAAGCGCCGCGCCGAAGCTCGCCGCGAACGACGTGAGCTCTACGCAACTCTCCCAGGAGGCGTCTCGCAGGAAACCCTCGAGGCCATCGCCGCCTGCGAGTCCGGCGGCGATCCCACGATCGTCTCCTCTGACGGCACCTACCGAGGCAAGTACCAGTTCAGCATCAGCACCTGGGAATCCGTCGGCGGCTCCGGTGACCCGGCAGCTGCTCCAGAGCAGGAGCAGGATTACCGCGCCGCCCTCCTCTATGCCGCTTCGGGCTCGAGTCCCTGGCCTATCTGCGGCTGATCCGAGGGCTGGAATCCAAAGAGGGCTTGGGTGCCCGGTCCCTCCCCTACGATCACGGCGATGAGCGAGGCTGTTCCCACTCCCGATCCAAGAGGCCCGACTCGAAAACCCCCTCGTGAGGCGATCGCCGAGGCCAAGGTCAAGGCACCGACGCGAGGGAACAGGAAGCTCGAGGGCTTCCTCGACGCCGTCAACGGCGACGAGCAGGTGCGGGCGTGGTGGTACATGGCCCAGGTCCATGCCGAGCGGCTGGGGATGTCGGACCATTCCTGGGTCCACACCCAGATCGTGCTCAACATCGCCTTGCGCCTACTGCGCCTGCTGTGCAAGGCCGGGGTGGAGCCGGCGGTCGTCGCCGACCACGGGATGTCGCCGCGGGACGCCGAGGTCGTCGTCGCGGGTGGCGCCCTGCTGCACGACGTCGGCATGTCGATCCATCGGGTCGACCACGAGGCCTACAGCCTCTTCCTCGCCGGCGGCGCGCTCGAGCGGCTGCTCGCGGATTGCTATCGCGAGCCGGAGCGCACCGTCGTCGCCTCGGAGATCCTGCACGCGATCATCGGCCACCGCCGCCGCGGCGAGCCCTACACGCTGGAGGCGGGGGTGGTCAGGGTCGCCGACGCGCTCGACATGGCACAGGGCCGCACCCGGATCCCGCTGGAAGCGGGACAGGAGGGCATCCACTCGATCTCGGCCGCGGCCATCGACGAGGTCAGGATCGAGGCGGGGGAGACGCGTCCGCTGCGGATCGAGATCGAGCTGAACAACTCCGCTGGCATCTTCCAGGTCGACGACCTGCTGGCGACGAAGATCCGCGACACCCCCCTGGAGGGCAAGGTCGAAGTCCTCGCCAAGATCGAGGGGGAGACGGAGAAACGCCTCCTGAGTGGCTTCAGGCTGGACTAAAAGGTCTAGCTGAACCGGTCGAGGTCATAGCGGCGCAGTTCTTTGCGCTTCTCGAGGCGGCCCTGGACCACCGAGAGCACGATCACGAGGATCGCGAAGAAGGCGATCACGCCGAAGCAGAAGAAGGTCACGGTCTTGTCGGTCGTCGGGCCGGCGAGGCCGACGCCGTTCTCGGCCAGCGCCACAGGCGCGACCAGCAGCAGCGAGAGCAGCGCGGCGCCGAGTGCCGCGAGAGCTTTGGCTGGGCGAGAGGGAGCCTTCAAGGTTCCGCAAATCTAGCGCAAGGGACGGGCATCCCCGGAGGAAACATTGGAGCCCGCCTTGGCCAGGACCCTGAAGGCGGTTCCTATGCGGGGTTTCCGCAGGGATGCCCGTCCCTTGCGCTCCATAGGATGCGCCGCGATGAGCGCCCTCGAAGCCATCGTCCTCGGCCTCGTGCAGGGGCTGACCGAGTTCCTGCCGATCTCCTCCAGCGGGCACCTGCGAATCGTGCCGGCGCTGCTCGGCTGGCCCGATCCAGGTGCCGGGTTCACCGCCGTGATCCAGCTCGGGACGATGGCGGCGGTTCTGATCTACTTCCGCGCCGACCTATGGCGGATCGCAGCTGCGTGGCTGCGTGAATTGCGGGTGCCGATTCGCCAGGGCAGCCAAGACGCGAAGTTGGGCTGGTTCATCGTCTTGGGGACGATCCCGATCTCGATCTTCGGCTTCCTCTTCAGCGATCAGATCGAGTCGGGTGCGCGCAGCCTCTACCTGATCGGCTCGGCGCTCATCCTCTTTTCGTTCGTCATGGTTCTCGCCGAGCGGGTCGGCACCCGGCAGCGAGCCCTGACCGAGATGAACGGTCGCGACGGGCTGTTCGTCGGGATGGCCCAGGCGCTGGCCCTCATCCCCGGTGTCTCACGCTCGGGGGCGACCATCTCGGCCGGCCTGTTTCGCGGTTTCGACCGAGTAGCCGCGGCGCGATACTCGTTCCTGCTCTCGGTGCCGGCCGTGGTCCTGAGTGGCCTCTTCGAGCTGCGCAAGATCGGCGAGGATGGCAGTCCCTCGGTGGGGGTGACCGCGATCGCCACGCTTGTCGCCTTCGTCTCCGGCTACCTGGCGATCGCCTGGCTGCTTCGCTACCTCAGCACCCACACGCTGGAGATCTTCGTCGTCTATCGGATCGCCTTGGGCGTGCTGACTCTGGCGCTGGCGGGGACCGGTGCGATCAGCTAGCGGCTCCAGAAATGGCGAACGGCCCGGGGCAGCGGGCCGTTCGCGGTGACGAGAGAGGAGTCTCGTGCAGCAGAGTCTGCCGGGGGACCGGACCCGCGGGTGAACATCCAGAGAAACCGGTTTCGAGGCCCTACCGATTCCCCGCAATTTCGGTGCTTTCACTTGTGAAAATCCTGTAATCGCAAGGGTTTTCCGCGAGCGGACGTCGCCGGGGGCGCATACAATCCCGCTGTTGCCGCGCAAGGGCACAGCTCCGTCAGCAACGGCGTCCTCCACTTGAACCCACAGCAGACCATCCGGCTCGCGGTAATCGACGAGGACAGCGGTTTCGTCACCGTCCTCTCGAAGCGCACCGAGGCCGCCGGGTGGCAGCAGCGGGTCCTGACCAGCGCGATCCCGCCCGACGAGCTGGTGGCGATGAAGCTGAACGCGTTGCTGATCGACCTCTCGGTGCTTGGCGACGAAGCCTGGAGCTACCTGGAGCGAGTCTGCGGGATGCTGCCCGGCCTCGGCGTGGTCGTCTGCGCCAGCCGCTCCACGGTGGCCCAGCGGGTGCGGGCGCTGCGCCTCGGTGTCGACGACTGGATCGGCAAGCCCTGCCATCCCGAGGAGGTGATGGCGCGAATCGAAGCGGTATCGCGTCGCCGTCGCCGCGGGCGCAGCGTCGAGGCCGGTCCGCTGGTCGCCGGCGAGCTGGAGATTCGCGCCGACCAGTTTCAGGCCTTTGTCGGTGACGGCAGCCTCGACCTCACCCGGCGTGAGTTCGAGTTGCTCCAGCTCCTCGCTGACGCCAAGGGCCAGGTGCTAGAGCGCGAGGCGATCTACCAGCGCGTCTGGGGCTACGCGATGGCCCACGGCGACCGCTCCGTCGACGTCTTCATCCGCAAGCTGCGCCAGAAGCTCGAGAAGCGCTCGCCCGGGTGGGGCTACATCCACACCCACTTCGGCGTCGGCTACCGCTTCGACCCGGAGCCAGCCGAGGGGGTCGAGCCGGCGACGCCTGCCCCGGAGCCCGTTGCATCGGCCGAGGCTCCGTCCGGCACCGCGAACTCACAAGTAGTTCAAAGCAGCGTTACGCCCGCGTAGCCGCGCCCGCGCCGGTCGTGGCGATCTTCGCTCGCGATGCTGGAGATCCGCCCTGAGGAGCACGCGGCGTTGGTCGATGGACGGCCTCTCGGCCCGACTATGCGCGAAGCTGAGCAAAGCCCTTCCGGGAAAAGAGCCTGATTCACACCTATAGCGGCATCGGCTATCGCTTCTCGCTGGACGGCTGAGCCACGCCGCAAAGCGAACTAGATTTCTTATATCGTTTTCGAATCTTTGAGCCACTGACAGCAAGGACGTTTGCGATTCTCCTCTCGGTCACGGTGCTGGGGATAGGCATCGCGGCCTGCGGCAGCGATGCCAACGGCGGCGATTCGCCTAGCGGCGCGGGCGGCGCTTCGTCCGGCGACACCGAAGGCCAGATCGTCGGCGCCGGGTCCGATGCACAGGGGCTCGCACAGGAAATCTGGACACGTGGATTCAAACCAGCCTCCGGGGAATCGATCTCCTACGAGGCGGTCGGCTCGGAGGAGGGCCGTCGGCGTTTCATCGAGGGAGAGGTCGCTTTTGCCGGCAGCGACACACCGCTTGAAGGGGACGAGCTTGCCGAAGCCGCCGAACGCTGCGAACCGGGCGAACTGATCGAGCTTCCCGCCTACATCTCGCCGATAGTCATCTTCCCCAACCTCAAACTCACGGCGATGGAACTTTCACCGCAGACGTTGGCAAAGGTCTTCAACGGGGAAATCACTCGCTGGGACGATCAGGAGATCCAGCGGGAAAACCCGACTATCGGCCCGATCGGGCTCCCGCCCAAGCTGGCCATCGAGCCGGTTGGCCTCTCCGAGGAGCCAGCGATGACCGAGCAGGTAACCGCCTACCTCGCCTACGAGGCCCCGCGTGTCTGGGACTACGGAACGACGGAGGACTGGCCGATCGACGGAAGCGAGACCGCGACGGACGTGGTGAACGTTGGCGAAGTGGTCGGGGCGCAAGCCGGCAGGGTCGGCTACGTCGACCTCAGCCACGTCGGGCAGCTGTTCGGAGTGACCCGGCTCGCCGCCCGAGGTGGGTTCTTCGTCGAACCGACTGCGCAGACCACCACGGCGAGACTTGAAAATGCGCATCTGGACACGGCGCTCAGCAAGGGACCGCGGATGCTCCCGGTCGAGCTGGAGCAGAAGGTGCCGCCGGGGTCCTACCCGCTCGTCCTGGTTTCTTACTTGATCGCCTGCACCGCATACGACTCGGATAGCGAAGCCGCTGCCGTGGACGCATACCTCAAGTACGTGGTCGGCCGCAAGGGTCAGGAAGCCTCTGCGCAGGAAGCCGGGACGGCCTACGCGCCGCCCTGGCTGCGAAGGAAGACCTTCGCAGCCGTCGATTGACGCGATTTACGTAGCCGAAGTCGCGTCTTTTACATCCTTTTCACATCCTCGACACAGGCGGGTAACAAGCTGCCTGGGTGACCGCTGCGAGGGTGCGACGTCAGCGGCCGCAGGGCCGTCCACTGGAGTGAACGACGAGAAGGAGACAGAGTGATTAGCTCTAGATTGCTCGTGGTCCTCGCCTCTGCTGCCGTCCTGGCGGTCGGGGTCGCGGCCTGCGGCAGCGACGACGAAAGCACGGCCGGCGGCAGCAGCGACCTCTCGGGGTCGATTCGCATCGACGGGTCCAGCACGGTGGGGCCGCTCACCGAGGCGGTTGCCGAGCAGTTCGAATCCGAAAACTCCGGCGTCAAGGTGACGGTTGGTACCTCGGGCACCGGCGGCGGCTTCGAAAAGTTCTGCGCCGGCGAGACCTCGATATCCGACGCTTCGCGTGCGATCGAGCCCGAAGAGGTCGAAGCCTGCGAGAAGAAGGGCATCGAGTTCGAGGAGGTGCGGGTCGCGACCGACGCCCTCACGATCGTCGTCAACCCCGAGAACCCGGTCAACTGCCTCACCGTCGATCAGCTGGGTGCCGTTTGGGGCCCGGACTCCAAGCTCGACAACTGGAGCCAGATTCCCGGCCTGCAAGAGGAATTCGACGAGGAGCTGGCGCTCTTCGGCCCGGGCACGGACTCCGGCACGTTCGACTACTTCACCGAGGAAATCAACGGTGAGGAGGGCGCCTCGCGCAAGGACTACAACAACGTCGGCGAGAACGACAACGCCACCGTCACCGGCGTCGAGGGCGCCCCGGGCGGCATGGGCTACTTCGGCTACTCCTTCTACCAGGAGAACGAAGACGCCCTGAAGGCGCTTGAAGTCGACGGAGGCAAAGGCTGCGTCGCCCCCTCGGCGGAAACCGCCCAGAACGACGAATACGTGCCGCTCAGCCGGCCGCTCCTCATCTACCCCAGCGCCGAAGCGCTGGAAAAGCCCGAGGTGAAGGCGTTCGTCGACTACTACCTCGACAACGTCAACGAAGTCGCCGAAGCCGTCGGCTTCATCCCGCTGACCGAAGAGCAGCTGGAAGCGTCCAAGGACGCGACCGCGACTCTGACCGAATAGGCGAGGAGGAAGCGACCCGCGGTGGAGGCAAGGACGGCAGCCGGCGAGCCGATGGGGGGAGGACCCCCCCGTCGGCTCCAGGCCGGCAGTCCTCGCTACGGCGAGAAGGCGATCAAGGGCCTTCTCGCCGCCTGCGGCGCCCTCTCCGTCCTCACCACCACGGCGATCGTCTTTTCTCTTCTCGGGCCGACGATCGGCTTCTTCGAGATCGTCCCGGCTAAGGAATTCTTCTTCGAGGTCGACTGGACGCCGCAGTTCGAGCCGCCAAGCTTCGGCGTGCTGGCGATCGTCGCCGGCACCCTCAACGTGACCCTCTGGGCGATGCTGTTCGCGGCCCCGATCGGCCTCGGCACCGCGGTCTACCTCAGCCAGTACGCCAGTCCCCGGGTGCGCAAGACGGTCAAGCCGGTGCTCGAGATCCTCGCCGGCATCCCCACGGTGGCGATCGGCATCTTCGCCCTCACCTTCATCCTGCCCGAGGTCATCCAGCCGCTCTGGCCGGGCGAGTTCCTCGGCGGTGCCGTCGGCAAGCCGTTCATGGCCCTTGCCGCCAGCCTCGGCCTCGGCCTGATGGTGGTGCCGATCATCGCTTCGATCTCCGACGACGCGATGTCGGCTGTGCCCCGCGGGCTGTCAGAGGGCGCCTACGCGCTTGGCGCGACGAGGGCCAAGGTGGCGGTGAGGGTGATCTTCCCGGCGGCGCTCTCGGGCATCGTCGCCTCGGTGGTGCTGGCGATCTCGCGCGCCCTCGGCGAGACGATGATCGTCCTCATCGCCGCCGGCTCGACCCCAAACCCCACCTTCAACCCGGTCGAGTCGATCCAGACGATGACCGCCTACATCGCCACCACGGCGACGGGCGACATCGCGGTCGGCACGATCGACTACAAGTCGGTCTTCGCTGTCGGCGCCGTCCTCTTCGTCCTAACCCTGGCGATGAACGCGATCAGCATCAGGCTCACTCGCCGCTACCGCGAGGTCTACGAGTGATGGCCGGCTCCGAGACGGCCAGTCCACGCAACCGCCTGGCGGTCGCCGGCGCCCGCGCGACCACGGCGGCGATGCTGCGCGATCAGCCGCGCGGCGACGTGATTCGCAACGCCGTCTTCGCGGGGCTGCTCCTGCTCGCCGTCCTGATCGCGCTGGCCGGGCTCCTCGCCCTCCTGATCCAGGCCTTCGTCGAAGGTGCCCCGGCGCTGAGCACCAATCTCTTCACCAACCCCCCCTCGACGATCTTCCCGGAGAAAGCGGGGTTCCGGCCGGCGATCATCGGCTCCCTGGAGCTGATCGCGGGCGTGATCGCCTTCGTCGTCCCGGTCGGGATCGGGGCGGCGATCTATCTCGAGGAGTACGCCGACAAGACCCGCTGGTGGAACCGGCTGATCGAGGTCAACATCCAGAACCTCGCGGCGGTGCCCTCGATCATCTACGGCATCCTCGGCCTCGCCTTCATCGTCCGCGGGCCGCTCGACCTCGGCTTCATCCTCGTCGCCGGCTCGCTGACGCTGGCCCTGCTGGTGCTGCCGATGGTGATCATCGTCTCCCGCGAGGCGATCAAGGCGGTGCCCGACTCGATCCGCCAGGGCTCGCTGGCGCTCGGCGCGACCCAGTGGCAGACGATCCGCAGGCAGGTGCTGCCGGCCTCGATCCCGGGGATCGCCACCGGCGTCATCCTCGCCGTCTCCCGGGCCCTGGGAGAGACGGCGCCGCTGCTGCTCGTCGGTGCCACCGTCTTCGTCACCTTCGACCCGACGCCGTTCTCGCCCGACGGCTACTCGGCGATGCCGGTGCAGATCTTCAACTACGCCGTGCGCCCGCAGGAGGAGTTCCGGGAGCTCGCCTTCGCGGGGATCATCGTGCTGCTCCTCGTCCTGCTGGTGATGAACTCCTTCGCGATCTGGCTACGAAATCGTTACGAGCAGAGATGGTAGGTGGGCTAGGGTGAGCGAGAAGATGGCGCAGGACGAGAGCAGAACGGGCACCGGCCGCGAGGCGCGCGAGGCAGCGGCGGAGCGCGCCGCGATCGCCGTACGACCGGAGGAGTTCCGGCACGCTGCCTCCAGCAAGCGGGAAAAGGTCTTCGAGCTGAAGGACGTCGAGGTTCTCTACAGCGGCGTATCCGCGGTCAAGGGAATCGCGCTGGACATCCACCGCAACGACGTGACCGCGCTGATCGGCCCGTCGGGTTGCGGCAAGAGCACCCTGCTGCGCTGCCTCAACCGGATGAACGACCTGATCCCGGGGGCCGAGGTGCGGGGCGAGCTGCTCTACCACGGAGAGGATCTCTACGGGCCCGACGTGGACCCGGTCCAGGCCCGCAAGCTGATCGGGATGGTCTTCCAGAAGCCGAACCCGTTCCCCAAGTCGATCTACGACAACGTCGCCTTCGGCCCCCGCATCCTCGGCCGCAAGGACGATCTCGACTCCACGGTCGAGAAAGCCCTGCGCGGCGCCGCTCTCTGGGAGGAGGTCAAGGACCGGCTGGACAGCAACGCCTTCGGCCTCTCCGGCGGCCAGCAGCAGCGCCTCTGCATCGCCCGCTGCATCGCGGTCGAGCCGGACACGATCCTGATGGACGAGCCCTGCTCGGCGCTCGACCCGATCTCGACCGGCAAGATCGAGGATCTGATGATCGAGCTGAAGGAGGAATTCTCGATCGTCATCGTCACCCACAACATGCAGCAGGCTGCGCGCGTCTCCGACCGCACCGCCTTCCTCATGGTCGAGCTCGACGCCGACGAGGACAACCGCTGGGGCCGGCTGGTCGAGTTCGACGATACGGAAAAGATCTTCACCAACCCCGCCGACCAGCGAACGGAGGACTACGTCTCGGGCAAGGTCGGCTGATGGCGGCGATCGAAACCAGGGTTCACTACCAGGAAGAGCTGGAGCGACTCGAGGCTAGCGCTCTGGGGGGGCTCGACCTCGTCAGCGAAGCGCTGGAGCGGACGCTGGAGGCGGTCGAGCACCAGGACGTCGAGCTGGCGCAGCTCGTGGTCGCCGACGACGATCGCATCGACGGCCGATACCTCGAGGTACATCAGAGCCTGATCGCGCTGTTGGCAAGGCAGTCGCCGGTGGCGACCGACCTGCGCCTGATCTCGGCCCTCTTGCACGTGCTCAAGGGCATCGAGCGGATGGGCGACCAGTGCGTGAACGTCTGCAAGATGATTCCTCTGTCGGGCAACGAGCCGCCGGCGGACGAGGAGATGGTGAAGCTGATCATCTCGATGGGGCGGCAGACCCGAACCCTGATCAGCCAAGCCAAGCGGGCCTTCGAGGAGCGCGACGTGGAGATGGCGCGCGACCTCGTCCGCCAGGACGACGTAGTCGACAACCTCAACCGGGACTGCTTCCGTCTCGCCCTCGAGATCGGCGACGACGCCGACCGCCGCGAGTGGGCGATGACGATGCTGCTGGCGGCGCGGGCGATCGAGCGGATCGGGGACAACGCGGTGGACATAGGCGAGCAGGTCGCCTTCATCGTCACCGGGTTGTTTCGGGAGTTCGAGGACGCTTCGCATCCGACGTCGTAGGCGCGGCGGGTGGCGCCTGCGCGCCACGGTTGAGATCCGGGTCGTCTGGGAATATGCGAGAGACGCCTGTGACGCTTTGCGCCGCCATAGACATTGGGTCGAACACGACTCGTGTGCTCGTTGCCGAGCCCGTTGAGGGGCAGCTGAAGAAGGTGATGGAGCAGCGGGCGTATACGCGGATCAACAAGGCGCTCGACTCGGAGGGCGGGATTCTGGAGGCGAAGATCGCCGAGGTGGGAGAGGTCGTCTCGACTCAGGTGCGGCTGGCTCGTGAGTTGGGGGCGAAGGAGATTCGCGCTGTTGCCACGGCCGTGGTTCGTGAGGCCGCCAACGGCGAGGAGGCGGCTGCCGCTATCGGCGAGACCGCTGGCGTCCCGGTCGAGATCCTCAGCGACGAGGAGGAGGGGCGGCTCGCCTTCATCGGCGCCACCAAGACCCTCGGGCATCCGGTCGCGGGCAGGGTCGGCGTGGTCGACGTCGGCGGCGGGTCCACCGAGGTGGTCTTGGGCACCGTGCCGGGAGGGGCCGAGGAAGTCCGCTCCTGGAAAGTCGGCTCGGGGGCGCTCGCCGACGAGCTGATCTCCTCCGACCCGCCGTCCGCGGCGGAGATCCGCAAGGTGCGCGACCGCATCGACGACATCTTCGCCGGGGTCGAGATCGAGCACCCGGCGCAGGCGGTCGCCGTCGGCGGCAGCGCCACCTCGCTGCGCCGCTTGGTCGGCGCCGTGCTCGAGTACGAGACTCTGGAGCGGGGGGTGAGGGTCCTCTGCAGCGATCCCGCAGCGGAGGTGGCGCGTCGCTTCGAGCTCGACCCCGAACGGGTCCGCATCCTCGCCACCGGCGTGCTGCTCCTGGAGAAGGTCTCCGAGCTTCTCGGCCAGCCGCTGCAGATCGGCAAGGGGGGCCTGCGCGAGGGAGTCATCCTCGACATGCTCAACGGCAGCATCAACGGCTCGTCGGTCCGCATCGCCGCCTAGGCGCGACCGCTTTCGCTCCTCTAGCCTCAAGCCGTGGCACGCGCGCGCAAGGTCGAGCTCGACTGCGAGGCCTCGTTCTCGGAGGCGGCGGCAAAGGTGGTCGCGGTTCGCTCGGACGAGGTCTTCGAGCACTCGGCGGGTGTCCTTGACCTCGACGACGTCGAGCGGGTGCACGACATGCGAGTGGCGACTCGCCGGCTGCGCGCCGCGCTGGAGATCTTCGAGTCTGTCTTCCCGCGCAAGCGGCATCGCAAGGCGCTGAAGCGGGTGAAGGCGCTGGCCGATGCGCTCGGCGAGCGTCGCGACCTCGACGTCGAAATCGAGCGTCTGCGTCTGGAGGATCTCGCGGGCAATGTCGCGGACGAGGACCGGGATGCGCTGGTGAGCCTGGTCGGGGAATTGCGGGCCGGGCAGCTGCAAGCCAACGAGGCGCTCGCCCCGTTCGTCTCCGCCAAGCGGCTGAAGAAGCTGCGCCGCCGCCTCTCCAGGCTCGTCGAGGGGGTGGAGACATGAAGGCACGTGAGGTCGAGGGCCTCGATCCGGACGACCCGTTGCGGCCGAACGCTTCGCGCATCGTGCGGACGAGGCTCGACGAGCTGCGCGCTTTCGCCCCCGGAGCTTTGGCCCTCGATGCGGCGACGGCCCAGCACGACATGCGGATCGCGGCCAAGCGGTTGCGTTACGTGTTGGAGATCGTCGGGCCTTGCATCGGTGCGGAGGCGAAGGCGGCCCGCGACGCCGCCAAGCGGCTCCAGAAGGTTCTCGGCGACCTGCACGACTGCGACCTGATGCTGCCCAGGGTCGAGGGCATCGAGTCTCTGGCCGCGATCCTGCGCGACCGCCGCGAGGGCCTCTTCCGCGACTTCGTCGAGCTCTGGCAGGCCGAGGCCAGCAAGGGCACCTGGGATTCCCTGGAGTCGGTCCTCTAACCGCTCAAATCGCTCACTTCGTCTTTTTACGCCCTATAGCCCCCATAAAGGCGAAGTCAGCGGGAGGGGTCACGGGATGTTTACCGCGTATTGGCCGGTTGTTCACATTTTTTGCCTGCACATGACGAACCCTGGGGGTGACAGAACGACCTAAGCAGGGAGACGCCGATGATTTCCCGAGTAGACATGCACTGCCACTCCACCGCCTCGCAGCTCTCGCGGCTCGGGGTTCAGCGCTCGCTAGGGCTTCCCGAGTGCGCGACGCCTCCCGAGGAGGTCTACGAGCTGGCCAAGCGGCGGGGGATGGACTTCGTCACGATCACCGATCACGACACGATCGACGGTTGCCTGGAGCTCGCCGATCGTCCCGATTGCTTCGTCTCCGAGGAGCTGACCGCCCGCTTCGCCGGCGAGCCCCAGGCGGTTCACGTCCTCTGTTACGGGATCACCCCCGGGGACCACGAGTGGCTGCAGGCACACGCCGGCGATCTGGAGGCCTGCGCCGCATACCTTCACGGCAACGAGATCGCCTGCGCGCTCGCGCACCCCTTCTACAACGTCGCCGCGCCGCTCGCGCCTCGGCACCGTCGCCGCCTCGCCGAGCTCTTCGGGGTTTGGGAGGTGCGCAACGGCTCGCGGGCAGCGGAGCTGAACATGCCGGCGGCGATCTACACGGAGACGCACGGGGGGACCGGGATCGGCGGTTCCGACGATCACGCCGGCGTGGACATCGGCCGCACCTTCACCGAGGTGCCGGCGGCATCCACGCCGGAAGAGTTTCTGAGGCAGATGCGCGCCGGCAACGCCGTTGCCGGCGGAGAGCAGGGCAGCGCCGCGAAGTGGGCACATGCGGCGATCGCCCTCGCTACCCGAGCCCTCGAGCCCTCCGCTTCCGGTGTGCCTTACCCCGCCTATGAGGGGGAAAAGCGCACCGGAACGCTCGACCCCGCGGCGGTGCTGAAGATCGCCCAGCGCACGATCGGCGAGGGCGCCGCGCGCGAGGGCGAGGTCGCGGCCGACGTCGGCCCGGGTGACGCACGCGCCCTGCTCGGGGCCTGGCTGGGCTCGGTCGACCTCGACCTGCGCGGCCGCGACCTGCTCGTCCACATGCAGGCCGAGGACTTCTCTCACGCAGATCTTTACCGCCACGCCCGCCGCACCCACGAGAGGCGCCTGCGGGGCGCTGTCGCAGGCGGCTCCGCCGCGATTGCCGGCGGCGATGCCGGCGCCGCCTTGGGCGCCCTGTTCGACGCCCTCGTGCCGGCGGTCCCCTACGTGCCGGCGACAGCCTTCCTCGGGGCCGAGAAGGCGAAGCTCGCCCCTCGGCCCGGCGAGCGGCGCCGGGTGGCGCTGATCGCGGACGGGATCGGCGCCATGCACGGCGTCACCGCGACGATCGAGAAGATCCGCGAGCTCGGCGTGCCGGGGTTCGAGATCGAGGTCGTCGGTACCGACCCCGGGGTCGACCGGCGGCTGCCGGCGGCGGCCGAGCTCGAAGTTCCCTTCTATGCAGGTATGAGCCTGGGCGTCCCCGGTCTCCCCGGCCTGGTCGAGACCCTGGCCGAGGGTCGTTATGACGCGGTCCACGTCACGGCGCCGGGCCCGGCCGGCGTCGCCGCGACCCTGCTCAGCCGGGTCATGGGAATGCCGCTCCTCGCCAGCCACCACACCGAGCTGGCCGCCTATGCCGGCGTGCGCAGCGACGACGCCAACCTCGAGTCGATGGCGCAGGTTGCCCTCGGCGCCTTCTACCGCGCGCCTTCCCTGGTCCTCTCGCCGAGCCCGGCGGCGGATCGCTCGCTGGTCTCGCTCGGTGTCGAGGAGGCCCGGCTCGGGCGCTGGGAGCGCGGGGTGGACGTCTCCCGCTTCGACCCCGGCAAGGCCGCGCGCGGGGAGTACCCGGGGGAGGTCAAGGTCCTCTATGCCGGCCGGCTCACGCGCGAGAAGGGCGTCGACCTGCTCGCCGAGAGCTTCCTGCGCGCCCGCCGCACCGACCCCCGCCTGCACCTGCTGCTCGCGGGCGGCGGGCCCGAGGAGGCCGAGCTGCGCACGCGCCTCGGCGAGCACGCGACCTTCCTCGGCTGGCTGGAGGGAGACGACCTGGCCAGGGCCTACGCCAGTGCCGACGTCTTCCTCTTCTGCTCGACCACGGACACCTACGGACAGGTGGTGCTCGAGGCCGGCGCCAGCGGGTTGCCGGTCGTCGCCGTCGCCGAAGGGGGGCCGGCGTCGCTGGTCGAGAACCGGCACACCGGGATGCTCTGCCGGGCGGACGCCGATCACATCGCCGGCACCGTCCTGCAACTCGCCTCCTCACCGCTCCTGCGCCGTCACCTCGGCGCCTCCGCCGCGCGAGTGGCCCGCACCCGCTCCTGGGAGCGAGCCCTCGAGCAACTCGGGGACGGCTATCGACGCACACTCGAAACAGCCACCGAGACTCTCCGGCAAGCATCTGCCCGGGTCGCCTGAGACCCGGTGGGATGACGGGATCGCGGCAGTACGATTGGCCGATCGACGATCCCGCCCTCTACTTCAACCGCGAGCTCTCCTGGCTCGACTTCAATCAGCGGGTTCTCGAATTGGCCGAGGACCCCGAGGTGCCGTTGCTGGAGAAGGTTCGCTTCTGCTCGATCTACGCCTCCAACCTGGACGAGTTCTACATGGTCCGGGTGGCTGGCCTCTTCGACCAGCTCGACGCCGGGATCGACGCGCGCGGCCCCGACGGCCTCGCCCCCGGCGCCCAGATCGACGCGATCCAGGCGCGGGTCCTGGAGCTGGACCGGCGCCTGCACCGCTGCTTCGAGGGCAAGATCCGACCGGCATTGGAGCAGCACGAGATCCGCATCGTCACCCTCGACTCGGCGACCGCCGAGGAGCGCCGCGAAATCGACGAGCGCTTCCACGAGCAGGTCTTCCCGGCGCTGACGCCGCTGGTGATCGGCCTCGGCCGGCCCTTCCCCTACATCTCCAACCTCTCGCTCAGCCTCGGCGTGCTGCTGCGTGACCCCGACAGCGGCAATGAGATCATCGCCCGCGTCAAGGTGCCGAAGGAGCTGCTCGGCCGCTTCCTGCCGGTCGGGGGCGACGGCAGGGCTCTCGTGCCGCTTGAGGAGGCGATCGCCGCCAATCTCGACGCGCTCTTTCCCGGCACCGAGGTCGTCGACCACGGCTACTTCCGCGTCACCCGGGACGCGGACTTCACCGTCTCCGACGAGGCCGACGACCTGCTGCAGGCGGTCCAGGACGAGATCCGGCGCCGCCGCTTCGGCGAGGTCGTGCGGCTGGAGATCGCCGCCGGGATGAACCCGAAGCTGCGCCAGCAGCTGATCGACGCACTGCGACTCGAGGACCGCGAGGTCTACGACGTCGACGGCCTGATCGACCTCGCCGACCTCACCGCGATCGCCGACGTTCCCGGTCACGCCGCGCTGCGCTACCCGCCCTGGACGCCGGTGACCCAGCCGCGCCTGCAGGGAGAGGACGACGAGCCGGTCGACATGTTCGCGGCCATCCGCAGCGAGGACATCCTCGTCCACCACCCCTACGACTCCTTCGCCACCTCGGTCGAGCGCTTCGTCGAGCAGGCGGTCGCCGACCCCGACGTGCTGGCGATCAAGCAGACGGTGTACCGGACCAGCGACGACTCGCCGCTGGTCCCCACGTTGATTCGCGCCTCTGAACGCGGCAAGCAGGCGGTCTGCATGGTCGAGCTGAAAGCCCGCTTCGACGAGGAGGCCAACATCGCCTGGGCCAAGTCGCTGGAGGAGTCCGGCGCGCACGTCGTCTACGGGATCCCTGGCCTGAAGACACACGTAAAGGCGACTCTCATCGCCCGCCGCGAGGGCGACAGGGTGCGCGAGTACGTCCACATCGGCACCGGCAACTACCACCCGAAGACGGCCCGTCTCTACACCGACTTCGGCCTCTTCACCGCGGATCAGGAGATCGGCGCCGACGTCGCCGAGATGTTCAACTTCCTCACCGGGTACGGGCGCCCGGCGGAGTACCGCAAGGTGCTGGTCTCGCCGACGACGATGCGCGACCGCATCCTCGAGGAGATCGAGGCCACGGTCGAGGCGCACCGGGCCGGAGAGGAGGCGCGGATCGCGCTGAAGATGAACTCGCTGGTCGACGCCGCCTGCATCCAGGCGCTTTACGAGGCGTCGCAGGCGGGCGTGCGGGTTGACCTCAACGTGCGCGGGATCTGCTGCCTGCGGCCGGGCGTGCCCGGTGTCTCCGAGAACATCCGCGTCGTCTCGATCGTCGGGCGCTTCCTCGAGCACTCCCGCGTCTACGCCTTCCAGCGCGGCGAGGAGACGCGGGTACTGGTGGGCTCGGCGGACCTGATGCCGCGCAACCTCGACAGCCGCGTCGAGCTGGTGACGCCGGTCGAGGACCCCGTTTTGAAAGCTGAGCTACTCGACGTGCTCGAGCGCTGCTTCGCCGAGAACGCCAACGCCTGGGAGCTGGACGGCAACGGTGCCTGGGCCCGGCTCGAGCCCGAAAACGGGCAGCGGCGCAGCGTCCAGGAGGAGCTGCGCCAGCGCCACGCGGCGCGCGCGGCCGAGCAGCTCGCGGCCAGCGCCGGCTGAGCAGGACGCGGCCGCGCCGATCAATAGGATTGCCAGGTAGTGCGTTTCTCCCTCCTGCCTCGCGACCGCACCTTCTTCGACCTCTTCATCGAGGCCGGGAAGAACACCCTTTGCGCCTCGCAGCTGCTCGACGAGATGATGGGGTCGTGGCCTGACGACCGCGATCTCGCGCGCGAGATCTTCAAGGCCGAGCACGAGGGCGACCGGATCACCCACGACATCGTCAAGCGCCTCAACTCGACCTTTGTCACCCCGATCGACCGCGAGGACATATACGCGCTGGCGACCCAGATGGACGACATCGTCGACTATGCCGAGGAGGCGGCGGACCTGCTCGGCCTCTACAAGATCGAGGCGCCGATGTCGCAGGCTCAGGCGCTGACGAAAGTCCTGGTCGGGGCCTGTGAGCAGCTTGCTGAGGCCCTCGAGCACCTGCCCGACTTCAAAGACCTCGACAAGTACTGGATCGAAATCCACCGGCTGGAGAACGAGGGCGACCGGATCTCTCGCGACGCCGTCGCCTCGCTTTTCTCCAACGGCATCGACCCGATGGTCGTGATCCGCTGGAAGGACATGTTCGCCGTGCTCGAGAACGCGATCGACGCGACTGAGACCGCGGCTCAAATCATCGAGGGAATAGTCATCAAGAACTCGTGACGGCCCCAGGCGTCGCCATACTGCGTCCTCGGTCGCTCGCGTGCGGAGCACGCCACGCTTCCTGCGTCCTTGTCTGGCAACGCCTGGGTCTCGTCACCACATGAGCTCCGACGTAATCCTCGTCATCGTCGTCTGCACCGCGCTTGCCTTCGACTTCACCAACGGCTTCCACGACACCGCGAACGTCGTCGCGACCTCGATCTCGACCGGGGCCGCGCGCCCTCAGGCGGCAATCGCAATGGCCGCGCTGCTCAACTTCGCCGGTGCCTTCATCTCGATCTCGGTCGCGGCGACAGTTGCCAACGACGTCGTCAACTCCGGCGTGGTCACGCCGACGGTCGTCTTCGCCGGGCTGATCGGAGCGATCGCCTGGAATCTGATCACCTGGTCCTTCGGCCTCCCGTCGAGCTCCTCGCACGCGCTGATCGGCGGCGTGGTCGGCTCAGCGGTGGCGGCCGCGGGCTTCGATGCGGTGATCGCCGACGGCTTGGTCGGCAAGGTGTTGATCCCGGCGGTGATCGCGCCGATCCTCGCCTTTACCGTCGCCGGGATAGCGATCGGGTTGGTCTACAGGGTCGTCGGCCGGCAGCGGCCAGGACTGGTGACGCGCGGCTTCCGCTACGGCCAGGTCGTCTCCGGCGGGTTGCTGGCGCTGGCCCACGGCACCAACGACGCACAGAAGACGATGGGTGTGATCACCCTGGCCCTGGTCGCCAACGGCACGCTGGGTGCGGATGCCGACCCCCCTCTCTGGGTGATCGTCTCCTCGGCGGCGGCGATCGCGCTCGGCACCTACAGCGGCGGCTGGCGGATCATCCGCACGACCGGCACGCGGATCATCAAGATGGATGCGGCGCAGGGATTCTCGGCCCAGGGGGCCGGCGCCACGGTGATCCTCGCCTCTACCCATTTCGGCTTCCCGCTCTCGACCACCCACGTGATCAACGGCGGCATCATGGGCGCCGGCGCCGGCAAGCGGGTCTCGGCGGTGCGTTGGGGGGTCGCCGGCAACATCGTCACCGCCTGGCTGTTGACGTTGCCGGCCGCGGCGGCGATCGGCGCCCTCACCTATGGGGCGACCGCGATCTTCGGCAGCGGCGCCCTGGGCCCCGTCCTGGTCTCGCTGATGTCTCTCTCGCTGATCGTCGCGATCTTCTCCCGGCGCTCGCGCCGGGGCGCCCCCGTCCCGGCGAGCTGAGCGATGACCGCGGTCGTCGTCGAGACCAAGGAGCTGTTGCAGACGGTGGTCGCGTCGCTGGTCGGAGGGGTGGGGATAACGGTCGTCTTCTCGGTGGCAATATGGGGAGTCGCCCGTTTCGCCGATCTCAGTCGCAACGAACGACCGCTGGCGGCGGGCGGGGCGGCGGTGCTCGCGGGCCTGGCCGTGCTGGTCACCCTGGCGGCCGTCGCCTTCGGCATCGTGGTGATGTCGAGCAAGTAGGGCCGGCGCGTAGAATTTCCCCGTGCGTACCGTGCGCAACGTCGCGATCGTCCTGCTGCTGGCGCTGGTGGTCGCCTTCGCTCCCGCCGGCGGCAATGCCGCCGAAGCGATCCTCACCGCGATCACGATGGGCTTCTTGGCGGGGATCGCCTGGACGCTGTTCGTGCTCAGCCGCCAGAACCAGCTGACCCTGGCGACGCTCAGCGACGGTCGTCGGGCGCTGCTCTACGGGGCGCTGGGGATGATCGCCCTGCTGATCGCCGGTAGCGACGAGCTCTTCTCCAGTGGCGGCGGCACGCTCGCCTGGATCGTCCTTCTCGGCGCATCGGTCGCGGCGATCTGGCGCGTCTGGATCGACGCGAGCTCCTACTGAACGCACTGGGCGCGTGAGAAGTCACTGGTTCGCGCGGTTGAGCGCACCACGTGTGCGCCCGGCCTTGCGACGGTCATGGCGTGTCGCCACGGACCGCCAGCAGTGCAGGCCACAGGGAGGAGGGGACCGCCTCGGTCGAGCTGATCGCGGTGGTCCCGCTTCTGCTGCTGGCGGTTCTCGTGGCGGCGCAGCTCGGCCTCGTCGGCCACTCGCTGTGGTCGGCCAGCGTGGCCGCCCGGGCCGGCGCGCGTGCGGCGGTTGTCGGAGGCGATGCGATGACGGTGGCCCGAGACGCCCTGCCGCCGTCGCTGCAGGCCGGCTCCCGCGTCGCGGACTCGGGGGCCGTCTCGGTGCGGGTGCAGGTGCCGCGTTTGCTCCCCGGGCTGCCGCGATTGACCGTGAGAGCAGAGAGCGGGCTGGGCGATGGGTAGAGAGAACGGGCAGGCGACGATCGAAGCGGTTGCCGCGGTCCCGTTCCTATTGCTTGCCGGGGTGGTCGCCCTGCAGTTGCTGCTCGCCGGTTATGCACTGACCCTCGCTGACGGCGCCGCCGAGGCGGGGGCGCTGGCGCTGGCCGCTGGGCGGCCGGCCGAGACCGCGGCCAAGGATGCCCTGCCGGGCTGGGCCGAGGGGGGCGTGGAGGTGACGGTGCGCGGGGGAGAGGTGGAGGTCCGGGTGCGACCGCCGTCGCCGTTGCCGGGGCTCGGGGACCTGCTGGCGATGACGAGCTCCGCCTTCGCGAGGCCGGCGGGGCGATGAGAGAGCGTGTGATCCTGGTTACGGCGGTCGGCAGCGCGAGCGGCTCGAAGGCCGCTGCGGCAGCGCTTGCCTGCGCAGGATCGGACCCCGACCGGCCAGGTCTCTTGATCGACGTCGGCGGCCGGCCGCCCCGCCCGACGCTGATCGCCTCGGCTGGGGCGCGCGAGCTGGAGGAGCGGCTCGCTGCTCACCTGCCGCAACTGCGGGCCGCCTCGCGCGGGCAGACCTGCCACCTTGCCGTCCCCGGTGAGCAGGGGACGCTCGAGTCGGTGCGGGCGGCGCTGCCCCTGGCCCGCGACTCGGTCGCCGCCGTCCACTTGCCGCCCGCGTGGTTGCAGCCCTTGCTGGCTGAGGAGAGTGTCCGGCCGAGCGGTGCGATCCTCCGTGCCGATCTCGCTGCCGGCCGCGCCCTGACCGCCCTTGCGGTCGCAGATCTGCTGGGCCGTGGCCTGCGGGTCAAGGTCCTGAAGCGGCCGCTCGGCTGGGTGCCCGCGCGCCGGGCGTTGTTCGGCGTTCTGCCAGGGGACACCCCGGGTGGTCTGCCCTCGTCCGTGCTCGATTCCCTTTTGGAAAGCGAAATTTCAGCGGCGCACGCGTGCTACAGTGGACACGATGACCCGGAAGCTGACCCAGAGGGAGCTGCGCAACAACAGCGGCGAGGTGATGAGGGCCCTGGATGCTGGCGAGGACTTCATCGTGACGCGAAACGGGAAGCCAGTCGGTGAGCTGCGTCCCTACAAGCCGCGTCAGTTCGTACCAAGGGACGTCCTCATCGAGGCGTTCAAAGGCGCCCCCAGCATCGATTACCAGGAGCTCCGCGAAGACATCGACCGCTACGTCGATCAGGACCCTACGCCTCGCTACTGAGTTGCCTTCCGATCGCGGACTGATCGATACCTCGGTCGCGGTCGACCTCGCAACCATCGATCGCATGAGTCTCCCCCCGGTGATGGCCGTCTCGGCGCTGTCACTTGCCGAGCTGGTCGCGGGCCCTCTCGAAGCCGACCATGAGTTGATGCGGGCACGTCGTCAGCAGCACTTGCAGTACCTGGAGGCAAGCCTGGAACCCCTTCCCTTCGACACCCGGTGCTCTCGGGCCTACGGGCCGGTTTACGCGGCGATCACCGCGGCGGGTCGCAAGCCCCGTGACGCCCGCGCGGTCGACCTGATGATCGCCGCCACGGCCCTGGCTCACGACCTGCCGCTGTGGACCCGCAACGCCAAGGATCTGCGCGGTCTCGAGGCTCTGATCGAGATCGTCGACGTCAGCGCCTGAGAGTTGGATCGCAAGGCGAATTTGCCAGGCTTTCCGGCGCTACTTCTGTACTAAGCTCGGGTTGTGTTCGGCATGGGAGGGAGAGCACGAGCGTCGTCTGGCGGCCTGCGCCTCGTCCTGCTTGCTCTCTTCGCCGCGGGCCTGCTGCTGATCCCGGCTGCCCAGGCTTCCGCGGATGTCACGCTCACCATCGACATCGTCGGCGAAGGCCGGCTCGAATGCGAAGTCGAAACGGAAGAAGAAGAAGCCTTTGCCGAAGAATGCGAAGAGGGGGACCACGTATATCCCGAAGGCGCCGAAGTGAGGATCTTCCCCGAAGAAGAATTTGGCTGGGAATTCGTCGAATTCTCCGGCGCCTGCGATCTGTCCCCCTGCGAACTGACCATGGACGAAGACCGTGAAGTCACCGCGATCTTCGCGCTCGAAGAATTCGCCCTGGAGATCGAGACCGACGGTGGGCCCGGCACCGGGACTGTCGAATGCGAACTCGAAGAAGGCCCGGGGCCCTGCGCGTCCGAATATCCCGGAGGCACCGAAATCAACCTGATCGCCGTGCCGGATCCCGGCTCCGAAGCCGTCGAATTCTCCGGTTCCTGCGAAGAATTCGGCCCCGAATGCGAATTGCTGATCGAAGAAGACAGCACCGTCATCGTCACCTTCGAGTTCGTCGGCCCCAGGCTCACGGTCAAAACGAACGGTGGCTCCGGCACGGGCACGGTCAAATGCGAAGTCGAAGGGGGGCCGCTCGAACCGTGCGCCGCCGCCTATCCGGAACTGACCGAACTGGTGCTGGTCGCGACGGCAAACCCGGGCTCTCAGTTCGCGGGCTGGTCCGCGCCCTGCGCCGGAGATCCATGCGAACTGCCGCCGCTGGAAGAAGACACGGTCGTCACCGCGACCTTCAACCTCGTGCCTTCCATCCCCGGTGGGGGAGGATCGGGGGGCGGCGGAGGTGCGGGTACCCCAGCTCCAGCCACGACTCCACTCCCCGGCAAGCTGAGCGTCTCCGGTGCCGCGCTCTTCCAGGGCGGCAAGGCCGTGCTGAGGCTCTCGTGCAAGGGTCAGGGACCCTGCAAGGGCAGCCTGAAGCTGATCGCCAAGCTCAAGGTCGGCAAGGCCAAAGCCAAGAACGTCGAGATCGGCAAAGCGTCCTTCAATCTCGCCGCCGGAGCCTCGACGACGCTCAAGGTCAAGCTTGCGGGCGCTGCCAAGAAAGTGCTGGGCAAGGCCAAGACCGTGAAGGCGACGGTCAGCGGCGCCGGCGTCATCAAGTCCGCGGTCACGATCAAGCCCACGGCCCGGTAGGCCCGGGCTACCGCTGGCGGACCGAGCGCCGCCGCGCCCCCCGTTTTCGACAGAATCGCCGCATGCTGACCGTCGCGGTAACCGGCCCCACCGGCGAGATCGGTCGCCCCCTGATCGCCGCCCTCGAGCGGGCGCCGGAGGTCGACCGCGTGATCGGGATGGCGCGGCGTCCCTTCGACCTCGCCGGCCACGGTTGGGAGAAGACCGAGTACCGGCGTGGGGACGTGCTCGACCGGGAGGCGGTGGAGAGCCTGGTCGAGGGGGTCGACGTCGTGGTCCACCTCGCCTTCGCGATCATGGCTGGGGACCGCGACAGCCGCGAGGTCAACCTGACCGGCTCGCGCAACGTCTTCGACGCCGCCGCGGCCGCCGGCGCCAAGCGCCTCGTCTACACCTCCTCGGTCGCGGCCTACGGCTTCCACCGCGGCATGCCCGAGTTGCTCAGCGAGGACGACCCGGTCAAGGGCACCTCGCGCCATCCCTACTCAGCCCATAAGGCCGAGGTCGAGGCGGTGCTGGACGAGGCGCTGACGGGCTCGGCCACGGACGCCTACGTGTTCCGGCCCTGCATCGTCGCCGGGCCGGAAGCGACGCTGCTGCTCGACATGATCCCCCTGCTGGCGATCGGGCAGCGGATCCCGGGGCCGGTGCGCTGGGCCCTTGGCAGGGTTCCCGAGCTGCGGCCGGTGCTGCCCGACCCGGGCGTGCCGTTCCAGCTCGTCCATCACGACGACGTCGCCGCTGCCCTCTGCGCCGCCGCGATCGGTCACGGGCAGCCGGGTGTCTACAACCTCGCCGGGCCGGGGGAGATGACGATCACCGACCTTGCCCACGCGCTCGGCTGGCACGCGGTGCCGGCACCGCACCTCGCCGTCGGCGTCGCCGCCGAGGCGGTGGCCCTGATGCCCTTCCTGCCCGACGAGGCGGCCTGGATCGAGGCGGTTCGCCGGCCCGTGCTGATGGACACCGCCCGCGCACGCCGCCGGTTGCACTGGATGCCGCACTACGACGCGCGCGAGACGCTGAGGCAGACGATCGCCGCGGTTCGCTCGCGCTAGTTCTCCGTGCTAGGGCGCGGCGGCGTGCCAGGTGCCGACGTCTTTGAAGCCCTCGCCGTTCGCGTCGCCCGCTCTTTCGTCGCCGTCGAACGTGTAGAGAGGTCGGCCGCGGAAGGTCACCTGGCGCCGCCCGTTGTCGGGACGCTTGATCGTGCCGAGCTTCACCGGCCCGGTCGGCTTGACCCCGACCGCGACGTAGAGCGGGTGCCAGGCGGTCAGGCAGCCGCCCTTGCAGATGAACGTGCCTTTGGTCTCGGCGCTGAGGGTGTAGAGCGTGCGACCCGCCAGGGTCGTGAGGATCGTCTTGCCGAGCGTCGCGTTCTGCGCCTGCTTGGCGACGCGCTTGCTGGACGTGGCCCCCTGGGCGGGCATGGCGATGGCCAGGAAAGCGAGCGTGGCGATCGCGAGCGTCGCGACGCGAGTCCTGGGGCGAGAGAAGCGGGCAGTGGGCTGCTGTTGCATCGATCCTCCTCGGCTCGTTGGGTCGCACGCCAGCCCCGGCGGCGGAACCCTCAGGCAGTTAGGTCACGTTACCGACTCGGTTCCGCGCGATTTTGCGCACCACGGATGCGCCGTGGCTCGGCAGGGTCTGGGGCATGGGTTGGAAGAACGGGGGCGGGCAGGCTCTGCCGCTGGCGCTGGGCGGATCGTTCGCCCTGATCGCGACGGCGCTGGCGCTGGTGGCGATCGCCGGGGCGGTGACCGGCAAGGGGCGAGCGCAGCGGGCGGCCGACCTGGCGGCGATCTCTGCCGCGCGCTCGATGCGCGACGACCTCCCGCGCCTGCTCTCGCCGCCGCGGATGCCCGACGGCACACCAAGCTCGCGCCACCTGGCCAAGGCCGCATATCTGGCGCGTGCCCGGGCGGCAGCCCTGCTCGCCGGGCGAGCGAACGGCGTGGACGCGGAGCACCTTCGGGTCTCGTTCCCGGATGGCGACTCGTTCGCGCCGGTCCAGGCGAGGGCGGTCGTGCTCGCCGACGTCGACGTGGGACGCCGCCCGGCGCGCACCGAGGCATCCGCCGTCGCCGAAGCCGGCGCGCCGTCCTCCGGCTTCGGCGGGTCGTCGAGGATGGCGAGCGGTGGCGGCTACAGCGGTCCGCTGGTCGTCAGGCAGGGAGAGGGGATGAGGCCCGACGTCGCCGCCGCCCTCGACCGGATGGCGGCGGCCGCGGCGGGCGCCGGCATCGCGCTGGTCGTCAACTCCGGCTTTCGCTCCGACGCCGAACAGGCGGCGCTCTTCGCTGCCCATCCGGATCCGCGCTGGGTCGCGCCGCCCGGGCAGTCGCTGCACCGCTGCGCCACCGAGCTCGACCTCGGGCCCGAAACCGCGTACGGCTGGCTGGCGTCCAACGCGAGCCGTTTCGGCTTCGTCCAACGCTACTCGTGGGAGTCCTGGCACTACGGCTTCGACGCCGGTCCGCCGCCCTGCTCAGCGGCCGGGAACGCCGTCGGGGCGACCGCGTCGCCAACGGCAGGCCGCGGGCCGGACGGAGCGCTTGCCGGTAGCGGTGGCCTGCCGTCCTTCGTCCCACCCGAGTTCCGGGCCCCGCTCCTCCGTGCCGCCACCCACTGGAACGTCTCCGCTGCCTTGCTTGCGGCGCAGCTGATGGCCGAGTCGAACTTCGACCCCTACGCGGGTTCCCCGGCCGGCGCCCAGGGCATCGCCCAGTTCATGCCGTCCACGGCGGCGGCCTATGGCCTCCGCAACCCCTACGACCCCGAGGAAGCCATCGATGCCCAGGCCCACCTGATGTCCGACCTGCTGCGCCAGTTCGGCTCCCCCCAGCTCGCCCTCGCCGCCTACAACGCCGGCCC
This sequence comes from Solirubrobacterales bacterium, assembly GCA_036376915.1. GTDB lineage: Bacteria > Actinomycetota > Thermoleophilia > Solirubrobacterales > 70-9 > VRUE01. Next base: position 55,874 of record DASUZK010000114.1, read on the forward strand.
GGCCCCGGTCGAAGCCTGCGACTGCATCCCGGCTTATCCCGAGACCCAGGCCTACGTGACCCGCATCCTGGGGTTGCTCGGCGGCGCTGGCGCCCTGGCCGCGCCGACCTTCGAAGTGAGGCTCGTCGCATGAACACCATGACCAGGAAAAGATCTATACACCTCAAGGTGTATGATGGTGCAATGACGCGGACGAACATCGAGATCGACGACGTGCTGATCGATCGCGCGATGCGCCTCTATCGCCTTCGCAGCAAACGAGAGGCTGTCGATCTGGCCCTGCGCAAGCTCGTTGGTGAGCCGATGGGCCGCGAGGAGATGCTCTCGGCCGAGGGCATGGGCTGGGGGGGCGACCTCGCTGAGATCCGTTCGCCAGAAGAGATTCCTGAGCTGTGATCCTGGTCGACAGCTCCGCCTGGATCGAGTTCCTCCGCGCCACCGGGGGCGGGCCGCATCTGCGGCTTCGCTCGGCGCTGCAGAAGGGCGAGGCGCTGGCCTGCACCGACCCGATCCTGATGGAGATCCTTGCCGGCGCTCGCGACGATGCCGACCGCGACCGCCTGCGCCGTCTGCTGCTGGGACTCGAGTTCCTTGCGGTCGACGGGCCTGCCGATTATGAGAGCGCCGCCGAGCTTTACCGGCTTTGTCGCAGGGGGGGCGAGACCCCGCGCAAGCTGGCCGACTGCCTGATCGCTGTTGTCGCGATTCGCAACGACGCCGAGCTGCTCTGCGAAGACGCCGACTTCGAGGCGATTGCGCGGCATGCGCCGCTGCGGCTTGCAATCGGATAGCGGGATCGTGATGCATGTGAATGCTAGGATGCATATCGATATGCGCACGACGATCGAGCTCAGTGATCGGACCTATGCCCGCCTCAGGGCGAAGGCCGCCGAACGGGGGATGCGCGGCTTCTCGGCGATCGTGGAGGAGGCGCTCGAGCGCCTCCTCGAGCAGGGGGGTGAGGACGACCTCGCATCTGCCTTGGCGGCGGCCGAGGGAGCGTGGAGCGAGGGCGACGTCGAGGAGTGGGAGCGAGAGCGCGAGGAGGCGTGGGCGACTTGGCCGGCGGACCGGTACTCGACTCCGACGTCTTGATCGACTACCTGCGCGGTGCCGGGCCGGGACGCGACTTGGTTCGCGCTCTGAGCCGAGGGTCCGGATACCGCGTGACGGCGGTGACCGCCTTCGAGCTGGCGCTTGGACGGTCCTATCGTGAGAACCCGCGGCCGGTACACGCCCTCCTTGCGGCCCCTTTGCTGACGCTGACGCGCAAGGCGGGACTGCGAGGCGGGGCGCTGCTCGGCGAGCTGCGACGGGGCGGAACGGCGATCGACGTCCGCGACGCGATGCAGGCCGGCATCTGCCTCGAGACCGCCTCGACCCTGGTCACCCGGAACGTCTCTCATTTCGAGCGCGTCCCAGGCTTGCGGATTGCCCATCCAGCGGAGCTGGCATGACGAATGGTGGACATCGCCCGTTGGCACGGTGCGGCTAGACTGCGCCGCGATGGCCACGGTAGAGGTCAATGGAGTCGAGGGCATGCAGTCCCTGATCGGGCAGGAGATCGGCCCGAGCGAGTGGCGCACCGTCAGCCAGGAGGACATCGACACCTTCGCCGCCCTCTCCGGCGACGACCAGTGGATCCACGTCGACGTCGAGCGCGCCAAGGCCGAGAGCCCCTTCGGCACCACGATCGCCCACGGCAACCTGACTCTCTCCCTGGTCGACGGCTTCCGCCAGCAACTGATCTCCTCGACCGGCTTCACCCTCGGCGTCAACTACGGCTGGAACAAGATCCGCTTTCCGGCTCCCGTCCCCGTCGACTCCAAGGTCCGCGCCAAAGCCGAGGTCGTCTCGATCGATGACAAGGGCGGCGGCTGGTACGAGGCAGTGACCCGCTTCACCCTCGAGGTCGAGGGCAACGAGAAGCCGTGCTTCGTGGGCGACAGCGTCACCCGCGTGATGGCGCCAGCCGGCAGCTAGGCTGCGACGTGCTCGCCGGCTGGAACGAAGTGCTCCAGGGTGGCATCGTGCTCTAGGGCGAATGGGATGCCCTCTTCGGCGAGCTTGACGACTTCCTCGTAAGAGTCGCCGGCCGCGGACCAGCCCTCGACATCAGGGGACTCGGCCCACCAGCCGTCGGCCTCGTGGTGATAGATGACGCGCACGGTCTCCATTCGATCCTCCAAGTCAGAGTAGCTTCCAGGCCTCGTCCTCGGCAAGTCCAATGTCCCTGACGAGGATCTTGCGCACGAGGCCGGAGGGGATTGTGGCTTTGTCATGGAACGCGAAGGTCAACGGTGGCCGACCTGCCGCCTCCAACCGACGATGTGAGCCGGTTTGGCGTACAACGCGGTAGCCGAGCGGCCTGCGTTCCAAGGTGGCCAGCAGGCGCTTTGCCTTCATTGACGGAAAATGCCCCATGCGCCGCCACTCTAGGGGGAGCTTTCGGATGGTTTTGTCTGCGTTAAGCCTGGCAGGGCTTCGCACGTCACCTGGGGTGATGGGGCGCCCGCCGGCTGACGGGCGCCGCTACTACGCCGCCTATTCGACCGTCAGCGTGCCTTCCATGCCGGCTTCGCGGTGGCCGGGAACCGAGCAGAAGAAGGTGTAGGTGCCGGGTTTGAGATTGACCGTGGTCGAGTCGGAGCTGTCGGCGATCAGTTCGGTGGCGCCGACCTCTTTGCCGCTGGAGTCTTCGATCGCGACGTCGTGGGTCAGCGACTGCGGGTTGTTGAACTCGACGGTCACCTTGCCGGCTTCGGTCGTCGCTTCGGTCGTGGTGTAGGCGAGGGCGCCTTCGGGATCGGCCTCGAAGCTGAGGGTCGCGCCCGCCCCTCCGGCTTCATTGGAGCCGCCGTCGGCGTTCGCGTTGCCCTCGGTCGTCGCCTCCGGCGCGGGTTCGGTGCTGGGGCTGGTCGTGTCGTCGCCACCGCCGCAGGCGACGAGGGCGAACGCGGCGAGGGCGAGGACGAGGAATGCCGCGACCTTCTTCATGGCTGGGATCCTTTCCGTCGGGGGGAGCTCATTGGGACTGTAGCTGCATGCGGGGTGGGGACCCGAATGAAGTTCAGCGGCCCTTGAACTCCGGGGTGCCACCGCCGAAGAAGGCCTCGACGCCGTTGCGCAGGTCCTCGGTCGCCATGCTGTCGGCGATCCCGTGGCGCTCCAACTGCAGGTGCTCGGTGAGGTTGTTCTCGATGCTCTGGCCGGCGAGGATTTTCGCCATTCGCACGTAGTGGGGGGCCTTCGCCGCCAGCTTCTCGGCCTTCGCTCGCGCCCGGTCCATCAGATCCTCGGGGGCGACGACCTCGGAGACGAGCTTCTCGGCCAGCGCGTCCTCGGCGGTCATGTTGGGGTCGTTGAGGAGGATTTCCAGCGCCCGGCTCGGCCCGACGACGCGCGGCAGGAAGTAGGTCATGCCGCCGTCGGGGGAGGCGCCGATGCGGCCGTAGGCGCAGGCGAAGAAGGCATCCTCGGAGGAGATCCGGATGTCGCAGGCGAGCGCCAGCGAGAAGCCGGCGCCGGCCGCCGGCCCGTTGACGGCGCAGATCACCGGGTAGGGGATGCGGCGGAGGTCGACGATCGCCATGTGCAGCGCGTCGGCGCCGCGGCGCACCTGGGCGGGCAGGTCGATCTCCTCGGAGGAGACGCCCTCTTTGAACCAGTTGACGTCGCCGCCCGAGCAGAAGGCCTTGCCGGAGCCGGTCACGATCAGCGCCCGCAGCGGTGCCTGGTCGGCGAGCCACGGGAAGGCCACCGTCATCTCGCCGATCATGTCCGGACTCATCGCGTTGAAGGCCTCGGGGCGGTCGAGGGTGAGGATGCCGATCTCCCCGTCGATCTCGAGCTTCATCGTTTTCAACTCAGGCGTGCTCAGCGTCTCCGTGGTCATCTCGCTCCCCCTCTGGGCGTGAAGTTTTGGTCTGGTGGCTTTGGCCGGCTGGCCAGGAGCCTACCCTTTGGCCTGTGAGGGAAGCCGACGACAGGACGAAAGCGACACGGGCCGAACGGGTCGCCCAGCAGCGCCGCGAGCTGCCCGACTCGCCCGGCGTCTACCTCTTCCACGACGGCGAGGGCGAGATCCTCTACGTCGGCAAGGCCCGCTCGATCCGCAAGCGGGTCGCCTCGCACTTCTCAGGAGGGGAGACCCGGCTCACCTCGCGAGTGGACCGGATCGAGTGCCTCGTCACCTCGACCGAGGCCGAGGCGTTGCTCGCCGAGCAGAGCTTCATCAAGCGCCACCGCCCCCGCTTCAACATCCGCCTGCGCGACGACAAGTCCTATCCCTACGTCTGCGTCAGCCTCGACGAGGACTACCCGCGCGTCTACTTCACCCGCGAGAAGCACCGGCCGGGCCGCGCCTATTTCGGGCCGTTCTCCAGCGCCAAGCGCGTGCGTGAGACCCTCGACCTGCTCGGCAAGCTGTTCCAGTTCCGCACCTGCGAGGGCGCCGAGCCCGGCCGCCGCTCCGGCAGCCCCTGCCTCGACTACTACATCAAGCGCTGCGGGGCGCCCTGCGTCGGCTACGTCACCCGCGAGGAGTACCGCCGCAACGTCGACGCGATCGTCGACTTCCTCTCCGGGCGCTACCGCCGGGTCGAGGCCGACGAGCAGGCGAAGATGGAGGGGGCGGCGGCGGAGCGCGAGTTCGAGCGCGCCGCCCTGCACCGCGATCGGTTGAAGGCGATCCAGTCGCTGTTCGAGCGCCAGCGCGTCGCCGGCGGCTCGGTCGGCACCGCCGACCTGATCGGGGTCGCGACCGAGGGGGCCGACGCCAACGCCCAGGTCTTCCAGGTCCGTGACGGCATCCTCGCCGAGCGCCAGAGCTTCTACCTCGACAACCAGGCCGAGCGCGAGCTGGCCGAGGTGGCGGAGGAGTTCGTCGGCCAGTACTACTCGGCATCGCCGGCGGTGCCGCGGACGATCGTCGTCGGCCCCTACCTGCGCGACCGGGTCGAGCTGCTGGAGGCGGCACTGAGCGAGCGGCGCGGCGGCACGGTCGAGGTGCGGGTCGCCGAGCGCGGCGACAAGCGGCGCTTACGTGAGCTGGCCGAGCGCAACGCCCGCCTCGCCCTCGACCAGGATCGGCTGCGCCGCGAGCACCGCCGCCAGCGCAGGGTCGAGTCGCTGGCCGACCTGCGCGAGGCGCTCGGGATGCAGGAGCTGCCGGTGCGGATCGAGGGCTTCGACATCTCCAACCTCGGCGGCGAGCACACCGTCGCCTCGATGGTGGTGTTCGAGGGGGGTGCGACCAAGAAGGCCGACTACAGGCGGTTCCGGGTGCGGGGCGAGGACGGCGACGGGCGCGGGTCCGGCCCCGACGACTTCGCCTCGATGGAAGAGGTGCTGGGGCGGCGGATGAACCGCTACCTGGAGCAGGTCGACCTCTCGCCGCACGACGGCAAGCGCGACGCGAGCTTCGCCTCGCTGCCGTCCCTGGTCGTGATCGACGGCGGCAAGGGGCAGCTCTCGGCGGGGATGCGGGTCCTGCGCCCCTTCGTCGAGCGCGGCGTCACGGTGATCGGCCTGGCGAAGCGGCTGGAGGAGGTCTACGTGCCCGGACGGGCGGCGCCGATCGACCTGCCCGCCGAGTCGGAGGCCTCGAAGCTGCTGCAGCGGGTGCGCGACGAGGCCCACCGCTTCGCGATCGACCACCACCGCGGCCGCCGCGACCGGGCGATGACCGGCTCGGTGCTCGACGAGCTGAAGGGTGTGGGGCCGGTGCGCAAGCGGGCGCTGCTCCAGCATTTCGGCTCTCCAGAGCGATTCGTCGCGGCCACCCGCGAGGAGCTCGAAATGGTGCCCGGCGTGCCTGGCAAGGTAGCCCGTGAGATCCACGAGCAACTGAACAGGACGGGTTGATGGCACGGAGTCCCTCCAGGGCAAAGGATGCCGCCGGAGGCAGCCGGAAGGCCGGGGGGCGCGAGGTCAACCTCGTCGTCATCACCGGCCACTCCGGGGCGGGAAAGTCGGAGGCGATTGCCGCATTCGAGGACGGCGGCTACTTCTGCGTCGACAACCTGCCGCCGCGGATGATCGGCAGCCTCGGGGAGCTCTTCCGCCACGAGGGCAGCGGAGTGGAGCGGGCCGCCGTGGTCTCCGACGTGCGCGGCGGCGACTACTTCGACGACCTGCTGCAGGTGCTGGACGACCTCCAGGCCGACGGGCTGAAGCCGACCGTGCTCTTCCTGGAGGCGGACGAGGAGACGCTGGTCGACCGCTACAAGGAGACGCGACGCCGGCATCCGCTGGCGCCCGAAGGCCACATCGTCGACGGCATCCGGGCCGAGCGCGAGATGCTGGCGCCGCTGCGCGAGCGCGCCGACCTGGTGATGGACACCAGCAATCTCAGCGGCGGCACCCTGCGGCGCCGCATCGCCGAGGAGATGCTGGGCCGCCACGAGAGCGGCAAGATGGCGCTGACCCTGCTCACCTTCGGCTTCAAGAACGGGCCGCCCCACGACGCCGATCTCACCCTCGACGTCCGCTTCCTGCCCAACCCCCACTATGTCGACGACTTGCGCCCGCTCACCGGCCTCGACAGCAGAGTGCGCGATTACGTCGAGTCGGGCACGCAGGCGGGGGAGTTCTACGGCCGCCTGCTGCCGCTGCTGGAGTTCCTGGTCCCCGCCTACGTGACCGAGGGCAAGAGCCACCTGACGATCGCGATCGGCTGCACCGGCGGCCGCCACCGCTCGATCACGGTCGCCGACCGCATCCGCCGCGAGCTGGAAGGACGCGACGACGTGGTCGTCCATATGAAGCACCGCGACGCCGAACTCGACTGACGCGCCCCAGGCGTTGCCAGGCGGCGTCCTCGGTCGCTCGCGTGCAGAGCACGCCACGCTCCCTGCGTCCTTGCCTGGCAACGCCTGGGGCGCGTCAGCTTGAGTCTGCTGCCTGAGTCTCCGGCCGCCCAGCGACGGCAATCGCCCTTGCTACCTCTTCGGTGGCCTGACCCGAGCGTCGCCATCCCTTCACCGCGAAGGCGGCCGACTGCTCCGGGTCATCGAGGTCGATGGCCGCGACGACCCATGGGCGTCCGAAGAAGACCCGCCCGACGATTCCGGACCAGAGCAGCACCAGCAGGACGATCAGCTCGAGGGCGACCCCGATCAGGGGCAGCAGAACCAGAAAGAGCAGAAGGGCTCCAATCGCGACCGCGACCGCGACCGCGATGGCGGCCACGGGGTTGTCGTCAAAGTCCAACAGGTCGAAGTCCGGCAGCATGAGCACGTCGAGCGAACCGCCTCCGTTGTCATCGCCGAAGATCTTTTCGCGATGGGCGCGGTAGCGGTGGCGCGGATCAGGCAGCGACCTGTCCATCCAGCGTCGCCCCACCCGCCAGCGATGTCCGTCCGGAGAGGTGACGACCGTTCCCCGCAGCATCGACCGCAGTCTAGATCCCCCGCCGACGGGCCTCAAAGCGGAGGTATATGTCGCTTTCGGTCCCGTCGACCTAGAATCGCGCGCCCTTGGGCGATTCCGTCATCTCCATCCGCGGCCTGCGCAAGAGCTATGGCGACTTCGAGGCGGTGCGGGGCATCGACCTCGAGGTCCGGGCAGGCGAGGTCTTTGCGTTCCTCGGGCCCAATGGCGCCGGCAAGACGACGACGGTGGAGATCCTCGAGGGGTATCGGGAGCGCAGTGGGGGGGAGGTCGTCGTCCTGGGGCAGGACCCCCAGCAGGCGGGGCGCGCCTGGCGCGAGCGGATCGGCATCGTCCTGCAGAGCTGCCGGCTCGACCCGTACCTCACCGTGCGAGAGTCGCTCGGGCTATATGCGGGCTACTACAGCGCGCCGCGCCCGGTCGAGGAGACGATCGAGCTGGTCGGTCTCGGGGACAAGGCGGAGACCCGCACCGGCAGCCTCTCCGGCGGCCAGCAGCGCCGCCTCGACGTCGGCATGGCCCTCGTCGGCGACCCCGAGCTTCTCTTCCTCGACGAGCCTACGACCGGCTTCGATCCCTCGGCACGTCGCCAGGCTTGGGACGTGATCGAGGATCTGCGCGACCTCGGCAAGACCGTCTTTCTCACAACCCACTACATGGACGAGGCGCAACGCCTCGCCGACCGGGTGGCGATCATCGCCGGCGGCGAGATCGTCGCCAGCGGCGCCCCCGGAGAATTGGGAGACCGCGAGAGCCTGCCGACCACGATCAGGTATCGCCTCGGCGGCGAAGAGGTCTCGGTGGAGACGAGGACGCCGGTCGCCGATTTGCACGAGCTGACCGGGCGTGTCGTGGCCGAGGGCCTCGACCTGGAGGGCCTGGAAGTGACGCGGCCCAGCCTCGAGGACGTCTACCTCTCCTTGACCTCCGAGAACGGAGAGGACGAGCGATGAGCGGCCTGGCGCTAGTCGCCCACCAGTTCCGCTACGACCAGAAGGCCTTCTGGCGCAATCCCGCCGCGGTCTTCTTCACGGTCGGCTTCCCGGTCATTCTGCTGCTGATCTTCGCCACGGTGTTCGGCGACCAGACGATCGACGTGCGTGGCGGGATCGATACCACCACCTACTACGTGCCGGCGATCATCACCCTCGCGGTGATCTCGGCGACGATGCAGAACCTCGCGATGACGCTGGTGATCGCACGCGAGGACGGCCGCTTGAAGCGCGGGCGGGGGACGCCGATGCCGGCCTGGGTCTTCATCGCCGGCCGGATCGGCAACTCGATCGTCCTCGCCCTGATCATGCTCGCCCTGGTCGCGACGCTCGGTCGCGTTCTCTACGGCGTCGCGATTCCCTGGGCGCAGCTGCCGGAGATCGTCGTCGTCCTCGTCGTCGGCGCCGCCGCCTTCTGCTGCCTCGGAATCGCGCTCACCGCGGTGATTCCCTCGCAGGACGCCGCGGCACCGATCGTCAATGCGCTGCTTTTGCCCCTCTACTTCCTCTCCGGCGTGTTCATCCCCGAAGACGAGCTGCCACAGGGCGTCACCGACTTCGCCAATCACTTCCCGGTTCGCGACTTCTTCCAGGCCTTCTTCGATGCCTACGTTCCCGGCGGTGCCAGCGGTCTGGACTGGGGCAACCTCGCCGTCGTCGCGATCTGGGGTGCCGCCGGGCTCCTGCTCGCGATCCGTTATTTCCGCTGGGCCCCGCGCGGCGGCTAGACCCTCTGGTGACGCGGCACTGAATCCGCCCGCCGGTATAGCCTCCCTGGCCGAATGTTGCACCACGTTCTACTGGAGGTGTCCGACCTCGAGCGGAGCGCGTCGTTCTACGACTCGCTGCTCGCGCCCCTTGGCTGGCGTCGCCATTTCGAGGAGGACGAAACCGTGGGCTGGGGGATCGCCAAGCCCGTCTTCTTCATCTCCGCTCATCACGAGCCGAAGGCGGGCTTCGGACTGCTCAGCTTCTCCGGTTTGGGCATCGTCGCCGTAAAGGCGGCCTGGGAAGGCGGCATGAACGCCGGGGGCGTCAGCGTCTCGGACCCGGGGGAGCGTCGCTCCTACGGCTCCGGCTCCTACTCTGCGTTCCTCAAGGACCCCGACGGGTACGAGATAGAGATCACGATCGGGTCCGACTGACGCAACCGGGCCGGCCGGGTGCGGGCCCATAACATCGACACATCTCCCTAAAACGACTCCAGGAGGGTTTGAGGCAATGGCTGTGAAGGTCGGCATCAACGGTTTCGGGCGGATCGGGCGCAACGTCTTCAGGGCCGCGCACGCGGCCGGAGCTGACCTCGAGTTCGTCGCCGTCAACGACCTCACCGACCCGGCGACGCTCGCCCACCTGCTCAAGTACGACTCGATCCTCGGTCGCTTCCCCGGCGAGGTGAGCGTCTCCGGCGATGAGATCTCGGTCGACGGGACGGCGATCAAGGTCCTCTCCGAGCGCGACCCGGCGGCGCTGCCCTGGGGCGATCTCGGGGTGGACGTGGTGATCGAGTCGACCGGCTTCTTCACGGCCCGCGACGACGCCGCGAAGCATCTCACGGCCGGCGCCAAGAAGGTGATCATCTCGGCGCCGGCCAAGGAGCCCGACGTGACCGTCGCCCTCGGGGTCAACTTCGACACCGACTACGACAGAGACAGGCACGAGATCATCTCCAACGCCTCCTGCACGACCAACTGCCTGGCGCCGCTGGCCAAGGTGCTGAACGACGAGTTCGGGATCGAGCAGGGCCTGATGACGACGATCCACGCCTACACGGCCGACCAGCGCCTGCAGGACATGCCGCATTCCGACCTGCGCCGGGCACGGGCCGCGGCGCTCAACCTGATCCCGACGACGACCGGCGCGGCGAAGGCCGTCGGCCTCGTCCTGCCGGAGCTGAACGGCAAGCTGAACGGCATCGCGATGCGGGCGCCGGTGGCGACCGGCTCGGTCGTCGACCTCGTCTTCTCGACCCCGGATCCGCTCGAGGTCGGCCAGGTCAACTCGGCGGTCAAGGCCGCCGCGGAGGGCCCGCTGAAGGGCATCCTCTCCTACACCGAGGACCCGATCGTCTCCACCGACATCGTCGGCGACCCGCATTCCTCGATCTTCGACTCCGGGCAAACGATGGCGATCGGCGACGGCAGGATGGTCAAGGCGGTTGCCTGGTACGACAACGAGTGGGGCTACTCCAACCGCTGCGTCGAGCTGGTCGGCAAGGTCCTCTGATCCCGGCCGGCGGAGCGGTGAGCTTCTCGAAGGCAAGCGTTCGCGACGCCGAGGTCGCAGGCGGGCGCGTCCTCGTCCGGGTCGACTTCAACGTCCCGCTGGACGGGGGCCGGGTGTCCGACGACACGAGAATCCGGGCGGCGCTGCCGACGATCGAACTACTGCGGGACCGAGGCGCGTCGGTGGTCCTCGTCTCCCACCTCGGCCGGCCCGAGGGGAAGGTCGTGCCCGAGCTCTCGATGCTGCCGGTGGGAGAGCGCCTGTCCGAGCTGCTCGACGGAGTCCTGGTTCGTCAGGCACCGGCTGTGGTCGGAGAGGACGTCGAGACGATGGCGGCGGGCCTCGGCGCAGGCGACGTGCTGCTGCTCGAGAACGTTCGCTTCGAGCCGGGCGAGACGGAGAACGACCCGGCGCTCGCCGAGTCGCTGGCGAGGCTCGCGGACATATACGTCAACGACGCCTTCGGCGCCGCCCACCGCGCCCACGCCAGCACGGCGGGGGTCGCCGGGCATCTGTCCGGTTACGCGGGGCTGCTGCTGGAGCGCGAGGTGACGGAGCTGACCGAGGTGGTCGAGTCGCCGCGTCGACCGCTGCTCGTCGTGCTCGGCGGAGCCAAGGTCAGCGACAAGGTCGGCGTCATCGACCGCTTCCTAGAGGTCGCCGACGAGATCCTGATCGGCGGCGCGATGTGCTTCAGCTTCTTCCGTGCCCAGGGGATCGCCACCGGCAACTCGCTGGTCGAGGAGGAGGGCCTGGGGCTGGCGGCGGAGGCGCTGGAGCGGGCGGCTGATTCCAGCTGCGAGCTGCTGCTCCCCGTCGACCTCGTGCTCGGCGAGAGCTTCGACGCCGCCACCGAGGTGCGCGAGAGCGATGGCGTCGAGGTTCCCGACGGCTGGATGGGGCTCGACATCGGGTCGCGCAGCGCGGCCGTCTACGCCGACGCGATCGCCTCCGCAGGCACCGTGCTCTGGAACGGGCCGATGGGCGCCTTCGAGCTGGCTCCGTTCGCGGCCGGCACTCGCGCTGTCGCCGAGGCCGTCGCCGCGGCGCCGGGGACGACCGTGGTCGGCGGCGGCGACTCCGTCGCCGCGTTGCGGCAGTTCGGGCTCGCTGACAAAGTGGACTGGCTATCGACCGGAGGAGGAGCGTCGTTGGAGCTGCTGGAGGGAAAGAAGCTGCCGGGCGTGGAGGCATTGCAGGATGCCTAGGACTCCGTACATCGCCGCCAACTGGAAGATGCACAAGACCGTCGCCGAGGCGGCCGAGTTCGTCGACGCGCTGCTGCCGCGGATCGCGGCGACGCAGAGCGACGTGGTGATCTGCCCGCCGTTCACGGCCCTGAGCGCCGTGGTCGAGCGACGCTACGGCACGGCCGTCAAGGTCGCCGCGCAGAACATGCACGAGGAGGCCTCGGGCGCGTTCACCGGCGAGGTCTCGGCCTCGATGTTGGTCGAGCTCGACGTCGAGGCCGTGGTCCTCGGCCACTCCGAGCGGCGCCAGCTCTTCGACGAGACCGACGCGGCGCTGGCGCGCAAGGTTCCCGTCGCCCTCGCCGCCGGCCTGGAGCCGATCCTCTGCGTCGGCGAGACCGAGGAGGCACGCGACGGCGGCCAGACCGAGGCCGTGCTGGAGCGCCAGCTGCAGGCCGACCTCGGCGGGGTCGAGGGCGGCAAGCTGGGCGACGTGGTGATCGCCTACGAGCCGATCTGGGCGATCGGCACCGGGCGCACGGCGACCCCCGAGCAGGCCCAGGAGGCCTGCGCCTACATTCGCGACCTCCTGCGCGAGCGCGGCGGTGCGGCGGATGCCGTGCGGATCCTCTACGGCGGCTCGGTCAAGCCCGACAACGCGGCAGAGCTGATGGGACAGCCTGACATCGACGGCGCCCTGGTCGGCGGCGCCAGCCTCGACCCGGCGGATTTCGCTGCCATAGTGAACGCGGCATGAGCTTCCGGTGCGCCTTTTCCCCTCTATACCTGGATAAAGCGCACCGGAAGGAGCCGTCGTGACGGTTCCCTCGCTGGCGCTGGTCATCCTCGATGGCTGGGGGCTGGCCGAGCCCGGCCCGGGGAACGCGATCTCGCTAGCCGAGACGCCCGTCTTCGACCGCCTCTGGGGGAGCTTCCCCCACACGCAGCTCTCGGCCCAGGGCCCCGACGTCGGCCTCCCGGACGGCCAGATGGGCAACTCCGAGGTCGGCCACCTCAACCTCGGCGCCGGCGCGATCGTCAAGCAGGACCTAGCCCGGATCGACGACGCGATCGCCGACGGCAGCTTCTTCGACAACGAGGCTCTCCTTGCCGCCTGCGACCGCGCCCGCCGCAGCCCCCGTGGGCGCCTGCACCTGCTCGGCCTCGTCTCCGACGGCGGCGTCCACTCCGGCTGGGAGCACATCGAGGCGACGATCGAGCTCGCTTCGCACGAGGGCGTCCCAGACGTCGTCTTCCACGCCTTCACCGACGGCCGCGACACGCTGCCGCACGGAGGTCGCGGCTACGTGCACGAGCTGGAGCGGTGGCTTCGGCACGCCGGCCGCGTCGGCACGGTCAGCGGCCGCTACTACGCGATGGATCGCGACACCCGCTGGGAGCGGACGAAGCTCGCCTACGACGCGATCGTCCACGCGCAGGGGGTGCGTGCGGCGGGTGCCGAGGAGGCGGTCGAGGCCTCCTACGAGCGCGGCGAGACCGACGAGTTCGTCAAGCCGACCGTGATCGGCGAGTACGACGGCGCCGAACCCGGCGACGTGGCGATCTTCATCAACTTCCGCCCCGACCGGGCGCGGCAGATGACCCGCGCCCTGGCCGAGCCCGGCTTCGACGAGTTCTCTCGCGCCGGCGGCCCGGCACTCGACCTCACCTCGATGACCGAGTACCGCAAGGGCTGGCCCTACCCGGTCGCCTTTCCCGAGGCGAGGCCGAAGACCACGCTGGCTGAGACGATCTCCGAGGCGGGGGGGCGCCAGCTGCACGTGGCCGAGACTGAGAAGTACGCCCATGTCACCTACTTCTTCAACGGCGGCCGCGAGCAGGAGTGGGAGGGGGAGGAGCGCCACCTGGTCGAGTCCCCCCGCGACGTGCCCACCTACGACCACAAGCCCGAGATGAGCGCCCGCGCGGCAGCGGACACGTTCGTCTCGCACTGGCGGGCCGGTGACTACCGCTTCGGCATCATCAACTTCGCCAACCCAGACATGGTCGGGCACACGGGTGTGATTCCCGCGGCCGTGGCAGCAGTCGAGACGGTCGACGCCTGTCTCGCCGACGTGATCGAGGTGGTCACCGCCAGGGGCGGCGCCTGCATCGTCACGGCGGATCACGGCAACTGCGATCACATGCTCGAGCCCGATGGCTCGCCCAACACCGCGCACTCCTTGAACCCGGTGCCGCTGATCGTCACCGCCGAGGGCGTGGCCCTGCGCGGCGGCGGCATCCTCGCCGACGTCGCCCCCACGGCCCTGGAGCTGCTCGGCATCCCCCAGCCGGCAGCGATGACCGGGCGGTCGCTGATCGCGCAGGCAGGATTGACCCCACCCTAGGTGGGTCAAAGTCGGTTACGCGAGATGCGGATTGAGTCGGAGCGACTGAGATTCGAGATTGCGGCGCGTGACGGCGCGGCCCGGACCGGCGTTCTCCACACCGCACACGGGGCTGTCCAAACGCCCGCCTTCATCCCGCTGGCCACCAAAGGGACGGTGCGCGGCCTGGAGGCTTGCGAGGTGGCTGGTCTTGGCTACGAGATGGTGCTTGGCAACACTTACCACCTGTTCGTCTCGCCGGGGCCCGAGCGGATCGCTGCAGCGGGCGGGCTGCATGGGTTCATGGGCTGGGAGCGGGCGCTGATCACCGATTCGGGCGGTTTCCAGGTCTTTTCGCTGGCCCATGGGGGGGTGGCCAACGAGGTGAAGGGGAGTGGGCGACAGGGTGGACACGGCTCGGTGGTCTCGATCGAGGAGGAGGGGGTGCGGTTTCGCTCCTACCGGGACGGGACCGAGCTGTTCATCTCACCCGAGGTCTCGATGCAGGTGCAGGCGGCGCTGGGCTCCGACATCGCCCTCGTCTTCGACGAGTGCACACCCTTTCATGCCGACCGCGAGTACACCGCGCGCTCGACCGAGCGCACGCACCGCTGGCTCGACCGCTGCCTCGAGTGGCACGAGCGCGAGGGGCCCGAGCGGCAGGCCGTGTTCGGCATCGTCCAGGGCGGCGTCCACGAGGACCTGCGGCGCGAATCGGCCGAGTACGTCTCGGCGGCCGGCGTCGACGGCCTCGCGATCGGCGGGACCCTCGGCCGCGACAAGGCCGAGATGCGCGAGGTGCTGGCGATGACCGCCCCGCTGTTGCCGGAGGAGGCGCCCAAGCACCTGCTCGGCATCGGCGAGGTCGACGACCTCCTCGCCGGCATCGCCCTCGGCCTCGACGTCTTCGACTGCGCTGTGCCCACCCGCCTCGCCCGCCACGGCGTCGCCCTCGTCCCCGACCCCGAAAACCGCTTCCGCCTCGACCTGCGCAAGTCCGGCCACGAGGGCGATCGCAACCCGATCGCCGACGGCTGCCCCTGCCCCGCCTGCCGGAATCACGACCGCGACTACCTCAGCTACCTATCCCGTGCCGAGGAGCTGACCGCGGTCCGCCTGCTCTGCCTGCACAACCTCACGTACCTGCAGAAGCTGATGGCCCAAGCCCGCGCCGCTATAGAGGTTGGCGACTTCAGTTCTTACGCCTCGATGATGCTGGCCGGATTACCGCCCTGGGCTGGCGTTTAGCAGCTCACCAAGCGTCTCGCCGTTCTCGTGAAATCGAGAGGATCGAGATTACGCAATCTTGGTAAATTTAATAAAATAAATTATATCTATCTACACTTGCCAAACGTCAGCTAACTCGTGCTGAGTGAGAACCCCAAAAAGAAGGAGCATGCCAATGAGGCTCTCCCGGATCCTAGGTGTAGCCGTCTTTTCGATTGCCATGACGTTGATTGTCACGCCACCGGTTATGGCTGAAGCTACCGCGCTTTGCAAAGTGCATGAAGACCCATGCGCCCCTGGAAATATGGTGACTTCTCTTCACCTGATCAACAGACCGGGAACGCGAGCCGTTTTATTAAGCAACCTAGAAGAGATCTTATGCTTAAACATGTTATTAACGGTGACTCCCTTAGCGTTAGGAAGCCCGCAGTTGCTCCACACAACCGA
The DNA here is from genome assembly GCA_036376915.1 of Solirubrobacterales bacterium. Classification (GTDB taxonomy): domain Bacteria; phylum Actinomycetota; class Thermoleophilia; order Solirubrobacterales; family 70-9; genus VRUE01. The sequence goes on from DASUZK010000114.1 coordinate 71,675, forward strand.
ATTTTCTATCACAGGGTGCGGAGCAAGCCCTAACCATAGTAATTGCACATTCACAACCATTGAAGTTCCTTTATTCGAACTAACGAAGACAGGCTTAAACGAAGGGGTTCTAACAGCTCTAAGTGGTAAAAGAAAAGTACAGTGCTCCCTTGGGGGATTTGGGAAAATTAACTGTACCTATGACGAAACTGGAATGGAATTAGTAATTGAAGGAGGAGAAGAAGGAGGGAAATTGCTCTCAGAAGAATGGGGTCCCGAAGCCGAAGGAGGCTGTAAACCCCAGTACTTCTTGCTCGACTACGAACTACAAGCGTTAGAAGCGTTTTACATAGTGTCATGATCTGGGCTAGGTGGCCGATAGCTATAAATGGGGACTGCCCGACTTTGGGTGGTCCCCACTAATGACAGCTGCAGGGCATTGGAAGGAGCGCGGGTAGATGCAAGATGCTGGTCTATTCCGTGTTCTTCTTGACCAGGTCCTTGAATTCTTCGACGACCCGGTCGACGGTGTTGCCGGCGACTTCGGTCGCCTTCACGCCGGTGGCCTTGTCCGTCGTGTAGATCACGGCGGCGGCCACGGCGGCGGCTATTAGGACGAGCGCTGCAAGCGCCATCACGAGCCTGGCGAAGCGGGAAAACGCTCCTCGCTTCTGCTGGGCTGGAGCTTGGGGTCGTACCGGCGGAGGTGGGGCTTGTGGGGCGCGGGGCGTCGGCCGTCTCGTCGGCGAGGGGGCCGGGCGGTACTCGGTCTGGGCGGTGCGGTCGAGGTGGCGGGTCGCCGTCTCTCCGCCGAGGACCTGGGTGGGCGTGGCGCCTTCGCCGAGCGGCAGGGTGACGTCCTCGCCCTCGAGCCCCAGCCGCAGGCCGCCGGCCAGCTCGCTCGCGCTGGCGTAGCGGCGCGCCGGGTCGCCCTCCAGGGCCCGCAGTACCGCCGCCCCCAGCGTCTCGGAGACTTCGTCGTCGTAGGTGCTGGGCGGGAGGGGCTTCTCGTTCTGCTGGCGCACGGCCAGCTCGGCCAGGGTCGAGCCCTCGTACGGCAGCCGCCCGGTGAGGAACTGGTAGAGGACGACGCCGAGGGCGTAGACGTCGGTGGTCGGCGTCGCCTCCTTGCCGCGGACCTGCTCGGGCGAGAGGTAGGCGGCCGTGCCGACCACCGAGCCGACCTGGGTGATCCGGGTCTGTTCGACCGCGCGGGCGATGCCGAAGTCGGTCAGCTTCACCGTCATCTCGCCGCCGCCGACAGGGCCGCCGACGATCATCAGGTTCCCGGGCTTGACGTCGCGGTGGATGATCCCGCGCCGGTGCGCGTAGTCGAGCCCGGCGCAGGCCTGGGCGCCGATCTCGGCCGTCGTCTCGGCGTCGAGCGGGCCGTGCTTTTGGAGGATCTGGGCACCCGAGCGGCCCTCCACGTACTCCATGACGATGTAGTGGCGCCCCCGGTCGATGCCGGTGTCGTAGACCTGGACGATGTTGGGGTGGATCAGCTTGGCGACGGCGAGCGCCTCACGGCGGAAGCGGGCGACGAAGCGCTCGTCGTCGGAGAGGTGCTCGGCGAGGATCTTGACCGCGACCGTGCGCTCGAGGGTCAGGTCGGTGGCCATGTGCACACTCGACATCCCGCCCGAGCCGAGCCGGTCGCCGATCTCGTAGCGACCCGAGAGTGTGCCTCCCTCCGTCATTCGCTTTCGGGGGCCGGTTCGGCTGGGCTGACGCCGCCCGGTGCACCCGTTCCTCCGTCTTCGCTCGGCGGGGGGGAGCCGGTCTCGTCTTCCTGCTCCGCCTCGCGTTCTTCCCTTTCAGCTTCCTTCGCTTCCTTTTCGGCTTCCTTCTCCGCCTCCTTTTCTTCCCTTTCCCGCTCCTTTTCCTCCTTCTTTTCCTGGCCCGGAGGGGTCTTCTCCGTTTCTTCCGCGTCTTCGGGGGGTTCGAGCGCTTCTGTCGTGGTTTCTTCGCAGGTCACGACCACTTCGCTCAGCCTTGCGGCACCGCGCTCGAGCGCCTGCTTCAACTCAGGGTCCACGCCGCCCAGCCCATCCACCTGTGTGCTCACCTCTTCGGCGGCGTCGGCCGCCCCAACGCATTCGCCTTCGCTTGCGAGCTGCTTGACCGCGTCGAGGTTTTCGCTGATCTCCGCTGCCGTCGCGCCGGGCAGCAACTCCGCGTCTTCGCCGCCGCCACAGGAGGTGAGGGCGATCGCGGCGGAGACGCCGAGGGCAAGGGCAAGCGAAAGGGCGGCCGGCCGACGCATCGTTGCGAGTCTAGAGAACACTCTGTCGAGCAGGTTTTCCCTGCAAATGGAGGCTCACTGCCCGATGTGGAGACGATCGGCCAGGCGCTGGGGCAGGCCGGCGGCCGCGATCGGGCCCGCCGCCATCGCGATTTCGTAGGGGACCCGTCGGAAGCACGCGGTCTCCGCGTCGGTGTCGAGCTCCAGCCAGGCGGCGCGCGGATCGCCGTCGCGGGGCTGGCCGACGCTGCCAGGGTTGACCAGCCAGCCGCCGCGACCGAGGTCGAGGAGGGCGCCGTCGCCGGCCTGTCCGCCTCTGGTCTCTCCGGATTCCCCACCCTCGGGACGGTTGAAGAAGAGGGCGACGTGGGAGTGGCCGATCAACCCGATCCGCAAAGGGTGGGAATCCATCCCGGCATTGGCCTGCTCGCGAGATAGCACGTACTCCCAGACCGGGTCGCGGGGGGAGGCGTGGAAGAGCCCGATTCCCTCTCGCTCGCCGCTTGGCTCCAGCGTCCGCAGGAACTCCAGCGTGCGCTCGTGGACGTTGTCGCGCGTCCACTCGACCGCCACCGCCGCTGCCTCGGAGAAGGAGGAGATGTCGAGCGCGCCGAGGACGGCCAGGTCGTGATTGCCGACCAGGCAGACGTCGCAGCGCTCGCGCACCAGGTCGGCGCATGCATCGGGCTCGACGCCGTACCCGACCACGTCGCCCAGGCACCAGGTCTCCTCGACTGCCGCCGCCTCGGCCGCCTCGAGAACCGCTTCGAGCGCCGGCAAGTTGGCGTGGAGGTCGGTGATCACGGCAACGCGCACGCCGGGCAGCGTACTCAGGTCCAGCGGCGCGTCTGACTTCAGGGGTCGATGGAGCCCATAAGTCAGACACGGCCCGCCCCTACATACGATGGGCGCCATGACGTCAACCAGCGACCCGATCGCCGAGCTTCGCTCAGCGGTGGACCGTGCCGCCCTCGCCTTGCGTGACGGGGAGCCGACCGGTCCCGAGCCGACTCTGGAGCGGCCGCCCAAGGCCGAGCTGGGGGACTACAGCTCCAACGCGGCGATGCTGCTCGCCGCGCCAATGGGCGAAAACCCGCGCGACGTCGCGGCCAGGCTCGCCGCCGAGCTCGGCGAACAGCTCGGCGAGGGAACGGTGGAGCGGATCGACGTCGCCGGCCCGGGGTTCGTCAACCTCTTCCTCGCCGACGCGTGGTACCGGCGCGCGATGGCCAGCCTCGCTGCCGCCGGCGAGCGAGGCCTCGGCCCGGAGCCGACCGCCGCGCCGGAACGCGTCCTGGTCGAGTTCGTCTCCGCCAACCCGACCGGCCCGCTGCACATCGGCGGCGGTCGCCACGCGGCCTACGGCGACTCGCTCGTCCGCCTGCTCGAGGCGGTCGGGCACGAGGTCGAGCGCGAGTTCTACGTCAACGACGCGGGCGGGCAGATCGACCGGTTCGCGGCCTCGATCGCCGCCCGCATGCGCGGTGAGGAGCCGCCCGAGGACGGCTACGAAGGCGCCTACGTCGGCGACCTGGGCAAGCGGATCGCCGCTGAGGGGATCGACCCCGGCGACCTCGAGGCGATCGGCCGCCGCGGCGTGGAGCTGGTGCTGGAGATCGTGCGGGGCACCCTCGACCGCTTTGGCGTCCGTTTCGACAACTGGGTCTCCGAGCGCGATCTCTACAGCCGCGGCGAGGTCGACGCCGCCCTCGCTCAGCTGGAGCGGGAAGGCCACACCTACCGCAGCGAAGGCGCGCTTTGGCTGCGCACGACGAGCTTCGACGACGACAAGGACCGGGTGCTGATCCGCGCCAACGGCGAACCGACCTACCTGGCCGCCGACGTCGCCTACCACTGGGACAAGCTCGAGCGCGGCTTCGACCGGCTGATCGACGTGTTCGGCGCCGACCACCACGGCTACGTCGCCCGCCTGCGTACTTCGATCGCCGGCCTCGGCGCCGACACGGACCGTTTCGAGGCGCTGATCATGCGTCTCGTCCACATCGTCGAAAGCGGCGAGCGGGCGCAGATGTCCAAGCGCAGCGGCGAGTTCGTCTCGCTGGACGAGCTGCTCGACGACATCGGAGCCGACGCGACGCGCTGGTTCATGCTCTGGCGCAGCCATGACACCACCGTCGACCTCGACCTCGAGCTGGCCCGGCGCCAGTCCAACGACAACCCCGTCTACTACGTCCAGTACGCGCACGCGAGGATTGCCAGCATCCTGCGCAAGGCGGAGCTCGCGCCCGAGCAGGTCGTATCGGGCGCTGGCATCGAGACCCCGGGCAGCACGCTGGAGCCCACCGAGCGCGAGCTGGTCAAGCGCCTGCTCGAGTTCCCCGGCGAGGTGCGAGAGGCCGCCACCCGTCGGGCGCCGCACCGCATCTGCGCCTACTCGACCGCGGTCGCCGCGGACTTCCACGGCTTCTACCGCGACTGCAAGGTGATCGGCGCCGAGGGCGAGGGCGTCGAGCGCTCGCGCCTGGCGCTCGCCCTGCTGGCCAAACGCACGATCGCCGGCTCGCTCGGGTTGCTCGGGATCTCGTCACCGGAGCGGATGTGATGCTCCGCCGCGGGTCCAAGCGCCCGCTGCTGGCGGAGATCCCCGTGCGGCAGGATGCTCCCTCGCGCCCGGCGGCGCTCGGTCGGGCCGAGCTGCAGGCGTTCTCGGGGCTGGCACGAGAGCTGAGTGGGTCGAGCTCCGTCCTGGCCACGGGCCCGGCCAGGTCGACCGTAGCGCTCGGGCTCGCGGCGGCAGCCGTCGCGCAGGGCCGGCGCGTCGCCCTGCTCGAGTGCGACCTGGCGACTCCCGCGCTCGCCCTCACGCTCGGCCTCGACGCGACCCCCGGCCTGCACGAGTACCTGCTCGGTGAGACGGGAGCGGCCCATCTCCTGCAGCCACTGACGCTGGCCGGCCCTGCCTCCGGCGGGGCTTCTGAGCCTCTGGTCTGCATCGTGGCCGGGGCACCCGAGCCGGCGCCGGTGGCACTGCTCGATTCCGACCGCTGTGACCAGGCGATTCAGAAGCTGCGCCGTGCCTACGACCTGCTCGCGATCGTCGGCCCCCCTCTGGAGAAGGACGCCGAGACGTTGTTGGCGCTGGCCGAACACGCCGATACGACGATCGCCTGCGGTGGGCAGGCTGAGCTTCGCAAGCGCCTGCCGCCCCCGGTCACCGGCCGCGTCGTCGTCGCCTAGTCAGAGGTCGTAGCGCCGCAGGTCGGCCTCGAGCCGCTCGGCCTCCTCACCCTGTGGAGCGGTTGCGGCTCCAGGCGGCGGCGAGCGATCCCCGTCGCGCCGCCAGCGGGCGACGCCGAAGGCAAGGGCGCATACCGCGACGAGCAGCGCGACGATCGGGACGAGGTAGGCGGAGAGGTCGAACCCGGTCGCCTCCGGAAGCGCCAAGGCGGCCGGTCCGTACTGGCCGACCAGCGCATCCTTGATCTCGGCCTTGGTCTTGCCTTCGGCGACCAGCTTCGCGACGTAGACCTTCTCGCGGCGGGCCTGCGGCGAGTCGGAGAGCTCGAGCAGGGTGCCGCAGATCGGGCACATCACCTCGTCTTCGACGTCGCTGACCGTCGTCTTCGGGACGGGCTCGGCGCCCGTGGCGGCGGCGGGTGCGGCCAGCGCCAACACCACCGTGGCAAGGAGCGTCAGGCGCCTCACCGTCGGCCTTCGATCAGGGGCTCGACCTGTTCGCGCAGGAGCCGGTCGTCAAGCGGCCGGCGCCAGATCAGCGCCAGGCGGCCCCGTGGGTCGACGAGGAAGCTCTCGGGCACCCCGGTGGAGCCGAAGGCGGCGCTGCGCTCGTCGCCGACCGAGCGCAGCTGGGGATACGTGGTCGGGTAGCTGCGCAGGAAGGAGAGCGCGTCGTCGCTGTTGTCCTGCACGTTGATCCCGACCACCGTCGTGTCACGGTCGCGGTAGCGTCGCTGGAAGCGCTCCAGCGCCGGCGCCTCCTCGCGGCAGGGGATGCACCAGGAGGCCCAGAGGTTGACCAGCACCCACTGGCCGCGGTGCTCGCCGATCGAGCCCTGGCCCGGGCCCGACAGCGACGGCAGCTTCCGATCGGGCACCGGCTCGCCAACCTCGATCTTCGCGTTCCCCTTGCTGAGCAGGCCGAAGGCGAGCAGGCCGATCACGGCCCCCACGGCGAGGAAGGTGAGGAACGAGCGCGCGCTCACGGCGGCGAAGACTAGTTAGCGGTCACCTCCGGCAACCTCGCTGCCGCCGTAGAATCCCCTGCGCGCGGACGTAGCTCAGTTGGTAGAGCGCGAGCTTCCCAAGCTCGAGGTCGCGGGTTCGACCCCCGTCGTCCGCTTCCTCGGCTCTCATCGGTCAAGGTTGCCGCCCCAGATTCCGATCTTGGAGAAGTGGTATCCGGACTGAGCCAGCGTGCGCGAAGGACCGTCCTTGCCGGCGGCCTCCTCGCCCTATGCCTGCTCGTCGCCTTCATCGCGCACGTCGCGGTCGGGTTTGGCGGCCGCGGTGCCGAAGCGCTCTTCAACACCTGGATCTACAGCGCCCTGATGCTGACCAGCGGCGTCGCCTGTCTGTTGCGGGCCGTGCTGATCCGCCGCGAGCGGTTCGTCTGGGCACTGCTGGGAGTCGGCTTGCTGCTCTATACGGGCGGGGAAATCTATTACGCGGCTGTCCTCGCCGAGAAGCCGACGGTGCCGATCCCCTCTCCCGCCGACGGGGGCTACCTCGCCTTCTACCCGCTCGCCTACGTGGCGCTGATCGCCCTCCTGCGGGCGAGGATCGGCGCCTTTCCGGTCGCGCGGTGGCTGGACGGCGCGATCGTCGGCTCCGCCGTCGCGGCGCTGGCGGCGGCGTTCGCGCTCGGGCCGATCGTCGACGCCTCCAGCGAAGGCCAGACACTCGCCGTCGCGACCAACCTCGCCTACCCGATCGCCGACCTGACCCTGTTGACGATGGTGGCAACCGCCGCCTCGTTCACCGGCTGGCGGCCGGGACGCAGCTGGGCGGTCCTCGGTGCCGGCCTCCTGCTGCTCGCCGTCTCCGACGGCGTCTATTTGCTGCAGGCCGCCAAGGGGACCTACGTCGAAGGCACGATTCTCGACGCCGGCTGGCCGTGCGGCGTTCTGCTGGTGGCCAGCGCGGCATGGATCGAGCAGGGCGCCACGGAGCCACTGCGATCGCGGGCGGTGCGGATCATCGCGATACCGGCCGCCGCGGCCCTGGTCGCGATCTCCATTCAGGCAGCCGAACGATTCGCCACTACCCCCACCGCAGCGGCGGTCATCTCCCTGCTCACCCTGATCGCGGTCGTCGTGCGGCTGGTCCTCTCGCTGCGTGAGAGCCAGGGGGAAGCTCGCACGAACGCGCAAGAGTCGCGCACCGACGAGCTGACCGGGCTGCCCAACCGCAGGGCGTTGATGCTGGACCTGGAGCGCGCGATCACGCGGCCATCGGCAACTGGCTCCCTCCGGCTCCTCGCGATGTTCGACCTCGACGGCTTCAAGGTCTACAACGACACCTTCGGCCACCCGGCTGGAGACGCCTTGCTGGAACGACTCGGTGGGCGCCTGGAGCGCTTCACGGCCTCGCAGGGCCACGCCTACCGGCTGGGTGGCGATGAGTTCTGCCTGCTGGCCGAGTGCACGGCGGCGGAGGTCGACGCGATCGTCGCCGGCGCCACCGCCGCGCTCTCTGAGCGCGGTAAGGGCTTTTCGGTCACGGCCTCGCAAGGCAGCGTCCTGTTGCCGAGCGAGGCCGCCTCGGTTGAGGAGGCGATGCAGCTCGTCGACCGCCGTATGTACGCGAACAAGGTCAGCGAGCGGACCTCGGCCGGCTCGCAGTCGCGCGACGTGCTGATGACGGCGCTGCGCGAACGCCAACCGCAACTGGCCGAGCAAGCCGTCGACATCGCCGAGCTGGCGCTGGCGGTCGCCGAGGAGCTGGGAATGGAGGCCGAGCAGCGCGACGAGACCTACCGCGCCGCGCAGCTGCACGAGACAGGGAAGATGGCGATCCCCGACGCGATCCTGAGCAAGCCGGGCCCGCTCGAGGAGCCCGAGTGGGAGTTCGTCCGCCAGCACACCCTGATCGGGGAGCGGATCATCGCCTCGGCGGCGGCGCTCGTGCCGGTCGCGCGCCTGGTTCGCTCGAGCGGCGAGCGCTGGGACGGCGGTGGCTACCCGGACTCCCTGCGCGGCGAGCAGATCCCACTCGGCTCGCGGGTGGTCGCCGTGTGCGAGGCCTACGCGGCGATGGTCTCAGAGCGCCCCTACAGCGTCGCGATGCGTCCCTCGCGGGCTGTCGAAGAGCTAAGCCGCGGCGCCGGCTCGCAGTTCGATCCCAAAGTCGTTGCGGCCTTCGAGCGGATCGCCGCGCAGCGCGGTCTTCCCGTCGGAGCTTGAGCCGGGCAGCCCGAGGGATCGGCATGCCGCCCGGTGTCGGCTACCGCTTTTGCGGCCCAGCCAAAAGCCGGTCCAGATGCCGAGCGAAAGCTAGACGAGGCAAAAGCTGGCGGGAGGACCCATGCCACCCCGCCAGCCCGATCGATTCTTTCGCTCTATTGGCCCTATTTGACGAATTCGCGCACCTGCGTGTAGACCGTCGCGTCCGTCGTCAGCGCGGTGTGCGAGATGCATGCCGTTTTCGTGTTGGTAGCCCCCGCCAGCGATACGCTCGAGTCGGGGTTGATGATGCTGTCGCACGGCGACCACCATGTGCCGTAGTTGACGGCGCCCGGCGTCTCGTCTTCGGCGTTCAGTTCGGAGAGGAATTTCGAGCCGACCCGCATCTCCACGCAGGAAGCGCTGAAGCAGAAGTTCGCGGTGTCGGTGCCGTGGTTCGGTCCACCCAGTGAAACCCAGTCGTCAACCGTCGCTTCGCCCCCGAGGAACTTGATGTACCAGCGGCTGTTGAGGCTGCCCATCGAGTGGGCGATGATGTCGACCTTCGAGGCTCCGGTCGTTTTCAGCAGCGATTCGACGCGGACTTTCACCTCTTTTTCGGCGTCGGTCACGTTCGACTGCGAGGTGTTGTAGCTGTAGTTGCTCAAATACGATTTCGGGTAGCCATCTTTTTCGAATTTCGAGATCATCGTTTTCCACAGCGATGAGCTCTCCAGATAGCCGTGCACGAATAGGATCGGGTCCTGTCCGAAGGCGGCGCCGGGCGACACCGCCGTGCCGGCCAGGCAGACGGCCATCGTGGCCACGAAACCTGCCAGTCGCTTGTTCCGCATTGCTCTCTCCTTCGATCGATGCCCCCTCCGCCATCCCGCTCTGGGACAGGCGGAGGGAGCTTGGGGTGTGAAGCCTGCCTTGGCCTCAGCTGGGATTGATGTAGACGACCGAGATCGCCATCGCGTCGTCGATCAGGTGATGCCCTTCCGGCACGTTGTAGATGCCGTGCAGGCGGATCGTCTGGTTTTTGCCGATCGTCGAGATCGGGTTGCCGGTGCAGGTGCCCATAGACGAAACGTGTTTACGCCCGTCGGGGGTTTCGTAGCCCGGCCCCCCGTAGCCCGCCACCGAGTTGCAGAGAACGGTGCCTCCGGTGCTCTCGTTGGTCACTTCGAGGTTGACGCCGTGGTCGTGGATGTGGCCGGCGGCGGCGATCAGTTTGCCGCCGAAGCTGGCTTTCCAGTCGTAGTGGGTGTCGCTGAATCCGGTTGGGACCGTGATGTAGGAGTTCAGTGAGCACTGGTTGGCGTCGAGCCAGACCGGGCGCAGCGGCGCGCGGCTGGTGTGGTCGCTGCCCGTTGCGTACTTCCAGGTCATGCGGATTTTCACCGTTTTGCTGGTCGTTTCCCAGTTCATCAGGTCGAAGACCATGTTCCAGGTCTCCGAGCTGTTGACCTTGTAGCCATAGGGCAGCGAGGTCAGGTCCATCGGGGTGCGCTCGTCGCCGGAGGCGAAGAAGCGTTCGCCGAGCAGGCCCGGTCCTTTGCTGCCGCAGGTGACGTCGGACTTGCCGCTCGATTTGGCCGCGAACATCGCGTGGTGGAGCATCGGGCCCTGGCTGATCGTCGCTTTGCTCCCGTCGGTGTAGACGAGGTCCGGCGTGACGCCGATGATCGAGCAGCCGGTGCAGGGCTTGGCGATGTTCTGGACGATCTGGTTGGTGATCATCCCCGCTTCCTCGTGGTCGTGCGGGTCGCCGTTGCCGGCTGGGATCGTGTACGGGCCGTAGTCGATCGTTTTGGTCGTGATCGCCGCGCTTGCGCTGGCCGCGGGCACGAGGGCCACGACAAGGCATGCAAGCAGGGCCAAGCGTTTGATGGCGGGCATCAAGTATCTCCTTCTATGAAGAGGGGCCCCCAGCCGTCTCTGCGACCGGGCGCTGCGTTCAGTCAGGCAGCCTAAACTAGTCAGGAAATGATGTCAAGGTTGCGGAAGATCACGATCCGGGTCAGCCGCTTCCCGCGCCGGGCCGCCCTAGATACCAGCGGCCCGACAAAAAGCGCACCCCACCCCGACGCTCTCGCTGCTAGGACGCCCGGGCGAGGGGTTGGGGGAGCTCGATGAGAGCCGCCTCGCGGTAGAAGTGCTCGGTGGCGCCGCGGACCTTGCGTTCGCCGGCCAGCTCGATCAGCCCCGATTCGAGCAGCTGGGTGACGTGGTAGTTGACATTGCTGAGCGGCATCCGCAGCTCGTAGCTGAGTTCGACGGGAGAGAGGGTGCGCCCCCCGTCCATGGCCAGCACCTCGAGGATTGAGATTCGCAGGGGATGGGTATTCGCACGTGCCAAAAGCTGCCAGTTCATGGTTCCTCCGTCTGGTCGAGTTGATCTATACCAACTTCTGGGGATACATATACCAAAAAATAGTGGTCCAGATCAACAAAATCGGGTAAGATCACTGGAAATGGCTTCTGGAAGGGAGATTCAGATGAGCGTAGGTGCGGGGATTTTTAGGCTGTTTGCGGTATCGGGGGTGGCTTTGGCTCTCATTGCCCCCTCCGCACTCGCCAGCACCGATGACATCATCGCCCCCTCCGACCCCGACAACCCCACGGCGAACAGCGGCTGGCAGGCCGGCACCTGCACCGTGGATACGCCGACGTGCAGCGTCGACACGCCGGCGCAGTTCTTCGAACAGGCGGCAGGTCACCCCCCGGTGGGCTTCACGCAGTTCATCGTCAAACACACGACCGAAGAACCCCTCCCGGGCGTGAAACTCGAAACGCCGGTCGACGAACTGAAGACGGTTCGGGTCGACCTTCCCGTCGGGCTCAGCGTCAACCCTGGCGCCACCCCGCAGTGCCCGCTGGCGACCTTCGAGGCCAACCCTGCTAACTGTCCGCTCGGCTCCGACGTCGGCTACAGCGTTGTGACCGCCTCGGTCCTCGGCATGCCCTTGGAGGTGCCCGAGAAACCGACCGTCTACAACATCGTGCCGCCGGAAGGAGAACCGGCGCGCTTCGGTCTGAACCTGCTCGGCAACAACATCTATCTGCGCGCCGACGTCGCCTGGGATGGCGACTATCACGAGGGCTTCACGATCGACGTTCCCCCAACTCCCTTCGAGTCGCTGCCCCTCTTCGAAGGCGGCGTCGTCCTCAAGAACAGGCTCGTCTTCGACGGCCGTTCGGGGGACGGCACCTTCATCACCACGCCGAGCACCTGCCTGGGACCGGCGGTCTCGCCCTTCGAGCACGTCTACTCGACCTGGCTGCTCGCCAGCGGGCTTACCGAAGAAGAAGACCCCGGATACGAATTCCCCGCCGACGCCAACCCTCCCTTCGAGTCCAGGATCCCGCCCGGGACCTCGCCGAAAGAATGCGACAGCGTCCCCTTCGTCCCCTCGATCGAAGCCGATCCCAACACGGCGGTGACCGACTCGCCTTCCGGTGCGACGGTCGAGGTGACGCTGCCCCATCAGACCGAAAGCGGGGGGACGGACCAGGAAACCTCGCACGTGCGGACCGCCAGGGTGACGCTGCCCGCCGGGATGGGCCTCAACCCCTCCGCCGCCAACGGCCTGCAGGCGTGCACCGACGCGCAGTTCGGCAAGGGCACGAGGAACACGGCGAACTCCTGCCCGGCCGCGTCGAGGATCGGCTCGGTCTCCGTCGCGACATCACCGCTGCCGGAGGGGCCGCTGACCGGTGGGGTCTACGTCGGCCAGCAGCTCAGCCGCGACCCCGCCTCGGGCGACGCGTACCGGATCTTCGTCGAAGCGAAGTCCGACCGCTACGGGGTCGTCGCGCGCCTGATCGGCAACGTCAGCGCGAACCCGCAGACCGGACAGCTGACGACGACCTTCGCCGAGAATCCGCAGGTGCCGTTCGACACCTTCAGCATCACCTTCGACGGTGGGCCGAAGGCGCCGCTGACCAGCCCGCCCACCTGCGGTCCCCACACGACGCTGACCGAGATGACCCCGTGGACGACGGCGGTCGGCTCGGTTCCGCCCGGCCAGGAAGGGGGTCCCTCCGACGACCCGCCTGCCACCGACGAGGACGAGTTCGAGCTCATCGACCAGCCGGCCGGCGGGGCGTGTGCGAAAACGCTGGCCGAGCGCCCGTTCGGGCCCAGCTTCGGTGCCCGCACGGCGGAGCCCAAAGCCGGTGCCTACAGAACGTTCTCGGCCGACGTCGCCCGCTTCGACGGCAACCAGGAGCTGAAGGGCGTCAACGTCGACCTGCCGCCCGGCCTGACCGCCAAGCTGGCCGGTGTCCGCTACTGCCCCGAGGCGACGATCGCCGCCGCCGCTGCCAATAGCGGGGCCGCCGAGGCGGCCAGCCCAAGCTGCCCCGCCGCCAGCCTCGTGGGCGCCGCCTCGGTTGCCGCGGGCAGCGGCCCCAACCCGTTCCACATCGCTGGAAGAGCCTTTCTCGCCGGTCCCTACAACGGGGCCCCCCTTTCCCTGGCAGTTGTCACCCCCGCCACCGCCGGGCCGTTCGACCTCGGCTCGGTCGTGGTGAGGGTGGCGCTGTTCGTCGACCCGAGGACCGCCCAGGTCCACGCTGTCTCCGACCCGATCCCGCACGTCTTCGGTGGCGCCCTGCTCGACATCCGCTCGGTCGCGGTCACCCTCGACCGGCCGCAGTTCTCGCTCAACGGCACGAACTGCTCGCCGATGGCTGTCGGTGGCACCCTGCGCGGCGGCGCCGGCAACCCACTCGACCCGGCGGCCTTCAGCTCGCTGCCCGTCTCGGTGCCCTTCCAGCTCGACGGCTGCGAGCGGCTCGGCTTCAAACCGAAACTGTTCATGCGCGTCTTCGGCGGTACGCGCCGGGGGAAGAGCCCGAAGCTGCGCGCCATTCTCGTGGCCAACAAAGGCGACGCCAACATCGGCCGGGCCGCGGTGACCCTTCCCAAGGCGATCATCCTCGAACAGTCGAGCCTGGAAAACATCTGCACGCGGACGCAGTTCGCCGCTCACGACTGCCCGAAGAGCTCGATCTACGGGTTCGCGACCGCGGAGACGCCGCTGCTCGACGGACCGCTCAAAGGCCCCGTCTACCTGCGCTCCTCCGATAACGAACTGCCGGACCTGGTCGCGGCGCTGCACGGCCAGGTGGACATCGAGCTCGTCGGTCGCATCGACAGCGCCAAAGGCCGGCTGCGCACCACCTACGACGTCGTCCCCGACGTGCCGGTCTCGAAGTTCATGCTCATCGTGCGCGGCGGCAAGAAACGCGGCCTGCTGGTCAATACGACCAATCTCTGCCGCAAGAAGAAGAAACCCAAGGTCATCGCCCGCTTCCGGGGGCAGAACGGCAAGAAGGCCAACATGCGACCGAAGCTGCGGGCGCCGTGCAAGAAGAAGGGGCTGAAGGGAAAAGGGGGCAAACGCGGCGGCGGCCGTTAGGCCCCGTCGCGGCGGCGGCGCTCAGGTCGGCTGACTCGTCGGCCGGATCAGGATCTCGTTGACGTCGACGCCGGGGCGCTGCTCGAGGGCGTAGATCACCGCCTTGGCGATGTCCTCGTCGCGCAGCGCCCACTCGCCCGGACGGTTGTCGAAGAAAGGGGTGTCGGTCATCCCCGGCTCGATCAGGGTGACGCGGATGTCGTGGTTCTCGTGCATCTGGCGCAGCTCGGCGCGCAGCGCCTCGCCGATCGCGGTCGCCGCCCACTTGGTCGCCGAGTAGAGCGAGCCGGGCAGCGCCCGGCGGCCCGCCACCGAGCTGGTGACGAGGAAGTGGCCGTCGCCGCGCTCGAGCAGGTGGGGGAGGGTGGCCCGGATCGTCAGCGCGACGCCATAGACGTTGGTGAGGACCATCGAGCGCCAGTGCTCGGGCGACTCCTCGAGGAAGCCGCGCGTGGCGCCGAAGCCGGCGTTGGCGAAGACGGCGTCGATCCGCCCGAAGCGCTCGATTCCGGCGGCAGCCATCGCCTCCACCTGGTCCCACTCGGTGACGTCGCAGCGCACCGCCAGCGCCCGCTCCTCGCCGCCGAGCTCCTCGACCAGCTCCTCAAGTGCCTCCAGCCGCCGCGCGGCCAGCACGAGGCGATACTCAGAAGCAGCGGCTCGCGCGGTGGCAGCGCCGATGCCGCTGGAAGCTCCGGTGATGAGAAGGACTGGATCCGCCACGGGCTGATTCTCTCAGTTCAGGCGTGTTCGCCGCCCGGTACAGGGGGCGGGTACCCCT
>DASUZK010000115.1:0-6846 GCA_036376915.1 Solirubrobacterales bacterium
CTCGGCCGGCGTGCTGACCGTCCGCAACCTGAGCACAGGCGTCACCGGCCGCACCGCCTCGCTCGGCAGCGGGCTGGTCCGCGGCAAGCTCGATAACCCCGTCCCCGTGCAGGCCGGCCAGAGCTATGAGATCTCCAACTCCGGCCGGGTGCTCAAGGCCGAGGGGGACAGCTTCGTCGAGTCGACCTTCGGGGTCGGCACCGGCTCGTGGGCTGTTGAAACCCTCGGCCAGGAATTTGACCGGGCGCAGTTGTTCACGGCCGGCAGCCCGGATGTCGCCGCGGCCACCCCCGTGGTGGTGCGCCGGGTGACGATCAAGATCCCCGCACGAGCCGGTAAGAGCTCAGCGGCGTCGCATCGCAAGAAGCGCGCCGGCAGGCTGCGTTTCTTCGGCCGCGTTGCCGGTCCCGCACGCGTCGGCGCCAGGGTGTTCATCCAGGTTCGCGACCGTCGCAACTGGCGCCGGGTCGGCAGCACCAAGGTCGGCGTGAACGGCCGCATCCGGTTCCATCGCTGGACGAAGCTGCGCACGACTGGGGCCAAGCCCCGCGCGCGGGCAATGGTGCAGGGCATCGGTCGTTCGCGGTCGGCCCGGGTTGCCATCCACTATTGATCCCCGGCGCTCAGCGGTCGAAGAAGCGCTCGGCGAGCAACTTCGGCCAGCGGACGGGCGAGAGCGCTATCGCTCCGAAGTAGAGCGCCGCGAGGACGACCTGGAGCACGAGCAGGGTGAGCAGCGTCGCCGGCGCCGCTTCGACCGCGGGCTTGGCCAGCAGGCCGAGCGCTCCGACGGCCAACGCGATCGGCACCGTGTAGCGGAAGCCGTAGTCGTGCCAGCTGATGCTGAAGAAGCGGTGCACCGTGAGGAACGTGAGGGTCCCCTGGGCGGTCACCCCGGCGGCGAAGGCCCAGGCGACGCCGAGCGCGGGAGAGGTGAGATCGAGGCCGAGGAGCAGGGCCGCGACGGCGATGAACACAGCCAGAGCGATGAGGTTGTTGCGCGAGTTGTAGGACTTGACCGCTACCGCGTCGAGCGGGCTGCGCAGCATCAGGTAGACGACGAAGAGCGCCGTCGGCGCCACCGTCACCGTCAGCACCGATCCGGCGTCCTCGAATTCCGGGCCCAGCCAGGCGGTCACGGCGATCCCCGCGTATAGCACGGCCTGGGCGCTGGCGAAGAGCGCCAGGCTGGCCGCGAAGGAGCTCAGCTGGGCGACGTGGCCGGCGGTGCGCTCGCGATCCTCCTCCCACATCCGGGTCAGCGACGGAAGCAGGACCAGCCCCAGTGGCAGGACGGCCAGGGAGACGATGCTGAGGATCTGCTGGCCGGCGCTCAGGTAGGCGACCTCGCGCAGCGAGGCGACGTGGGCGGCGAGCACCGGGACCAGCACGAAGAGGCCGAGCTGGGCCATCTCGCCGGGCACGCGGCGATGCCCATACCCCCAGAGCCGATGCGTGGCGGTCCGCATCGTCGCCCGCTGGGCCGCCCCGAGGCCGCGGGCGAGGGGGACGGCGATGGCCGCCAAGGAGAGGATCGCGGTCCCGACCGCCATCAGGACGATCAGGCGATCGACCGGCTCGCCGGGGGCCAGCGCGACGACGGCCGGGGGCAGTGCGCCGAGGGCGGTCACCTGGAGGAGGCTGCCCATGCGCAGGCGCAGCAGGCCACGGAAGTAGCCGTAGGCGATGTAGAAGCTGGAGGTCGCGGCCAGGAGGAGGGCGAACGGCAGCACGTACTCGCTGGCCTCCGAGCTGCCGAAGAAGAGGGCCGCGACGGCATCCGGCGCGGCCAGCGCGACCGCGACCGCGACCGCCGTGGCCCCCCAGCAGATCGCCGCGGCCGCGACCAGGTAGGAGCCCGCGCTCGGGTCGTCGCGTCCGGCGGGCAGGGCCAGGTAGCGCGGCAGCCCACCGACGAGCCCCACGGTGACGATCGGGAAGAGGATGTTGGCCGCCTGCTTGACGAGCGAGTAGGAGGCGAAGCCGTCGGCCCCCGCGTTGCGGGCCAGCAGCCGCGCGAGCAGCAGGCCGCCGATGGCGACACAGGCCTGCGCCAGGAGCGTTACCGAGACGTCTTGAAAGAACGGATGCAGGCGGCGCGAACGCAGTCCGAAACGGCGGTCGGGAGCGGGGGCGTCGCTAGACTCGCCGCCGTGGCGATCGATCTCCATGCCCGACATCCTGCCCGTTCAGGCGGTCGCCTGACGATGCCTTGCGCCTAGGGATCGGGGTCTTCGCCGACGAGCCCAGCGGGCTCGCCGTGGCAACCGTCGACACGGCCCTCGCGCTCGACGGGGTGGGGGTCGACGTGACCCTGTTCGCGGTTGCCGGCAGCACGCTTCCAGAGCGCGCCGAGGCGATCTCCGACCGGGTCGTCCGGCTGCGCCCGATTCCCCGCTTGCTGCGGGGAAGAGTCGGCTCGACCGCGCTCTTCCTGGTGGCGCGGCTCGCGACCTCGCGGCGCCTCTCCGAGGCCCTGAAGGAGCACCCGGTCGATGCGCTGCACGTCCTCAGCCCCGGCATGGCCGCCCTCGTGCCCCGTGGCCCGCGCGTCTCGGTCCAGGCTTGGTTCCACCCCCCGCGGCTCCTCGCCCGGCTGCGGACGCTGCTCCCCTTTACCGCTCGCTGGTTCCTGTATCCGGTTTCCCTGATCGTCCACGTCCAGTCCTACCTCAGTGACCTCGCCGGCTACCGCCGTGCCGACCTCGTGCTGGCCAACACCGAGGTCGCGGCTACCGCCCTGCGCAGTCGCGGCTTCGAGGCGGTCTGCGTCCCGCCGCCGATCGAGGTCGGTGCCGAGCCACTCGCTCCGCGTGGCGGCCAGCCGTCGCGGCTCGTGTTCTGCAGCCATCCCCTCACGTTGAAGCGCAAGGGCCTGCGTTTCCTCTTCGAGGCGCTGCCGACGGTGCGACACCGGCCACTCGAGCTGACGCTGGTCGGCGCCATGGACCCGAGCCTCGAGCGGGGCGTCGAGCGAATTCGCGGCGCCGGCATCGAGGTGCGCGTGCTGGGCAAGGTGCCCCGCGAGGACTATCTCGAGCTGCTCGCCCGCGAGACCGACCTCCTCCTCTTTCCGAGCCTCTACGAGGAGTGGGGATATGCTCTGTTCGAGGCGCTCGGCAGGGGCGTGCCGGCGCTCGCCTTCGACCTCTACCCATTTTCCGAGATCATCGACGAGCGAACCGGGATGCTGGTTGAGCCCCGCGATGCGGCGGCGCTGGCCGACGCGGTCGAACGCGCGGGGAGCGGTGCGCTCCCCGACCCGGAGGGTGTGCGCGACTCGGCCCGGGCGCGGTTCGGGGGCGCCCACGTTGCCGAGCGCATCCTGGAGCTGATGGGATGACGCCGATCCGAGCTGCCGTGGTGGGCTTGGGAGGGATCGCCGAAGAGCACCTGGTCAAGCTGCACCGCCTGCCGGGCGTCGAGGTCGCCGGCGTCTGCGACCTCTCGCAAACCCTGGTCGACGCGGTTTGCGAGCGCTACTCGGTCGGTCCCGGCTTCACCGACTACGACCGCATGCTCGCCGAGACCCAGCCGGACGTCGTCCACGTGCTGGCCCCGCCCGCCACCCACACCGCGCTGGTCGGCGCGGCGCTTGGGGCGGGCGCTCATGTCTTCGTCGAGAAGCCGATCGCCCCGAGCCTGGCCGAGTACGAGCGGATGCGCGAGGAAGCGGTCGCACGCGGCCTGTTGCTGACGGAGAACTACAACTACCTCTACATGGACTCGACGCGGCGAGGGCTCGACCTCTTCCGCTCGGGACAGCTCGGCGAGGCGGTCAACCTCGACGTCTCGATGGGCGTCGGGCTGGGCCGGGCTGCCTATGGAGATCCCGATATACGCCACTTCGCTCACGACATGCCCGGCGGTGCCCTGCGCAACTTCGCCAGCCACCCCGCTTCGATCGTGACCGCGGTGCTCGAGGAGTGGACCTCGCTTGCCGTCAGCCAGCGCCAGCTCCAGCCCGGCATGCCGGGCAACGACGAGCTGCGCGCCCTCGTCGGCGACGATCGCGTCTCGGCGACGCTCTCGATCACGACTCGCTCGCAGCCGTCCCAGTTCTCCTGGCTGCTGCGCTGCAGCGAGGGGACGATCGAATGCGACGTCTTCGGCCAGCGCCTGCAGGTCGTCGCCGGGGGCTCGCCGCTCTCCAAGCTCAGCGGCGAAGTCCGGCAGGGCATCGGCCGCCTCGGCGCCGCGGCGGCCCAGGTCGGTCGCGCGGCGACCGACCGCCACTCCTACTTCGAGGGCTTCGCGCGACTGCTGGAGGATTTCTACGCCGCCGTCGCGGACGGTCGCCCCTCGCCGATCCCGCTCGCCCAGATGGACGCGACCAACCGGCTGGTCGAGGGGCTCTTCGAAGAGGAGCGTCAGGTTTGAAGGCGCTCGTAACCGGTGGCAGCGGCTTTCTCGGCCGGCACCTGATCGCCGAGCTGGAGGCGCGGGGCGACTCGGCGACGGCGATGATGCGCCCTTCGAGCGCGGCCCGTCGCGAGCCTGGCGAGAGAGTGCTGGCATGCGATCTGAGGCGCCCTCCGGAGGGGCTGGCGGCTTCGCTGGCCGAGTTCGACGCGATCTACCACCTGGTCGCCGCGGCCGGCTCCGGCTGGAGGGAGGCGTTCGAGAGCAACGTGGCGGCGACCGAGAAGCTGCTCGACGCCCTCGCCGCCGCGGGATGGCGCGGCCGCTTCGTCCACGTCTCCAGCTTCGCCGTCTACGGCACGAACCAGCTCGCCCGCGGCGCCACGCTCGACGAGTCGACCCCGCTCGAGCCCGAGCCGGGGAGGCGCGACGACTACGCCTGGACGAAGCTGCTGCAGGAGCGCCTGGTCCGCGATCGTCTCGGGGAGATGGACGGGGTCGAGCTGGTCGTCGTCCGTCCGGGCGCGATCTACGCCAGGGAGCGGCGCTTCCAGTACCGCCTCGGCCGCCCTCTCGGGGAGCACGCGGTCCTCATGCTCGGGGGCGGCGTCCCGATGCCGCTCAACTACGTCGAGAACACCGCCTCGCTGCTCGCCGAGTGCGGCCACAACCCCGCGGCGACGGGGGAGACGTTCAACGCCGTGGATCCTTCGCCGCCGACCCAGCGGGCCTACCTGAAGGCCTGGCGCGGGGCGGATCCCCAGCTGAAGGTCATCCCCTTTCCGCTCTGGATCTATCGGCTCCTCGCCCGTGGGCTGGAGCGGGCGGAAGAGCGCAGCGGGGGGCGCACGGCGCCGGCGGCGTTCCTGCAGCCATACGTGATGGAACCGAGCCTGAAGCGCCTGCACTACGACGTCTCGCGCGCGACCGCGCTGCTCGGCTGGGAGCCGCCGGTCTCCGCCGAGGAGGCGTTGCGGCGGACGTTCCCGTCCAGCAGCGAGTCGAACACGTCGGTAAGCCGGCGCGACTCCAGCTCCCAGTTGTAGCTCTCGCGGACCAGCTCCGGGCCCGTCAGGCTCATCGCCCGCTGGCGCTCGGGGTCCTCGAGCAGGGCGCCCAGCGCCTCGGCGAAGGCCGCGGTGTCGCCGGCCGGGACGAGCTCGGCGACGTCGTGGCCCTCGGTGAACAGGCGCGTCGTCGGGTGGTCGCTGGCGACGAACGGCACCCCGGCGGCCATGTACTCGAAGATGCGGATCGGGATCCGCGAGGCGTAGTTGACTCCCGAGGGATAGAGCACGAAGCCGATCCGAGAGTGCGCCATCAGCTCCTTCATCTCGGTGAAGGGGCGGTTGTAGCGCAGGTCGAAGTCCTCGCGCACGCCCGCCTCGCTCAGCAGCCGCTCGAGCAGCTCCCGGTCGGCCTCGCCGCAGTTGCGAACCACCGTCAACCAGCGCACCGGCGCGCCCTGCCTCTCCTTCAGCAGGCGCGCCGTCTCGGCCAGCAGGGGGATCTGTTCCTCCGGCAGGCTGCCGCCGAGCAGCACGTCGTGGTCGAAGTCGGGCCCGTGGGCCGAGCCGTCGGCGATCTCGGCCGGGGGAAAGTTCCGCACCAGCGTCGAGCGAACCCCCGCCGCGACGAACTTCTCCTGGGTCGCGGGCAGCGCCGTGGTCGCCGCGTCGAGGCGCTTGGCGAGCCATGGCTCGAGCCAGCGGAAGACCCGCCGCAGCACCGGGCGCACCGGGCGCGGCAGCCACTCCTTGATCAGCATGAAGGTGTCGTACTCGTCGTTGCTGTCATAGACGACCACGAGGCTCGGCCGCACCAGCTTCAGCAGCGCCGCCCAGGGCAGCAGGTCGAGGGTGAAGGCGTAGACCGCGTCGGGCCGCGACCGCAATGCGCGCAACAGCGAGAGCGGTGCGCTGCCGATCCGCGTCAGACGGTTGGAGCGGATGGGGAGGTAGTGGACCGGCACCGCGTCCGCGTGTCCCGGTGTGAGGTCCGGCTGGGCGAACATCGTGACGTCGTACCCAGCGGCGGCCAGCGAGGCAGCCAGCCTGTAGTGGTGACGTGGATGGTGGGCGGCGCGTGCGCTGCTGACGCAGGCGACCTTGGCGGGGACGGGCATCGGCGCCGTGGTGGGCTTCAGGCGCCGGCCACGTCGGGGGTGCGGAAGAGCTCGTCCTTGCGCTGCTCGTACTCGGCGATCGCCTGTTCGTAGTCGTCGTGGCGACCGATGTCGAGCCAAAACCCCTCGTAGAGGTAGGAGCCGACGGGCTTGCCGGCCTCGAGCAGGCTGACGACCAGCTCCGGGACGTCGAAGTGCTCGCCCTCGGGGATGAAGGAAAGAACCTCCGGCTCGGCGACGTAGACGCCCATGCTGACCACGTAAGGGATCTCCGGCTTCTCTTCGTACCCGGTCACCTGGCTGGTCTCCCCGGTGCTGCCGTTGACGTGGATCACCCCGTAGTCGGTGCTGACCACGCG
>DASUZK010000116.1:0-12960 GCA_036376915.1 Solirubrobacterales bacterium
CCCGTCTTGAAGACGGGTTTTCGCGGACTCGGCGGTGGACATGCGGCGACGATGCCACCTCCAGCGTCACGCGTGGTGCGCGGCGCCTCAAGGATGTGTGACGTTTTACGGGCCGGGAGTGCGTTCGACCGCGGCCTCAGCTGTGGCCGCCTCGGCCTCGCGGATCGCGGCGCCCTCCAGGGCGTTGGACAGCGCGCGGACGTAGGCTCGGGCCGAGGCCTCGAGAATGTCCGTTGCCACGCCCTGACCGGTGGCCAGTCGTCCCGCCGTGCGCAGCATCACGGTCACCTGACCGAGGGCGTCCTCTCCCCCGGTGACGGCCTCGACCGTGTACTGGCGTAGCTCGCATTCAGTCCCGGTCGCCTTCTGGATCGCGTGGAAGATCGCGTCGACGGGACCGTCGCCACCGGACTCCCCGACCGCTTCCTCGCCGGAGGGCATCTTCACGGCGACGCGGGCCAGGGGCTCCCGCCGGGAGCCCGCCTCGACCTCGAACCAGGCCAGCTCGTGGGCGTCGGCCTTCTCTCGCATCTCGTCGGAGACGATCGCCTCCAGGTCCAGCGCCGTCACCTGCTTCTTGCGGTCGGCGACCTCCTTGAAGCGCTTGAAGGCGGCGTTGAGGGCGTTGCCCTCGACCTTGAAGCCCAGCTGCTCCAGCGCGTCACGCAGGGCATGGCGGCCGGAGTGCTTGCCCAGGACGATCGAGTTCGACTCCAGGCCGACCTCGGTCGCATCCATGATCTCGTAGGTGGTGCGCTCCTTCAGCACGCCGTCCTGGTGGATCCCGGACTCGTGGGCGAAGGCGTTGCGGCCGACGATCGCCTTGTTCGGCTGGATCGCGTACCCGGTGAGTCGCGAGACCATGCGGCTGGTGCGTGCCAGCTCCCGTGTGTTGATCGCGGTGGTCAACCCGTGCACGTCCTCGCGGGTGCGGACAAGCATCACGATCTCCTCCAGAGAGCAGTTGCCGGCTCGCTCGCCGATGCCGTTGACGGCGCACTCGACCTGACGAGCACCAGCCAGGACGCCGGCGTAGGAGTTGGCGACCGCCAGGCCCAGGTCGTCGTGGCAGTGGACCGACGTCTCGACGTCGCGCAGGGCCGGCACCAGCTCGTAGAGACGACGGAAGTAGTCCGCGTACTCCTCGGGCGTGGTGTAACCCACGGTGTCGGGGATGTTGATCACGGTGGCGCCCTCCTCGACCGCGATCGCGCACACTTCCGCCGTGAACTCGACGTCGGCACGGGTCGCGTCCATCGGCGAGAACTCGACGTCCTCGCAATAGGACTTGGCCAGCGTCACCGCGGCGCGGGCCTGGCCCTTGACGTCCTCGCGGTCGGTCTGCAGCTGATGCTCGATGTGGATGTCGGAGGTCGAGATGAAGGTGTGGATGCGGGGCCGCTGCGAGTCCTTGATCGCCCCCCAGGCCGCGTCGATGTCGGCCTTGTGCGTGCGCGCCAGGCCGCAGATCACCGGCCCCTCGACGTTGCGCGAGATCGCCTCGACCGCCTCGAAGTCGCCGGGCGAGGTGATCGGGAAGCCGGCCTCGATCACGTCGACGCCGAGACGCGCCAGCTGCTGTGCGATCTCGACCTTCTCCGCGGTGTTCAGCGAGATGCCGGGTGACTGCTCCCCGTCGCGCAGCGTCGTATCGAAGATGTGGACGCGGTTTGCGTCGTCTGTTGGTGACACTGTTCCTTCTCCTTCTCTACTCCGTTTGAATGACCTTGTCTCTCGCGGCTATCGCGCCGCCCAGCGCTATTCCCCCCGAGGGGGGAGGAGAAGGAGAAGCGCGAGGCTGTCGAAGCGGTAAGTCATTCGCTCCGTGCAGGGTAGCGCAGAATCGTGCGGCATCGGTGGGGTTTCGTAGGCTGCGCCGCATCGAGTCCACGCAACAGCGCACCAACTGGCTCGCTCTCTTCGCCATGGGGATCGCCGTGGTCGTGATCGCCAACGATTTCTCGGCGATCAACGTCGCCCTACCAACGATGGAGAAGGACTTCGACACCAACGTCAACACGATCCAGTGGGTCGTCAACGCCTACGCGCTGACCTTCGGCGTGATGATCGTGACCGGGGGCCGGCTGGCCGACATGTTCGGGCGGCGCAACGCCTTCTTCCTCGGCACCGCGATCTTCGCCTCAATGTCCGCGCTAGGCGGCGCCGCGCAGTCCGAGGCCTGGCTGATCGCGACGAGGACACTGATGGGGATCGGCGGCGCGCTGATGTGGCCCGCGATCCTCGGCATGACCTATGCCCTCTTGCCCGAGGAAAAGGCCGGCCTGGCGGGCGGGATCATCCTCGGCGCGGCCGGGCTCGGCAACGCGATCGGGCCTCTGATCGGCGGCGTCCTCACCGACGCGCTCAGCTGGCGCTGGATCTTCTTCCTCAACGTGCCGATCTCGGCCTTCGCCGTAGTGGTCACCTACAGGCTGGTCAAGGTCGCCGAGCCCGAGCCGGGTGAGCGGCGAATCGACTACCCGGGAATCGCGACGCTCTCGATCGGGCTGGTCGCGCTGCTCCTTGCCCTCGACCAGGGCGATGACTGGGGCTTCGGAGACCCGCGCGTGCTCGGCCTGTTCGCCCTAGCGGCGATCATGCTGGTCGCCTTCGCGCCGATCGAGCGCCGAGCGGGGCTCAGCGCCCTGGTGCCCCGATCGGTGATGGCCAACGAGAGCTTCCGTGCCTCCTGCCTGGCGATCCTGCTGATGTCGGCGACCTTCTTTGCGGCGCTGCTCTACCTGCCGCAATTCATGCAGCACCAACTCGGCTACTCGCCGCTCGAGGCAGGCGTCGGCATGCTCCCCTTCCTCGCCACCTTCGCCGGCGTCTCCTTCGTCGCCGGCCCGCTCTACGAGCGCCTCGGCGCGAAGCTGCTGGCCGTCGTGGGAGCCGGCTGCATAACGATCTCCCCTTTCGCCTTCTCGCTGGTCGGCAACGACTCCGGTTACGAGTCGCTCATCGTCGGCATGGTGGTGCTCGGCATCGGCATCGGCAGCTTCTACCCGACCGCGACCACCGCCGGGGTCACCTCTGTCGAGGGGTCGCAGACCAGCCTCGCCGGCGGAATCGTCTACATGTTCCAGATCGCCGGCGGCTCGATCGGGCTGGCCCTCACGACCACGGTCTTCTCCGCGCAGGGCTCCTTCGTCGAGGGCATCCAAGCAGCCTTCCGGCTCGACGCGGGACTCTCGCTGGTCGGCTTCCTGATAGCGCTCTTCTTCGTCGGCGGGCGCCTGATAACGCGCCGCGGTAAAACCGGGAGCGCCCTTTCGGGCTAGCGCATCGGCACGGCGTCGTGCTCTGCGTAGACAACGTCCATGCCCGGCCCGTCGCGCAACTCGTCGCGCCCCGGTCCACCGCGCAGAACGTCGTCGCCGGGCCCACCCAGCAAGAGGTCACTTCCCGGCCCACCGAAGATCAGGTCGTCTCCCGCCCGGCCTCCGAGCCGATCGCCGCCCGGGCCGCCGATCAGTTTGTCTGCCCCACTGCCGCCGATCAGCAGATCCTTGCCCGGTCCACCCCGCATCGTCACCGGCACCTCGACCGGGCGCGACACGGCCACCTTGTCGTCCTTGGGACCGGCGTTGACCTCGAAGCCGGCGACCAGCGGAGCGTCGCAGATCAGCTCGTTCGGGTTTTCGGGCGCGTTCCGGCAGACCGTCCCGCCGACTTCCAGCGGCACGACCGAGTCGATCACGTAGTCGTAGCCGTCTGGGGTGAGCCAGATGCGCATCGTGTTCTGCTCCGACCCACCGGCCAGGACGATCGTGTAGGTGGTCGGTTCTTCGGGGGCCTCGGCGCGCGCTAGCGGTGCGATCCCAACCGCCAGCACAGCGAGCAAAGTGACGACCTTCTTCTTCATCGCAGCAACCTTTCGCCCCGGGCGAACGCCTACCCTGGAAACAACACGACCTTGCCGACGTTGCGGCGCTCGGCGATGAACCGGTGGGCCTCGCTCGCTCGCTCGAAGGGGAACGACTCGGCGACGACCGGCTCGAGGCGACCCGCTTCGAGGTCGGCCATCAGCGGCTGCGTAACCCGGTCGAGGTTGCCCTCGCGTTCCCACCACTTGAGCATGTTGAGCCCGAAGACGCCTTTGTTCTCGTTCATCATCGCCAGGCTCTTCCACCACGGGACCGTCGCCAGCGGCATCTTGAGGAGCCCCTTCAGCATTGCCGGGAGGTCGCGGCCGCTTTCGTTCGTCACCTCGGAGAGCCCGTACATGACGAGCCGCCCGCCCGGGCGCAGCAGCCGGTAGTCCTTGCGGAAGGAGGTGGGGCCGAGCGCGTCGATGATCAGGTCGACGCCCTCGCCGTTGGTCAGGCGCATCGTCTCCGCCTCGAAGTCGAGGTTGCGGTAGTCGATCGGGTGGTCGACGCCCTGGGCGCGGATCGCGTCGTGCTTCGCCGGCGAGGCCGTGCCGAAGATCTCCGCGCCTGCGTTGCGGGCGATCTGCGTGGCCGAGATCCCAACGCCCCCGGCGGCCGCGTGGATCAGCACCCGGGTCCCCTCGCGCAGACTGCCCATCATGACGAGGGCCGCGTAGGCGGTGCCGTAGTTGACCGGGAAGGCCGCTCCCTGCTCGAAGTTGAGCCGCTCGGGCATCGGCAGCGCCTGCTCGGCGGGAACCGTGACGAGCTCCGCCTGGCCGCCGAAACGGGTCCCGGCGACGACGCGGTCGCCGACCTCGTGCTCGCTCACACCCTCCCCCACCGACTCGACCGTGCCGGCCACCTCGTAGCCCATAACACAGGGCGGTTTGGGGGCGTCGGGGTAGAGGCCCACCCGCGCCATCGTGTCGGCGAAGTTGATTCCGGCTGCCTTGACCGCGATTCGCACCTCGCCCGGACCGACCGGGGGGTCGGGCATCTCCTGAACCCTGAGCACCTCGGGCCCACCCGTACCGGTCTGAACCAGCGCTTTCACGACACAAGCCTAAGCGCTAGGAGTCCTTAGAGGTCTACCGCGCGGCCGACCGAGAAACCGTCCAGCTCAAGGATCTTGGCGACCGTCTCCTCGTGGACCGGCGCGTCGGTGGTCAGCGCCATCACCGCGCGCTCGCCATCCTCCTCGGCGCCGACGGCGGCGGAGACGATGTTGACCCCCTCCTCGCCGAAGACGGTGCCGACCCTGCCGATCATCCCCGGCCGGTCGTCATAGCGGAAGACGGCGATGTGCTCGGCGAGGGGCAGGTAGAAGCTCTCGCGCCAGACCGAGACCAGGTAGGGCTCGTTGCGGGGACCTACCCCGGTGCCGGCGACCTCGACCTCGTCACCGCCGGAGCGGAGAGAGACGGTGACCAGCTCGGTGAAGTCATCGGAGCTCGACTCCTTCGTCTCGACCAGCTCGATGCCCCGTTCCTCGGCCATCTGCGGAGCGTTGACCAGGTTGACCGGCTCCTCGGTGTGCCCGGCGAGAATCCCGACCAGGACGCCGATGCCGAGCAGTCGCGTGTCGTACTGGGCGAGCTTGCCGCGGAACTCGACCGCGACGCGGTCGACGGACCCCTGCGCCAGCCCCTCGGCGAGCCGGCCGAGCTTTTCGCAGAGCGGCACGAAGGGCGCCAGCGCTTCCATTTCCTCGGGGCGAACGGCGGCGATGTTGACCGCGTTGGTGACGACCGCGCCGGTCAGCGCCGCGGTCACCTGCTCGGCGGTGACGATGCCGGCCCGGTCCTGCGCCTCCGCCGTGGAGGCACCCAGGTGCGGCGTGACGACGACGTCGCCGCGGGAGAAGACCGGGTGATCGGTGAACGGCTCGGAGGGAAAGACGTCGAGCGCCGCGCCGCCGACCTTGCCCGACTCCAGCCCGTCGACCAGGGCGTCGAGGTCGACCAGCTCGCCGCGGGCGCAGTTGACGATCCGCACCCCCTCCTTCATCGCCGCGATCGCCTCGGCGTCGACCAGGTTCACCGTCTCCGGCGTCTTCGGAACGTGGACGGTGACGACGTCCGCACGCCCGTAGAGCTCCTCGAGGCTGTCGGCGCCCTCGACGCCCAGCTCGCGGAAGCGCTCGGTCGAGACGAACTTGTCAAAGGCGACCACGTCCATCTCGAACCCCTGGGCGCGCTTGGCGACGAGCTGGCCGATGCGGCCGAAGCCGACGATGCCGATCGTCTTGCCGTATAGCTCGGCCCCCTTGTATTTGGCCCGGTCCCAGCGCCCGTCGACGAGCGCGCCGTGGGCCTGCGGCACGTTGCGGAAGAGCGCCAGGGCGAGGGCGACGGTGTGCTCGGCGGCGGCCACGGAGTTCGATTCCGGCGCGTTGGCGACGACGATCCCGCGTCGCGTCGCGGCCGGGATGTCGACGTTGTCGACGCCGGTGCCGGCGCGGCCGATCACCTTGAGGTTGGTGGCGCGCTCGATCAAGTCGGCGGTGAGCTTCGTCGCCGAGCGGATCAGGATCGCGTCATAGCCGGCGATCTTCTCGGCCAGCTCCTCATCGGACATCTCCAAACCGAGGTCGACCTCGAAGTTTTCGCGCAGGAGCTCGACGCCGGAGTCGGCGATCTTCTCCTTGACCAGGACTTTCATCTCCGAGCCTCCCCCACGTTCTCGACGA
Organism: Solirubrobacterales bacterium; assembly: GCA_036376915.1. Taxonomy (GTDB): domain Bacteria; phylum Actinomycetota; class Thermoleophilia; order Solirubrobacterales; family 70-9; genus VRUE01. The sequence goes on from DASUZK010000116.1 coordinate 6,565, forward strand.
TCCAATCGATGCAGGCCGTCAGTGCCTCGACGTCGGCCGGCTCGACCGCCGGGAACATCCCGACTCGCAGCTGGTTGCGACCGAGCTTGCGGTAGGGCTCGACGTCGACGATGCCGTTTGCGCGCAGGGTCGCGGCGACCGCGGCGGCGTCGACCGAATCGTCGAAGTCGATCGTGCCGACGAGCAGCGAGCGCTTTGCCGGGTCGGCGACGAACGGAGAGGCGAAGCCGGACCGCTCGGCCCAGCCGTAGAGATGCCCCGAAGAGGCCGAGGTCCGCTCCACGCACCAGTCCAGGCCCCCGCCCTCGAGCATCCACTCGACCTGATCGGCGAGCAGGAGCAGTGTGGCCAGGGCGGGCGTGTTGTACGTCTGCTCCTTGCGCGAGTTCTCCAGCGCGGTCTGCAGCGAGAGAAAGCCGGGCTGCCAGCGCCCCTCGGCGCCGTCGAGCTGCCCGATCCGCTCGATCGCCGCGGGGCTGAGCAGGGCCAGCCAGAGGCCGCCGTCGGCGCCAAAGGCCTTCTGCGGTGCGAAGTAGTAAGCGTCTGCCTGGCTCACGTCCACCGGCAGGCCACCGGCACCCGAGGTGGCGTCGATCAGGACGAGCGCGTCGCCGGCGTCGGCGGGCCGCTCGACCGGGACCATCACGCCGGTCGAGGTCTCGTTGTGCGCCCAGGCGATCGCGTCAGCCGCGGGGTCCCCCTTGGGCGCGGGCGCGTCTCCGGGGTCCGCCTCGACCACGATCGGGTCGGCCAGAAACGGAGCGCCCGCGATCGCCTTGGCGAACTTCTGCGAGAACTCGCCGTAGGTGAGGTGCAGCGAGCGCTCTCGCACCAACCAGACCGCGGCGGCGTCCCAGAAGGCGGTCGTGCCGCCGTTGCCGAGGACGATCTCGTAGCCCTCGGGCGCGCTGAACAACTCCACCAGGCCGCCTCGAACGCGACCGACCAGGTCGCGAACCGGCTTCTGGCGATGCGAAGTTCCCATCAACGCCGACCGCTCTGCCAGGCGCGCCAGAGCCTCGGGCCGCACCTTCGACGGCCCGCAACCGAAGCGGCCGTCGTCCGGCTTGAGCTCGGCGGGGATCTGGGTTGTGCCTGTTGCTGAGGCCATGGGCGTCCGCTGCGAGACGAACGTCCTCGCGGCGCGGCGGCCTAGGTTATTGACCGTCGCGGGTGGACCTCTTGGCGGTCGAGCCCATAGGCTTCAGCCATGAGCGAGACCACAGAGCAGGGAGCCACGAAAGGCGACGGCTACGCCGTCGCGAACCTCAGCGACCTCGGCGAGGGGCCGGGATTTCGCAAGATCCGCAAGGAGCTGGGGGTCACCGCCTTCGGCGTCAACGCGATCGTGCTGCCGCCCTCCTACGAGACCGGGAGCCATTACCACGACGAGCAGGAGGAGCTCTACTTCCTCCACAGCGGCCGCATCGAGATGGAGTTCGGCGACGGCTCCACCCACCGGCTCGAGCCGGGCGGCCTCGCCTGGGTCGACGCCGCCACCGTGCGCAAGGTCAAGAACCTGAGCGACTCAGAGGACGCCGTCTACGTCGTCGTCGGCGGCAAGGGGGGCTACGTCGGCCGCGACGGCCGCCAGCCCGAGGGCGAGACCCACCGGTAAGTCCCAGTACCCCGACGACGCTCGCCAGTCGCGCATCCGAGATTCACCCCACTCCAGTGGGGTCAAAGTCGGATGCGCGGCCTCAACTGGTCGGTGTCCGCCTTTTACAGCCGGCGTGGCCAAGCCAAGTGACCGATCGACTTGAACTTGCCGATGGAGAGCTGGCCCCGCTCGTTTCGGGCTTTCGACCCCGGGGCGGTCAGCGCCGCCGCTGCGGCCGAGCGATCGGCTTCATAGATTGCTGTTGGGTCGAAATCCTCGTTTAGCAGGACGAGGAGGACCACGTCCCAGCTCTTGGTCAGGTCGATCGCGCCCATACGCTGTCCCGGCTTGGATGAGGGCAACATCAGACGCCCCTTTATCTGCAGGTTCTGAACCCCGTCCGTCGTCCTACGGATTGCGTCGTACCCTGGCTGGCGCACCGGCCGGCTCCAGGTCCAGCGCCTCGATCGCCTCCAACTCGGCCGGCCCCTTCACGCCGACCGAAGCTCAGAACTCCTGGTCGATCCAGGGCATCTTGTCTCGCATCTCCTTGCCGACACCCTCGACCTTGTGATTCTTGCCCTCGTCGCGCATGCGGGCGAGGTTCTCGCCGCCGGCGCGGTTCTCGGCGATCCACTCGCGGGCGAACTCGCCTGACTGGATCTCGCCGAGGATCTCTTTCATCGCGGCACGCGACTCCTCGCCGATGACGCGCTTTCCGCGGGTCATGTCGCCGTACTCGGCCGTGTTGGAGATCGAGTAGCGCATCCCCTGGATGCCCTTCTCGTACATCAGGTCGGCGATCAGCTTGAGCTCGTGCAGGCACTCGAAGTAGGCCAGGCGCGGGTCGTAGCCGGCCTCGACCAGGGTCTCGAAGCCGGCCCGGACCAGCTCTGAGGCGCCGCCGCAGAGGACGGCCTGCTCGCCGAAGAGGTCGGTCTCGCACTCGTCCTTGAAGGTCGTCTCGATCACCGCGGCGCGGCCGCCGCCGATCCCGGAGGCGTAGGCGAGGACGAGGCCGTGGGCGTTGCCGGTGGCGTCCTGGTGGACGGCCATCAAGCAGGGAACCCCGTTGCCTTCCTCATACTGGCGGCGGACCAGGTGGCCGGGGCCCTTGGGCGCGACCATGCCGACGTCCACTCCGGCCGGGGGCACGATCTGCTCGAAGTGGATGGCGAAGCCGTGGGCGAAGAGCAGCAGGTTGCCGGGGGCGATGCCGTCGGCGATGTCCGTCTCCCAGACCTCCGCCTGCTTCTCGTCGGGCAGCAGGATCATCACCGCGTCGCCGCGGCTGGCGGCATCGGCGATGGCCAGCACCTCGAGACCGGCCTCTTCCGCCTTGGCGCGGCTGGAGGAGTCGGGACGCAGGCCGACGACTACGTCGACGCCGGAGTCCTTCAGGTTGAGTGCGTGTGCGTGCCCCTGGGAGCCGTAACCGAGGATGGCCACGGTCTTCCCGTCGAGCAGCGAGAGGTCGGCGTCTGAGTCGTAGAAGATGTCCTTAGGCATGGGCGGCAGGCTAGCCGACTTCAGCGGAGGGCGCGCCGCATCAGCTTGCCTGAGGGGGTGCGGGGCAGCGCCGCCGCCAGCTCGACCCGCTTCGGCACCTTGAACCCGGCCAGCGACTCGGCGCAGTGGCGCCGCAGGTCGTCCGGCGTCACCTCGGAGCCGTCCTCGAGCACGACGATCGCCGTTACCGCCTGCTGCCACTCCGGGTCCTCGCGCCCGACCACCGCCGCGTCGGCCACCTCGGGGTGTCGCAGCAGGACCTTCTCGACTTCGGCCGGCATCACGTTCTCACCACCGCTGACGATCAGGTCGTCCATCCTGTCCTCGACGTAGAGGAAGCCCTCTTGGTCGATGCGACCGAGGTCGCCGGTGTGCAGCCAGCCGTCGGCGTCGGCGCGACCGGGAGCCACGGTCGGGCCCTGGACCAGGATCTCGCCGTCCAGGATTCGCAGGTGGGTGGTCAGCAGCGGCCGCCCGGCGGAGCCGAGCTTGCGCTTCGCGTCGGCCGGGGCCAGGGTGGTCACCTGCGAGCAGGCCTCGGTGAGCCCGTAGGTCTGCACGACGGTGGCCCCGCGCCCGATCGCCTCCTCGAGCGCGTCCTCGGGAACCGGGCCGCCGCCGACGAGGATCGTGCGCGGGCCGGAGAGGTTGGCGCCGGAGTCGAGCAGCCGCGTCAGCATCGTCGTCACCAGGGAGACGACGGAGATCCGGTCGCGCTCGAGGGCCTCGGCGACACGGCCGGCGTCGAAGCCATCGTGCACCACCGCCGTCGTGCCGTAGATGACCGAGCGCATCACGATCCCCAGCCCGGAGATGTGACTGAGCGGCAGGCAGCAGAGCCAGCGGTCCTCGGGCTCGACCCCGATGTTGAAGGCGGAGGCGACGGCGCTCCAGAGGAAGTTGCCGTAGGTGAGGCCGACCCGGTCGGGCACGCCGGTGCTGCCGCTGGTCATCATTTTGCAGGCGAGCTCGTCCATGTCGTGCTCGCCGAGCAGCGGCATGTCGGCCTCGGTCTGGGTCAGCTCGCCGGCATCGCCTAGATCCACCGCCGGCTCCTCCGCCGCGATGATCTCGGCGTGCTCCTCGGCGGAGAGCCTCGGGCTGAGCGGCAGCAGCACCGCGCCCAGCTTCATCAGCGCGTGGACGAGGACGACCTGCTCGCGCCGCGGGTGCATCGTCAGCGCCGCGACGGACTCGCGGCGGACGCCCTGCGCGGCGAGCCGTCTCGCGACCCAGGTCGCCTCGGCCTCCAGCTCGGCGTAGGTGACCTCGGATCCGTCCGCGACCAGAGCGACGCGGTCGGGACAGCTCTGCGATCTCTGGGCCAGCCAGTTGTCGAGTTTCATCGGCGGGATATCGTGCCCATCATGCCCAAACGCCACAAGGAAGCCCCGCCCCAGGAAGACCTCTACGCACCGATCGTCTGGGAGAGTGCCGCCGAGTACGAAGACATCCGCTACGAGGTGGCCGACGGGATCGCCAAGGTCACGATCGACCGGCCGGACGTGCTCAACGCTTTCCGGCCTCAGACGCTGGTCGAGGTCTCGGCCGCGCTGGAGCTGGCCCGCGAGGACACCGGGGTCGGGGTGGTGATCCTCACCGGCGAGGGGACGCGGGCGTTCTGCTCGGGCGGCGACCAGCAGGTCCGCGGCGACACCGGCTACGTCGCCGAGGGCGCCTCCCTCGGCCGCTTCCACGTCACCGACCTCCAGGTGCAGATGCGGCGACTGCCCAAGCCGGTGGTCGCGATGGTGGCCGGATACGCGATCGGCGGCGGCCACGTGCTCCACCTCTGCTGCGACCTGACGATCGCCGCCGACAATGCCTGGTTCGGGCAGACGGGCCCGAGGGTCGGATCCTGGGACGGGGGCTTCGGCGCCTCCCTCCTGCGCGACCTCGTCGGCACCAAGCGGGCGAAGGAGCTCTGGATGCTCTGCCGCCAGTACGACGCCGAGGAGGCCGAGCGCATGGGTCTCGTCAATACGGTCGTCCCGCTTGACCGCCTCGAGGAAGAGACCGTTGCCTGGTGTCGCGAGATGCTCGCCCTCTCGCCCTTCGCTTTGCGCCTGGTCAAGGCCAGCTTCAACGCCCACGAGGACGGCTACGCCGGGATCCAGCAGCTGGCTCACGACACCAACCTCCTCTTCTACGGCAGCGACGAGGCTCGCGAGGGACGGGAGGCCTTCAAGGCCAAACGCAAGCCTGACTTCTCGAAATTCCCGAGGCGGCCTTGACCGGCTTGGCGCGCGGGTCCTGTCGCGGGGGAGGGGGGCCTGCGGGCAGTCCACGGGCTGTCCTCGACCCCCCTCCCCCACGCCACCCGCGCGAGACGCGGTCATGGCCGACGGAGGCCGCCCGATGAGGATTTGGCTTATGGCGGCAAGGCCGCGGACCCTGCCAGCGGCGATAGCTCCTGTGCTTGTCGGGACCGCGGCGGCGGTCGAATGGGTTGGGGAGCTTCCCAGGGTCGGGGCGTTCCTGGCGGCGCTCGTCGGCTCGATCTTCATTCAGATCGGGACGAACCTCGCCAACGACTACTCAGATGCGCGGCGGGGGGCCGACACTGCTGATCGGCTGGGCCCGGTGCGGGTCACCTCGGCGGGCCTGGTCACGCCGCGGCGCGTGCTGAACGCGACCTGGATCGCGTTCGCCATTGCCGTTGCCTGCGGGATCTACCTCGCGGCGGTTGCGGGGATCGTGATCCTGCTGATCGGTGCGGTCTCGATCGCGGCCGGGGTGCTGTACACGGGTGGGCCACGACCCTATGGATACGCGGGGCTGGGCGAGGTCTTCGTCTTCCTCTTCTTCGGCCTGGTCGCCGTCAACGGCTCCTTCTATGTGCAGGTGGAGGAACTGGCGGCGCTGCCACTCGGGCTGTCAATAGCGATCGGCTTCCTCTCGACGGCGATCCTCGTCGTCAACAACGTGCGCGACCTCGAGACCGATCGCAGGGCGGGAAAGATGACCCTCGCCGTGCGGATGGGCCGCCACAACGCGATCGTCCTCTACAGGATGCTGATCCTGGGCGCCTTCGTCGTCCTGCCGGTCACCTTGGTCGGAGCTGACAGCAGCCTGCTGCCGCTGATCGGCCTGCTTGCCCTGCCGCTGGCGATCGGCCCGATGCGGACGATGACCAACCGCACCGACGGCCCCGCCCTCAACGCAGCCCTAGCCGCCACCGGCGTCCTCCTCGCCGTCTTCAGCCTGCTCGTCTCCGCGGGCCTACTGCTCGCGGCCTGATCCCCAAATCGTCGAGTTCGCAATAACCCGTCCACAACACGGGTTAT
>DASUZK010000117.1:0-28631 GCA_036376915.1 Solirubrobacterales bacterium
GGACACGGCCTCGACCGCGGAGGCCTGGAAGCACTCCCACAACTACGTCCACCACACCTTCACCAACATCCTCGGCAAGGACAAGGACCTGGGCTACGAGATCATGCGGATCGACCCGCAGCAGAAGTGGCACCCGGTCTACCTCGCGCAGCCGCTTTACAACCTGCTGCTGATGGCGTTCTTCGAGTGGGGCGTGGCGCTGCACGACCTCGACTTCGAGGCGATCCGGACCGGCCGCAAGTCCAAGGCGCAGATCAAGCGCGAGCTGGCGGGGATCCGAGAGAAGGCAAAGAGCCAGATCGTCAAGGACTACATCGCCTGGCCCCTGCTGAGCGGCCTGGCCATGGCCGCTCTCGACGCGGGCCTCGAGGCCCGCAGCCCCGCCAGGCGCCGCGGCGGGCTGGCCGGGGCCCTGAAGCGCGCCCTCGGCGGCGGCCGGAGCTCCTACCGGGCCGCAGCCTCGGCGAACGCGACGGCGAACATCGTCCGCAATGTCTGGGCCTACGCGATCATCTTCTGCGGTCACTTTCCCGACCAGACCCACACGTTCACGCCCGAGGAAGTCGAGGACGAGAGCCGCGGCGGCTGGTACGTGCGTCAGCTGACCGGGGCGGCGAACATCGAGGGCAGCCCGCTCTTTCACGTCGCCAGCGGCAATCTCGGCTACCAGGTCGAGCACCATCTCTTTCCGGATCTGCCGAGCACCCGCTACGCGGAGATCGCCCCGCAGGTGAAGCAGGTCTGCGAGCGCTACGGCCTCCCCTACAACAGCGGTCCCTTCGGCCAGCAGCTCGGGATGGTGCAGCGGACGATCCTGCGGCTCGCCTTTCCCGGCGGGACTCCGCGCCCCAAGCCCGGGCCATACCGGCGTGAGGACCACCCGGCTCTGTGATTAGAGTCACAGTTGCAACTATTTCGTTCGAGAAATAGTTGCAACTGTGCAAGTATTACTCGCATGCAGGCGAGTCAACTCGAGGCGATCATCGAGAAGGTCGGCGCCCCCGAGGTCAGCGCGGGGGCGCAGGAGACGGCGGCGCGGATAAGCGCCCTGCTGCGTCACCTCTTCCTCTACGACCGGGGCAACCTGCTGCGGGTGATCGAGGAGAGCGGCCTCTCGATGACCCAATCCAAGGCCCTGCTCGAGCTGGGGGGGCTGGGCGAGGCGACCGATGCGCGTCAGGTCGGCGACCTGGCGGAGGCACTCGGCGTCTCGGTTCCCTCGATGAGCAGGGCGGTCGACGTTCTGGTCAAGAAGCGGCTCGCCACCAGGATCGAGGATCCCGAGGACCGGCGGGTGAGGCGGATCGCGATCACCGCCAGAGGCAAGAAGCTCGTCGACACCCTGATGGTCGTGCGCCAGGCGGGCATGGAGACGTTCGCCGCGAGCCTCACTGCCGCGCAGCGGCGCAAGCTCGACGCCGCGATCGACGCGCTGATGGATCGCGAGGACATCGCCGAGGCCTACGCGCACCTGAAGGAGGTTGGGCCGGCTTGACCCGCTACCGCCACCTGATCACCGAGGACAACCGCAAGTGGTGGACGCTGGGCGCGATGTGCTTCGCGTTGTTCATGATCATGCTCGACAACACGGTCGTGAACGTGGCGCTGCCCTCGATCCAGCGAGACCTCGACGCCTCGATCTCCGGCCTGGAGTGGACCGTCAACGGCTACACGCTCTCCTTTGCCGTGCTGCTGGCGACCGGCGGGCGGCTCGGCGACATCTTCGGGCGCCGCCGCATGTTCCTCTTCGGCGTGGTCATCTTCGCCCTCTCCTCGGCGACAGCCGGCTTCGCCTCCAGCCCGACCGATCTCGTCGCCAGCCGGGTGGTCCAGGGGGTCGGCGCCGCGCTGATGATGCCGGCGACGCTCTCGATCATCACCGACGCCTTCCCGCCGTCGGAGCGCGGCAAGGCGATGGGCATGTGGGCGGGCGTCTCTGCCCTCGCCCTGGCGGTCGGGCCGGTCGTCGGCGGCCTGCTCACCGAGCACGTCAGCTGGCGGGCGATCTTCTATCTCAACATCCCGGTCGCGATCGGCGCTGTTACCGCGTCTCTCTTCGCCGTGCGCGAGTCGCGCGACGACACCGTCGGCCGCGAGGTCGACTTCGCCGGCGTCGTCGTGCTGACCGGAGCCCTGACGGCGCTGATCCTGGCCCTGGTCGAGGGCAACGAATGGGGTTGGGGCTCGACCGAGATCGTCGCCCTGCTGGTCGGCGCCGCGGTCGGTCTCGTGGCCTTCGCCGCGATCGAGCTGCGGGTGAAAGTGCCGATGGTCGAGTTCCGCTTCTTCTCCAATCGCAACTTCCTCGGCGCGATCGTCGTCGCCTCGATCGTCTCCTTCTCGATGCTCGGCGTCTTCTTCTTCCTCGCCCTCTACATGCAGGACATTCTGCGCTACTCGCCCCTGGAGGCGGGGATCAGGTTCCTGCCCTCGACCCTGATGATCGTCGGCATCGCCCCTCTCGCGGGCCGGCTCGCCGATCGCTTCGGGCCGCGCTGGCTGATCGCCGCCGGGCTCGTCGTCGTCTCCGCCTCGCTCTACAGCTTCAGCGGGATCGCGGTCGATTCCACCTACCCCGAGCTGCTCCCCGGCTTCATGCTGCTCGGCATCGGCATCGCCCTGACGATGTCGCCAATGACCAGCGCCGCGATGAACGCCGTCCCGGTCGAGAAGGCGGGGATCGCCTCCGGCGTGCTCTCGATGTTCCGCATGGTCGGCGGCAGCCTCGGCGTCGCCGTCACCGGCGCGATCTTCCAGGGCGCGGTGGGCACCAGCTTCGCCGACGCCGGCCCGCAGGAATTCGTCGACGCGCTCGGGCACGCGATGAGCGTCTGCGCCGTGGTCGCGCTGGCGGGTGCCGCGATAGGCGCCGCGGCGATCCGCACCAGGCGCGACCCGCTCAGCCCCGAGGCCGCCGAGGCCGCGGTCAATCCCGGCGGCGAAGAGCTGGCCGGTCGTGAGGCCGTCGCCGCCGGTGGGCCCGTCGCCTGAGAGGCTGCGCCGGTGCTGATCCTGCTGCCGCCCTCCGAAGGCAAGGCCGAGCCCAAGGCGGGCGAGCCCATCGACCTCGATTCGCTCGTTTTCGCCCCTGAGCTGGGCGAGCGGCGGGCCGAGTTGCTGGACAGAGTCGACCCGGGCCTGCGCAGAGCTCCGGTCGCGCCCGCCGCCGAGGTCTACACCGGCGTCCTCTACCAGCGCCTCGGCCTGCCGGGCCTGTCAGCAGCCGCCAGGCGGCGAGCGGCGAAGCGCATCCTGATCGCAAGCGCGCTCTGGGGGTTCGTCCGGCCCGGGGACTGCATTCCGCACTATCGCTTGCCTCCATCGACGAAGCTCGACGGGATCGGCCCGCTTGCGGCCTGGTGGCGTGACTCGCTGCGGGTGGCGCTGCCCGACGAGCCGGGCGAGACGATCGTCGACATGCGCTCAGGCGCCTACGTGGCGGCCTGGAAGCCGAAGCGAGCGCAGCTGCTCGCGGTGCGCGCATTTCGCGACGAGGGCGGGGAGCGCAAGGCCGTGTCGCATATGGCCAAGGCCGTTCGGGGGGACGTCGCCCGAGCTTTGCTGCTGGCGAAGCGTGAGGCGAAGGGCCCGGAGGACGCCGCGACGATCGCCGCGGCGGCTGGCTTCGAGGTCGAGCTGACGCCGTCGAGCCTCGACGTGATCGTCTCCAGCTAAGCGAGTGGCGAGTTAATCGCCTATACGACGCATAAGTCGCCAATCAACGTTCCAGGTACCTGGGGCGCTGAGGTTGAGACGGGGTAGGACCTCGACCTCAGCCTTTCCCAGCTCTTCGATCGTCTCGCGATTGGATTGCTCGATGCGACTCGGCCGCTCGAGCCATGGGGTCAAGACAACGGCGGCGATTTCGAGGCGAGCCGCCCGGGCCGCCTCGATCGTCAGCAGCGTGTGGTTGATCGTGCCGAGGCCGGGGGAGGCCGCGATTACGACCGGCAGGCCCAGATCGGCTGCGAAGTCGCGGATGAGGTAATCCTCGCGGAGGGGAACGAGCAAGCCGCCGACGCCCTCGCAGACCAGCACGTTGGCGCTCTGCGCTGCGTTGCGGGCGACGGTGCGAAGCCGCTCGGGGTCGATCTCCTCGCCGGCGAGCGCCGCGGCGAGGTGCGGCGACGCTGGCGGCCCGTAGCGGTAGGGCGCGATCTCCTCGTCGCACTGCTCCGATCCGGCGGCTCGCCGCAGCAGCGCGTGGTCTGGCTCGCTGTCTTCGTCGAGGCCGGTGACGGCGGGCTTGAAGACGGCGACAGTCTTGCCTTCGGCGGCGAGGGTGCGGGCGATGACGGCAGCGACCGCGGTCTTGCCGACCTCGGTGCTCGTGCCTGTGACGAACACGCCCCGCAAGGCTCAGGCGGCGATGGGAATCGGGGCCGTTGCGATGCCCATCTCGCGCGCCGCGGCACCGACCAGCTTCGCGGCCCGTTCCAGCTCGTCCGCGCGATGGGTCGCCATCACCGTGAAGCGCAGGCGCGAGGAGCCCTCGGGCACGGTCGGCGGGCGGATGCCCTGGGCGAAGACGCCTCGCTCCAGCACACGCTCGCAGAGCTCCATCGTCTGGGAGGCGCCGCCGACGGCGACCGGCACGATCTGCGTTGCCGAGCCGCCTACGGCCAGCCCCTCGGCGGCGAGCGCCGCTCGCAAGGTCGCCGCGTTGGCGGCCAGTTGCTCGACCCGGTGTGGGTGGGACTCGAGCAAGTCCAGCGCCGCCAGGCTCGCCGCGACGACGGGTGGCGGGGGGGCGGTGGAGAAGACGAAGGGCCGGGCGGCGTTGACCAGGTACTCGGTCAGCTCGTGGCTGGCGCAGACGTAGGCGCCGTAGGAGCCCAGGGACTTGCCGAGGGTGCCCATCACAACGTCGACCTTGCCGGTAAGCCCTGCGGCGGCGACCGAGCCACGCCCACCGGGCCCGAGCGCTCCCGTTGCGTGGGCCTCGTCGACCATCAACCGGCACTCGTGCCGCCTTGCCAGCTCCGCCAGCTCCGGCAGGGGCGCGACGTCGCCGTCCATCGAGAAGATTCCGTCGGTGACGATCAGCGAGGCGCGCTTCCCGGCCTCGCGCAGTCCCCAGGCGAGGTGCTCGACGTCGCCGTGGCGGTAGACGAAGGTCTCGGCGCGGGAGAGGCGACAGCCGTCGATGATGCTGGCGTGGTTGAGCTCGTCGGAGAAGACGACCTCGCCCTCGCCGGCCAGGGCCGCGATCGTCCCCGTGTTGGCCAGGTAGCCCGAGCCGAAGAGCAGGGCCGCCTCATGACCCTTGAACTCGGCCAGCCTCTCCTCCAGCCGCCGGTGCGGCTGCATGTTGCCCGAGATCAGCCGCGAAGCGCCCGCTCCGGCGCCCCAGCGCATCGCTGCCTCCGCCGCCGCGCCGCGCACCCGCGGGTGGTCGGCCAGGCCCAGGTAGTTGTTCGAGCAGAGCAGCAGGACCGGGCGCCCGTCGAGCGTCACCCGAGGCCCCTGCGGGCCGCTGACGAGGCGCAGTCGCCGGTGGAGCCCGCGGTCGCGGAGCTCCTCCAGCCGCTCTGCGACGTCGGTCATGCGACGTTCTTGGCTGCCGGGTACGGCGGGGGCTTCTTGGCCTTCTTGATCACGCGCAGCTGGGTCGAGGGGTCCCAGAAGTTGGCCTCGTCCTGGCGGTCGATCAGCTCGTCGATCGGCGTCGACGGGGCCGCGCCCTCGAGCCAGCCGTCGCGGTTGTCGGGGCGTGGGTTGGTGCCGTTGTCGGGCTGACGGGCGACGTTCAGGCCCAGCTCTTCGAACATCGCCCGGTCGTCCTCGGGCTCGGCGCCCAGGGTGGTGAGGAAGTTCCCCATCATCACCCCGTTCAGTCCCGCCTTGACCGCGAGCGGTTGCAGGTCGCCGAGGTTCTCGACCCGCCCGCCGCAGAGGCGGAAGAGGGCGCCGGGGATGATCAGGCGGAAGATGGCCACCCACTTGACGACCTCCCAGGCGTCCATCAGCGGGCGGTCGCCGAACTTGGTCCCCTCGCGCGGGTTGAGCAGATTGATAGGGACCGAGGTGGGGTCGAGCTCGGAGAGCTCGAAGGCCATCTCGACCCGCTGGCGCGGCGACTCGCCGAGGTTGAGGATGCCGCCGACGCAGGTCTCCAGACCAGCCTCCTTGATCGCGTCGATCGTCCGCAGCCGGCCCTCGTAGCGGACCGTGGTCGAGACCTCCGGGTAGTAGGAGCGCGCCGACTCGACGTTGTGGTGGACGCGCTGGATCCCCGCCTCGCGCAGTTTCTTCGCCCGCTCGCCCGACATGTGGCCGATCGAGGCGCAGCGCTTCAAGTTGGTCTGCTCGGCGACCAGCTTCGTGCCCTCGAGGATTTTCTCGAAGTCGCGCTTAGAGAGCCCCTGCCCCTGGGTGACCATGCAGAAGCGGTGCGCTCCCGCCGCCTCGGCGGCCTTGGCGTGCTCGAGGATTTGCTCGGGCTCCATCATCGCGTGCATCGGCGTGTCGGCCTCGGCATAGCGGGACTGAGCGCAGAACCCGCAGTCCTCCGCGCAGCCGCCCGACTTCGCGTTGACGAGCGAGCACATGTCGGTCGAGTCGCCGAAGTTCTCCCGTCGCACCTGCCAAGCGCGCTCGATCAGGTCGCCGATCTCCTGGCGGTCGGTCAGCTCGCCGAGCGCCAAGGCTTCGTCGAATGAGATCAGAGAGGCCACTTGCGGCGCAAGGCTAAGCACCACCCCGGACGCCTGTCCCGGGGAGCGTGTCTGACTTAAACCCCGTCATATCGTGGTTAAGGTCAGACACGTGGGGGCGAGGACCAGGCGCAGGCGGATCGCGGCAGGTGTCGTCTGTGGACTTGCCCTGGCTGCCTTCGCCTTCGGGGCCAAGCTTGGCGACGGCACGGGGCGGCCCGAGCCGTCCGTCGCTTCCCGGTTGCCACTGGGTCAGCTCGCCGGGCAGCGCCTCGTCGCCGGCTTCCAGGGAACCGAGGTGACGGTGGCGCTTCGCCGGATGATCCGCTCCGGGGGCCTCGCCGGAGTGATCCTCTTTGCCGAGAACCTGCCGAGCCGCAGTGCCGGGCGTCGCCTCGTTCGCCGCCTGCAGGCGATCCCCCGGCCACCGGGCCTGCGCGATCCGCTGCTGGTGATGGTCGATCAAGAGGGCGGGCTGGTGAAGAGGGTCGGTGGCGCTCCCTCGGCCTCGGCAGAGGAGATGGGCGCCCGGGGCACCGCCTTCAGCCGCCGGCAGGGGCGCGCGACCGCGGCCAACCTCCGCGGCGTGGGCATCGACGTCGACCTCGCGCCGGTGCTCGACGTCGCCCGTCCGGGCGGCACGATCTCGATCACCCACCGGGGTTTCGGCTCGACCCCCGCCCAGGTCGCCGCCACCGGGGTCGCCTTTGCCGAAGGGCTCAAGGACGGCGGTGTCGTCGCCACGGCCAAGCATTTCCCTGGCCTCGGTGCGGCTCGCCAGAACACCGACTTCGCGGTCGAACGGATCGGGCTCTCCAAGGCGACGTTGCGCCGGGTCGACGAGGCCCCGTTCCGCCGCTTCGTCGAGGCGGGAGGGGAGATAGTGATGCTGGGCACCGCGATCTACCCCGCCCTCTCTCCCAAGCCGGCGGCTTTCGCCCGCCCGATCGCGACCGGTGAGCTGCGCGCGCGCCTCGGCTTCCGGGGCGTCTCGGTCACCGACGCGATGGAAGCCGTCGCGGTCCGCGATTTCGGCGGCGCGGCCAAGGCGGGCACGGCAGCGGCGCGCGCCGGTACCGACCTCCTCCTCTTCGCCGACTACCGCGCGGCCGCCCGCGCCGCCCGCGCTCTGCGGCAGGGGCTGCGCTCAGCGGCGCTCAGCCGTGACGCCTTCGAGGCCTCGGTCGATCGCGTCCTGCGGCTGCGCCACGGCCTGGCGACACCGGACTAGCGCGGGCCCTAGATCGATTCCGGTGCCCCCAGGGTCGCCTCACCCTCGGCACCCTCGTCGAAGTGGAAGGTGCACACCGAGTCCCTGCCCGAGCCCTTTGCCTCGTACATCGCGGCGTCGGCCTTGGCCAGCACCGTTTCGAAGGTCGCCGGCGTTTGCGGGCCAAAGGGAGCTATGCCGATGCTGGCGGTGATCCTCGGGGCCCCCTCGTCTCCGTCCTTGCGCTCGCGGATCGCCGTCGCGATCTCGGCGGCGACCGATTGCGCCTTCTCGAGGTCGCAGCGCGGCAGGACGATGGCGAACTCGTCGCCGCCCAGGCGTGCCAGCACGTCGGTCTCGCGGGTGCGCCCGCGCAGCACGCCGGCGATCTCGGCGATCACCCGGTCCCCGGTGGGGTGGCCGAGGGTGTCGTTCACCTGCTTGAAATGGTCGAGGTCGAGCATCAGCAGCGCCCCGGGGACCCCGTAGCGGTTGCTGCGCGCCAGCTCTCCCCGTAGGTCCTCCTCGAAGCGGCGCCGGTTCTTCAGCCCGGTGAGCGAGTCCTGGCTGGCCTGTCGCTTCAGCTCCCGCATCCGATCGTTGCGGCTCCAGATCAGGATCAGCGCCCCGATCAGCGCCGCCAGCGAGAGCCCGAACACGGCGATCAGCAGCGGCAGGGCGACGCCGGGCCGGTCGGGGTCGTTGAGGACCAGGAGCCAGGTCTGGTCGGCTATCCGGACCGGGGCGGCGGCCGATTCATCGCGCGGGAGATCGGGCCCGGACACGACTCGACCCCCATCCATGAGCGAGACTTCGACGTCTCCCGGGACTGTGTCCGTCGCCGCGCCCGCGAGGTCGGCGACACGGAAGCCACCCCCGGCAAACCCGACCAACGCGGCACGGCGCTGGGCGGCCGTCCGGGTCGGGGCACTGTCGCGGAAGACCGGGTGGAAGACGTTGATCCCGGTGCCGCCGACGGGTAGCCGCATCACCCGCGTGGCCGCCGGCTGGCCGGTGTCTCGAGCCCGATCCAGGTAGCGGCCGCGTCTGGGGTCCGTTCCCACGTCGTAGCCGAGCGGCAGCTGCACGGTCAGCCCGGTTGCCGCGGCGAAGGCGACGGGATAGTGGTGAGCAAGGCTGCCGGCTGTTCGCATCTGCCCGAGGGAGCCCCGCTCGACGACCTGAAAGCCGTGTTCGCGTTCGAAGCGCTGCCTTTCCCGGCGTGGCACCGAGTCGATGAAGGCGGTGGCTTGCAGCCCACCCGAGTCCAGCAGCGAGCTCGCGATGACGTCGAACTCGTGCTGGGTGAAGGCGGGCTCGGCTTGGTAGAAGGCGGTGGCGGTTGCAAGCTGCCCGACGGAGAGCGTCGCCAGCGCTTCCGCCTGGTGCGCCGCACGGACCGCCTCGCTGCGCTGGTTGGTCTCGAAGCTGTCCAGTTCGCGGTCGTGGACGACGAGCGCCAGGGCGACCGAGCCGATCGCGATCGCGGCAAAGAGGGCAAGGCCCAGCCACAGGCGTGGGCGCATGACCCCATTGCCGGCGCGGATCGGGCTGGCCTCAACCGGCGGGCGCGCTGGCAAGCGACTCCCAGAGGTAGAGCGAGGCGAGGCTGCGGTGAGGCCGCCAGGGCTCGCCGATCTCGAGGACCCGCGAGGGCGCCGGCATCTCCTCCAGCTCGTACTCGACCTGCACCGCCTTGCGGATGCCGAGGTCGCCGCCGGAGAGCACGTCGGGGCGTTCGAGGTGGAAGAGCAGGAACATCTCCGCGGTCCAGGTGCCGAGGCCGCGCACCGCGACGATCTCGGCGATCGCCTCCTCGTCGGAGAGCTCGCCGAGCCGGTCGAGCTCCAGCTCGCCGGAGATCACGTGTGCGGCGAGGTCGCGGACGTACTCCACCTTGCGGCCGGAGAGGCCGGCGGCGCGCAGGCCGGATTCATCGGCTTCGAGCAGCTGCTCGGGAGCCGGCGTGCGACCGTCGAAGAGCTCGAGGATGCGGCCGTAGATGGTCCGCGCCGCTTTGGTCGAGAGCTGCTGCCCGACGATCGCCCGCAGCAGCGCGCCGTAGGCGTCGGCGGGACGCTCCTCGCTGCGCCTCTTCAGGCGCGTCTCCAGGTCGATCTCCCCGACCCGCTCGATCAGCGCCGCCATCGTCGGGTCGGCGGCGGCGAGCCGCGCGCTTGCGGTGCTCACCGTCCGCGCCAGACCGGCTTGCGTTTCTCGGCGAAGGCCCGGATTCCCTCACGCAGGTCCTCGGAGGAGAAGCAGGACTCGCGCAGGGCGATCAGCCCCGCCTCCTGCTGCGCGGTGAGGGTCGGCGCGGCGTTGAGAAGGTCGATCGCGCTCTTGTTGCCGCGCATCGAGAGCGGCGCGTTGGCCGCGATCTCGGCCGCGAGCGCGACCGACGCCTCTTCGAGCCGCCCGCCGTCGAGGACTTCGTGGACCAGGCCGATCTCCTCGGCCCGGGCCGCCTCGAAGTTGCGCCCGGTGAGGAAGAGCTCCTTCGTGCGTGCCAGCCCGACCGTATCGAGGAACTTGCGCAACCCGGTGTGGCCGTAGACGAGGCCGAGCTTCACCGGTGGCATCCCGAGCTTCGCGCCGGCGGCGCAGAGCCGCATGTCGCAGGTGATCGCCAGCTCCAGGCCACCACCGATGCAGTGCCCGTTGATCGCTGCGACGGTGGGCCAGGGGTGGGTGGCGATGGCCTCCATCGCCGCGTGGAAGGGATGGGCGACCAGTGCCTCCGCGTCCCGCTCAAAGGTCTCGGCGGGGATCGAGGCGATGTCGTAGCCGGCCGAGAAGACCGGTGGGGCGCCGGTGATCAGCAGGCAGCGCGTCTCGATCCCGCGATCGAGGCGCGGCAGCGTCTCGGCGATCGCGTCGAGGATGTCGTGGTCGAGCGCGTTACGGCGCTCTGGATTGGATATGCGGAGCCGGACGACCGCCTCGGCGGGCGAGTCGAGGATGAGCTTGCCGCCCGCGAGCCGCTCGACCATCGGGCCCTTACTCCAGGACGACGAGGACGTCGCCTTCGCTTACCGCCTGGCCCTCCTCGCAGCGGATCTCCTTGACGGTGCCGTCGTCTTCGGCCTCGACCGGGATCTCCATCTTCATCGACTCCAGGATGACGACGGTGTCGCCGTCCTCGATCTGGTCCCCGACCGCGACCTCGATTTTCCAGACGTTCCCTGTGATGTGCGCCTCGATGTCCATGGCGCGGCACCATATCCATTGCTCCGGTGCGCTTTATCCCCCCATAGGGAGGAAAAGGCGCACCGGAAGGCAGAATGTCCCGTCGTGGCCACGAATCAAACCGATGCGCTCGCGGTGATCGTGGCCGCCCGCAACGAGGCGGACCGGATCGGCGAGACGATCGCCGCACTGCGTGGGGCGTTCCCCGCGGCCGCGATCTGGGTGGCCGACGACGCCTCCACGGACAGGACCTCCGAGGCGGCGATGACGGCTGGCGCCCAGGTGGTCAGCAGGGGCAGGCCGCACGGGAAGGGGGCCAACGTGACCGCCGCAGCCGAAGCGGCCCTGAGCGCAGCTGCGCCCGAGCTGGTCCTTCTCTGCGACGGCGATCTCGGTGGCACGGCGCGCGCGCTGGCGCCGCTGGTCGAGGCGGTCGAGTCGGGGGAGTGCGACCTGGCGGTCGCCGCCTTCGGCCGTCGCCTGGGCGGCGGCTTCGGGCTGGCGCTCGGGTTCGCCCGCTGGTCGATCCGGCGCCTGTGCGGCTTCGAGGCCGAGGCGCCGATCTCCGGCCAGCGGGCGATGCGGACCGAGGTGTTGCGCACCACCCTTCCCTTTGCCCAGGGTTACGGCATGGAGATAGGCATGACCGTCGACGCGATCCGCGCGGGCTTCCGAGTTGGCGAGTACGAGCTGGACCTCTCCCACCGGGTCACGGGCCGCACCCTCGCTGGCTTCGCTCATCGCGGTCGGCAATTGGTCGATTTCGGCAGCGCATACGTGGCCCGCCGCCGACCGTAATTACAAATGAAATACTGAGCAATTGTGAGCCATGTCGGCATGTGGCGGTCTCGAGCACGCTTGGCTTTCGCGATCGCGCTGCTCGGGCTGGCGTCGCTGACGGCGCCGGCTTCGGCTCGCGCTGAGCTGGTCGAGCGCGGCGACCTATTCGTCGAGTTCGACGGCGGCATCGCGCCGAACGCTCTCCCACGCGACCGCTTGGCCCCGATCTCCATCGAGATCGACGGCACGGTCAGGACGTTCTCCGGCGCCCGGCCACCCGCGCTGAGGTGGATCTCGATCGGGATCAATCGCGGCGGCCGTATCGACACGCGGGGATTGCCGGTCTGCCACCCGTCGGAGGTCGATCCAGGCACCAGCGCGGAAGCCCTCGAGGCCTGCCGTTCCGCGCTCGTCGGGGAGGGTCGTTACCTCGCCAACACCGCGTTCCCCGAACAGGCGACGTTCCCCACCAGGGGGCGCATTGTCGCCTTCAACTCGGTCGACCACGGGCACCCGGCGATCCTCGCGCACGTATACGGCCCCCACCCGGTCCCCACGACCCGGATCATCTTCTTCCGCATTCACCGTCACGGCGGCACCTTCGGCACGAGCCTGACCGCGAAACTGCCCGTCTCCGTCAACCGCTACGGCTATCTCCGGCAGATCAGCCTCAGTCTGTTTCGCGTGTTCAGGTACAGGGGTCGGGCACGCAGCTACCTGAGCGCAGCCTGCGCGGCGCCACCCGGATTCCCCGGCGCCGTCTTCCCCTTCGCCCGCGCCTCGATGGCCTTCGACGACGGTCGCAAGCTCGCCAGTACGCTCACCCGCAGTTGCCGGGTAAGCGAGTAAGCGGTTCTCGGGTGCCCTCTGGAAGCACACAAGCTTCAAAACGACCTCCCCGGGAGGTGCTGTCTCGTTCCAAAGCTTGGGTGTGCCGGTTTGCTTCTGCGGGTCTGGGCCTTCGGGGGGTCCCTCCTCAGGAACTCCCGCGAAAAGCGGCCTGAGGAGGGACCCCCGAAGGCCCCCCTACACGGCCTGAGGCCAACCGCCTTCGGCGCGCTCGACCTGACCGGCCAGCGAGAGCAGGGTTGCCTCGTCGTTTTCGCGGCCGAGCAGCTGGGCGCCGATCGGCAGGCCGTTGGACGTGAGGCCGGCAGGGACGCTGATCCCCGGCCAGCCGACGACGTTCCAGGCGAAGGCGAAGGGGCAGGTCGCGCTGGCCGTCGTGCTCGTCGCCCAGTAGCCCTTGCCCTCCAGGGCGCCGATCCGGGGCGGCGGCTTCGCCGTGACCGGGGTGAGGACGACGTCGCAGCGCTCGAAGACGCGGCCGACCCGGCGTCGCAACCCGGGCTCCGCGGCTCGGGAGAGGCGATGCGGCATGCCGCGCAGGGCACTGCCAAAGCGGGCGTGGACGCGGGTGCGCGGCTCCAGGGAGCCGCGGTCTTCGCCATGGGCGTCGAGCCAATCGGCGACCCCGCTCATGCCGCGAGGAATGATCGCGGGGCCGACCAGGCCGTAGTCGGGATCGGTGCGGACGATCTCGTGGCCGAGCTCGTCGAGCCGCTCGGCGAAGGCCTCGATCGCGGCGCGATGCTCGACATCGACCTTGTCGGGGACGCCGAAGGGGGTGGCGAAGGAGATCGCGACCCGGAGGTGGCCCGGTTCTCGCGTCGCCGCCTCGACGAAGGGCGCGCTCGGCGGTTCGGGCTTGTGCAGATCGGCGGGGACGTTGCCGCGGGCGGCGTCGAGCAGCAGGGCGGCATCGGCGGTGCTGCGCGCCAGCGGGCCGTAGCAGCTGAGGCCGTTGAAGGCCTCCGGGTCGGGCCAGGTCGAGACGCGGCCGCGCTGCGGCTTCAGTCCGACGAGCCCGGTCCAGGCCGCCGGGATGCGGATAGAGCCCGCCCCGTCCGATCCGATCGCCGCGGGGACGACGCCGGCAGCGACGGCCGCCGCCGCACCCCCGCTGGAGCCGCCGGGAGTGTGGTCGGTGTTCCACGGGTTGCGGGTGGCGCCGTGAAGCGGCGTCTCGGTGAAGTGCCACTGGCCCACCTCGGGCGCGTGGGTCTTGCCGATCACGATCGCGCCCGCCTCGCGGATGCGGCGCACCGCCTCGGCGTCGCGCACCGCCGGCCGACCGCCGCCGCAGCCGAACGGGGTCGTGTGGCCGGTGAAGTCGACGTCGTCCTTGATCGCGACCGGCACGCCCAGCAAGGGTGACTCGTCGCCGGCGGCGAGCCGGCGATCGGCTTCCTCGGCCGCGGCCAGCGCCTCCTCACCGCAGATGACGCGAAACGCGTTCAGGGTCTCCTGGGTCGCCTGCGCGCGCTCCAGGGCCGCTTCGACCAGCTCTCGGGCATTGACTTTGCCGCCTCGCAGGGCGCTGGCTTGCTCCGCGGCGCCAAGAGGGGCCACGCTCTGTCGCGAGCCGCTGGGCGGTCGCGGGGCATCCTGAAGCTCGCCGGCTCCCATGCGAACAGTCTGGCGTCTCCTCGTCGCTCGTGCGTTTGGCGCCAGTGGGCCAGACCGCTGCCCACTGGCGCCAGCTCCCAGGCCTAGTTGTTTGGAACGACGATGGCCTGCTTCTGTTCGGCGTCGAGGCCTGTGAACTCCTTGCTCGTGAGCCCGGCGGCCTGTGTCGGAGTTGGGTTTGCCCCGAATTTGATGTTGACGTTGGCGGGCTTCCAGAGGATGTTGTGGGCGAACAGTCCAGCGACTATTGCCGAGAACGCCTGCTCGACGAAGCTCGTGAGGCTTCCGATGTCCGTGGCAATGAAGGTGTAGAGCGTTGCCGCGATGCTCGTGAGCACGATCTGCACGATTGCCTTGGAGGTCTCGGTTTTCCACGGCATCACCTTGTTGATCCAGTAGCCGCCCACCGGCACGATCGCGCCGATGAGCAGGACCCAAAGCTGATCTCCACTGATGAGCAGTTGGGAGGGTGCGTCATTCACCGTGTGTCTCCTTTGATTGGGGCCTCGATCCTTTGTGATCCAAAAGACCTGTGCAACAAGAATTTTGTGTATTCGACCAGTTTGCGGCGAAAAGCACGCAGTGTGAATTTGCGAGCGAGGGCTAGGCTCTCCTCGTGATCCTCGCGATCGACCAGGGGACGACCGGGACGACCTGCCTGGTCTTCGACGCGGAGGGGCGGATCGCCGGCCGCGCCTACTCGGAGTTCGAGCAGCACTTCCCGCGGCCGGGTTGGGTCGAGCACGACGCCGGGGAAATCTGGGACGTAACGCGGCGGGTTGCGGCGGAAGCGATCGACGCCGCCGGCATCCGGGGCGCGGACCTGGAGGGGATCGGGGTTACGAACCAGCGCGAGACGGTCGTCGCCTGGGACCCGGCGAGCGGCGAGCCGATCCACCGGGCATTGGTCTGGCAGGACCGCCGCACCGCCGAACGCTGCGAGGAGCTGCGTGCGGCCGGGCACGAGGCGCTGGTGCGGGAGCGGACCGGGCTGGTCCTCGACCCTTACTTCTCCGCGACCAAGATCGAGTGGTTGCTGCGCAACGTCGAGGGGGCCGAGCGGGCCGTCTTCGGCACGGTCGACTCCTGGCTGCTGTTCAAGCTCACCGGGCGTCACGCCACCGACCGCACCAACGCCTCGCGGACGATGCTGTTCGACGTTCGCAAGCTCGCCTGGGACGAGGAGCTCTGCGCGTTGCTGGGGGTCGAGCCGGCCCAGCTGCCCGAGCCGCTGCCCTCGGCACACGTCTACGGCGCGACCTCCGAGTTCGGCGGCGAGGTGCCGGTGGCGGGGATCGCCGGCGACCAGCAGGCGGCGCTCTTCGGGCAGGCCTGCCATCGGGCCGGCACGGCGAAGAACACCTACGGCACCGGCAGCTTCGTCCTCCTCCACACGGGCTCGGAGGCTCCCGAGCCGGCCGAGGGCCTGCTGACGACGGTGGCCTGCGGCGCCGGCGAGCTGCCCGCCTACGCGCTCGAGGCCTCGATATTCGTCACCGGAGCCGCGGTGCAGTGGCTGCGCGACGGGCTCGGGGTGATCGAGAGCGCGGAGGAGAGCGAGGCGCTGGCCGCGTCGCTGGACGGCAACGACGGCGTCTACTTCGTCCCGGCCCTGACCGGGCTCGGCTCGCCACACTGGGACCCCTACGCGCGCGGCACGATCGTCGGCCTCACCCGCGGCAGCGGCCGGGCCCACCTGGCGCGGGCAGCGCTGGAGGCGATCGCCTATCAGACCGTCGACGCCGTGCGCGCCCAGGAGGCCGCGTCGGAGGACGACCTGGCGGTGATGAAGGCCGACGGGGGGGCGGTCGCCAACCACTGGCTTATGCAGTTCCAGGCTGACGTGCTGGGTGTCGAGGTGGTCGTGCCGGAGATCGCCGAGACGACGGCTCTCGGGGCCGCCTACATGGCCGGGATCGCGACCGGGAGATGGACGCTGGAGCAGGTGGGGGAGATGTGGCGCGAGGCGGCCCGCTACGAGCCGGCGATGGGCGCGGGCGAGCGCGAGGCCCTGCTCGCCGGGTGGCACCGGGCGCTCGAGCGGGCGAAGGGCTGGGCGAAGCCTGAGGGGGACGGCAGCCCCGCGTAACTGCCGGCCGCAACGGGGGTATCGCGTAGCGACGGCGGGGGCCGTCGCGCCTATGCCGGACATGAAGCCACAGGTCTACAAGGACGAACGTCCAGCCGAGTACTTCGACCAGTTCCACGCCGCCGCGCGCAAGGGGGTGGGCTGGACCTACCCCCTCGTCCGCATCCTCATCTCACTGCCGACGCTGCTGATCTACCGGACACGGGCGATCGGGATCGAGAACGTGCCCAAGTCCGGCGCCGTGATCCTCGCCCCGAATCACTTCAGCCAGATGGATCACTTCTTCGTCGGGCTCTACCTGCGCCGCCAGGTTCGCTTCATGGCGAAATCGCAGATGTTCGGGCCGCCCGTCCTCACCTACATCTACAAGCACGGCGGCGTCTTCCCGGTTCGCCGCGGCCACCGCGACGAGGAGTCGTTCAAGACCGCCTTCACGATCCTGCGCCAGGGCGGGATGCTGCTCGTCTACGCCGAGGGGGGCCGCTCGCGCAGCGGCAAGCTGGGCGAGGTCAAGCCGGGGATTGGCCGCATCGCGCTCGAATCGGGTGCGCCCGTCGTCCCGGTCGCGATCCACGGCTCGGCAGCGGTACGGCGCTGGAAGCGGTTCCGCTTCCCCAAGGTCACGGTGCAGTTCGGCGAGCCGATCGAGTTCCCCACCGAGGAGGCGCCGAACCGCGAGCGCCAGCTCGAGGTGGCAGAGCAGATCTTCGCCCCGGTGCGCGAGATGTACGCGGGGTTGGCTACTCGTAAAGAGCGCTGATCCCGGCGTAGAACTCGGGGTCGTGGCCGGGGGTGACGATCGCGTCGGGGTACTCGCGCCTGAACAGCTTCAGCTCCTGCAGCGAGCGGCGGTAGTTGTGGGCGTCGAAGGGGCGCGGCGCCAACGGGGCGGACCCGTCGAGCTGAGCCTGCGTGTAGGTGGTGTCGCCGCCGATCACGAAGTCGTGCTTGGCGAGGCGGGCGATCACCGAGATGTGGCCGGCGCTGTGGCCGGGCGTGTAGGCGAGGCGGATCGAGCCGTCGCCGAAGAGGTCGAAGGTGCGGCCGAAGGTGGCGTAGGAGTCGATCCCACCGCGGTCGAAGTCGACCGTGCGGTAGTCGAAGGCGTAGTCGAAGTGGGGACGGCGGTAGCCGTTGAGCATCGGGCGCGGCCCCGTGGCCGCGGACTCCCACTCGGTCTCGCTGACGACGAAGGTCGAGTTGGGGAACTCCGAGATCGCCGAGCTGTGGTCGAGGTGCATGTGGGTCATGACGACGACCGGGATCTCACCGGGGTCGAGGCCCCGTTTGCGCAGCTGGGCCGGGACGTCCTCACCGGCCTCCAGGTCGGGCTTTCCGATCCGGGCACCCAGGCCGCCGAAGTTCTCCTTGCCGTCGGTGGCGATCGAGGGGTGCAGGCCGGTGTCGACGAGGATCGCGCCGGCGCTGGGGTGGCGGATCAGGAAGGAGGGCACGGGCACGGTCGCCGCCGGGTTGCCGGTGATCAGGGCGCGCAGCAGCTTCAGCGTCTCGAAGCGGCCGCCCGGGCGCTCCATCATCGTCCGCGGCCAGGTCACCCGGCCCGCCACCATCGGCTCGACCGTCACGGTCGAGCCCGGCGTACCCCCGGCCAGCGGCTCGTGCAGCGGTTTGGGCTCGACCCGCACCTTCATCGCCGGGTCACATTACCTGGGTCGAGGTCGCCTATAGGCTTGCGCGCGTCCCATGGCCGATGACTCGCACTCGCAGATCTTCAAGCCCGGCCTGCTCGAAGGGCAGGTCTGCGTCGTCTCCGGGGCCGGCAGCGGCCTCGGGCGGGAGACCGCTCTGGAGCTGGCGCGTCTCGGCGCCGCCGTGGTCGGCTGCGGCCGCCGCGAGGAGCCGCTGGCCGAGACGGCCGAGCTGGCCGCCGGCCTGCCGGGCTCCTTCGATCGCGAAACGATGGACATCCGAGACGAAGACGCGGTCGACCGCTTCTTCGACCGCGTCCTGGAGGAGCACGGCCGGATCGACGTACTGGTCAACAACGCCGGCGGCCAGTTCCTCGCCCCAGCGGAGACGATCACGCCGAAAGGCTTCCGCACCGTGATCGAGCTGAACGTGCAGGGGACCTGGCTGATGACCCACGCGGCGGCGACCAAGGCCTTCATCCCCCAGGGCGGGGGCAAGGTCCTGAGCGTCACCCTTTCCCCTCATCACGGGATGCCGGGCATGGTCCACTCCGGCGCCGCCCGCGCCGCGGTCGAGAACATGATGCGGACGCTGGCGGTGGAGTGGGCGCGCTTCGGGATCAAGACCTGCGCCCTCGCCGCCGGCCAGTTCGCCACTGAGACCCTGCTGACCAAGTATCCGCGGGTGGTCGTCGACAACCTCGAGCGATCGATCCCGATCGGCCGCGCCGGACGTGCCGAGGAGATGGCCTGGCTCGTCGCCTACCTGGCCTCGCCGGCCGGCGACTTCTTCTCCGGCACGACGATCACGATCGACGGCGCCCGCGACAACTGGGCCGGTCCCTGGCCGCCCGAAAGCATCGCCAGCGAGTCCGGCGACCCCGTCGCCGAGGAGCGCCGCCCGAAGGAGTGAGCCCCGCTACCAGGAGGGACTAGCGCGGCTCGAGGATGACGATGGGGATTTCACGCCCCTTGCTGCGTGCGGCGTAGTCTTCGTATCCGCCGTAGGCCTTCACGGCCAGCGGCCAGAGGCGCTCGCGCTCCTCGGGGGTGGCGACGCGGGCGTGGACCGCTCGCCGCTCGGAGCGGATCTGAACGGTCGTGTCCGGATTGGCCTTGAGGTTGTAGAACCAGGCCGGGTTCTTGGGGAAGCCGCCCTTGGAGGCGATGACGAAGACGTTCTCGCCGTCCTCGACGTAGAGGAGGGGGGAGGTGCGCTTGGTGCCGCTCTTCGCGCCGACGTGGTCGAGCAGCAGCATCGTGCCGGGGCCGCCCGGCACCCTGTGCCCGAAGCGCCCTCCGGTTGCCCGGTAGAGCACGGTGTGCAGGCCCATGAAGCGACGGAGGGCAGGCCAGGTCCGGTCCACTACGTCGAGGTAGCGGGGCGGGCGCCTGCCCTCTGTCGCCGTGGAGCTCAGGTGTACATCCCCCCGAACATGCCGCCGGTGACGTTCAGCGTCTGGCCGTGCACGTAGTTGGCCAGCGGCGAGGCGAGGAAGAGGATCGGTGCCGAAGCCTCCTCCGGCGTGGCGGGACGGCCGAGCGGGATGATCGCCGAGGCCATCGCCCGCATCTGCTCGGGGATGCCCAGCTCGATCTTCTCGCCGGTGGGCGAGGTCATCTCGCCGCCCTGCTCCTTGGCGGCGGTGAGCCGCGTTTCGACGAAGCCGAAGGCGACGGCGTTGACGTTGATCTTGAACTGGCCCCACTCCTTGGCCAGGGTTTTGGTGAAGCCGACCACGGCCATCTTCGCCGCCGAGTAGTTGACCTGGCCGGCGTTGCCCATCATGCCCGAGGTCGAGGAGACGTTGACGATCTTGCGGAAGACCTCCTTGCCTTCGTTGCGCTCGTTCTTGGCCGCCTCGCGCCAGTGCGGCGCCAGCGCCCGCGCGACGCGGAAGGGCACGATCGTGTGGATGTCGAGCATCGCCTGGAACTGCTCGTCGGTCATCTTGTGGGCGACGCTGTCCCAGGTGTAGCCGGCGTTGTTGACGACGATGTCGACCGCGCCGAAGGCATCGACCCCGGCGGCGACGAGCTTGTCGGCGGCCTCGGGCTGGGTCAGGTCGCCGGCGTGGACGGCGGTTTCGCCGTCGATCTCGCTCGCGGCCTGCTCGGCGACGTCTGCGTCGAGGTCGTTGATCAGAACCTTGGCGCCCTCGCTGGCGAACATCTCGGCGGTCGCCCGGCCGATTCCGCGCGCCGATCCGGTGACGATCGCCGCTTTCCCGTCAAGAAGTCCCATCAGTCTGCGTTCTCCTTCTCCATTGGTGAAAGTCGCTCGGGAGGCTATAGGGATTGGGCGCTGGCTGACTGGCCAGTCGGTTTATCGGTACCGCCCGTTACGCGCCCTGGGGAGGGCTCGACATCAGCAGCCGGTACTCGAAGGCGGTCTCGTAGCCCATCGCCTCGTAGATCGGCTTGCCCATCGGCGAGGCCTGCAGGGAGGCGAGGTCGGCGCCCAGCTCGAAGCCGGCGTTCGTGGCGGCGGCGGTGACGGCCCGGCCGAGCCCCTTGCCACGAGCCCGCTCGAGGGTGCCGACCCAGTAGATGCCGGCGACGCCCCCGCTGACGATCGTCATCGCGATCGCGACCGGCTCCCCCTCGAGGTAGGCGAGGAAGGCGGCCACGTTCGCGGCGAGCAGACCGGCGTGGTCGGTGTAGCCGGCGAAGACCTCCGGCGGAAAGCCGAGGCTGGCGTAGGAGGCCATTGCCACCCTCCAGTAGTCCTCCGCCTCTCCGTCCGCGGTCAGCCGGCGCAGCTCGGCGCCGGGCGGCAGGGCCGGCGCCTCCACCGGCTCCCCCAGGGTCATCTCCGGCATGGCGTAGACGAACTGGAGCCCCGCCGCGTCGGCCGCGGCGAGGAGGTCGCGATCCTCGTCCAGCCCGTCGCGGCCCCAGATGCTGAAGCCCCGCCCGCGCTCGCCGAAGAACTCTCCGGCACGGGCGAGCAGCTCGTCGGGATCGGCTCCGTCGTCGCGGCGGAAGGCCGCGTTGGAGATCGCCGGGTGGCTGGCGCTGCCGGCGCCGAGGAGCCAGCCTGGCTCGTCCTCGATCTCGGCGCGGGGATCGAGATCGAAGAGCTGCCGGGAGCTGTCGATCAGGTTGAGGTGGGCGCGCTGGGTGTCGTCCACGTCAGCTCAACCTGACGCCGCCGTCCTCGGCGATCGTCCAGTGGGGGTTGTGGGCGACCTCCCAGGGGTGGCCGTCGGGGTCGAGGAAGAGCGAGCTGTAGCCGCCCCAGAAGGTCTCGGCGGGCTCGCGGCCGATCGTCGCGCCGGCGGCTCGCGCCTCCTCGATCACCGCGTCGACCTCCTCCGGCGAGCCGAGGTTGAGCGCCAGCGTGATGCCGCCCCAGCCGCCGGCGTCCTCGACGCAGCTGTCCTCGGCCAGCCGGGCGCGGTCCCAGAGCGCGACGACCATGTCGCCGGCCTGGAAGAAGACGACGTCCTCGCCGGGTGCGGCACCGGTCTTCCAACCGAGCGCTTCGTAGAAGCGGCGCGCCCGCCCGAGGTCGCCCACGCCGAGGGTGACCAGGCTGACGCGCTGCTTCATCGTGCTCGGGTCAGGCAGCCGGGCCGGGGGGCGGCGGGTCCGCGGGCGGCTGCTGTGCCGGCGGCTCCTGCTGCAGCGGAGGCGGCATCTGGTCAGATGGGGGTGGGGGCGCCGGAAGGCCCTCGATCGCATCGGCCTCGGCTTCCCATACGTGGTTCAGCGAGACCTGGATGTAGGCCCAGAGGGCTGGTGCGATGAAGATGTAGAGCAGGATCGCGATCCAGCCGTTGAGCGGCTCCTGGCCCGCGACGCGGGAGGCGCCCATCGTTCGCTTGGTCCCTCGCCAGTAGGTGATCAGGGCGGGGACGATGATCAGGCCGCCCGGGAAGAGCGCCAGCACCGAGTTGGTGGGGTTCTGGCCGAGGTCAAAGCCCTTGGCTTTGCCATAGTCGCGCAGCTCGCGGTTGATCCGATACCACCAGACGAGGTGGTAGATCCCCAGGGTGACGATCGGCAGCAGCGCCGCCGCCCAGGGGCTGCGGATCTTGACGCGATCCTGGCTCTGCCGGATCTGCATTTCGTAAGCCATGGGCTCCTCGTTTCTCCCCTGCTGGTTGTTCGGTCGCGAACGACCCTAACCGACGGTTCCGCCGGCTCCTATCCCATGGCCCGTTCTTCGACCACCTCGAAGACACCGTCGGTGCCGACCGATTCGACGAACTCATCCGCGGCGGCGCGGCGCTTCTCGTACTCGGCGTCGGGGTCCTGCTGGCCGGCACGCAGCTCCTCGAGCGTGCCGTCGAAGAGGCCGAAGGTGATGACCTGGTTCGGGTCGCTGACGCTCTGCAGGGCGTAGAACTGCTTCCAGCCGGCCGGGACGTTGCTGACGTCGTCGGGGATGAAGGCCTGCTTGAACTGCTCCATCGTGCCGGGCTTGAGGTTGCGGACCGTGAGTGCACAGAGCATTTGATCTCTCCTTCAGTCGCGTTGTCCCGCCTCGCCGACCGATCGTACGCCCATCGGGCGTCTTGTCCATGGCAAGCTTGCCGAGTTACGCAGAGGCGATCGCCGCCCCCCGCGTCACTGAAGCGGATCTACGCCGATCGCTTCTCCTGGGGTGGCCGCCCGGTCTCCGGGCGAAGACCTCGGGACCCCCCAGCTACCCGGCCCACCGCGCTTGCGTTGCCGTTCTTCCTCGTCGAGGCAGCCCGGCCCGAGCGGCCCGGTTCTGTCGGCGGGGAAGGGGAGGTATGACTTTCCGACGTTCCCCCATGCTCCACAGAACCCCGCCCAGCCCTGCGCCTCGAGCGGCAGCAGGTTCTTCCAAGTGGGCCATGAGTATCCGGAGGAGATGGACGAGGTGCGATCGGTCGCCAGCCCGTGAGCGGAATGGATCGGGTGAGGGCCGGAAGACGAATAGGTCGCGTGGCTGCCGTCGGCCACGAAGCCGACGAGTCGCGACTGCCCGGCCCACGTCGTGCGGGGGACGGGACAGGTCAATCGATCGCCGTCTGGAGGGGCAGCCGGGCAGGTGGCAGCGATCGGTTTGGGCGCGCCGTGGGCCGAGTAGGAGACCTCCTCGAGCGTCCAGAGGCTATCGCTGCCCCTGAGGAAGAGCAGCGAGATGTTCTCCCAGTCGCCTTGGTGGTTGAAGAGGAACTTGGCCCGCGGCGCGTCGTTGAAGGGGTAAAAGAACCAGTAGGAGATGTACGCTCGCTTCGGATTCTTGCGGGAGCCGTTCTCGTTGAACAGCTCCCCATCGTCGTAGTAGATCGGGGCTTGTGTCACGAATTCGTGATTGTCAGTTTGGGTAAACGGCATGCCGCCTTTTGCTCCGGTGAGATTCGCGGTGAAGAAGAAGCCCTCGCTCTTGTGGAGGCTCGAGTGGCGATGCGAGTCATAGGGCCGTGTGTAGTCGGTAGCCAAGAGCACCGGGCCGCTTCGATTACAGAGCAGCGACTGCTTGGTCCGATACTGCCACCGACTTTCTCTCGGCACCAGCAGACCCAGCCGGCGGGTCGCGCTGACGGTCCAGGGCCCCGCGTAGACCGTTTCGTTCTCACAAAACCCGTGCTCGGAAAACGCGAGGCGCGAGCGGTCGATGAACCAAGGGGCGCTCGAAGGCCCATTGTCCTCCCGCGAGTCCATGACCAGAAGCGGCGCGAACCGCTGAATCGTGTCCTGATTGAAGAAGTCAGCCGACGCCATCGAACACGGCATCAGCGCGAACAGCGCAAATACTACGATGGGAAACCGCGTCGGCTTGCTCACAATCTTCACTCAGGACGATCTTAGTAGAGATTGGAGGTAGGTCAACTTACGGCAAGGCGTGTTGGTGCAGCGCGAAAGTATGCTCGTGCCGAATTGGCGCACGCGAAACTTTGTAGTTCCGGCTTTTGCAGGGAGATCTAGCTCCAAGAAAGAGCCAATGACTCTGAGTCAGGCGTTTTTCAACGTTTCTAGATGAATAAAACACGTTTTGCCTATCCTGCTCTGAACCGTATTGGCAAACTGGGAGAGTGCTCACATGAGGCTCATCAACGTGTTCAACCTCACTTTCGCGATTGTGGTCGCAGCTGTCTTCGCTGGTGCGACATCGGCGTCGGCTACCAGCACTCAGCTCTGTAGCTCATATCTAACCTTAGCCTGTGGAGGTGAAGACGGGGTGGGTACGCTTCATGTGGCCTTGGAGGCAGGTACGGTTTGGAAACTATTAGCGCTTATCAACGTCTTATGCTTAGGCGCCTTAGTTGAAGTGAACCCCTTAGGGTTAGGCAATCCCCAGTCGGTCCACGGAACGTCCATGTCGTTCTCGGGCTGTGGCACCGGCTCCGCGCACAACAACTGTACGGTGACCGTCCAAGAACAGCCCTTAAGCAACCTCTTAAAGACCGGGTTGGACGAAGGAGTCCTGACGGCCACGAGTGGCCGCTTACGTCTACAGTGCCCCAATCTCGGCATCGACTGTGTGTTTGACACCGTCGGCAGTGAATTATCTGTTGGCTCCAATCACATCACTGCGGATGAGATGCCAATCAATGAATTAGGCGGCAAATTCTTCTGTCCCGGTGAAGGATTGTTGGACGTCTTATATGACGCGTTATATACAGGAGGACCAATACAGAGCTTCTATGTCCTCGGATAACTAGCGTCTACATCTTCATGCTCGGGCTACCCGGAAGCGATCGCCGCGAGGTCCTTCGGCCTCAGCAGCGCCCGCAGCGTGCTTCCGTCGACGATCGCCAGCCCCCCCTTGCGCAGCTTGACGTTGGCGCCGGTGAGCCTCCCTACCTCACCGGAGAAATCAGGCTCGTGGCCGACGAGGAGGGTGCCGCCGCGCCCGGCGGTGAGAGCGAGCGAATCGAAGGGCCCGCCGCGAAGTTCCTCGGCGACCTCCGGCGCGATGCCAAGCGCCTCGCAGGCGAGCCGCGCTGTGCCAAGCGCCCTCACCTTAGGGCTGGCGAGACAGGCGTCGATCTCGACGCCGAGCGCCGCCAGCGCCCGACCCGCGACCTCCGCCTGGCGTTCGCCTTTCGGCGTCAGCCGCCGCGCCGCGTCGTCGCCGGTTCCGGCTTCGGCGTCACCATGTCGAAGCAGATAGATCACGGAATGACGGTACCCGCCCACCGAGCTCCACCCAAACATCGGGGCGTACCAGGATAAATACACTGGCTTCGTGCCAGTCATCCATCCTCGCGAGATCCTTGCCTCGCGGCTGGGGTACCTCCGCGGCCTGAGCGGTGATTACGCCTTTGTCGTCGGCTCCGGACTGACCGCACCACGCGTCCCCGGTGTGAGCGAAGCGCTCCGGTGGATGCAGGCGGAGCTGGGCGGAGGCTCCGGGGCTCGGGAGGCATTCGATGCGGCGGTGCGCAACAAGGCTGGTGGTGAGCAATATCAGGCCGCCGCCGAGATCCTCCTTGGCCTGCGTGGCCAGCAGGCTCTCAACATGACCGTGCGGTCAATGGTGCTGAACGCTCACAAGCCCAGCATCGAAGGCCTTGCCAGTGGCCAGCTGACCCCTGGCGATTTCGACGAGGATTACTGCGTCGCCGCGGAACGGGGTCTTCACGACTGGATCGTCCCGGAGGCCGTGGAGAGCCTGGCCAGTCTTCTCCTTTCGAGGTTGACGGACCACGACGGCCTGGTTCTGACCACGAACTTCGACCCTCTTGTAGAGCTCGCGGTGCGCCGCGCCGGAGGCACGGCGATAACGAAGATCTTCGATGCCGACGGGCGGCTGGAGGACGTCACGACGGACGGCGCGGTCGTCGTCGCGCATCTGCACGGCTTCTGGCGGCGCGACGACACGGCGCATGTGCCGGCTCAGCTGCAGCAGGAGAGAGCGGGACTCCAGGCTTCGCTGGAAGGCATCTTGCGGGAGAGGACGACCATCGTCGCGGGGTACGGCGGCTGGGACGATGCCTTCACCGCTGCCCTCGTGGCGGCGATTCGTCGGCACGGGGCGGGAGACCTCGATGTCCTCTGGACCTTCCATGGCGACGACGAGGACCAGCTCTCCAGCCGGCACGCGAACCTCTTCGCCAGCGTCGGGTTCGTTCCCGGACGCGTCACTTTCTACCGTGGCGTGGACTGCGAGTCCCTCTTCGACACGATCGCCGGCGTTAGGCCGGCGGACGCCGAGGATGCCGGTGCGGGGCCACTCGCCGCGGACGACTTTCGCTCGCCGCTCGAGGGCTTCACCGCTTTGACCTCCACCCTGCTCGCCGAGCAGGAGAGCGTCGGCGAGTCCGACCTCGTTCGCTTTTTCGACGGCCAGGTGCCGACTTGGCGAACTGCGCTTTCACCGGACGTTCCATTGCTCGGTTCGGCAGTGAAGACGCTTGATCTGCTGGCCGCGGAGGGAAAACCGGACACCCTCGAGGTGGTGCTTCTCGCGGGTCCAGCGGGCGAAGGGAAGTCGACCGCACTGCGTCAGGTTGCCGCTGCGTGCGCCACCGGTGGCGGCTGGCGCGTGCTTTGGCGGGAGGCCGACGTGCAGGGGCGTATCGATGTCTCCGCGCTACCGCAAGGGGACAAGCCGTGGCTGCTGGTCATCGACGACGCAGACGTCGTCGGGAGGGAATGTCTCGAGGCACTCCGGATCTTGCACGAGGGCGGTCGTAGCGATGTGGCATTCCTTCTCGCCACTCGCACCACCGACTGGCGGGCCGGGCGCAACCCGGCGCGCCCGTGGTCGAGCTATGCCCGGTTCACCACGATTCCGGTCGAGGGCCTGGACGAGCGAGACGCGTCGGCCATCGTCGAGGCATGGTCGACAGCGGGAGAGCGGGGCCTTGGTGACCTGGCGCGAATACATGAGCCGGCTCGCAGGAGCGAGGCCCTTCTCCGCGCGGCACAGGAGGAAGCGGCCGGCAGCGAAGGCTGTCTTTTCGGAGCGATGCTTCGGGTGAGGTTCGGCGACGGCCTGACCGACCACGTTCGAACCCTCGGTGAGCGCCTCGAGGGCATCAGTCTCGATTCGGGTGCGACCCTGCTCCAGGCATTCCTCTGCGTTGCCTGTCTCCACGCTCACGGGGTGACGACCCTTCGGCCCGAGGCGCTGGCAGCCGCGCTCGGGATACCGCGGAGCAGAATCCACGACGAAGTGATTTGGCCCTTGGGTGAGGAGGCGGCGCTCACGCATGCCGGGTCCCACCTGATGGTTCGCCACCGGTCCATCGCAGAGGTGGCGGTGCGCCTCGCCGACGATTGGGGGCGGGACATAGCCGAGATCTACTACGACATCCTCAGGGGGACGGTCCGCACCTACCGCGAAGGCACATACATACCCGACCTCGCCGACATCGTCTTCATCTCGCGCAGGCTTCGCGGCAATCCCCGGGTTGCGCTGCGTGCCGCCGAAGCGCCATATGACGAGGAACCGGAAAAACTCAACTTTCGGACCAACCTCTGCAGCGCGCTGCGGAGAGCGGACCGGGCGCGGGAGGGCATGGAGCTTGCCCGCCGCACGTACGACGAACTCGACTCGATGGTCGATCCGCAGGGAGAAAGGTCACTGTTGTACGAGTGGGCGGTGTGCGCCGGGAGAGCCGGAGACGTGACGCTCAACGCCTATCTGGCGATCTGGTCCCTTGCCGATCGTCCGACTCCCGAAGCCCAGCGACTCAATCAGCTCCACTTCGAAAAGGCGTTGTCCGGCCTGTCGGAGTCGCTCGATGTGATGGCAAGGGCGAGTGATGACCCTTGGCCGATCGACGCGAGGGCCGGGGTGATGGAGATTCGAAGCCGTCTGGCGGGGAAGGTCGACGATGAGGGCGACCTGGACCCGCCAATCGGCAGGTTCAAAGAGCTCGCCGACAGGCTTGAAGGCGCGGCCAGGGAAGCAGACCCCGACGTGGCCACCCCCCACGTCCCCATGACCTTCGCCCAGGTCAAGAAAATCCTCGAAGAGGCGGTCAGAGCCCCATCAATTTCCCGAGGATCTCCTTCATGACCTCGTCCGTGCCGCCGCCGATTGGGCCCAGGCGGGCGTCGCGGACGGCTCGCTCGATGCCGTACTCCTTCATGTAGCCGTAGCCGCCGTGGATCTGGAGGGCCTGGTCGGCAATCTCCAGGACGGCGCGCTGGGTCACCAGCTTGGCCATCGTCACCTCTTTGATGCAGTCGTGGCCTTCGTGGAAGAGGCGGAGGGAGTTGTAGGTGATGGCACGGGAGGCCTCGGCCTTGGTCGCCATCTCGGCGATGTGGTGGCGGGTCGCCTGGAACTTGCCTATCGGGCGGCCGAAGGCTTCGCGCTCGAGGGAGTAGTTGACCGAGATCTCGATCAGGCGCTGCATCGCGCCGACGGCGCCGATCGCCATCAGCAGCCGCTCCCAGGCGAAGTTGGCCATGATCAGCTTGAAGCCGCCGTTTTCCTCTCCGAGCAGGTTCTCCTCGGGCACCTCGACGTCGGTGAAGGCCAGCTCGCCCGTGTCGGAGGAGTGCCAGCCCATCTTCTCCAGCTTCTGCGCCACCTCGTAGCCGGGCATCTCGCGCTCGAGGACGAGGAAGGAGATGCCGCCGTGGCCGCCCTCCTCCGTCGTCTTCACCGCGCAGACGAGGAAGTCGGCGCGGACGCCGTTGGTGATGAA